>DASVTS010000055.1:0-5899 GCA_036387455.1 Pyrinomonadaceae bacterium | reverse complement strand
GTAGTCGGCGAGCGCGGGCGCCGTCTCGCGGTAGGTCAGCGAGCGGTCGCCCTCCTCGGGGATGCGCCGCCACGAGCCGAGGTGCACCTCGTAGATGCTGAGCGGGCGCCGCAGGTGGTCTTCGCGCGCGCGGCGCTCCATCCACTCGTGGTCTGTGAACTGGTAGCTCGGGCGGAAGACGATGGAGGAGGTGGCGGGCGGCACCTCGGCGAAGAGCGCGTAGGGGTCGGCCTTGAGGAAGGGGAGGCCGCCGCGGCGGTGTATCTCGTACTTGTAGAGCGCGCCGGGGCCGAGGTCGGGGACGAAAATCTCCCAGATGCCCGAGGCGCCGAGCCGGCGCATCTGGTGGAGGCGGCCGTCCCAGTTGTTGAAGTCGCCGACGACGCTCACGCCGTCGGCGTTCGGCGCCCACACGGCGAACGAGACGCCGCGCACGCCGCCCAGGTCGCGCGGCTGCGCGCCGAGCTTATCGTAGAGGCGCCAGTGGCGCCCCTCGCCGAAGAGGTGCTCGTCGAAGGAGCCGAGCGTGGGCAGGAAGGCGTAGGGGTCGCGGTGCGTGAAGTCGCCGCCGCCGGGGTAGAGCGAGCGCAGGCGGTAGGGGAACAAGCCCTCGCGCCCTTCGAGCAGCAGCTCGAAGAAGCCCGCCCCGTGCGTCCGCGCCATCTCGCGCGGCGCCTCGCCCTCGACGAGCAGCTCGACGCGCTCGGCGCCGGGGCGGAAGGCGCGCACGACGACGCCCGAGGGCGTCGGGTGCGCGCCGAGGAGGGCGTGCGGGTCGGGCGATTCGAGCGCGAGCAGGCGCTCCAGCGCGGCGCGCGACACGTTCGGGTAGGCGCCCGCCTGTCCGGGCTGGTTCGACATCTGTGCTTCCCCCTTCTAACCGTTGACGAAGACCGCCGGCCCCGACGGTTCGAGCGCCGCGGGCGCGAGCCCGAGCGCGAGGGCGAACTCGCGCGCCTCGGCCGAGAGCGGCGCCCCCGACTGCGCCGCCTCGTAGAGTAGCTCCTGCCCGCGTTCGAGGTTGGCTTCGAGCCCCAGCTCGCGCCCGAGCGCGATGAGCGCGTGCGCCGAGCGCAAATTCTCCGGCCCGGGGCGCGAGACGAGGAGCCGTGCGGCCTCGGTCACCGTCTCCTCGAAGACGCGCGTGACGGAAGGGCGGTCGATGCGGTAGCCGTAGCGCGCCGCGTCGCGCGCCAGCTCGGCCGCCGCGCCGTAGTCGCCCTCGCCCTCGCGCTGCCCGCGCAGCTCGCGCTCGAGGCGGTGGCCGACCGTCAGCTCGGCCGCCAGCCGCAGCTCGCGCGGCGGGTGGAAACCTATCTCCTGCAAGCGCTCGACGACGCGGCGGTTCTTCTCGTAAAGGTGCTCGTACTCGTCCATGAAGCGCGCGACGAGCTTGCCGAAGACGCTGCGCGAGAGGCGGCCCTGCCCCTGCGGCAGCAGCGCTTCGAGCCCGAACTCGCCGGGGCCGAACTCGGCCTGCGCCGTCCGCAGGAGGACGGGGAGCGAGGCCGCGCGCAGTTGCGCCCAGAGCCTCGCCGCCGCCCCCTCGAACTCGCGCGCCCCCTCGAAGGGGCGCAGCGCGCAGTAGTAGTCCACCTCCCCGAAGTGCATCGCGGCGACCGCGAACTCGTGGCGGCGCCCCGTCGCCTCCTCTTCGAGCGCGAGGCAGAGCGTTTCGAGCGTGACGCGCCCGTGCCTCTGCTTGCGGAAGTCCGTCCGGCGGCAGACGTAGCCGGCCGACTCGCACTCCGCGCCGCCCTCGCCGTGCTCGACGAGGTTGCAGATGGCGACGTGCGCGGCCACGCGCTGCGGCGTGACGCGCGAGTGCTCGACGGCGCGGAGGAAGACGTCGGCGCCGCTCCCGCGCTCGGGGAGATTGCTCCGCGCCGCCGAGAGCGTGTCGAGGAAGTCCGCGCGCGGCGGCGCCAGCCCGAGCGCCTCCATCGTCTCCAGCACGCGGCCGGCGTAGCGCAGGGTCTGCGCCGCCTCGATGCCGGAAACGTCGTTGAAGAACCAGCCGCAGCTCGTGTACATCGTCAGCGCCGCGCGCTGCGCTTCGAGGAGGGTCAGGGCGCGAACCTTCTCGTCGTCGGAGAGCGGGCGGGCGGCGTGCCTCAGCAGAAACTCCTCGCGCCGCGCGGCGCCGCCCGGGCCGAGCAGCTCGACGTACTCGTCGCGCGCGCCCCACGGGTCGCGCAGGAGCCGGCCCGCCTCCCCCTCGAACTTCGGCGCGAGGTCGTCGCGCAGGAGGTCGAAGGCCGCGCGCAGCGGCGCGCGCCAGCGCTGGCTCCAGCCCTCGGGCGCCGAGGCGTTGCAGCCGCAGTCGCGCGTCCAGCGCCCGAGCCCGTGCGAGCAGCTCCAGGCCGTGCCCTCGCCGCCCGGCCCCGACTTCAGCCGCACCTCGTGCTCGGGCTCGTGCGTGTCGAGGAACTCGCCGTAGTTGGTCACGCGCAGGCCCTGCCGCTCGGCCTCGACTTCGAGCGCGTAGGCGATGCAGCGGTCGCCGAAGCGGAAGTGGTGGCCGTAGGATTCGCCGTCGGTGGCGACGCCGACGAGCGCCGCGCCGCCCCGCGCCGCGCGCGCGCAGGCCGCGACGAGCCCCTGGCTCGACGTGAGCAGCCCCTCGAAGGCGACGGCGCGCGCCACCCGCCCGTCGTAGAAGAAGACGGCGAGCGAGCGCCCCGAGCCGTCGCGGTGCGTGAACCTGTAGGGGACGCCGGTCTCGACCGCGCCTTCGGGGACGGCCAGCCACTCTTCGGAGCCGGCGGCGCGCACGGCGCCGGCCTGGAAGGGCGAGAGGATGACGTAGCGCAGCCCCTCCTCGATCAGGGCTTCGAGCGTCGCCTCGTCGCAGGCCGTCTCGGGGAGCCAGAGCGACTCGGCCTCCCTGCTGAAGCGGCGGCGGAAGTCGGCGAGCCCCCAGCGTATCTGCGTGCGCCGGTCGCGCTCGTTGCAGAGCGGGAGGATGGCGTGGTGGTACCCTTGCGCGACGGCGTTGCCGTGCCCGCCGCGCAGGCGCGCGCTCTCGCGGTCGGCCTCGACGATGCGGCGGTGCGTCTCGGGGTGGGAGCGTTCGAGCCAGTTGAGGAGCGTCGGGCCGAAGTCGAAGCTGAGGCGCGCGTAGTTGTTGACGACGCGCTCGACGCGGCCGTGGGCGTCGCCGATGCGGGAGAAGGCGTTGGGGCGGTAGCACTCGGCGTGGATGCGCTCGTTCCAGTCGTGGAAGGGCGCCGCCCCCGGCTCGCGCTCGACCAGTCCCGTCCACGGGTTCTCGCGCGGCGGCTGGTAGAAGTGGCCGTGAATGACCAGCGCGGTCGTCATCGAAAAGGGCTGCTCCGTCGCCTGATGGGGAAGTCGGATTTAAGCTATCACGAAACCGGCGAGAGTCAAATTCGGGCCGGGCAAGAGAAAGGGCGGGGGCGCCGCCTGCGCCCCCGCCCGTGTCGGCCCCGACTGAAATTACCTTCCTAGCGCTGCGCGACCAGCGGCTCCTCGCGCTGGATGCTCTTGAGGTTGAGGTCGAGCTGCCCCATGGAGTGCGAGAGGCGGGCCTTGACGGGGACGTGGCGCTCGTCGCTCGTCACCCAGATCGACATCTTGCCCTTGCCCTCCTCGACGGGGCGGCCCGGCCCGAAGACCTCGACGTCCACGCGGACGACCTCGACCTTGCCGAGCACGCTCTTCATCTTCTTCTTCTCGGCGACGACGGTCGCCGGCACCTGGTAGACGCGCCCCGAGTCGCTGATGGCGATGTTGAAGGTCTGCCCCGGCGTGAGCGCCTGCGTGCGGAGGAAGTAGATGGCGGAGACGATGTCCTGCGTCGGCCCGGAGAGCGCGGCCGTGATGACGCGCGGCGCCTGCTCCGTGTTGTTCGGGTCGCGCTCGGTGTACTCGACCTTGCCGGCCTCCGTGTCGAAGACCGCCTCGCTCGTCCTCACGCGCTTGCCCTGCTCGTCCGTCTTCGTCGTGCGCATCGCGTAGAAGTCGTTCGGCTCGACCTGCGACTCGGCGTGGAACTTGAAGGTGACGCCGAAGAGTTTGCTGAAGAAGCCCTTCGAGACGACGTCGGTCGTCAGCACGAGCGGGGCGGGCGCCGGGGCCTGCCCGCCGCCGTCGGCCACGAGCGTGGTCGCCGCCGGGCGGTGCGCCTTGAAGCGCAGCTCGGCGATGTTGATGCCGCGCAGGATGGCGCGCGTGAACTCGCCCTCGTAGACCAACTCCTCCGAAGGGGCGAAAGGCATCGCGGCCGGGGTGCGCGGCGGTGTACGCTCTTTGGGCGTGTCCGTAGCCAGTACGACCGAAGAGAGTACAACGGCGAAAAGCAGCGCCGCCGTCGTCGTCGCGGTGATTTTGGACAGAATTCTGCGAGGCATAGCGTCCACCCTTCTTTTATTCCTTTTTCCGTGTGCTTGTTCAGGTCAGAAAGCCAGAACCGCCTTCAGCCAAAGCACGCACCATGCCACGAGCAGGCCCAGCGCCGCGCGGTACTCACGGTAGCGCATGTAGAGGGACGGGTCGAAACGGGGCGGGGCCGCGTCGCCGCCCGGCCGGTACGGCGTCGGGCGCGGGAAGAGGAGCGGGACGGCCGCGGCGTAAGCCCTGTATTCCTCGCCGAAAATCTCGGCGAGCGTCGCAGCTTCGACGCGCATCACCGGCCAGTAGATGCCCAAAAAGAGGGCGGCGAACAGCCCGCCGAGCAGCAGCAGCAGCAGCCAGTCGGAAGAGGCCGCGACCGTGAAGCCAAGGCCCAGAATGAAGCTGCCGAGGTAGAGTGGGTTCCGCGTGTGCGCGTACGGCCCCGAGACCGCGAGGCTCGCGTTCTTGCGGATGTGGCCCGAGGCCCACGCGCGGACGGCGAGCCCGACGAGCGCGACCGCGCCGCCGACGGCGAGCGAGCGCCGGTCGGGCCGCGCCAGCACGATGAAGACGGCCGCGCAGGCGAACCCGAGGGGCACGCGCCAGCGCTGCACCCACGTCCCGCCCCTACGCGCCACCGGCACCCACCTCGACCGCCCCCGTCATCTTCGCCGCGCGCCTCAGCCGCTCGCCCACCGCCTCGGCCACGCGCCCGACCTCGATGTCCATGCAGACCCAACGTGAGCAGGCGCGGCGGTGACAGTCCGCGCGGCAGCCGACGTCCGTGCGCTCGACGCAGACGTCTTCGGCGCGCGGGCTGCCGTTGCGCCACCACTCGGTCGGGCCGAAGAGCCCGACGACGGGCGCGCCCGCCGCGACCGCGAGGTGCGTCGGGCCCGTGTCGCCGCCGACGTAGACGGCCGCGCGGCGCGCCAGCGCGTAGAAGCCCTTGAGCGTCGGCGACGCCGACACGGCCGCGCGCGCGCGGCCCGACGCGACGACGCGCTCGGCCAGCTCGCGCTCGCCGGGGCCGTAGGTGACGACCGAGCGCAGGCCGTGTTCGAGGAGCAGCGCGTCGGCGAGCGCGCCGAAGCGTTCGGCGTCCCAGAGCTTCGTGGGCCAGCCGCCGCCCGGGTTCAAAATTGCGAACCTTCGTCCGACGAGTTGGACGACCTCGTCCGCCTCCCGCTCGTGCGACGGCGCGACGGCGACGGGGAACTCGAACGCGTCTGACTCCGTCGGCAGCTCGACGCCGAGCGCGCCCGACGCCAGCGATAGATTTTTTCTAATGACGTGGACGCCGGAAGGCACACGCACTGTCTCGTTCAGGAGGACGCGGCTCAAAGGCTCGCGCAGGTGCGCGCGGTCGAAGCCGGCGCGGCGCCTTGCGCCCGAGAGCCGGGCGACGAGTGCGGATTTGAAAAGTCCCTGGAAATCTAAGGAAAGGTCGAAGGGTGAGGCGCGTAACCGCCGCAACTGCCGGCGCGTTGCCGACAGCGTCTCCCCAGACAACGGCCCGCGCCTCAAGCCCTTCGTGTCCACT
>DASVTS010000054.1:0-41643 GCA_036387455.1 Pyrinomonadaceae bacterium | reverse complement strand
TTAAGAGTTTGAGATTTCAAACTCTTAAAGCCGTCTCTCCGCGTTTAATTCCCCCACGCTGCGCGCCCGCGTAAAACCATTTGCCCTCCCGCGTCATCAAAAGACTCTGGCCTATACGTTTATTTGACCGTGCCCGCGCGCGCGCCTTATATTCGGGACAGCGTAACCCTTTAAGACAAGTCACCGGCCCTACAACAGAGGTTTTACCGAGCATGAACACCCGTTCCAGCCGCCGCGCCGCCGCCTTCGCCCTCGCGCTCCTCATGGCCGCGGGGCTGATCGGGCTCCCGGCCCTGGCCCAGTCGCGGCGCACGCCGCCGCAGGCGCCGCAGAAGAAGAACCCGCGCCCCGACGAGCGGCAGCAGACCGCCGACCCGCAGCTCAAGCAGGAGGCGCCGGAGCCCGTCCCGGCCGACCTCGTCAAGGAGCAGGAGGTCGTCAAGGTCGCCTCCAACATCGTCCAGGTCGAGGCCGTCGTCTACCACAAGAAGACCGGGCAGATCGTGATGAACCTCAAGAAGGAGAACTTCGCCATCTTCGAGGACAACATCCAGCGCGACGTGACGAACTTCTCGACGCCCGAGGCGCCCATCACGGTGGCGGTCGTCCTCGAGTACAGCAAGCTCGGCCAGCGGCTCGGCTACGCCGGCGCGAACGGGATGGAGCCCGGCCAGTACGAAGTCCTGCGCCCGATGGCCGCGTTCCTCCAGCAGTTCATCAAGCCGCCGCACGACTACGTCTCGGTCATCGCCTACGACATGCGGGCGACGCCGCTCACGGACTTCACCAACGACCCCGGCCGCATCGGGCAGGTCATCAGCCTGCTCCTGCGCAACCAGCCGGCCTTCTCCGAGTCGAACCTCTTCGACGCGCTCAAGCTGACGCTCGCCGGCGGCCGCGCCGACTCGGTCGTCCTGGAGAACTCCGAGAAGGAGACGCAGGAGTACGCCGGGATGACCTCCATCCAGGGGCGCCGCAAGGCCGTCTTCCTCATCAGCAGCGGCCTCGACACCTTCAGCAAGATCAACTACGACCAGGCGCGCAAGATCGCGCAGAACGCCGGCATCCCCATCTACATCATCGGGACGGGGAACATGTTCTACAAGAAGTACGGCGACCAGCTCGGCGCGCAGGACGGCATCGCCGGCTCGATTGACCCCGGCCGGATGTCCTTCCTCCAGGCGCAGAACACCCTGCGCACCTTCGCCGAGGAGACCGGCGGCGCCTACTTCCCCATCACCTTCGAGGGCGAGATCGGCGCCGCGCTCCACAGCATCAACGCCATGATGCGCAACCAGTACAGCCTCGCCTACAGCGCCGGCGAGCGCCGCGACGGCAAGCGCCACAAGATCGTCGTCAAGGTGGACGTGGACGGCGACGGCAAATACGACGACAAGGACTTCGTCGTCAAGGCCCGCCAGTTCTACAACTCGCCCAAGAGCTAGAAAAGCCGTAAACCGTAAACCGCGAACCGTGACGAGAGAAGACTGGTTCTTCTCGTCACGGTTCACGGTTTACGGTTTACGGCTTTCAGGCTCCGTACAGTCTCACGCGGAACTCGTCGTTGACGGCGTGCACGTCGGTCTTGCGGCCGGAGAAGAGGCGCGACTCGCGCAGCAGCATGGGCAGGCCGCCCGTGGGGAGCCGGAGGCCGTAGGCCGGGCTTGAGAAGACCGAGGCCGTCTGCGGGTTGAGCCGCTGCTGGATGCCGTAGCGGATGGCGCGTTGCAGCGCGGGCGCGAAGCCGGCCGTGCGCCGCGGGTTGGTGACCTCGACCGAGTGGTCGAAGACGTTGACGCGGGTCGTCAGCCCGGCCAGCGCCAGGTCGCGGTGCGCGAGCGCGTTCGCCAGCGCCTCAAGCAAAGCCCCGCGGTGGTAGTTGGCCCGCGGCGCGACGGGCGACTCCGCCACCGCCGCCTCCGGGCGCTGCCGCGGCGGGCGCTTCTCCCAGAGGTCGCAGTAACGCTCGACGAAGCGCAGCGCCGCCTCGAAGAGCGTGTGCAGGTTGCCGCCGAGTTCCACCGACTCGACCTTCGGCGACTGCGTGGTGTCGCCCGCGTAGCGCGACGCGACGACGGTCGAGCGCGGGAGGAGTTCGGCCACGCGCCCGTCGTGCCCGAAGAGCAGGAGGCCCGCGACCGTGGGCGCCACGCGCTCGGTGAGCGAGCCGGCGGCGGCCGGCACCGCCAGCAGGAGGTCGCGCTCCAGCACCTCAGCGGTCGGGTAGGCGGCGCCCGCCCGCGGCGCGGCGTAGGCGTCGGGCTCGAACTCGCGCACGAAACTCCACAGGTGCGCCTCGTCTATGTCCGCGACCTCCGAGCCGAGCGCCGCCACGTTCTCGTAGGCGAGCGGCCGCGCCTCGTCTAAGAGCGCCGACAGCTCCTCGCGCGTGGCCTCGCGCTTCTCGGCGCCGACGCGCAGGAAGTAGCGGCCGTCGGTCGTCCGGTACGGGCGGCGCTTCCCCTCGACGTCGAGCGCGACGACTCTCAGGCTGGAGTCGAACGAGATGATGTCGATGAAGGGGAAGAGCGCGGGCTGGACGTCCTCGCGGCAGATGCGGACGAGCTCGTCGCGGACGGCGTCGGCGTCGTCCACGCCCTCGACCCGCAGGTTGTCGTTGACGCCGAAGACGATGACGCCGCCGCCCGTGTTGGCGAGCGCGACTATCCCCTGCGCGATGCGCTCCGGGTTCGAGAGCTTGACCTTGAGTTCGAGGAAGGTGTCTTCGCCGCCGCGGACGAGCGCCATCAGCTCCGACCGTGAGGTCTGCGGGGCGGGCGTGGTCAGGTAGTCCTGAAAAGAGCGTGCCGAGGCGGGCTCGTGACGCTGCTGGTGTCGGAATTTTCTGCGAGCCATTTGTGTAAGGGCGGGGCTCTCACTCGCCCGCCCGGACGCGCGCCGCGGCGGGCGTCACTGGATTATGACTGTCAACCTGTGACCTGGCCGTCCTCGCCGCCGTCGCGGCCGGTGACGGCTTCGAGGACTTCCAGCTCGCGCCGCTCAAGCGAGCGCCCCTGGAGCGGGAGCAAGACCGCGTACAGGCCGACGGAGAGCAGCGCGAACGCGGCGAGTATAACATACTTGACGGCGTGGCTGGCGGCGAAGTGCCCGGCGGCGACCGCGGCGGCGGGCGGCAGGAGCATCAGGAAGAAGACCGGCACCAGCAGCAGCCCCGCCACCCCCGAGCGGTTCATCCGCTTGCCGAACTGCACGCGCTTCGGGAACTGTAAAGAGAGCCAGTTACCGACGGGCGTGAAGAGCGCGGCGGTCGTCACGAACGCCAGCACGGCGAAGAGGAGCGTGCGCGGGCCGAGGTCGCCGAGGATGAGCCCGCCGGCGAAGACCCCGGCCGAGACGAGCAGCAGCGCCACCGACGTCACGGCCGCGTTCTTCGCCAGAAGTATCGTCCGCCGGCTCACCGGCGAGAGCACGAGCGAGCGCATCCCCGCCCCGTCGTAGCCGAACAGGTTCGTCGAGAGCGGCGAGACGAGCATGAAGATGTAGACGACGCTGAAGACGGCGCCCGCCCCCTCGGCGTAAGGCGTGACTGTCCCCCACATGCGCCGGCTGCTCACGCCCGCCGGCCCCATCCTCATGACGACCGTCAGCCCCACCGCCATCACCGCTATCACGCGCAGCTGCGCGTTCCTCAGGGCGTAGCGCACCTCCTTCTCGAACAGCGCCGAGAACTGCGGCGAGGCGAGCGGCAACTGCCAGCCCGCGTAAAGTCCGCCGCGCGCCGCCGCGCCCGCCGCCGGCTGCGCCGAGCGCTTCTTCGCGCGCCCGCCGCCGCCCACGCCGAGCGCCGTCCGCCGCGCGACGCGGTAGGCGAGCAGCACGCAGCCGCCCGCGTAGGCGCCGAGCACGAGCAGCGAGACGGCGAGCGCGCCGCGCTCCCCCGCGAACAGCCCGCGCGCCAGCCCGTAGGCCGCCGCGCCCGGCGGCGTCCACCGCGCGAACTCCAGCCGCGCCGAGTGGCGTTCGAGCAGCGGGAACAACTGCCCCATCAGCGCGCCCGTCATCCCGAGCAGCGCGCCGAGGAGCGCCAGCACCGTCTCGCCGCGCGTGCGCCGCGCGCGCATCAGCGCGCCGACGCCCAAAGACACCAGCTTCGAGGCCGAGAGCCCGAACGCCACCGCCACGCACGAGACCGCGAGCCCCGCCCAGAGGCTCCCGCGCCCGAGCCCGACGCCCGCCCCGAGCGCCAGCAGCGAGGGCATGACGAAGAGGGTCGTGAGGCTCGTCAGGTCGCTCAGGAAGTCGAAGGCGAAGAGCTTGCCGAGCGAGACCGGGTAGAGCAGCATCCGCGACGGCTCGAACCGGCTGCCGCCGCCGAGCGCGACGGGCATCAGCGCCCACATCACGAAGGCCAGCGTGAAGACGAAGAGCAGGACGACGTAGGCCGCCGAGACCGTGCGCGCCGCGACCGCCCCGCCGCGCGCCGCCTGCGCCGAGAGGAAGTAGGCGCCCGCGCCGACGCCGAGCGCCACCGCCAGCGAGAGCGCCAGCCCGGCCACCAGCCCGAGCGCCGCCGCCACGCGGCCCGCCACCGCCTTGCGCGACCGAAGCGAGTTGCGCAGCAGCCTCCACTTCAACCACACCAGCGCGAAGAGTTGTGCCATAAGTCTTCTGACCGCCCGCCTTCCCCGGCGCTATAATACGCCGCCCAGCGCGTTTGAAGAACGCTTTGAAGAACGCTTTGAAGGACGCCATGCCCACACACCCCAAGCGCCCGACGACTCGCCTGACGGCGGCGCTGTGCCTCCTCGCGTTGCTCGCGCCGTGCGCGGCGCGCGGCCAAAGCCCCGGCGCGCGATTCAGGGCGGCCGAGCGGGCGCGCGCCGTGCGCCGCGGGCTCGACTTCATCTACCGGACGGCGCTCGACGCCTCGAACTTCGAGGTGTACGGGAGCGACTACCTCTGGTGCTTCTACACCGTCGGCGAGAGCGTGAGCGACCCCGCGGTGCGCCGCGCCGCGCGCCGGATGGGCGTGGAGCGCGCGCGCGAGTGGCGCCGCACGCACCGGCGTCTCCCGGAGGACGCCGACGCGAACACCGTCAGCGACTACGCCTTCGGCAGCGACGCCGCCGACAGCCTCGGCCTCGCCGACCCGGCGCTCAAACTCCGGATACGCCGCGCCGCCTCGCGCTTGGGCGCGCGCGACTTCCTGCTCTTCGACCCGCGCGCGGAACCGCCGCCCGCGGACGTGCCGGCCGAATGCGAGTTCGACCGCAGTTGGAGCCCGCGCGGCGCGACCCTTTGCCGCCGCTGCGGGCGCGCGCTGCGGATGCGCACGCGGCAGGACGTCTGGTACGACGCGCTGATAACGGCCTACGTCGGCGAGCGCTACGGCGTCCGCCTCGGCGCCTCTTACGGCGAGGTGCTCGCGTGGCTCCCGGGCCTGCGCCCGCACCGCGGGGCGGGGTCGCCCGAGTTCTACGACACGGTCTACGCCGTCACGCACGTCGTCTACACGCTCAACGACTACGGGCAGCGCCGCGTCCCCGCGCGGCTGCTGCCCGGGGAGTTCGCCTTCCTCAAAGAGCATCTTCACGCGGCCGTCGCGGCGGGCGACGCCGACATGCTCGGCGAGTTCATGGACTCGCTGCGCGCCTTCGGCCTCGACGACGGCGACGCCGAAATCAGGGAGGGGACAGCGTACCTGCTCGCGCACCAGAATCCGGACGGGAGCTGGGGCGACCCGGCGGAGCGCGACGTCTATCACCGCTACCACCCGACGTGGAACGCCGTCGCGGCGCTGAGCGACTACGCGTGGCGCGGCGACGCGCCGGACGCGCGCCGGCTCCGCCTCCTGCGCGGGCTCAGGTGATGACGGCGCGGCCCCGAAGGATTAGAATCCACGGCGCCGACTACCCCGAAGGAGGTTAACGAGAGATGACCGACGCGCTCGCCGCGCACTACCTGGAGGACGCCGAGAAGGTCTTCCGCGGACTGAAGAAGCTGGCCGACGGCGCCGCCGCGCAGGTCAGCGACGAGGAGTTCTTCCGCATCATAGACGCGGAGTCGAACAGCATCGCCCTCATCATGAAGCACATGGCGGGCAACATGCGCTCGCGCTGGACGGACTTCCTGACCAGCGACGGCGAGAAGCCCGACCGCCGCCGCGACTCCGAGTTCGCCTCCGAGGGCGAAGACCGCGCCGCCATCCTCACGCGCTGGGAGGCGGGCTGGCGCACGCTCTTCGACACGCTCGCGTCGCTCCGGGGCGAAGACCTCCTCCGGACGGTCCCCATCCGCGGCGAGCCGCACACGGTCGTCGCCGCCGTCAACCGCCAGCTCGCGCACTACGGCCAGCACACCGGCCAGATAGTCTTCCTCGCCAAGCACCTCAAGTCGTCCGCCTGGAAGACGCTCAGCATCCCGCGCGGCGAGTCCGAGACTTTCAACAGGAAGATGGACGAGGGGCGGCGCTAAGTGTCTTCGTTCGCAGACGCGGCGCGCGCGTACGTCGGGATGGGCTCGAACCTGGGCGACCGCGCGGGGAACCTCCTGTTCGGCGTGCGCGGGATGATGGCGGCGGGGCTCTTCGTGGCGAGGCTGTCGTCGGTCTACGAGACCGAGCCGTTCGGCGTCGAGGACGAGCAGCCCGCCTTCCTCAACGTGGTGGCCGAACTCTCGGCGCCGCTCCCGCCGCCGGAAGGGCTGCTCCGCCTCCTGCACGGCGTCGAGCGCGACGCCGGCCGCCGCCGCGAGCGGCCGCTCGCCCCGCGCACCCTCGACCTCGACCTCCTGCTCTACGGCGGCGAGCTGTCGCAGACGGAGACGCTCACGCTCCCGCACCCGCGCCTCCACCTGCGCCGCTTCGTCCTCGCGCCGCTGGCCGAGCTGATTCCCGCGGCCCGGCACCCCGCGCTCGGCGCGACCTTCGCCGAGCTCCTCGCCGCGACCGGCGAACGCCCCTACGTCAAACTCTGGACGCCTTAACTGCCTGTTTCCGCCCGCCCGCCGCCAGCCGCTTTCCCCTTGCCCCGCCGGGCGGGGCTGCTATAATTTGGCGCTCTCAAATTTGCCGACTCAAGCAGCGCGAGCGTACACTATCGCCAGCATGCGCCCCCGAACACTTCTTCTGGCCGCCGGGTTGTCAGCTTACTCCATCGGAGCGACCGTCCGCGTCTACCTCAGTCCCGAGGGGCCGCGCGGCCGCCTGCCCTAACTCGCCGAGGCGAAGGCCCACAGAGAACAATCACACATGGTCTATCTCAAACAGCAGCGCCCCGAGAAGGTCACCGTGCCCGCCGTCCGCGCGAGCAAGGAGCGCGGCGAGAAGCTGGTCTGCCTGACGGCCTACGACTACCCGACCGCGCGCATCGTGGACGAGGCCGGCACGGACGTCGTCCTCGTCGGCGACTCGCTCGGGAACGTCGTCCTCGGCTACGACTCGACCGTCCCCGTCACGCTCGAAGAGATGCTCCACCACACGCGGGCGGTGCGCCGCGGGACGGAGCGCGCGCTGCTCGTCGCCGACATGCCCTACGGCACCTACCACACCGGCCCCGACGACGCCGTGCGGGCGGCGCTCCGGCTCGTCAAGGAGGGCGGCGCCGAGGCCGTCAAGCTGGAGGGCGGCCGCAACCGCGTCGAGGTCATCCGCCGGCTCGTCGCCGAGGAGATTCCCGTGATGGGGCACGTCGGCCTGACGCCGCAGTCCCTGCACAAGCTCGGCAGCTACCGCTTGCAGGCGAAGACGGCCGACGCCGCGCGCGCGCTCGTCGAGGACGCGCTGATGCTCGAAGCGGCGGGCGCCTTCGCCGTCGTCCTCGAAGTCGTCCCGCGCGAGATCGCGCGCGAGGTGACGGCCGCGCTCCACGTCCCCACCATCGGCATCGGCGCCGGGCCCGACTGCGACGCGCAGATTCTCGTCACGCACGACCTGCTCGGCCTCTCCTTCAGCAAGACCAGCCCGCGCTTCGTCCGCCGGTACGCCGACGTGCGCGGCGCGATGAACGAGGCCATCCAGACTTACGCCGACGACGTGCGCTCCGGCGCCTTCCCTTCCGAACAGGAGTCCTACCCGCTCCCCGCCGACGCCGCCGCCGAACTCGGAATTAAAAAGTCTGGAGTCTGAAGTCTGGAGTCTGGAGTCAAGAGGTGGCTACCTTCTCAAGGTTGGAGGACATTCTGGCGTGGCAGAAAGCCAGACAGGTCACCCGAATGATTTATCAGGTTACGGCGGGAGGGGAGTTCGCTAAGGATTACGGTCTGCGCGATCAAGTGCGGCGCGCGAGCGTCTCGATTATGGCCAACATTGCCGAAGGCTTCGGCAGACATTCGGACAAGGAGTTCGCCAACTTCCTCAACATAGCTCATGGCTCGGCTTCGGAAGTCCAATCGCACCTGTACGTCGCACTTGATATGGGCTACATCGGGCAGACCAGGTTCGACGAATTATACTCTCTCCTCGACGAGATATCTCGAATGACTCTCGCGCTCGCGCAACGACTCCGGGCCTCGAAACTATGAGACTCCAGACTCCAGACTCCAGACTCCAGACTCTCTGATATGGAAATCATCAACCGCCGACAGCGGATGGCGAGTGTCGCGCGCAAGCTGCGGCGCGAGGAGGACAAGACCATCGGGCTGGTGCCGACGATGGGCGCGCTCCACGACGGGCACCTCTCGCTCGTGCGCGAGGCGCGCAGGATGTGCGACGTCGTCATCGTCTCGGTCTTCGTCAACCCGACGCAGTTCGGCGCGGGCGAGGACTTCGAGCGCTACCCGCGCGACCTGACGGGCGACACCACCAAGCTCGCCGACTACAACGTGGACTACATCTTCGCCCCGCCGGTCGAGGAGGTCTACCCGAAGGGCTTCGCCACCTTCGTCACCGTCGAGGGGCTCTCCGACGGGATGGAGGGCGCCGCACGCCCCGGCCACTTCCGCGGCGTCGCCACCATCCTGACCGTCCTCTTCAACACCGTCCGCCCCGACTTCGCCTTCTTCGGCCAGAAGGACGCGCAGCAGACGCTCGTCGTCAAGCGGCTCGTGCGCGACCTCGCCTTCGACCTCGAAGTCGTCGTCCTCCCCACGGTGCGCGAGCAGACGGGCCTCGCCCTCTCCTCGCGCAACGCCTACCTCACCGGCGAGCAGCACGCCGCGGCCGCCGTCCTCTACCGCGCGCTGGCGCAGGCCCGCGAGGTCTACAACGAGGGCGAGCGCAGCGCCCGCCGCCTCGCCGAGGCCGTCCGCGGGCAGGTGGAGACCGAGCCGCTGGCGCGGCTCGAATACGTGGGCGTCGTGGACGCCGAGACGATGGAGAAGTACGACCGCATCCCCGAAGACCGGCCCGTCCTCATCGCGCTGGCCGCGCAGGTCGGCCGCACGCGCCTCATCGACAACATCGTCATCCAGCCCGCCCGCCAGAAGGCCCGCCCCGCGGCCGAGGGGTGAGGCGCCGCGGGCGTTTTTGGCGCCCGCGGGCGATTGCGTCTTTAATAAAGTTTCCGCGCGGCGCGGGCTTGCCGTCGCGGGCCTTTGCTGTATAATCTGCCGCCGTGGCCACGAGGCAGGACGAGACGACCCCCGACGCCGCCAGTCGGACCCTCGCTGTTTGAGCGAACAGGAGAGTCACAGCCGGCTTTTCGACCAGACGCTTTACCCGCCCGCGGTAAAACCTTGAAACAGTACAGTCGTAGCTCGTCGCCGACGCCCCGCGCGCCTCTCGTGTGCGGACTCTAGAGAGTTGAGCCGCGCCGCGCCCTTTTCACGCGTTATCTATCAGCGCAGTAAGACCGCCGCCGCCGCCGCCCCCGAAGGGCGACCGCCCCGCCACCGCCAGAGGGAAGCGCGTGGGTCGCCCGCGACGCCGGCGCGCCGGGAAGACCGCCCAGAGAGTCAGACCCTGAAGGAGACACCTAATGGAACGCATCGTTCTCAAGCACCTTAGCGGCTCGAAGGCCAACCAGGTGGAAGAGTTCCCGCTCAACCACGTCAAGGAGTTGATCCTCGGTCGTGACCCCTCTTCGACGGTGAAGTACGACCCCGACCGCGACGACCTCGTCGGGCGCCAGCACGCCAAGATCACGCAAGACCCCGGCGACCCCTCGCAGTTCATCGTCACCGACCTGAACAGCCGCAACGGGACGTTCGTGAACCGGCAGCGCCTGACGGGCACGACCCGCGTCAACCCCGGCGACGTCGTCCAGCTCGGCCCGGGCGGCCCCGAGTTCGTCTTCGAGATCGAGCCGCGCCCCGCCGGCTCGACGAAGGCCACGCGCGTCGCCGAGACCGGCCCGATGGCGCCGACCATGCCGGGCGCGCCCTCGACCCGCGTCGCGCCCACGGGCGGCGGGCCGCAGCAGCCGACCTTCCCGCCGACCCAGCCCGCCGGCCCGCCGCCGCCGCAGGGCGTCGGCAAGGCCACGGTCGAGCGCATCGTGTCGCAGAACGTCCAGCAGGCGAAGAAGAGCCAGGGGCGCACCTTCATGGCCGTCGGCGCGGCCGTCATCATCCTCGTCGTCGTCGTCCTCGGCGGCGTCGGCGGCTTCTTCATCTGGCGCTATCGCTCCGCGGACAAGGCCGAGACGGCCGGCGCCATCAACAGGCTCAACGAGGCGAGGGCCGCCGACGCCGCGAGCGCGCCGATGAAGGCCGGCGACGTGGTCAAGAACTACGGCA
Organism: Pyrinomonadaceae bacterium; assembly: GCA_036387455.1. Lineage (GTDB taxonomy): Bacteria > Acidobacteriota > Blastocatellia > Pyrinomonadales > Pyrinomonadaceae > QHXN01. Next base: position 31,008 of record DASVTS010000054.1, on the reverse strand, counting down.
AGGCGGTCGTCAAGATCGACGTCGCGTGGCGGCTCGTCTCGCAGCAGGGCAACGGGCTGGTCTACCACCAGTACATCCCCTACAACGGCCGGCGCGTCGCCTGCTACGTCCGCGTCAACGACGGCTCGCCGCAGGGCAAGATCGAGCCGTTCCTGACCTACGACTCCAACTCGAACAACGTCGGCATCGGCAGTCGCCACACCGGCTCGGGCTTCGCCGTCTCCTCCGACGGCTTCATCCTGACGAACGCCCACGTCGCCGCGGCCTGGGAGTCGAACTACGAGTTCCCGCCCGACGCCAACGGCGGCGTCATCCTCCAGCGCGGCCCCGACGGCAAGTTCGCCATCGCCGGGCTCGTCCCCGAGGCCCCGCGCGACTGGGTGCCGGCGCACAGCCGCCAGGACGGCATCGCCTACGACGGGCGCAACGACCACCTCGACGTGCTCTTCCCGAACTCCGAGCGCCGCCTCTCGGCCAAGCTCTCGGCCGTCAGCCAGCGCCACGACGTGGCGCTCATCAAGGTGGACAGCCCCGGCACCGTCCCGGCCGTCGAGATCAACGACAACTACGACACCATCCAGGCCGGCGACACGGCCGTCGTGCTCGGCTACCCCGGCATCTCGAAGGCCGTCTACGGCATCGTCAGGTCGCAGGACGCCCTGAAGCCGTTCGACACGAAGGCGGTCGAAATCCCCGACCCGACCGTGACGGTCGGCAACATCGGCCGCATCTACCGCAACCAGGACGGCACGGGCGGCATCGAGAAGCAGATGGTCAGCGTCATCGGCGACTCCTACCAGCTGCAAATCAACACGACCGGCCCCGGCAACTCCGGCGGCCCCGTCTTCGACGACCACGGCCGCGTCATCGGCATCTTCTACGCCGGCCTCAGCGAGGGCTCGACCGCCGTCACCTTCGCCGTCCCCATCCGCTACGGCCGCGAGCTGATGGGCAAGTAAACGCGGGAGCGTGAGCGCCGGACGGCGAGCCGGAGGCGGCCCGCCCCTCGGCTCGTCGTCCGGCGTTCCGGGTTCATCGTTCAAGGCATGGCCAGAGCTTTCGACACCAACCAGTCGGTCGGCGAGTACCGCGTCGTGGACTTCCTCGGCGCGGGCGGGATGGGGGAGGTCTACCGCGCGCTGCACCAGAAGATCGGGCGCGTCGCGGCCGTCAAGGTGCTGACGCAGGCGACGCAAAGCAGCGGCTTCGTCGAGCGCTTCTTCAACGAGGCGCGCATCCAGGCCAGCCTCCAACACCCGAACGTCGCCACGCTCTACGACTTCTGCGAGGTGCAGGGCCAGCCCTGCATCATCATGGAGTACGTGGACGGCCAGACCATCTCCGAGCGCATCGCCGCCTACGGCGCGCCGCTCCCGCTGGCCGAGACCGTCTACGTCTTCGAGCGCGTCTGCGAGGCGATAGACTACATCCACCGCAACGGCGTCATCCACCGCGACATCAAGTCGAACAACATCAAGATCAGCTCGACGGGGCAGGTCAAGCTGCTCGACTTCGGCATCGCCAAGGGGCAGACCTCGCAGCAGCTCACGCAGGTCGGCTCGGTCATCGGCACGCTCCAGTACCTCGCGCCCGAGCTGATCCGCGGCGGCACGGCCGACGCGCGCGGCGACATCTGGGCGCTCGGCGTCCTGCTCTACGAGATGGTGACGGGGCGGACGCCCTTCGACGCCGAGACCATCGGCGACCTCTGCGACCGCATCGACCGCGTCGAGTACGCGCCGCCGGCGCAACTCAACCCCGGCGTCCCGCGCGAGGTGGCCGCCATCATCGCGCGCTGCCTGCGCAAGAACCCGGCCGAGCGCTACCCCTCGGCCGGCGAGCTGCTCGCGGACGCGCGCAGGCTCGCGGGCGTCGTCTCGCGCCCCGGCGTCAGCCCGGACGTGAGCGAGGCCGTGAGCGAGGCCGTGAGCGAGGCCGCGACGGGGCACGCCGGGGCAGGGGCCGCGGGGACGTCGAAGCTGCCGCTCTTCATCGGTGCCGCGGCGGCGGCCGTCGTGCTCGCCATCCTGGGCGTCGTCGCGCTCGCCTTCCTCGGCTCCCCGGGGGGCGCCGAGTCGGCCAACGCCGCCAACGCCGCCAACGCCAGCGCGGGCGCGAAGCCGGCGAACACGGCGCTCGGGTTTAAGACAAATCCCGCCCCGCCCGGGGGCCGCGACGCCTCGGAGCGCGTCGTCGAGATTACGGTCACGGACGGCAAGGCCGACGTCTACCGCGGCGCGGAGAAGGTCGGGACGACGCCCTACGCGGTGCGCGGCCAGCTCGGCGACCGCGTCGTGCTCACGCTCCGGCGCGAGGGGTACGCCGACGAGCCCGTGGACTTCGTCGTCGGCGAGAAGAAGGCTTACATGTACACGCTGGCGAAGCGCTGAGGCGCCGCGCCGGCGTGGAATCACCTATCAAGAGGGGGCAGTTCATGTTCGGTAAAAAGAGGGCGGCCGACGCGGAGCCGGAGACCGGGGGGCGCGGCGCGGAGCCGGCCCCGCGCTTCGAGATAGCCGCCACCGTGCAGACCGACGTCGGCCGCGTGCGCGAAATTAACGAGGACTCGGGGCGCCTGCTCCGCCCCTCCGGCCCGGCGCAGCTCGCCGCGAAGGGGACGCTGCTCGTCGTCGCCGACGGCATGGGCGGCCACTCCGCGGGCGAGGTCGCCAGCCGGATGGCGGCCGACGTCGTGAGCCGCCTCTACTACGACTCGCCGGAGGAGCCGGGCGCGGCGCTCAAGAGCGCGGTCGCGGAGGCCAACCGGCGCATCCACGCGGCCGCGGCCGCCGACGAGTCGAAGCACGGCATGGGCACGACCTGCACGGCGCTGGCGCTCTGCGGGGGGACGGCCTACGCCGCGCACGTCGGCGACAGCCGGCTCTACATGCTGCGCGCCGGGCAGTTCTACCAGCTCTCGGAAGACCACTCGGCGGTGAACGAGATGGTCAAGATGGGCATCATCACGAAGGAGCAGGCGCGCACGCACGAGGACAAGAACGTCATCCTGCGCGCGCTCGGCACCTCCCCCGAGGTCGAGGTCTCGACCGTCGAGCCCTTCGGCGTGCGCGAGGGCGACCAGTACCTGCTCTGCTCGGACGGGCTCTACGACCTCGTCCTGGACGAGGAGATCGCGTCGGTGCTCGCGTCGGCCGCGGACGTCCACGCCGCGGGCGAGCGCCTCATCGAGCTGGCGAAGGAGCGCGGCGGGCACGACAACATCACGGTGGGCATCATCGCAATCATGCCCGAGGGGACGGCGGCCGCCGAGGCCCAGGACGCGCCCACGACGCGCGAGGTGGAGGCATTATGATCGGACAGGTCTTCGGGAATTATAAGGTCACGCAGAAGCTCGGCGAGGGCGGCATGGGCGAGGTCTTCCGCGGGGTGGACATGATGCTCGAACGCGAGGTCGCCATCAAGTTCCTCCGCCCCGAGCTGGCCAGCCAGCCCCAGGTCGTCGAGCGCTTCCGCTCGGAGGCCGTTACGCTCGCCAAGCTCCAGCACCCGAACATCGCCACGCTCTACAACTTCATGCGGCAGGGCGACAGCTTCGTCATGGTGCTGGAGTTCGTCCGCGGCGTCACGCTCGACCACGTCATCCAGCAGCGCGGCGCCATCCCCGTCGAGCAGGCCATCCCCATCTTCTGCCAGATGCTCGACGGCATCCAGGAGGCGCACTCCGAGGGCATCATCCACCGCGACATCAAGCCCGCGAACATGATGCTCACCGAGCGCGGCACGCTCAAGGTGCTCGACTTCGGCATCGCGCGCATCCTCGGCACCGCGCGCATGACGCGGCAGGGGAACATCATCGGCACCATCGAGTACATGAGCCCCGAGCAGGTGCGCGGCTTCGAGACCGACGCCCGCTCCGACATCTACTCCCTGGGGATGCTCCTCTACGAGATGCTGACCGGCCGCTGCCCGTTCGACATCCAGAACGAGTTCGAGCTGATGAAGGCGCAGATCGAGCAGTACCCCGTCCCGCCGCGCCAGCTCAACCCGGCCGTCCCCGAGGTGGTCGAGCAGGCCATCTGGCGCTCGATTCACAAGGACCCTTCGCAGCGCTTCCAGAGCGCGGCCGAGTTCCGCGCCTTCCTCCTCAACGCGGGCTTCGCCGCGACGGGGCGGCTTGAGCCTTTGGCGGTCGGCGACCCGAACGCCTTCGGCACGCGCCCCGCCTCGCAGCCGCCTTCGAGCTTCCCCCCGTCGCCGTTCGCCACGACGCCGATGCAGCCCGGCCTGCACACGCAGTCGCAGCCGAACGCCTCGCCCTCGAACCCCGGCGTGCCGCCGCCGCAGGGCGCGACCGTGCCGTCGCAGCCCGGCCTCCAGTCCGCGCCGACGCAGGTCTCGAACCCCGGCCTGAACGCGCCCGACCCTCTGGCCGCGACGCTCATCGACCAGCAGCCGCCGCCGAACGCCCCCGCCGCGAAGGAGACGCGCATCGGCCCGGCCCCCGCGCCGCAGGCCAACGCCGCCGCGGCCGCGAGCGGCGCCAAAGAGACGCGCATCGGCGCCGCGCCCGCGCCGCCGCAGGGCTTCCAGCCCGCGCCGCCGCAGGGCTTCCGCCCGCCGCAGGCGCCGGCGCAGCAGTCCGCGGGCGGCAAGAAGTGGATTTACATCGGGGGCGCGGCCGTCGCCGCCGTGCTCGTCGTCGGCGTCCTTGTCGTCGCGGGCGCCTTCTTCGCCTTCAAGGGCGGGCCGGGCGGCAAGAAGGAGCCGTTGAAGCCGGCCGCGCTCGCCGAGGAGCCGGCCAAGCCCGCCGCTCAGCCGGCCGAGCAGCCCGCCGCCGCGCCCCAGCCGCCCGCGACGGTCGCGCCGACCGACACGACGGTCGCGCAGCCGTCGGGGACGACCGTCATCCCCATCGAGCCGCCCGCGGGCGGCGGCACGCCCTCCTCGGGCTCGGCGTCGCAGGGCGCGAGCCGCGCCGCCGCCGCGCCGCCCAAGCCCGCGCAGCCCAAGCCCGCGCAGCCGAAGCAGAACGACGCGGCCGAGGCCGCCCGCAGGAAGCGCGAGGCCGCGCTCCGCGCGCTCGACCAGTAAACAGAAGGATGAAGGATGAAGGATGAAGGATGAAGTAAAACTCGCTTCCCTTCATCCTTCGCCCTTTCCCAAGACGTTGACGATGAATCTCAGGGCAGAGCAGAAGAGGGGCGGGCGGCGCTGTGCGGCGCTCGTCGTCGCGCTCGGGGCGCTCGTCCTCCTCCCCGCCGCTTCGCGCGCGCAGGCCAAGCGGCCCATCACGCGCGACGGGCTGGTCAAGGCCGTCCGCATCAACGGCCTCTCCACCGCCGAACTCGTCCAGCAGGTGCAGTCGCGCGGCGTCTCGTTCGAGGTGACGCCGGACGCGGAGGCCGAGCTGCGCGCGGCCGGCGCGCGCCCCGAGGTCATCGACGCCGCCCGCGCCAACTACCGCCCGGCCGCCGGGGCGACGACGAACGCCGCGGGCCGCGGCCGCTCGAACGTCCCGCCGGGGCCGCCGCTCTCGAAGAGCGAAATCGTCACCATGCTTCAGGCCGGGACGCCCTCGGCGCGCGTCGAGCAGTTCGTCGAGGCGCGCGGCGTCAGCTTCCAGTCGAACGCGCAGGTGGCGCGCGAGATAAAGGCCGCGGGCGGCACCAACGCGCTCGTCGGCGCCGTCGCCGCCGGCTACGCCGCGCCCGGCGGCGCGAAGGGCCTCCCGCCGCGCGCCAACAACCGCGGCGTCGCGGTGAAGGGGCCGGACTACGACGAGCTGACCGACCAGGCGACCGCCGCCTACGACGCGAGGGACGCGGCGCGCGCCACGCAGCTTTTGACGCGCGCCGTCGCGCTGGACGCCTCGCAGCCGCGCGCCTACCAGCTCCTCGGCTTCACGCAGCTCTACCTCCAGAACGACATCGCCGCGGCCGAGCAGAACATGCGCCGGGCCATCGAGCTGGGCGGCTCGGCCTCGTTCCGCGTCTTCCACGACCACTCCAACGGCTCCTTCCGGGAGACGTGCGCGGGCACGCTCTTCGTCACGAAGACGAACGTCACCTTCAAGGCCGACGACGGCCGCGACACCTTCGAGGCGGAGGACACGGGCGTCCGCGAAATCAAGACCAACAGCCTCGCGGGCGGCGCCTTCGGCGCCCTGCTCGGCGGCCGCGACCTCGGCGCCTTCCACATCAAGGTCAAGCGCGACAAGGACACCAAGAACTACAACTTCGCCCCGCTGACGAAGAAGAAGAACGAGTCCGAGCTCATCATCTCGCTCGTCAAGTCCTACGGCGGCGTCAAGGGCTGAGAGGTATTCCCCATGAGAACGCAGAAGCTTAGGGTCAGCAGCAGGGTCTGGTTCGCCGCGTTCGCCGCCGCCTGCGCGGCGCTCCTGTTCGCGGGCGCGGCCTCGACGCAGACGGCGAAGAAGCCCATCACGAAGCAGGGCCTCGTCAACGCCGTCAAGATTAACGGCCTGACCACGCGCGAGCTGGTGCAGCAGATAGAGCGGCGCGGCGTGGACTTCGAGATGACGGCCTCGGACGAGTCCGACCTCCAGGGCGTCGGCGCGCGGCCCGAGGTCATCGACGCCGCGCGCGCCAACTACCGGCCGGCGGCGACGGCCGCCGCCACGCCGCGCGTCACGGCGACCCCGCCCCGCTCGACGAGCACCTCGACGGCGCCCGCGGCGAACGTCCCCGACGGGCCGCCGCTCTCGAAGGCCGAAATCGTCACCATGCTCCAGGGCGGCATCCCCGCGGCGCGCGTCGAGCAGTTCGTCGAGAAGCGCGGCGTCAGCTTCCAGGTGACGCCCGACGTGGCGCGCGAGATTACGGCCGCGGGCGGCAACCGCTCGCTCGTCGGCGCCATCACCGAGAAGTCCACGATGGAGGCGGCGTCGAACCGCGCCGGCGGCGACTCGCCCTTCGGCCCTTCGAGCGGGACGCCCGTCAACAACGCCCCCGACTACGACGACCTGATTGACCGCGCCAACTCGGCCGCCGCCACGCAGGACTTCCCCGGCGCCATCCGCTACGCGCAGCAGGCCGCGCAGCTCGACCCGCAGCAGCCGACCGCCTTCTCCATCCTCGGCACCGTCGCGCTCTACTACAGCCAGAACGTCTCGACCGCCGAGCAGGCGATGCGCGCCGCCATCGAGCGCGGGGGCGCCGCCGCCTTCCACGTCTACCACGACCACGACGGCGCCTTCAACTCCTACTGCGAGGGCTCCTTCTTCGTCACCAAGACGGGCGTCAGCTTCAAGGCCAACGACGGCCGCGACACCTTCGACGCCGAGGACTCGAACATCAAGGAGGCGAAGACCAACGCCTTCATGGGGTCGCAGCTCGGCGCCTTCCACGTCAAGCCGGTGCAGAAGATTAACGGCCGCGACAACTTCAACTTCGCCCCCGGCACCCGGAACAAGGCCGAGTCGCAGCTCATCATCCGGCTCATCTCGGGCTACTGATTGCATACCGAAGCGATGAACAGAGACCAGACCCTCGGGGCGGCCGGCATGCTCTTGCTGGCCGCCCTCCTCTTCTGTACGGCGCCCGCCGCCGCCGCCTTCACCCAGAAGTCTTCGGAGGCCGACAGGCTGGCGCAGAAGGGCGCGGAGTACCTGGCGAAGAAGGACTGGAAGCGCGCGGCCGAGACCTACCAGAAGGCCGTGCGCGCCGACGCGCGCCACGCCGAGGCCAGCTACGGCCTCGGCGTGGCCCACATGAACCTCCGGCAGCCGAACGAGGCGCTGGCCGCCTTCTCGAACGTCGTCGCGGCCGGGCCCAACCCGCGCGTCAAGGACGCGCTCGTCGGCGCCGCCGCCGTCCAGTTCTCGCTCGGCGCCTTCAAGGAGGCCGGGGAGGCGCTGGAGCGCGCCGCCGCGCTCGGCGACATCGGGACGGCGGGCCACTACTTCCGCGGCAAGGCGTACGTCCAGCAGGGGCGCGAGGACGACAAGGCGCTCGACTCGCTGCGGCGCGCCGCCGCCGACCCGCAGTACGCGCAGGACGCCAGCGTCTCGGTCGGCTTCCTGCTGCTGAAGCAGAACCGCGCGAAGGAGGCCGTCGCGCCGCTGGAGCTGGCCGTGCGCCTCGACGCGCGCAGCGCCGCGGCGCAGACGTTCCTCGGCCACGCCTACGTCGCGCTCGACCGGCCGGAAGAAGGACTCGCGGCGCTGCGCGCGGCGGCCGCGCTCGACCCCAACCAGTTCTTCACGCAGCTCGGCCTCGGCTTCGCGCACCTCGGGCTCAACCGCGCGGAGGAGGCCGCCGCCTCCTTCACCGCCGCGCTCCGGCTCCAGCCCGCCTCGCCCGAGGCACTCGCCGGGCTCGGCAACGCCTACACGCGCCTCTCGCGCTACCGCGAGGCGGAGGACGCCTTCGCGCGCGCCGTCGCCGCGAAACCCGACTCAATCGAGGCGCTGCTCGGCCAGTGCGTGCTCTTCTACTCGCGCGGGCAGTACCCGAAGCTCGTGGAGACGGCGCAGCAGGCGGCGCGCGTCGCCCCGCGGAACGCCGCGGCGCAGACGATGCTCGGCGCGGCGCTCGCCACCACCGGCGACATGGCGGCGGGCGGGCGCGCCGTGCGCGAGGCGTTGCGGCTCGACCCTGACAACTACTGGCCGCACCACGTCCTCGGCTTCATCCTCGTCCGCGAGGACAAGCCGAAGGAGGCGCTCGCCGAGGCGCGGACGGTCGTGCGCTCAAGACCCGACCTGCCGGAGACGCAGAACCTGCTCGCCTACGTCCTCAACCAGCTCGGCCAGCACGAGGAGGCGCTGGCCGCCGCGCAGGCGGCGCTCGGGCGCAAGCGCGAGCCGGCGGACGAGGGCTGGGCCCACTACAACCTTGCGACGGCGCAGGAGAAGCTGGGCCGCGCGGAGGAGTCGCGCGCCTCTTACGCGGCCGCCATCCGCGCCTACAACCAGCCCGGCCGCACGCTCGACCCGGACGACCTCTATTTGATGGGCAACGCCTACCTCCGGCTCGAACAGGACCCGGCCGCGGTCAAGGCGTTCCAGCAGGCCATCAGCGTCCGCCCGAACTTCGCGCAGGCGCGCTACAACCTCGGCGTGGCCTACTACGCCACGGGCAACCGCAAGGGCGCGCAGGACGAGTACAACGCCCTGCGCCGCCTCGACCCGGCCCGCGCCGCCAAGCTCCAGGCGGTCATCGGCGCCCGCCCCGGCCGGAAGTGACCGCCGCCGCCGCGGGCCGCCCGAGCACCCCGCCCTCCCCCCTTCGCGTCGTAAAGGCGGAACTGTTATCATTCCCCCTTTGCCATGACGACCAGACAGAAAGCACACGTCAGTTTCACCCTCAACGGGGAGGAGACCGAGGTCGCCTTCGCGCCGCACAAGACCCTGCTCGAAGTGCTGCGCGAAGACCTCGCCCTGACCGGCACCAAGCACGGCTGCGAGCTGGGCGAGTGCGGCACCTGCGCCGTGCTCGTGGACGGCCGCTCGGTGCTCTCCTGCCTCATGCTCGGCCTCGACGCCGAGGGCCGCCGCGTCGAGACAATCGAGGGGATGGCGACGCCCGAGGGCCTGCACCCCTTGCAGGAGACCTTCGCCGACACGGGCGCCGCGCAGTGCGGCTACTGCACGCCCGGCTTCCTCCTCGTCGCCAAGGAGCTGCTCGCGCAGAACGACTCCCCCACGCGCGACGAGATTAAGGAGGCCCTCAGCGGCAACCTCTGCCGCTGCACCGGCTACGTCAAAATCTACGAGGCGGTCGAGCAGGCCGCCGCCCGCATGCGCGGCGAGGAGGCGGAGCTGCCGCGGGAGAGCGTCTATGGCTACGAGTAACGGTCACGGCGGGAACGGCAAGGGGCGCGGCGGGCGCGGCGGCGCGAAGTCCAACGGGGCGGGCGCCCGGCCGGAGGACTTCAAGGTCGTCGGAAGGCCCTTCCGCAAGGTGGACGCGCGCTCGAAGTGCGTCGGCGCGACGAAGTTCGCCGACGACATCACGCTCCCGCGGATGCTCTACTGCAAAATCCTCCGCTCGCACGTCCCGCACGCGCTCATAAAGTCCATCGACGTCTCGAAGGCGCTCGCGCTCCCCGGCGTCCACGCCTGTATCACGGGGAAAGATTTGCCCATCCCTTACGGCATCCTCCCTGTGAGTCAGGACGAGACGGCGCTCTGCGTCGAGAAGGTGCGCTTCATCGGCGACCCCGTCGCGGCCGTCGCCGCCGTGGACGAGGACACCGCCTTCGACGCGATGAACCTCATCGAAGTCGAGTACGAGCCGCTCGCGGCCGTCGCCTCCATCGACGAGGCCGTCGAGACGAGCGAGCCGCGCATCCACGACTACGGCGACTACAACAACGTCCACAAGAGCGTCCACCTCGAATTCGGCGACACGGACGAGGGCTTCCGCGAGGCCGACCTCGTCCGCGAGGACACCTTCTTCTACGAGGGCAACACGCACCTCCCGATGGAGCAGCACGCCGCGGTCGCGCACTTCGACGCCGACGGCAAGCTCACGCTCTGGTCTTCGACGCAGACGCCGCACTACGTCCACCGCGCGCTGGCGAAAACGTTGCAGATGCCGGCCGCGCACGTCCGCGTCATCGCCACGCCCAACGGCGGCGGCTTCGGCGGCAAGTCCGACCCCTTCAACCACGAGATAGCCGTCTGCGAGCTTTCGCGCCGGACGAAGCGGCCGGTGAAGGTCACGCTCACGCGCGAGGAGGTCTTCTACTGCCACCGCGGCCGACACCCGGTCCTGATGAGGAGCAGAATCGGCGTCAAGCGCGACGGCTCCATCACCGCGCTCGACTTCCAGTCGTTCCTCGACGGCGGCGCCTACGGCTCCTACGGCGTGGCCTCGACCTTCTACACGGGCGCGCTCCAGACCGTCACCTACGAGGTGCCGCGCTACCGCTTCCGCGGCCTGCGCGCCTTCACCAACAAGCCGCCGTGCGGCCCCAAGCGCGGGCACGGCACGCCGCAGCCGCGCTTCGCCCTCGAAGTCCAGCTCGACCGCGTCGCCGAGGAGTTGAACCTCGACCCGGCCGAGATGCGCCTCAAGCACCTCGTCAAGCCCGACACCGTCACGGCCAACTACCTGCGCATCGGCTCGATGGGACTCGGCAAGTGCATCGAGAAGGTCGTCGCCGGCTCCGACTGGAAGAACAAGTTCCGCAAGTCGCCCGAGGGGCGCGGGTTCGGGCTGGCGTGCAGCTCCTACATCTGCGGCGCGGGGCTGCCCATCTACTGGAACTCGATGCCGCACTCGGGCGTGCAGCTCCGGCTCGACCGCCAGGGCGGCGTCTGCGTCCAGTGCGGCTCGACCGACATCGGGCAGGGCTCGGACTCCGTGCTCGCCTACGTCGTCGCCGAAGTCCTCGGCATCGACCCCTTCGACATCCGCGTCGTCACCGCCGACACCGATTTGACCCCCGTCGACCTCGGCAGCTATTCGAGCCGCGTCACCTTAATGACCGGCAACGCCGCCATCCAGGCGGCCGAGCGAGCGCGCGAGCTGCTCGTCGCGGCCGTCGCGGAGAAGCTGGGCGTCCCCGCCGACAACCTCGCCCTGGCCGAGCGGCGCGTCTTCGACGTGGAGAACCCGGAGACGGGCGTCACCTTCGCCGAGGCGGTCGTGCTGGCCGAGCAGAAGTTCGGCACCGTCGGCACCGTGGGCTCCTACGTCCCGCCGCGCTCGCCGGGCAAGTTCAAGGGCGCGGGCGTCGGCCCCTCGCCCGCCTACAGCTACTCGGCCGCGGTCGCCGAAGTCGAGGTCGACACGGACACCGGCCTCGTCACGGTCCCGCGCGTCTGGGTCGCGCACGACATCGGCCGGAGCATCAACCCGATGCTCGTCATGGGTCAGGTCGAGGGCTCGGTCTACATGGGGCTCGGCGAGGCGCTGATGGAGGAGATGGTCTACCGCGAGAACCGCAACGTCGTCCACAAGTTCCCCAGCTTGCTCGAATACAAGAGCCCGACGACGATGGAGATGTGCGACGTCTTCACCTACCTCGTCGAGGACGCCGACCCCAACGGCCCCTTCGGCGCCAAGGAGGTGGGGCAGGGGCCGCTCCTCCCCATCATGCCGGCCGTCGCCAACGCCGTCTACGACGCCGTCGGCGTCCGCATCGACGAGGTGCCCATCACCCCGGAAAAAATTCTCTCGGCGCTCCGCGCCAAGCGGCAGGGCAAGGACGCACGCTTCGGCCCCGCCCGCGTCCCCGCCCCCGCCTGGCCCGACCCGCTCAAAGTCCTGACGCCCGCCGAAGGCGGCGACGGCAAAGAGATGCCCCGCGTGGCGGTGCACTCGTGAACAAAGAAGGGTTGATTTAAGACCGTTATGATGAGACTTCCGAAGTTCGCCTACCTCGTGCCGAAGACGTTGGGCGAGGCGGTGAGGATGATGGGCGGGGCGGGGCCGTCGGGGCAGTTCGTGGCCGGGGGGACCGACCTCTACCCGAACATGAAGCGGCGGCAGCAGACGCCGCGGACGGTCATCTCGGTCGGGCGCCTGCCCGAGCTGCGGCGCGTCGAGGGCGACGGGCGCGAGGGCCTGAGGATAGGCGCGGGCGTGTCGCTCACGGAACTGATCGAGCACCCAATCGTCAACCGCGACTACCCGTCGCTGGCGCGCGCGGCGCGGCTCATCTCGACGCCGACGCTCAGGAACATGGGGACAATCGGCGGGAACCTCCTGCTCGACACGCGCTGCAACTACTACGACCAGAATTACGAGTGGCGCAAAGGCGTCAACTTCTGCATGAAGAAGGACGGCGACGTCTGCTGGGTCGCGCCCGGGAGCGCGAAGTGCTGGGCCGTGCAGTCGTCCGACCTCGTGCCGCTGATGGTGGCGGTAGGCGCGCGCCTGCGGCTCGTCTCCACGGTGGGCGACCGCCTGGTCGAGGCGCGCGGCTTCTACAACGACGACGGCATTGACTACCTGCACAAGCGCCCCGACGAGCTGCTGGCCGAGGTACACCTCCCGCCCGCCGCCGGGTGGCGCGCCGTCTACAAGAAGCTGCGGCGGCGCGGCGCCTTCGACTTCCCCGTGCTCGGCGTCGCCGCGCGGCTCGACGAGGCGGAGGACGGGACGGTGACGGGCGCGCGCGTCGTCCTCGGCGGCGTCTCGCCCGCCCCGCTCGAAGTCGAGGCGGCGGGCGCCGCGCTCGCCGGCGCCCCGCTCACCGAAGAGACGATGAGCGCCGCGGCCGAAGCCTGCTACCTGCGCGCCCGCCCCCTTGACAACACCGACCACCTGATGAACTACCGCAAGCAGATGGCGCGACCCTTCGTCCTCCGCGCCCTGAGGGAGCTGGCAGACGGTAGACAGTAGCCAGTAGCCAGATGCTCGAAATCGCAGCCATTCTCCTCGCCGCGGGGCGTTCGCGGCGGATGGGGGCTTTCAAGCCGCTGCTGCCTTTCGGGGGCGTCACGGTCGTGGAGGCTTGCGTGGCCGCGTTGCGCGCGGCGGGGGCCGGAGAGGTCGTCGTCGTCGTGGGTCACCGCGGCGGCGAGGTGCGGGCGGCGCTGGCGCACTTGGAGGGCGTGCGGTTCGCCTTCAACGAGGCGGAGGGGAGCGAGATGGGCGTGTCGGTGGCGCGCGGCGTCGAGGCTCTGCCGGGGGATGCCGGCGCGGCGCTCGTGGCGCTCGTGGACCAGCCGGCGGTGCCGCCCGCGGAAATAAGAAACCTCGCGGACGCGTGGCGGCGCGCGGGCGCGCGGCTCGTCGTCCCCGAGTGGCGCGGGCGCGGCGGCCACCCCGTCCTCGTAGACCTCGCGTTCCGCACGGAGCTTCTGAGCCTCGTGCCGGAGAAGGGCCTGCGCGCCCTCTTCGACGCCCGCCGCGCCGAAGTGCTGCGCCTCCCCGCCGCCTCGCCCTACGTCACGCGCGACATGGACACGTGGGACGACTACGTCGCCCTCCACACCGAGGTCTTCGGCGTTTCGCCGGGGGAAAAGCGGTGTTTTGAATCCAACCATTCGATTTGACCGCACATCAAATGTCCGGCATGATTGCCCGCGCGTAAAGAAGGCGCGCCCGCGAAGTTTGCCGAAGGCACTCGGCCCGCGGGAGCCCGGCGCGGCGCAAAAGGAGATTACGATGTCACGTAACATACGGCGTTCGGCCACCGCGCTCACGCTCGCGCTCCTGCTCGCGGCGGCGGCTCTCACGGCGCCGGCGTCGAGGGCGCAGGCGGCGCTCGACTTCAAACTCAAGACGGCCGACGGCGGCGAAATCACCTCCGAGATGGTGCGCGGCGACGTGGTCGTCCTCGCCTTCGGCTCCTCGCTTCTGGGGCCGCTCTCGAAGCAGCAGGTGCAGGGCGTGCAGGAGCTGGCCGACCAGTTCGGCGAGCGCGACGTGCGCGTCTACTGGGTCACGACCGACTCCGACCGGCCGCAGGCCAAGACCTACGCGAGCGACGAGCAGCTCCGCTCCTTCGCCCGCAAGGTGGGCCTGAAGTCGGCTGTGCTGCGCGACCCCGAGGGCGCGCTCTTCAAGCAGACCGGGGCCGACCAGCTCCCCGCCGTCGTCATCCTCGACCGCCGCGGCAGCGTCTCCGTCCCCGTCGTCGGCGGCCACGACCCCAAGCACACCCTCGTCGAGGCGCTCTCCGACCGCCTCAACAAGATGCTCGCGTCGAAGTAAGACTCCGTGGCGGAAGCCCGACCGTAAGGGAGGGCGTACGGCTAACAACGTAGGGCGGGAGGATGAGAGGCACGCTGCCTCTCATCCTCCCGCCCTAAGCGTTTCCACGGCGCCCTCCCTCACGGTCGGGCTACTGATTCGAACCCGCGCGCCAGCTCGTAGACGAGGCGGACGGGCAGGCCGACGACGTTCCAGTAGTCGCCCTCGATGGCCTCGATGAAGAGGGCGGCGCGCCCCTGGATGGCGTAGGCGCCGGCCTTGTCGAGCACGTCGCCGGTCTCGACGTGCCACGCGACCTCCTCCTCCGTCGTCTCCGCGAAGCGGACGCGCGTCCGCTCCATGCCGACGGCCGCGCGCCCCGACTCGGCGCGCACCAGCGCCACGCCGGTCAGCACCTCGTGCCAGCGCCCGCCGAGCAGGCGGAGCATGCGGCGCGCGTCCCCCGCGTCGCGCGGCTTCTCCAGAATCTCGCCGTCCACGACGACCGTCGTGTCGGCGCCCAGCACGAGCCCGAACAGGCGGCTTCGGGCGACGGCCTCGGCCTTCTCGCGCGCGAGGCGGCGGACGAAATCCTCGGCCGCCTCGCCCGGGAGCCGCGTCTCGTCCACGCCCGCCGGGTGCGTCTCGAAGGGCCAGCCGACGGCCGTCAGAATCTCGGAGCGGCGCGGGCTCGAAGACGCAAGGATGAGCGGCGTCAGCCCCGCCAGCCGGGGCCCCGCGCCCGCGGCGTGCGCCGCTTGTGGCACGCGTTCGTTTTCCATTACACTCCCCAGGCAATTTTAGATTTTTGATTTGCCCTTTCTGATTTAATACCACGCCGGCAAATCGCAAATCAAAAATCGAAAATCAAAAAATGGAAGACTTACTACAGGCGCTCCCGAAGCTGCTGCGCGCGGCGGGCGAGAGCGAGGAGGTGCAGGAGGCCGCGAGCTTCGCCGCGTGGCGGCGCGTGGCGGGCGAGGCGCTGCGCGGCTGCGCCGTCCCCTTCCGCCTCTACCGCAAGACGCTGGTCGTCTCGGTGCCGGACACGACCTGGCGCAGGCAGCTCGAACAGGTCGCCCCGCAGCTCGTCTTCCGCCTGAACTCGCTGCTCGGCCAGGCCGTCGTCACCTACGTCGAGTTCCGCGTGGACCCGCAGACCGTGCGCGAGGAGCGCGCGCGCCTTCGCGCCTCGCCCTACGAACAACTGACGCAGGAGGAGGCCGCGCTCGGCCGCGCCGTCGAACTCGGCGACGCCGCCGACGCCATCCGCGACGACGAACTCCGCCGCCGCTTCCTCCTCGCCGCCGGGAGCTGCATGAATCGCGTAAACCGTGAACCGTAAACCGTGACGAGTTAAAGACAGCTTTTCTCCACATAACGGCTCACGGCTCACGTCTTGTCACGGTTTACGGTTCACGGTTTACGATTCTTTATGCCCATCACCGAAGCCGACATCCAGAAGATAGCCGCGCTGGCGCACCTCGAAATCACGGACGAGGAGCTGCACACGCTGGCGCCGCAGGTCGCGGCAATCGTCGCCTACGTCGAGCAGTTGAACGAGCTGGACACGGGCAGCGTCGAGCCGGCCATCGGCGGACTCACCCCCGAGGGCGAGCGCACCGACGCGGCGCGCGAAGACCGCGCGCGCCCCTCGCTCGGACAGGCGCTCGCGCTCGAACAGGCGCCCGAGCCCTCGCACGGCCACTTCCGCGTGCCGAAGGTCATCGCCGGCCCGGAAGCGAAAGAGAACCTCTAACGGCCGCCGCCGCCGAACGCGCCCCAGCCTTTCCCGTACAGAACATTTTATGACCGCCCCCGATAGAACAATCGAGACCATCTCGTCCGAACTCTCCGCCGGCAAGACGAACGCCCGCGCGCAGGCCGCCCGCGCGGTCGCCGCCGCCGAGCGCCTCAACGACACGCTCAACGCCTTCCTCCAGATAGACCGCGCCGGCGCCGTCGGGCGCGCGGAGGAGTTGGACAGGGGCGAAGGCGGGGGCGGCGCCCTGCGCGGCGTGCCGCTGGCCGTCAAGGACAACATCTGCGTGCGCGGGATGCAGGCGACGTGCGGCTCTTCGATCCTCGCCGGCTACCACCCGCCCTACGACGCCACAGTCGTCGAGCGCCTGCGCGCGGCGGGCGCCGTCCTCGTCGGCAAGACCAACTGCGACGAGTTCGCCATGGGCTCCTCGAACGAGAACTCGGCCTACGGGCCGGTGCGCAACCCCTGGGACACGGAGCGCGTGCCGGGCGGGTCGTCGGGCGGGTCGGCGGCGGCGGTGGCGGCGCGCATCGTCCCGGCGGCGCTCGGGTCGGAGACGGGCGGCTCGGTGCGCCAGCCCGCCGCGCTCTGCGGCGTCGTCGGCGTCAAGCCGACCTACGGGCGCGTCTCGCGCTACGGCCTCGTCGCCTTCGGCTCCTCGCTCGACCAGGTGAGCGTCTTCGGCCTCACGGTCAGGGACGCCGCCCTCGTCCTCCGGGCAATCGCCGGCCGCGACGAGCGCGACGCGACGACCGCGGACGTGGAGGTGCCCGACTACGTCGGGGGCTTCGGCGGCGACTTGAAGGGGGCGCGCGTCGGCGTCCCGCGCGCGCTGCTCGGCGAGGGCGTGGACGCGGACGTGCGCGCGCGCGTCGAGGGGGCGATAGACGCCTACCGCGAACTCGGCGCGGAGGTCGTGGACGTCGAGCTGCCGCACGCGAAGTACAGCATCGCCGTCTACTACATCATCGCCACGGCCGAGGCTTCGTCGAACCTCGCGCGCTACGACGGCGTCCGCTACGGCTACCGCGCGGAAGACCCGAAGGACTTGCGCGAGATGTACCGGCGCACGCGCGAGGAGGGCTTCGGCGCCGAGGTGAAGCGGCGCATCATGCTCGGCACCTACGTCCTCTCCTCCGGCTACTACGACGCCTACTACCTCAAGGCGCAGCAGGTGCGGACCCTCATCCAGCGCGACTTCCTGAGGGCGTTCGAGCGGTGCGACGCGGTGCTGACGCCGACGACGCCGACGCCCGCCTTCCGCCTCGGCGAGAAGACGGACGACCCGCTCTCGATGTACCTCTCGGACATCTACACCTGCATGGCGAACCTCGCGGGCCTCCCCGGCGTGAGCGTCCCCTGCGGCCTCTCCTCCGCGGGGCTCCCCGTCGGCTTCCAGCTGATGGGCCCGCACTGGGGCGAGCCCGCCATCCTCCGCCTCGCCCACGCCTACGAGCAGGCGCACCCGCTCGCCGCCCGGCCCGGCGTCATGGCGGAACAATAGAGCGGAGCCTTCTGACTACCGGCTGCCGTCTACTTCTCTCCCCCGGCCGTATCCTTTCCCGCCGGCGGGGTAATCATGGTTCAGCAAGGTGAGTCTTGAAGGAGGGGGCGCCGGCTTCGTGCCCCGTCGGATGACGGACGAAAAGCTCCTGCAAAAAGCCGGGCGCGGCGACGAGGCGGCCTTCCTCTCGCTCTACGAGCGCCACCGGGACACGGTCTTCCGCTTCGCCTACCGGATGCTCGGCTCGGCCGCGCTCGCCGAGGAGGTGACGCAGGACTGCTTCCTCTCGCTCGTGCGCCGCCCCGACGCCTTCGACCCCGCGCGCGCGGCGCTGCGCACGTACCTCTACGCCGCCGTGCGCAACCTCTCGGCCAAGCACCTGCGGCGGCACGGCGGCGAGTTCCCCGTCGAAGACCTTTCGGACGAGCCCGAGGCCGAGGAGCGCGAGGGGCCCCTGCGCCAACTGCTCGACGCGGAGCTTTCCGAGCAGGTGCGCGAGGCCGTGATGGCGCTCCCCGAGTTGCAGCGCGAGGTCGTCGTCCTCGTCGAGTTCGAGGAGCTTTCGTTGGCGGAGGCCGCGGCGGTCGTCGGCGCCGACGTCGGCACGGTCAAGTCGCGCCTGCACAGGGCGCGCAGGCGGCTCCGGCGCGCCCTCTCCCTCTACTTTAAAAGTGACCGCGGGGTCGGCCCCGCGCGGAAGGTCGGAAGATGAGTGACGAGAAGAGACAGACGCGGCTCCTGCCGTTCAGGCTCCGGCGCGCGGGCGCGAGGCGCGCGGGCGGGGGCGCGGACGGCGCGGAAGACTTTTCGGCCGACGCCGAGCTGACGGCGCTCCTGCGCGAGTGGGAGGCGCCTTCGCCCTCCGACGCGTCGCGCGCGCGGCTGCTCGCCGGCTTCCGCGCGACGGCGCGCCCCGCCCCGCTCTGGCGGCGCGCGCTCGCCGCGCAGGTGCGCGTGCCCCTGCCCGTCGCGGCCTGCGCGGCGCTGGCGCTCCTGCTCTCGCCGCTCGCCTTCGGGGCGCGCCCGTGGGGACAGGACGCGGCCCGGCCGTCGGACGCGGCCGCCGAGCCGGCCGTGCGCGTCGTCGAGGTGCCGGTCGTGCAGGAGCGCGTCGTGACGCGCGTCGTCTACGTCGAGAAGAAGGAGCGCGGCGGGGCGCGCGGCGCGGCGCCGCAGGCCGACGTCGGCCGCGCTTCGTTCCCGTCGCTCGCCGCCGCCGGCGCGGCTCCGGCCGCGAAACGCCCGGAGCCGCGCGCCGAAGGCGAGCCGGCGACGCCCGCGACGCCCGCCGAAACCTCGGCCGGCTACTTCACGCGCGTCAACATGGAGGACTTCCAGCCCACCGGCGAGGTGAAGATTCGGGTCCTGAGCAGGGGGGGAGTCGATGAGAAGTAGGCTCAGGGCCGTCGCGCTGCTGCTGCCGCTCCTCTGCCTCGCGGCCGACGCGCGCGCGGCCGGCTCGGACACGGCCGGCGCGGGCGGGCGCGCCGCCGCCGCGCAGGACGGCAAGTCGCAGCTCATCGTGCCGATGCAGAGCGGCGCCTTCGTCGTCATCCGCACGGAGGCCGCGCCGCCCTCGGCCGGCGACGCGACGGGCAACCTCGTCGAGTCCGAGGACAAACCGAACCTGCTCCGCCGCGTCATCGTGGACAGCAACGACGAGCTGTTCTTCGGCTACGAGCTGCTGGTCGAGCGCGCGGCCGAGGCGCGTTACTTCTGGGTCACCGTGCGGCCGCTCAGCGAGGAGTACCTGCGCGAGCTGGGCGGGCGCCCCTCGTTCCGCGGCCGGCGCCTGCACCCGAGCTACAACGCGACGACCTTCCCCGCCTCGCCGCAGTTCCTCCGCGACGGCGACACCTTCGCGCTCGACGTCTTCCGCAACCCGCGGACGGGGGCGAAGGTCGTGGACGTCATCCAAATCTCGCTCACCGACCCGAGCCTGCGGCGGGCCGCGGCCGACGCGCCCGCGCGCGACTTCCGGCCCGACGCCGTGCAGCTCCGCGTCTCGGACTACAGGCTGAGGGTCAACGGCGAGACCGTCTACCGCAGCTCGGGCGGGGTCGCCGGCGCGCTCGTCTGGTTCTCGCTCGGCGACCGCGGGCGCTTCGTCTTCTCGCTCGTCGAGCGGCCCGGCCACGACTTCAGGAAGGTCGGCTCGGTGCGCCACAACACGGTCGAGTTCGAGTGGGACGGCGACCGCTACGAGTGGGAGTCTTCGCTCCCCGTCGTCGCCGCGGGCGGCAACTGGAACCTGTGGGTGCTGCACGACCCCGACTACAAACTCGACCTCTTCGAGCAGCCGGCGCCGCCGCCCGGCGCCGAGGCCGGCAAGACCTTCGAGCAGCAGACCGACGAGGCCGTGCGCCGCATGAAGCGCGCGCGCACGCAGGCCGACTACGGCGCGGCGGACGCGGCGCGCCCCGCGGCCGCGAAGCCGCGCCGCGTGCGCGTCGTCATCGGCTCGGCCGACGGCGTCGAGAACCTTTTCCCCGGACAGCAGAAGTAGCGACCACGGCCGTCCACGGCCGGCCCGCGCGGCGCGGCGCTCAGACCTTCCTGAGCCGCCGGCCGGCCGGCCGACGTGTGCCGACGCGGCGACCCGCGTGACGGCTTTACGGACAAAGGAGACACACCCGCGATGAGAACCCGCGCCCCCTTCACGCACGCGGCCTGCGCGCTCGCGCTGCTCGCCTGCGCCCACGCCGCACGCGCGCAGGAGCACGACGCGCCGAAGGTCGAAATCGGCGTCCAGTACACCTCGCTCTCGCTCAACCTGACCCCTTCGGGCGGCACCGAGAACGCCGTCGGCTTCGGCGCGCGCGCCACCTACAACTTCAATGACTACTTCGCCGTCGAGGCCGAGGGGAACGTCTTCGCCACGCGGGCGCAGCGTCGGCCGCTCACGGGCGGCAGGGCGCAGCAGGCGCAGTTCGGCGTCAAGGCCGGCAAGCGCTGGGACGCCTTCGGCCTCTTCGCCAAGGCGCGCCCCGGCTTCGTCAGCTTCGGCGACGCGCTCACCCCGGTCGCGCTCGGCTCCGCCGGGGTCGCGGGCTTCGACTACGAGCGCGAGCGCAAGACGCACTTCTCGATGGACGTCGGGGCCGTGCTGGAGTTCTACCCCACGCGCCGCACGCTCGTGCGCTTCGACGCGGGCGACACCATCATCCGCTACGGCGAGTACCGGGACATTCTGCCGACGCCGGGGACGGGGCTGCCGTTCATCGGGGCGGCGCGCGGCGAGACGCGGCACAACTTCCAGTTCACGGCCGGCGTCGGCTTCCGCTTCGGCGGCGAGGGCGACGGCGGCGGCGCGGCGGCGCGGCCGGCCCCGGCGCGCGAGCGCGGGCGGCGCTTCGAGGTCGGCGTGCAGTTCTCCTCCTTCGTGCTCAACCTCTCGCCGAGCGACCTGGGCGGGCCCTCCGTCGGGCCGTTCGACTACGGCTCGAACGCGGAGGCGGGCGGCGGCCTGAGGCTCGGCTACAACGCGACGAAGAACCTGGCCTTCGAGGCCGAGGGCAACTTCTACCCGCGCCGCCGCTACGGCATCAGCGCGACGGTCGGCGGCTACCCGTCACAGTTCCAGGCGGGCGTGAAGTACGGCCGCCGCTACCGCAGCTTCGGCCTCTTCGCCAAGGCGCGCCCCGGCTTCGTCCACTTCAGCAGCGTCAACCACGTCACGGGCGTCGAGACGTTCACCTTCGGGGGGCAGCAGTTCTTCCTGCCCACCTTCGGCGAGAGGGGCCGGACGTACTTCTCGCTCGACGCGGGCGCCGTCCTCGAGTTCTACCCGTCGGAGCGACTCTTCACGCGCTTCGACGTCGGCGACACGATGATTCGCTACCCGGAGCGCGACGGCGTCAGCTACTACTACACCACGCCGCCCGGCCGCCTCCCCGCCGAGCTGCGCCACAACCTACAGGTCACCGCCGGCATCGGCCTCCGGTTCTGACCGGCGCTCAAAAGCTCAAGGCCCCCGGTCGGTGCGACGCCGACCGGGGGCCTTGAGCTTTCCGACTTTGAACTCTTATTTTTCCAGACGGGCGCGGGCGCGCTGGAGGAAGGATTGGAGCATCTCGGTGACGCGCTTCTGGAGGGCGGCGCTGAGGCGCCCCTCGCCGGCGAGGCCGGCCAGCGTGTGCAGCTCGCGGGCGGAGCCGCGGCGCAGCTCGACGCGCTGCTCGATGCGGATGCGGGTCGTCTCGCCGCGCTCCTCGAAGGTGGCGGCGTAGCGCAGGAAGTTCTTGCTCTCGCCCGCGGCCGGCGCCCACTCGATGCGCGCCGGCTCGTCCAGCGTCTTCGAGACGGCGAACGCCTGCCGGATGGCGCCGACCACGGGCACCTCCGCCCGGATGAGCCAGCGCGCGATGCCGCCGGCCTCCGCCGTGATGCGCTCGACGCCGGGCATCAGCTCGACGTAGTTCCGGAGGTCGCCGAAGAAGGCGCGCGCCGCCTCCGCGCTCGTCCGCCACTCGACCTGCTCGCTGAAAGCCGCCTTGACTTGGAACATAAGAGCCGTGAACCGTAAACCGTGAACCGTAAACCGCTGACGAGTGAAAGGCAATTATACCTCGTCACGGTTTACGGTTCACGGTTCGCGGCCCTCAAAATATCGGTTGAAAGAGGAACGAGTTGAAGAAGAGGCGCGTGGTCGAGCGCCAGATGGCGCGGAAGTTCGGGTCCTCGGCGAAGAGGACGACGTGGCCGCGCGCGGTGGGCTCGTCTATCACGTAGGCCGTGCCGCGCAGGAGGCTTTCGGTCGTCGGCCAGACGAAGCCCGCGACGTGGAGCGGCCGCGCCGCGTCCGACGAGAAGACGACGGCGTTCGTCCCCTCCTTCGACGGGCGGAAGAAGTAGGCCGAGTCCACCAGCACGGGCAACGTCTCCTGCTCGTAGCCGTAGGTCAGCGGCGTCCGGCGGTCGAGCGTGGCGCGCATGATGGCGCCGGGCACGGCCTCGGGCACGCGGCCGGGACGCGCCGACGGCGACGCGATGGGCGGCAGGTCGGGCGCCGCGCCCTCCATCTTCTCCGTCTGCGCGGCGGAGGCGGAGGAGACTTCGGCCTGCTCGGGCGTCGAGGTGGCGGGCTGCGTCTCGCGCCGCCCGCGCCGCTGTGCGGGCGTCTGCGCGGCGTTGGCGCCCGCCGCGTCCCCGGGCGTCGGCGTGGGCGAGGCGGCCGGCTTCGCTTCGCCGCCGCCGGCCTCGCCGCCCTTCTGGTCGTCCTCGTCGCTGCCGACGAGGCGCGCGGAGGTGAGGTTGACGTCCTTGAGCGCGCCGAAGACGGCCGCGCCCTTGACGAGGACGAGCGTGCCGCCGCGCTCGACCCAGCCGCGCAGCGCCTCGACGCCGCCCTTGCCGAAGCGCGAGAAGTAGCCGCCGGCCGAGCCGTCGGGCAGGATGATGACGTTGTAGTTGTCGAGCCGCGTGCTCTTGATGGCGTCAATCGTCATCGGCGTGAAGTCCACGCCCATGCGGTCGAACGTCCACCACATCGCGCCGTAGCCGGTCGTGCTCACCGGCTCGTCGGCCGCGACGATGATTTTGGGCCTCCTCAGACTCACGACCGTCTCGGAGCCGACGCCGGTCTCGCCCGTCTCGGGGAAGCCCGTGCCGACGGCCGTCACGGTCACGCCCGTCTCGCGCGCGAGCTGATTGATGCGCTCGTGCAGAGCCTCGGGGTTGCGCGAGACGCGCGCGACGACCGTCCCGCGCGGCCAGTCGCGCCCGCCCGCGCTCAGGGTCCTGGTCGAGACCGCGAGTTTGTAGCCCTCGCGCAGCAGGCGGAAGACGAGCGAGGCCGCGCCGTTCGACTCGTAAGGGATGACGTAGGCGACCTGCGCGCGCCCGGTCACAGCGCCCGCGCGGACGAGCGGCGAGCCGAAGACGTGGGACGGCGGCTCGGGGTGCGCGGCGGCGGCGCCCGCCTCCGTCTCCGCGCGCGGCGCGGGGGCGGGCGGCAGGAGGACGGGCGAGCCGGCGACGTCGGGCGCGTCCTCCGTCCAGAAAGCCTCGACGCCGAAGACCAGTGGCAGCGACCAGGAGGTGATGTCGTAGAAGCCGTACTCCTCCTTCAGCCCGCCGCGCCCGCGCCGCTCGTTGCGCGCGAAGCGCGCGAGCTGTTCGCGCTGGAAGGCGTCGTCCTGCGGCGTGTGGACTTCGAGCAGGGCTTTGGCGATGCGCTTCTGCGGCTGCGCGAGGTCTACGACGTAGGCGCCCGCCGCGAAGTCACGCGCCGCCGCGGGCGAGTCCTTGCCCGAGTAGTCGTGCGCGCGCGCCGAGCGGAAGGGCGCGGTCGTCTGCCGCACCTCGACGCCCGCGCGCAGGAGGTTTTCGACCAGCTCGGCCGCGCGGCCGGGGTCGCGCCCCGGGAGGATGACGAAGCGGCGGACGCGCCCGTTCTTCCCTTCTTCGACGGCCGAGCGCTTGAACTCGTAGAAGTCGCGCAGCCGCGCCTCGCGGTTCGAGGCGGCCGTGGCGAGCGTCGTCAGGGAGGCGACGAAGTGCTTGGCGATGCCGGAGCGGAAGGTGACGATGGTCTCGTCGTCGCGCTTCCACCTCAGGCCCTTCCAGCCGCCCGAGTCCGTCTCGTAGGTCATCCCCGTCGCGCCGTTCAGCGCCGGCCACGAGTCCCAGTAGCCGGGGTAGAAGAGGTCGAAGATGTCGCGGACGTAGAAGTCCCAGTTGCGCTGGTCGAACTGCGCGGCGTTGGCGCGGCCGAAGGCCGTCAGCCACCGCTCGGTCTGCTCGGGCGGCAGGTTCGGGTTGACGGGCAGCGCGGCCGGCGGGAAGAAGAACTGCGAGGGCTGGCCGTGGTGGTCCACGGCGACCTGCGGGTTCCATTCGAGGAAGGCGCGCTGCATGTTGCGCGTCTCGGCCTGCGAGGTGGCGATGTTGTCGCGGTTGAGGTCGAAGCGGTAGCGGTTGACGCGACCGTAGACCGACCACGGCTCGTCGTGCTCGGCCGCGGAGGGCTCGGGGTCGCCGAGGCCGAAGGAGTTGTACCACGTCACGAAGCGCTCGTGGCCGTCGGGGTTGGCGCAGACGTTGATGAGGGCGACGCTGTTGCGGAGGACGTCGAGCGTCGCCGGCTCGTCCGAGGCCGCGAGCTGGTAGAGCACCTGCATCATCGCCTCGAACGAGGCCGACTCGTTGCCGTGGATGGTGTACTGGAGCCAGAGCGCGACGGGCGTCTGCGAGGCGAGCCGCTGCGCCTCCGCCTCGGGGAGCGTGCGCGGGTCGGCGAGGCGCTTGAGGTTCGACCTGATTTCGTCGAGCCGCGCGATGTTCTCGGGCGCGGAGACGGCGACGACGTGCTGCATCCGGTACTCGTTCGTGAGCCCGATGTCGAAGACGCGGACGCGGTCGGGCGCGGCGGCGGCGATGGCCTGCACGACGCGCTCCATCATCGCGTAGTTGGTGTGGAAGTCGCCCACGTCGTAGCGCAGGAGCGCCTGCGGACGCGGCACCTGCGCGCGGTAGGGGCCGCGCGTGTAGAAGTCGAAGCGGCTGCCGGACTCTCCGCGCTCCTGCGCCCCGGCGGGCGCGCAGAGCGGGAGCAGGAGCAGCGCCAGTGCCGCGAGCCTGCGGGCGTTCTTCGTCATGGCGTCCTCTGGAAGACTTTCTCTTTCGGCCGTGTGTGTGTTAAGACGTGGGCGATATTAACCCGCCGCCCGCGGCTTTCTCAAACCGGACGGCGGCGCGACGAGGGGGGCCGATGAAGGACGCCGACTACACGACGAGCACGCAGGGTGAGGGGCGCTGTCCGCGCTGCGCGGAAGGGCCTCTGAAGGCATGGTACGAGCTGAGTGAAGAGGAGCGCGAGCTGGCGCTCCGCCTCCCGGCCTCGGCCGACTTCACCCCGGCCGAGCGCGCCTCCCGCCACCTCTTCTGCACCCGCTGCTGGCACGAGGAGACCTCCCCCCCGCCCCGCACCGCCTGAACCGAGAGGGGGATTAGCCACAGAGACACGGAGACACAGAGATTCAAAAATGAAATCTCTGTGTCTCCGTGTCTCTGTGGCTAATCTTCCGTCGTGATTCTTTCGTAGGCGGCGCGGACGGCCGACATGCGCCCGGCGAGTTCGCGCGTGAGGGCGGCGGGCGTGGCGTGGCCGGTGCGGCGCGCGAGGTCGCCGAGGACGGGGTGGTCTTCCGCCGAGGGCAGGCGCGTGGAGCGGCCGGAGAGCAGGCGCAGCTCGTGGTCTAAGCGGCGCAGCAGCGTGTAGCCGCCGCAGAGCGCGTCGAAGTCCTCGCGGCCGAGCGAGCCCGCGTCGAGCAGGCGCCCGAGCGTGGCGCGCGTCGAGCGGTCGTCGCCCGCGTCGGGCGAGCGGTCGCGCAGTTGCAGGAAGCGCGCGGCGAAGTAGACGTCGAGCATCCCGCCCCGGCCGTACTTGATGTCGGTGGCGCGCGAGGCGCCGCGCTCCCGCGCCAGGCGCTCGCGCACGCGGCGCGTCTCGGCCGCGAGCGCCACGGCGCCGACGCGCGCCGCCCCTTCGTGCACGGCCGCGCGCGCCCGCGCCTCGACCGCGCGCCCGAACTCCTGGTCGCCCGCCACCGCGCGCAGCTTGACGTGCGCCAGCCGCTCCCAGACCTCCGCGCGCCCTTCGAGGTATTCGACGAACGCGCGCGACGGGGAGGCGAGCGGGCCGTTCTTCCCGTCCGGCCGCAGCCGAAGGTCCACGCGGTAGAGGTGCCCGTCGCGCGTGAAGCTTGAGAGCGCGTTGACCAGCAGCTCGACCATGCGCGCGTAAGCCTGCTCGCACGTCAGGCCGCGCACGGGCGAGGGCACGTCCTCGTCGAAGACGAGCACGAGGTCGAGGTCGGAGCCGTAGTCCACCCCGCCGCTGGCGAGGCGCCCGAGCGCCAGCGCCGCGAGGCGCGGCCCCGAGGCGAGCCGCCCGTGGCGCCGCGCCATCTCGCGCCGCGCGACGAGGAGCCCCGTGTTGATGCTCGCCGCGGCGAGCGAGGTCTGGAGCGCGTTCGACTCCGCCAGCGTCAGCTCGCCCGCCGCGTCGCGCGCGCCTATCTCGACGACGAGGTGTGTCCACGCGCGCCGGAGCGCGGCCAGCTCGCCGCCGAAGGTGCCCTCGGCGTCCACGGCCGCGCGCAGGAGCGCGCGGTGGTCGCGCGCCCTGACCTCCGCCAGCGGCGCCGTCACCGAGGGCACGAGCGAAGGGTTGGCCGTCAGCACCTCGCCCAGAGACTCCGACGCCCCGCACAGGCGCACCAGCTCGCGCAGCGTCCCGGCCGTCAGACTCACGTCCTCGTCCGTCTTCGCCAGCGACGCGGCGACGCGCGACGCGAGCGCCAGCGCGCGCCGCCGGTTGGGCGAGCGCGCCGCCTCCTCGCGCAACAACTGCTCCACCTCTTCCGCGCCGGGCGCCCCGCCCCGGAAGTCCTCGCCCGGCGCGAGTCGCCGCGCGAAGGCTTCGGCCGCGGCGCGAAGGCCCGCCCCGTCCCGCCCCTCCTCCGGCCCCGCCTCGCCTTCGACGTGCGCCTCGGCGCCCGCCGCCGGGCCCGTCAAAGCGTCCGCCTCGGCCCCCGCGGCGCCCGCCCCGGGGCGGCCCCCGTCGGCGTCGCCGAAGACGCGGCGGAAGGCGCGCGCGACGGCCGAAGTGTGGCGCGCGAGCGCCTCGTCGAACTCAAAGAGTGCGCGCGGCGGCGCGAAGTGCATCCGGCGCGCGAGCAGCGCGCGGCGCCCCACGTCGTCGGGCACGCTGTGCGTCTGGAGGCCGTGCTCCATCTGGAGCCGGTGCTCGACCGTGCGGAGGAAGTCGTAGGCGTCGGAAAGCTCGCTCCGCTCGCGCTCGGAGATGAGGCCGCGGTCGGCGAGGCGCCCGAGGCTGATGAGCGTGTGCGGCGCCTGGAGCCACGCGTCGCGGCCGCCGTACGCGAGCTGGAGCGCCTGCGCGATGAACTCTATCTCGCGGATGCCGCCGCGCCCGAGCTTGACGTTGAAGCCGCGCGACTCCTCCGCGTGGAAGCGGTCTATCTTCTGCTTGGCGAGCCGCACGTCGGCGAGCGCCTGCGGGACGGTCTGCTCGGCGCGGTAGACGCTCGCGCGCAGCCCCTCGCCGAAGCGCGCGAAGAGCGCCTGCGAGCCGGCGGCGGCGCGCGCGCGGATGAGCGCCTGAAGCTCCCACGCGTGCGCCGTCGTGCGGTAGTAGCGCAGCGCCTCCGAGAGCGGGACGGCGAGCGCGCCGTCGCGCCCGTGCGGCCTCAGGCGTAAGTCGACGCGGTAGGCGGCGCCCTCGCCCGCCGCGTCGCCGCCGACGATGCGCGCGACGCGCTCGGCCAGACGGCAGAAGAACTCGCGGTTCGTCGCCTGGCCGCGCGTGCCCGCCCCCGAGGTCTCGCCGTCGTCGGAGTAGAGGAAGAGGAGGTCTATGTCGGAGGAGTAGTTCAGCTCGCGCGAGCCGAGCTTGCCGAGCGCGACTACGACGGCGTCGGCCGTCTTCGTGCGCCCGCGCTCGTCGGTACACTGCGGCGCACCGTAGAGGTTCTCCAACTCCTGCCGCGCGAGCGAGAGCGCGTGGACGAGCGCGGCGTCGGCGAGGTTCGACAGCTCCTCCGTCGTCTCGACGAGCGTCGCGGCGCGGCGTATGTCGCGGAGGTAGACGCGCAACAGCTCGCGCCGCCGGAAGCGCGCGAGCTGCACCTGGGCCGCGGCCTGCGTGTGCGTGAGCGCGAAGCGCGCGAGTGATTCGCGCAGCTCCTCCGTCGTCCGCACGCGCGCGTCGGCGCGCTCGCGCGCGAGCCACCCGAGGTAGTCCGGGTTCTGCTCCAGCGTCGCCGCCAGCAGGGGGCTCCACGCCGCGAGCGCCAGCGCGTCGGCCAGCAGCCCCCCGTCGCGCCCGAAGGCCCGCCCCGCCCGCGCGTGCGCCGCCGTCGAGCGCTCGTAGAAGTGTCGCGCGCCCTCCGGGTCGGGCAGCTCGCGGATGAGTGATTCGGTTTTCTCGTCAGGCGCCGGCAAGGTGTCGGTATTTTAGCAGTAGACGGTAAACGGCAGGCAGTAGACGGCGGACGGCAGGCAGTAGAAAAACCCTTCGGCGAAGACGGCCGTGATTGCGAAGGTCAACGGCCGCTCCGGGAAGGGTTTTCTACTGCCTACCGTCTACTGCTCTTAAATGTCGAAGTAGAGCGAGTACTCCAGCGGGTGCGGGCGCATCCGCATGGGGTTGATCTCCTTCTCGCGCTTGTAGCTGATCCAGCGGTCGATGAGCTGCGGCGTGAAGACCTCGCCCTTGAGGAGGAACTCGTGGTCGTTCTCCAGCGCCTTGAGCGACTCGTCGAGCGAGCCGGGGAGGCTCGGCACGTTCTTCAGCTCCTCGGGCGCGAGGTCGTAGATGTCCTTGTCGAGCGGCTCGCCGGGGTCGATGCGGTTCTGCACGCCGTCGAGGCCCGCCATCAGCATGGCCGAGAAGGCGAGGTAGGGGTTGCACGACGGGTCGGGCGGCCGGAACTCAAGCCGCTTGAGCTTCGGGTTGGTCGAGAACATCGGGATGCGGATGGCGGCCGAGCGGTTCCGCGCCGAGTAGGCGAGGTTGACCGGCGCCTCGAAGCCCGGGACGAGACGCTTGTAGCTGTTCGTCGTCGGCGCGGCGAAGGCCACGACCGCCGCCGCGTGCTTGAGCAGGCCCCCGATGTACCAGCGCGCCACGTCGGAGAGCCCGGCGTAGCCGTCGCCGGCGAAGAGCGGCTTCTCGCCCTTCCAGAGCGACTGGTGGCAGTGCATCCCCGAGCCGTTGTCGCCGTACATCGGCTTCGGCATGAAGGTCGCCGCCTTGCCGTACTGGTGGGCGACGTTGCGCACGACGTACTTGAAGATTTGCAGGTTGTCGGCCGTCCCCAGCATCGTCGAGAAGCGGAAGTCGATCTCGCACTGGCCGGCGGTGGCGACCTCGTGGTGGTGGCACTCGACCGTGATGCCGCACTGCTCCAGGGTCAGCGAAATCTCCGAGCGCAGGTCGGACAGCGAGTCGGCGGGGGGGACGGGGACGTACCCCTCCTTGTTGCGGATGCGGTAGCCGAGGTTCGGGCCGCGGAAGTCGTCCTCGGGGCGCCCCGAGCTCCACGGCCCCTCGTCGGAGTGGATGCGGTAGCTGCTGTGGTGCGGCTCGTTGTTGACCTCGACGCCGTCGAAGATGAAGAACTCGGCCTCGGGGCCGAAGTTGACCGTGTCGGCTATCCCGGTGAACCTGAGGTAGCTCTCGGCGCGCTGCGCGACCGAGCGCGGGTCGAGGCCGTAGCCCTGCTTGGTGATGGGGTCGACGGCGTTGGCGATCACGCACAGCGTCGGCTCCTCGGCGAACGGGTCCATCCAAGTGCGCGACGGGTCGGGGATGAGCAGCATGTCCGACTCGTGGATCGAGGCCCAGCCGCGCAGGGAGGAGGCGTCGAACCCGAACCCGTCCTCGAACGTCCCCTCGTCCAGCTCGTGGAGCGGGTAGGTCAGGTGGTGCCAGGCCCCGACGAGGTCTGTGAAACGTACCGAGACGAATTTCGCCTCGTGGTCTTCGGAATACTTCAAGACCGCTTTTGCGTCCATAATCTCTCCTGAAACTGCGTGCGAAGGGGGTGGAAGATGTCGGCCGCCTGACGGCGGCAACGGCGGTGCGGCGGATAAGAGAGCGGGGAGTGCGTCATCACGAACGGCGGGACGCCCTGAAAAGCTGGCATTATAGCCGCGCCCCCGCGCCCGGCGTCAAGCACGCCCCGCGCGCCGACGCGCCCGCCCGCCGCAGCGAGCGCGCGGGGGCCGCCGGATAAACCTTTTTCGCACCGAATTTAGCCCCCGGGCGGGCGCGGGCGGCCCGAAAAAAATAGTTTTTGACCGCCCCCGGCTTTTAGTGTTAAATTGCGCGCTTAAGTAAGTCCATTCCAGACGTCTTCAACCGCACAGCCCGACGACGAGGAGGCTGACCCCCGCTAAGTTTGTCCAAAACGCGCGAACCCACAGGGAGGCAGGAGAGCTAGAAGTTGACCACGGCCATCGAACAGACGCTTGAGACCTACGGCATAGAGAACTGGGGGGCCGGCTACTTCGGCATCAATCGCAAGGGGAACCTCGTCGTCCACCCTTCGGAGTCGGACCAGAACCGCGCGGCCGACGTGCGCGAGATCATCGACGACCTCCGGCGGCGCGGCATCCAGACGCCGGTGCTGCTC
>DASVTS010000053.1:0-2590 GCA_036387455.1 Pyrinomonadaceae bacterium | reverse complement strand
CTCGACGACGCGCCAGCGCTTGTGCGCGGAGAGGGGGCGGGTCTCGACGATGCGCACCTTGTCGCCGACGGTCGCGCCCTGCTCGTTGTGCGCCATGAACTTCGACGTGCGGCGGACGTAGCGGCGGTACTTCGGGTGCTTGATGAGCCGGTCCACGCGCACCACGCACGTCTTCTCCATCTTGTCCGACGCCACGACGCCGATCTTCTCCGCGCGGCGGCTCGTGCGCTTGACCTCGGTGCCGGCGGCGTTGCCGGGCTGCGCGTCAACGCCGGCGCCGACCGCCTGCGAGAGCGTCTGCCCCGACTCGGTCGCCTCGGCAGCCGCTTCCGGCGCGTCCGCCGCCACTGCTTCTTTGCTGTTATCTTCTGCCATCTCAAACCTCGTAAACCGTCAACCGTAAACCGTGACAAGATTAAGAACCCGCGCGCCGTGACGTCAGATTTATCTCGTCACGGTTTACGGTTCACGGTTTACGCCTTCTGTGCCTGCTCCTGCCGCGCGCGCATCAGGGTCTGGACGCGGGCGAGCGTCTTCTTCTCGCGGCGGACGGTCTTGACGGCGTCCACCTCGCCGAGCGCGAGCTTGAAGTTGAGGCGGAAGAGCGACTCCTTGAGCCGCGCGGCCTCTTCCTTCAGGTCGGCGTCCGACATGTTGTTCAGGCGCTCCACGTCTTCACGTCTCTTCATTAAACCGCGCCCCCTTCCTGCTCCGCCCGCGAGACGAACTTGCACTTGATGGGCAGCTTCTGCGCGGCGAGGCGCATGGCCTCGCGCGCCATCTCCTCCGAGACGCCCTCGATCTCGTAGAGGATGCGGCCGGGCTTGACGACCGCGACCCAGTGGTCGGGCGCGCCCTTGCCCTTGCCCATGCGGGTCTCGGCGGGCTTCTTCGTGATCGGCTTGTCGGGGAACATCCGGATCCAGATTTTGCCGCCGCGCTTGACGTGGCGCGTCATCGCGATACGGGCGGCCTCGATCTGGCGGTCCGTAATCCAGCCCGGCTCCAGAGTCTTCAAGCCGTACTCACCGAAGCTGATTTCGGCGCCGCGCTGGGCCATGCCCGTCATGCGCCCCTTCATCTGCTTCCGGTGCTTTACCTTCTTCGGCATCAACATGGTGATTCGCTCCGCTCAACTGCGTGAACCGTGAACCGTGAACCGTGACGAGTGAAAGGCTTTAGATTCCCGTCACGGTTTACGGTTTACCGTTTACGTTCTTTTCTTATCTCCTGCCGCCGCCGCCGGGGCCGCGTCCGCGCCCGCCGCCCGGGCCGCCAGGGCCACGCCCGCCGGGGCCGCCCGGCCCGCGCCCGCCGCCGTCACCGCGTCCGCGCGGGCGGTCGCCGCCCCCGTCGTCGCGCCGGGGACGTCGCCCGTCGCCGCGCTCGGGGCGCGGCTCGTTGATGGGGTCGGGCTGGGTGCCGCGCGCCATCGAAGCCGCCGGGTCGAGGATTTCGCCGCGGTAAATCCAGCACTTGACGCCGATGACGCCGAACGTCGTGTGCGCCTCGGCGAAGCCGTAGTCGATGTCGGCGCGCAAGGTGTGCAGGGGCAGGCGGCCCTGCAAGTGCCACTCGGTGCGCGCGATTTCGGCGCCGTTGAGGCGGCCCGCCACCCTGACCTTGATGCCCTGCCCGCCGAAGCGCAGCGTCTCCTCGACGGTCTTGCGCATGGCGCGGCGGAAGGCGATGCGCTTCTCAAGCTGCGCGGCCATCTTCTCGGCCTGCAACTGCGCGTTCAGCTCGGGCTTGTGAATCTCCTGGATGGAGACGAGCACCTCCTTGCCCGTGCGCGCCGAGATGTCGGCCTTGAGCTTGTCGATCTCCGCCCCCTTGCGCCCGATGATGATGCCGGGGCGCGAGGTGTAGATGATGAGCTTGAGGCGGTTGGCCGCGCGCTCGACGTCCACGTGCGAGACGCCCGCGCCGGCGAACCGGCCCTTCATCTGCGCCTTCAGCTTGAGGTCTTCAAGGAGGTAGTCGCCGTACAGCTTCTTAGCGAACCAGTGCGAGTGCCAGTCCTTGTTGTAGCCGAGCCTGAACCCGTAAGGGTGAACTTTCTGACCCACAGTCTTCTCCTAGTTATTCCTGCGTCGCCGACTCTTCCGCCTGCGGCGCGGCGGCCGGGGCCGCTTCCGCCTTCTTCGGGGCGCGCTTCGGCGCCGCCTTCGCCGGGGCGCCGCCGCCCGCGGCCTTCTTCGCGCCGCCCTTGCGCGCCGCGCCGGCCGCCTTCGGCGACGACTCCTGCGCGGCCTTCGCGCTCTTGCCCTTGCCCTTCGCGGGCGCCTCCGCCTCGCTGCCGGTCGAGACCAGCAGGGTGACGTGGCAGAAGTGGCGCTGCTCGCGGTAGGCGCGCCCCTGCGGGGCGGGGCGGACGCGGCGGCGGTGCTTGGTCGGCCCCATGTCCACGAAGGCCGTCTTGACGAAGAGGTCGTCCGGGTCCACCGCGACGTTCTGCCGCTCGGCCTTCTCGGTCGCGTTGGCGATGGCCGAGCGCAGGCACTTCTCGATCGAGTCGGCGGCGCGCTTGTTGGTGAACTGGAGTATGGCGAGCGCCTCGCCCACGCGCTTGCCCCGGATCATGTCTACG
>DASVTS010000052.1:0-2619 GCA_036387455.1 Pyrinomonadaceae bacterium | reverse complement strand
GGCCGGCCCGCCGTGGCGGGCCGGCCGCGCGGGTCGCGGGGTGTGGCTACTTGAGCAGCCCTTCGAGGAAGCGCTTGACGCCCTCGTCCTTGCTGCGGCTGAGGTAGCCGATGGCCGCCTTGCGGCGCTCCAGCGGCTCGGCGTTGTTGCTCACTATCTGTTCGAGCTTCTGGTAGGCGCGCTGGTTCTGGTACTGGCCGATGGCCTGAAGGAGGTGCTCCTTGAGGTCGTTGTCGCGCTCCGCGTCGTAGAGCGGGAGGATGATGTCGAGGTCCTGCTCCTCGCCGCGGTTCGGGATGGCGCGGATGGCCTGCGCGCGGAGCTGGACGTCCGAGGCCGAGCGCGCTATCTCGACCAGCTTGTTGAGCGCGCGCGGGTCTTTGCGGTTGCCCAGGCCCGCGAGGACGTACTTCTTGACCGCCACCTCGGGCACGGCGTCGTAGAGGCGCAGCAGCTCTTCGAGCGCCGGCTCGCCGCGGCGGCGGCTGAGGAGTTCGACGGCGTGCGTGCGCGCCTTCAGGTTCTGGCCGCGCGTGACGACCTCGCCGAGGGCGGCGACGGCGCGCGGGCTGTCGTGGTTGGCGAGCGCGTGGATGGCCGAGTCGGTCGGGCTCTGGTCGGCGTAGGTCGCGCCCATCGCAATCTCGCGCAGCACGTCGAGGGCGCGCTCGTCGTTGGTGCCGCCCAGCGCGCTGATGGCGCGCATGCGCAGCTTCTCGTCCGCCTCGGTGCGCGACATCTGGACGAGCGCGGGGATGGCCTCGGTGCCGCCGTAGCGGCCGAGCAGGATGATGGCCGCCTCCTTGACGCGCGCCGACTTGCTGGAGCGCAGCACCTCGCCCACGCGCGCCGAGCAGGTGACGCGGTCGTTCTCGCACAGCGTCTTGAGCGCGATGATGCGCAGCTCGTCGTTCGGGTCGTTCTCGTCCACGGTGACGGCGACGCCGCGCTTCGCCCGGAGGCGCGCGCTCAAGACCTTCGCGTCGTCGGCCCAGGTGGACTTGGGGAAGCGCCCGAGCAGGGCCTGGAGCACGCCCTCGGCCTCGCTGTTCTTGTTCTGCTTCTCGTAGGCGTAGGCCAGCCAGTACATGCCCGCGTCGAGGTTCTTGTCGGACGGGTACTCGTTGACGTAGCGGTTGAGCGCCGCGACGGCCCTGTCCCACTTCTCCTCGGAGAGGAAGGCGCGCCCCTGCGCGTAGGCGAGTGTGGCGGCGTCGGTGTCGCCCTGGATGAGGCGGCTGACGAGGTCCTTGTGCTGCGCGCGCGCCGGCGCGGGGGCGGCCGCGAGCGCGAGCAGGAGGCCCGCGAGGGCGAGGGCGCCGGCCTTGAGGCGCGAGCCCGTGTGCTGTCGTTTAAGGGTCTTGGGGTCCATCATGGCTTTACTCTTCCTTACTTTAATGACTCTCGGGGTTTAAGTCGCGGGCGCGGCGGTCGCCCTCCTAGTACACCTGCAACGCCGCGACGATGTCGTTCTTCCTCACGCGCTCCCCGATGGAGCGCACCTCCTCGCGCGACGGGCGGTCGCGCAGGTTGGCGATGTCGAGCAGGAAGGGCTCGATGCGGTCGAGCACCTCGCGCGTCTCCGTGTCGCCCTTCACCTCGGCCTCCAGCTTGAGCGTGGCGTTCTCGGCCAAAAGCTTGCGCGAGAGGTTCTTCTCGTAAGCGACGTCTACGGCGGCGGCGGCGGCCGTGGGCGTGTTCTTGATGGAGCGCAGGAGCATCTGCGTCTGCTCGACGTGGCGCGCGACCTCTTTCTCGGCCGGGTCGAGCGGGCGCGCGGCGACGGCGTCGCGCTCCGGGGCCGAGGCGCCGGCGAAGAGCGCGGCCGTGTCGTCGTCGGCGTGGTCGTCCGCCGTGATGACGGCGATGTTCGGGTTGGCCGCCGGCGCCGACGGGGCCGACAGGAGCCTCATCACGTCGTCCTCCGCGACGACGAAGCCGGGCGCGATGGTGACCGTCCCGGCCGCGGCCTCGCGGCGCGGGGCCACGCGGGTCGCCGCCTCGCGGGCCGCGGCTTCCGCGCCGCGCTTCGCCTCGGGCTCGGCCGCGTTCGCGGACTCGGTCACGTTCAAAGAACCGTTACGCAGGGCCGGAACGACTGCGCCCGCCGCGGGGGCCGTGGGCGCCTCGGCGGCGCGCGTCGGGGGGGCGTTCGACGCCACCTCGGCGGGGGCGATTGTCTGCGGGCGGCGCGCGAGCCAGAGCGAGCCGGCCGTGAGGCCGACGACGAGCAGCGCGAGCGACGAGGCGAGCGCCGGGCGGACGGAGAGCGCGCCGAGGGCGGCGGCCAGCCCTTCGCGGACGCGGCTCAGAAAGGGCCGGCGCGGGTCGGGGCTCGCGGCGGGGCGCGGGTCGCGTGCTATCTCGGCGCTGACGCGCGCCCAGAGGTCGGGGGTCACTTCGAGCTTGCGGTCGTAGCGCGCGTAAATCTCCTGCTCGAACGAGAGCGCGTCCAGCGCCGCGGCGCAGGTGGCGCAGGACGAGAGGTGCGCGCCCATCCGGGCCGCCGCCGTCTCCTCGACCTCGCCGTCGAAATACTCCTCGATCAGCGGGAGGCAATCTTCACATCTCAACATCACTGCTCACCCCCTAGGTACGGGCCGATGCGCTTGCGCATCT
>DASVTS010000051.1:0-40441 GCA_036387455.1 Pyrinomonadaceae bacterium | reverse complement strand
CGGCCGCCGCGCGCCAGGCCGAGATCGGACGCATCGAATCGGACGCCGCGAAGGCGACGGGCATGCGCGCCGACGTGGTCACGCTCTACCAGGGCGGCGTCTACAACCTCTACGTCTACAAGCGCCACACCGACGTGCGGCTCGTCTTCGCGCCCGAGTTCCAGGCGGCCTTCTTCGGCGGCGACCCGGACAACTTCAACTTCCCGCGTTACTGCCTCGACATGTCGCTCGTCCGCGTCTACGAGGGCGGCGCGCCGCTGCGGCCCGAGAACTACTTCCGCTGGTCGAAGAAGGGGCCGCAGGAGGGCGAGCTGACCTTCGTCTCCGGGAGCCCCGGCACGACGCAGCGGCTCAACACCGTCGCCCACCTCGAATTCCTCCGCGACGTCGGCATCCCGTTCACCGTCCGCCAGCTTGAGAGCCGCCGCGACGCGCTCAAGAAGTACATGGCGCAGGGCGCGGAGCAGACGCGGCGGGGGCAGAACGAGCTGAACTACGCCGAGAACTTCATCAAGGTCTTCAAGGGGCAGATGGAGGGGTTGCGCGGCAAGGAGCTTCTGGCGCGCAAGGGCGGGGCGGAGTCGGCGCTGCGCGCCTACGTCGAGTCGTCGCGCAACCGCAAGGACTACGTGGACGCGTGGGACACGATTGCGAAGGCGCGCAGGTCGCTCGCCGCCTACGAGCGCGAGCGGCGCGTGCTCGGCGGCCTCACGCTCGCGGACTACAGCAACACGGCCTTCAACACCGTCCTCTTCAACCACGCGCGCGTCCTCGTCCGCCTCGCCGAAGAGTCGGCCAGGCCGGACGCCGAGCGCCTGCCCGAGTATGCGGACGCACGGCGCGCCGCGCTCGAAGCCTCGCTCTACTCGGAGGCGCCGCTCTACGCCGACTTCGAGCAGATGAAGCTCGCCGCGTCGCTCGCCTTCCTGCGCGAGACGATGGGCGCCGACCACGCGCTCGTCCGCAAGATGCTCCGGGGCAAGACGCCCGAGGCGCGCGCCGCCGAACTCGTCTCGGGCACGAAGCTCAGGGACGTGGCCTTCCGCAAGGAACTCGCCGCGGGCGGGAAGAAGGCCGTGGACGCCTCGACCGACCCGCTGGTCGAGCTGGCGCGCGACATAGACGCCGAGTCGCGGCAGGTGCGCAGACGCTACGAAGAGGAGGTCGTCGGCGTCGAGCGCGCGGCCTACGGCAAGATCGCGCGGGCGCTCTTCGAGAAGGAGGGGACGGGCATCTACCCGGACGCGACCTTCACGCCGCGCCTCTCCTACGGCGCGGTCAAGGGCTACAGGGAGGGCGGGAAAGAGGTCCGCCCGTTCACGTACTTCTCCGGGCTCTACGAGCGCGCCGCCGAGCACGGCAACAAGTTCCCCTACACCCTCGCGCCGCGCTGGGCCGAGCGGAAGGCCGAGGTTGACATGAAGGCGCCGTTCAACTTCGTCACGACCAACGACATCATCGGCGGCAACTCCGGCTCGCCGACCTTCAACCGCGAGATGGAGCTGCTCGGCCTCATCTTCGACGGCAACATCCAGTCGCTCGTCGGCAACTTCTACTACGACGAGTCGGTCAACCGCGCCATCTCCGTAGACTCGCGCGGGATGCTCGAAGCCCTCCGCGACGTCTACGGCGCGAAGGAGGTCGCCGACGAGCTGACGCGCCAGGGCGCCGCCGCCGCCTCCGGCAGGTAAGAATTTAGCCACAGAGACACAGAGGCACGGAGGTTAGGAAAGGGTATTGCCTTAAACCCTTCTTAACCTCCGTGCCTCTGTGTCTCTGTGGCTAAAAACTCTCGGGAATCAGGCGGCGGAGTCGAGCGCGCGCTCGAGCTCGCGGGGCAGGACGTCGAAGCCGGGCTTGAGGACGAACCCCTGCGCGTCGCATTCGAGCGCCTTCTTCAGGCGCGAGGGGTGGTCGCCCGAGTAGAAGACGATGGGCGTCCCCTTGTCGAACTCGCGTATCCCCTCGCACAGCTCCGTGCCGGAGCCGTCGCCGAAACGGCTGTCGAGCAGGTAGAGGTCGAAGCCCCCCCCGCGCGCGAGTTGCAGCCCCTCGTCAACGGACTTCGCCGCCACCACCTCGTAACCCCACTCGCCGAGCAGGTACGTGATGAGAAAACGCGTGTCCTCGTGGTCGTCTACGAAAAGAATGCGGCGACTGTCACTCAAAGGGGGAACTCCTGTCAGTACCCTTTCCGGGGGTTTTAGCGGCGACGCGGCGCGTGGGGGCGGCGCGCCGTTTCGTTTTGAGAAAACTTAGCAAAACTTTCGTGAAACTTCAACCGGCCCGGGACACTTTCTCCAGACTGTTAAACCGTGCTCAAGGATTCCTCAAGGGGGCTCGTCCAGTCTGGACTCCAGAGGCTGCGGCCCGTCGGAGGTTTTAAAGGAGAAAATGAGGGACGAAGCGAACGACAACGTGAAGGGGAGGACGCCGCTGATGCTGGCGGCCTTCCGTGGGGACACGGCGGCCGTGCTCGACCTGCTGGAGCGCGGCGCGGACGTGAACGCGAGGGACAGGGACGGGGACACGGCGCTGATGTTCGCGGCCTTCCGGGGGCACGCGCTCATCGTCGCGCTGCTCTTGCAGTACGGGGCGAGCGTCTACGCGCGGGCGCGCAACGGCTGGACGGCGAAGAAGGCGGCGCAGTCCGGCCTCCACCAACAGATAGCCGACACGCTCGCCCGCGCCGAGACCGACGGCGCCCGCCCGGTCGTCTACCACGCCAACTGAAAGAAGTCAGGCGCGCGCGAAGTCTATGAAGCCGCGCGAGGGGTCGGTGGAGAGGAGGCGGACGCGGACGCGGTCGCCGACGTCGAGGCCGCGCTCGCCGCGCACGACCCGGCCGTCGGCGGGCGGGCGGAGGAGCCGGGCGAAAGTGCCGTGCTCTTTGACGCCGGTGACGACCGCGTCGAACGTCTCGCCCACGTGCGCGGAGAGCATCGCGGCGGCGGCCGTCTTGCGCATCCGCCGCTCGACCTTGCGCGCGGCCGACTCCATCAGGTTGCAGCGCGCGGCTATCGCCTCAAGCTCCTCGCGCGTGTAGGGCGCGGGCGCGCCGGCGGCGGCCGCCTTGAGGCAGCGCTGCGTGACGAGGTCGGGGAAGCGCCGGTTGGGCGCCGTCGAGTGCGTGTAGTCGTGGACGGCGAGGCCGAAGTGCCCCTCCTGGTCGAGCCCCGGCGCCTCGACCATGTAGTCGCCCGGCCCCATCATCTTCAGAATCGAGAGCGAGAGCTCCGCGTAGCCGCCGGGGTCTGCCGCGCGGCGGCGCGACATGAAGTCGGAGAGGGCGCGCGGGTCGGGCTCGGCGGGCAGTTCGTGGCCGAAGGCGGCGGCCGTCTCGACGATGCGCGGCCAGCGCTCGGGCGCGCGCACCACGCGGCGGAGCGACGGCACGCCCTTCGACTGGAGCAGCTCGGCCATCGAGGTGTTGGCCGCGATCATCAGGCTCTCGATGATGACCTGCGCGCGGCCATTCCTGCGCGCGTCGAGCCGCACGACGCGCCCCTGCTCGTCCAGCACGGGCACCAACTCGTCCCGCTCCAACTCAAGGGCGCCGCAGCGGCGCCGCAGCTCGTGCAGCGCGCGGGCGGCCTCGTCCTGAAGCCTGACCTGCTCTTCCAGCCCCTCGACTTTTTTGACGGCCTCGGGCGCCGGCCCGCGCCCTTCGAGCCACGCGCCGGCCGAGTCGTAGTCGAGCTTGGCGCGGTTGCGGACGAGCGCGCGGTAGACCCGGCCCGAGCGCGTGTCGCCGCCCTCGGTCACGGACAGCTCCATGACGACGGCGAGGCGGTCTTCGCCCTCGACGAGCGAGGTGAGGTCGGTCGAGAGTTTTTCCGGCAGCATCGGGAAGACGTGCGCGGGCGTGTAGACCGAGACGGTGTTGACGGCGGCGTGGCGGTCGACGGCCGAGCCCCTGAGGACGAAGGCGTCCACGTCCGCGATGCCGACGAGGATGCGGTAGCCGCCCGGCCCGCGCTCGGCGTACTCGACCTGGTCGAGGTCGCGCGACTCCCTGTTGTCTATGGACGACCAGAGCAGCCCGCGCAAATCGCGCACCTGCGGGTCGTCCCCCGGGCGGGCGCCCGCCCGCTCCAACTCCCCCAGCTCGCGCGCGACCTCCGCGGGGAAGTCCGGCTCGAAGCCGGCTTCGCGGACGGCCGCGCGCGCGATCCTGTGCAGGTCTGGCGTTTTACTCTTGCCCATTCTTCCCGGCTAGTCCTTCAGGATGAGGACGAGTTCGGTCTGGATGGGCTGCCCCGTGACCTCTATGTCGCCGTCGCCGACGTAGAGGTCAATCTCGGAGCGGACGCCGAAGTTGCCGGGCAGGTAGACGCCGGGCTCGATGGAGAAGCAGGTGCGCGGGATGATGCGGCGCGAGTCGCGCGTCTCAAGGTTGTCGATGTGCGCGCCGTTGCCGTGAACCTCCTCGCCGATGGAGTGCCCCGTCCGGTGCGTGAAGTACTCGCCGTAGCCGGCGCGCTCGATGACGGCGCGCGAGACGTCGTCCACCTCGGCGCCCTTAATCTCGCGGCCCGCCCGGACGTTCTCGCGGACGAACTCGATGGCGGCGTCGCGCGCGTCGCGGACGACGTTGAAGACCCGGACGTGCTCCTCGGAGGGCGAGTCGCCGACGAAGCCCGTCCAGGTCTGGTCGGCGTAGACGGCGCCGGGCGCGTCGAGCTTGGCCCACACGTCGAGCAGGAGGAAGTCGCCGCGCTTAATCGGCGAGAACTTTTCCGCGTTCGGCTGGTAGTGCGGGCTGGCGGCGTTGGCGTTGACCGAGACGATGGGGTGGTCGTCGTTGCAGGTCATGTCCAGCTCCTCGAAGCGGCGCACCATGAACTGCTGGATTTCGTACTCGGTGACCTCCTCGCCGCCCTTCAGCCTGCGGCCGACCTCGGCGAACGCCTCCTGGATGATGTCGTGGATGTTGTCGGCGGCCGTGACGTGCGAGCGGTACTGCTCGTCGGTCCAGACGGCCTCGAAGAGCTGGACGAGGTCGGCGCTCGTCACGGGCTCGGCCCCGAGCGAGCGGACGAGTTCTATCGTCCCGGCGTCCACGCGCGAGACGTAGGGGATGTCGCCCGCGGGCGAGTACTGCATGGCGACGCGGGCGGGGCGGCCCTGTGCGCCGGCCGTCGAGAGCGCGTCGCGGACGTGCTCGTGGAGGCGGGGCCAACTGCTGTAGACGAGCCGGCGGCCGGGGAGCAAATCGAGCTTGCCCTGCTCGATGGCGTGGTTGATGCGCGTCGGCTCGCCCTCGGCCGGGACGAAGTAGAACCAGCGGCGGGTGGAGAACTGTCTGGGGTCGAGCTTCAGTATCCGGTAGGCGAGCGGGTCGCTCTGGCGGAAGTCGTAGAAGAGCCAGCCGTCGAGCCCCGCGTCGCGGAGCGCGCCCTGGATTTCGGCCACGCGCTCGGCGTTGGCCGCGCCGC
Organism: Pyrinomonadaceae bacterium; assembly: GCA_036387455.1. Lineage (GTDB taxonomy): Bacteria > Acidobacteriota > Blastocatellia > Pyrinomonadales > Pyrinomonadaceae > QHXN01. The sequence goes on along the minus strand of DASVTS010000051.1, from coordinate 35,003 downwards.
CCGGGGGCGGGTTGCCTGTGTTGGTCATGCGCTGTTCGGTTCCTCTCAAGATGTCCGGTTTCCCGCATTATGTGCCAACGGCGCCCCGCGCTCAAAGGCCGGCCGGCCGGGCGCCGCGACTTTTTCGGCGCGGCGGGGCTTTGCCTCATAACCCCCTCTTGCCCGGAAGTGCTTAAGCCTGCCTCAAAAGTCCTATGCGCGATGACACACAGACGGGGCGTGTAGGATGGTTGCATGACTGCCGAAGAGGAAGAACGAATTATCACCCTGGTACGCTCGGAAATGACGCTACTCATGAAGCAATATGCGCTCATCGGGTACAAGTCGGTTCACGAGGGGGAGGATGATAAATTCGAGGAGTTATGGGGCCAGCTTTTTGACCCCGACCGCTCGGGAGTGAAGCCCCGCTATTAAGCCCGCCTCAACAGTACCTATAAGTGCGATGGCGCACGGATGCGACAGCAGGCAGGGCGTAAGGTGAGACTGCTCTGGTTAGCCTCATGCGTCCTGATTCCCCTTTCGGGCACGCAAAGCAGGCGACAGAGAGATAAGGGCAGACAAGTTCGGCCTGTTATCCAACCTTAGTATTAAGGCTCGGATTGATGGTAGCTTGTCTGCTTTTTTCTTTATAAACCCACCCCTCGCCTCAATACTCCTAACCCTGCCTCAATATTGCTTAAGGATGAAGGGGTATTGAGGCAAAGCCGCGCGGCGGGGGAAAATTCCGGCGCGCGAACCTTCCAACCAAACGCGCCCGGCGGGGCATCCACGGGTCGGCCCCGCGCCGAGCGGCTTGCCTTCCGCGTGCGTCCATGTATGATGGCGGCAAGCCTGTCACCCGATAGCGGGCCCGCGCACTCCCCCGGCGGGCCGGTTCTACGAAGAAGAAATTCGAGAGGAGCGAAACTGCGATGAGCGCACCCATAGACCATACGGGGGCCGGACGGACCGAGGTCTCCGACACTTCGGGCTTAGGCGGCCACCCGCGCGGCCTGTCCACACTCTTCTTCACGGAGATGTGGGAGCGTTTCTCTTACTACGGGCTGAGGCCGCTGCTGGTGCTCTTCATGTCGGCGGCGCTGATGCAGGGCGGGTTCGGCTTCGACCGCGGCCAGGCGTCGGCCATCGTCGGCATCTACGGCGCGAGCGTCTACCTGGCGTCGCTGCCCGGCGGCTGGATCGCCGACCGGCTGCTGGGGCTGCGGAGGGCCATCCTCTACGGCGCCATCTGCATCTCGGCCGGCCACATCTCCATCGGCCTCTCGTCGTTCATGGGCGGGAAGCTGACGTTCTTCCTCGGGCTGATCCTCATCGTCTGCGGCACGGGACTCCTCAAGCCGAACATCTCGGCCATCGTCGGCGACCTCTACCCGGAGGGCGGGGCGCGGCGCGACGCGGGTTTCTCCATCTTCTACATGGGCATCAACGTCGGCGCCTTCGCCGGCCAGCTCGTCACCGGCTTCCTCGGCGAGACCATCGGCTGGCACTGGGGCTTCGGCGCGGCGGGCGTCGGGATGCTCTTCGGCCTGACGGTCTTCGCCCTGCGCGCCGGCAACACGCTCGGCGACATCGGCATGCACCCGACCCGCGACCCCGACCCGGCCGTGCAGGCGCGCAAGGAGAGGCAGGTGAAGCTGGTGCTCGGCGTCGGCGTCGCCATCCTCGCGCTCGTCATCGTGCTGGCGGCGCTGGGCGTCGTCGCGCTCGACGCGCAGGCCATCGGCCAGTCGATGACCTACGTGCTGGTGGGCCTGGCCGTGCTCTTCTTCGGCTACGTCTTCATCGCGGGCGGGCTCGACGCCGACGAGAAGAAGCGCGTGCTGGTCATCGCCGTCCTCTTCGTCTTCGCCGCCATCTTCTGGTCGGCCTTCGAGCAGGCGCCGACCTCGCTCAACCTCTTCGCCAAGGACTTCACGGAGCGCACCGTGGCTGGCTTCGTGGTGCCGGCGACGTGGTTCCAGTCCATCAACTCGGCCTTCATCATCCTGCTCGCGCCCGTCTTCGCGGCCCTCTGGACGAAGCTCGGCTCGCGGGGCCGGGACCTCTCGGCCCCGGCGAAGTTCGCGCTCGGGCTCTTCTTCGCCGGACTCGGGTTCCTCCTGATGATCCCGGCGGCCAACCTCGTCGTGAGCGGCGGCGGGGCGGTGAAGGTCGCCGCGTGGTGGCTCACCGGCAGCTACCTTTTCCAGACCATCGGCGAGTTGTGCCTGAGCCCGGTCGGGCTGTCCTCGATGACGAAGCTCAGCCCGCGCCGCTACGTCGGCCAGATGATGGGCATCTGGTTCCTGGCCTCGGCGGTCGGCAACCTCATCGGCGGCCTCGTCGGCGGCCACGTGGACCCGGAGAAGCTCGAACAGATGCCGGGCCTCTTCACCGTCACCACGGCGTCGCTGATGATCGCGGCGGTCGTGCTCGGGCTCCTCTCGATTCCCATCCGCAAGATGCTCAAGAAGGTGGACCAGACGCCCGAGCGCGCCGCGCCCGACCCCGACCTCAGCAGCGTGAGGGCATAAGAGAGTAGACAGTAAAAAACCGAAGGCGGCGCGTCACGGTCATCAACCGGGCGCGCCGCCTTTCCTTCTACTGTCTACCGGCTACCGTCTACCTGTCTTCTCCCCTCACAGGTTCGCCAGGATGAAGTCGGTCATCATCTGGCGCATGTGGCGGACGAGGTGCGGGTCGGTGACGCCGTGGCGCGACTTGGGGTAGAGCATCAGCTCGAACTGCTTGCCCGCCTTCTGTAGCTCGTAGGCGAGCTGGATGGTGTTCGCCATGTGGACGTTGTCGTCAATCGCCCCGTGGATGAGCATCAGCTTGCCCGAGAGGTTGGCGGCCCCGGCGAGCGGCGAGCCGGCCTTGTAGCCTTCGGGGTTGTGCTCGGGCGTCAGCATGTAGCGCTCGGTATAGACCGAGTCGTAGTTGGCCCAGTCGGCCACCGTCCCGCCCGCGATGCCCATCTTCCACTGCGTGCTGCGCGTCAGCGCGTAGGTCGTCATGTAGCCGCCGAAGCTCCAGCCCCAGATGCCGACGCGCGAGCCGTCCACGTAGGGCAGGGTCTTCAGGTAGGCCAGCCCGTCTTCGAGGTCGCGCAGCTCCAGCGGCCCGAAGTTCTTGTAAGAGGCCCACGCCGACACCGCCCCCTTGCCGCTCGCCGTCCGGTTGTCGAGGTACCAGACGATGTAGCCCTTCTGCGCGAGCAGCTGGTGCCACATGTAGGTCGTCGAGCCCCACGCGTTCTTGACCTGCGGCGCGTGCGGCCCCGAGTAGGTGAATTCGAGGACGGGGTACTTCTTCGACGGGTCGAAGTCCGGCGGCCGTATCATCATCGCCTCCAGCTCGAACCCGTCGCGCGTCTTCACGCGCAAAAACTCGGTCTTCCCCAGCCTGTACTGCCCGAGCGCCGCCACGCGGTTCTCGTCCACCACGCGCACCTGCGCGCCGTCCCCCGAGAAGAGCCGCACCTGCGTCGGCGTGTTGACGTCGCTCCACGAGTCGAGGAAGTAGGCGCCCGTCGGGCTGAAGTTGGGGCGGTGGTTCCCTTCCGCCTCGGTCAGACGCTTGAGCCCCGTGCCGTCCAGGCGGACGCGGTAGACGTGCTCGGCGATGTGGCTGTGCTCGGTGCCGTGGAAGTAGACGAGGCCGCCCGCCTCGTCCACGGCGTCGATGCCGCGCACCTCCCACGGGCCGTCGGTCAACTGCCGGACGAGCTTGCCGCCCGCCGCGTAGTGGTAGACGTGGAGCCAGCCCGTGCGCTCGCTGCGCCAGAGGAAGGAGCCGTCCTTGAGCCAGCGCGGGTTGTCGTCGGCCGGCTCGACCCACGCCTTCGTCGTCTCGCGGAAGAGGCGGCCGGTCTTGCCCGTCGAGGGGTCGGCGGCGTTTAAGTCGAGGAAGGTCTGCTCGCGGTTCTGCGCCTGGTAGACGACGCGCTTCGAGTCGGGCGACCACGCGACGCGCACGACGAGCGAGTCCGCCGGCTCGTAAGCGCCGAGGTCCACCCAGCGCGTCTCGCCGCCCGCGGAGTTGTCCACGGCCACGACGCCGAGGCGGACAATCGGGTTCGGGTCGCCGGCGAGCGGGTAGGGCGTGTCCTCCAACACCTGCCGGCGCGGGATGTGGTCCACGACGGGGAAGGTGTGGACGGGCCGCTCGTCCGTGTTGAGGTAGGCGAGGCGGCGCGAGTCCGGCGACCACCAGTAGCCGCGCCGGTTGCCGCGCCCGTAAATCTCCTCCTCGTAGACCCAGTCGAGGACGCCGTTGAGGGTCTTCTCGTTCCCCGTCTTCGTCAGGCGCCGCTCGGCGCGCGTCCTCACGTCTACGACGTAGAGGTCGTTGGCGCGCACGAAGCTGACGAGCGCGCCGTCGGGGCTGAAGTCCTCTTCCGTCTCCTCCTCCGGCCCCGTCGTCAGGCGCGAGGCCGCGTCCGCGCCCAGCTCGTAGTAGACGAGGTCGTCGGCGACGTTTAAGAGCACGGCCGTCTGCGCGCGGTTGAGGTGGTAAGAGTTCTGGCGCGCGAGCCTCCGCGCCTGCTCGGGGGTGACGCCGGAGACTTTCAGGAGCGCCGCCTCCATCCGCGCGGCGTCGAAGAAGGGCGCGGCCTCGCCCGTCCGCGCGTTGACGCGCATGAGCGTGGTCGCGCCCGCGTCGCGGCGCGCGTGGAGGTAGTGCTCGCCGTCGGAGAGCCATTCGAGGCCCGAGGGCGGCGAGCCCGAGAAGTTGACCCGCTTCGCCGGGTCGAAGATGTCTTCGATGGTCAGGAGCTTCTCCTGCCCGAGGGCGGCGGCCGGGCGGAGCAGGAGGAGGGCGAACAGAAGTAGGCCGAGATTTTTAGGTCGCATCTTTTTCCACACGGGAGAAGGTTTTCAGAGTCGTCCTGCAAGAATGTTGCGGTGCGTTGATGATACTCTATCCGCGGCCTTTAAGAAATCCGGCAAGAAATCACGAGAGCGTTGAGAACAGTCGTCTACAAAATCGCGCTGGCGGTCGCGTGCACCGCGGCGTGCCACTCGTCGTCGCCGAGCGACCGGCAGATGCGGCAGTCGAAGCAGCGCGCGGACGCGGCGGGGCTGGCGGCGCAGGTCGCGGGCGCCATGCCGGTCGTCGCGGCCACGCCCGTCACGCTCGCCACGCTCGCCGACCGCGGCGTGCGCGAGAGCAGCGGGATCGTCGCCTCGCGCCGCGAGCCCGGCGTCTTCTGGACGCACAACGACTCGGGCGACGGCCCGCTCGTCTACGCCTTCGACCGCGAGGGGCGCGCGCGCGGCACCTTCCGCGTCGAGGGCGCGCAGGCGCGCGACTGGGAGGACATCGCCGCCGGCCCCGGCCCCGAGCGCGGGGCGTCCTACCTCTACGCGGGCGACATCGGCGACAACGGGCGCGAGCGCGAGTTCGTCGTCGTCTACCGCTTCCCCGAGCCGGCGGTCGGGCCCTACGCCGCCGGGGCCGACGGCGCGCAGCCGCGCGCGACCGCGCCGGCCGAGGCCATCCGCCTCAAGTACCCGGACGGGGCACGCAACGCCGAGGCGCTGCTCGTCCACCCGCGCACGGGCGACCTCTACGTCGTGACGAAGGCGGCCGACAGCGCGGGCGTCTACAAGCTGGCCGCGCCCTTCTCCGCCGAGGGCGTCAACACGCTCGCGCGCGTCGCCGTCCTCAAAGGCCCCGACTTCTTCGGCACGCTCGTCACCGGCGGCGACATCTCGCCCGACGGCACGCGCGTCGCCCTCTGCGACTACGCGCAGGGGTACGAGCTCACGCTCCCGGCGGGCGCGGGGAATTTCGACGACGTCTGGACGCAGAGGCCCGCGGCCGTCCCGCTCGGCCTCCGCCTGCAAGGCGAGGCCGTCTGCTACCGCCTCGACGGCGCCGCGCTCCTCGCCACCAGCGAGAAGGCGCCGACGCCCCTCATCGAAGTCGTCCTGCCCAAGAGGTAGAGGCTAGGGGTTAGAGGCTAGAGGCTAGTTAAAAGCTAGCCTCTAGCCTCTAACCCCTAGCCTCTATCTATCTCTTCCCCTGAAACTCCTCGCGGATGAAGCGGACGAGGTCTTGAATCTGGCGGTCGTCGAAGGTGTGTTTGAAGGGCGGCATGCCTTTGCCGCCGTCGGAGATTTGTGAGAAGAGGCGCTCGTCCGGGTCGTTGACGGCCGCGCCTTCGCGGAGCGTGGGGACGCGCAGCGTGCCGAGCTGCTTGCCCTCGCCCTGCGCGCCGTGGCAGGCGGCGCAGCTCCGCTCGTAGGTGGTGCGCGCCGCGGCGGCGCCAGCGGCGGGCGGGGCGGGCTTGTTCGCGCGCGTGTCGCAGCCGGCGGCGGCCGCGAGCGCGAGGCACGCGGCCGCCGCCGCCGAGAGGGCGCGCTTGAAGTCTCCGGCGCGCGGCATCAGAAGCTGAAACGGAGCTGGAGGTCAACGCGGCGCGCGCCCGCGTTCTGCCCGCCGCCGCCGCCGCCGAAGCCGAAGCGCCCGCCGCCGTTGACCGCCTGCCCGAAGAAGGGCGAGTTGAGGTTGCCCACCGGCGTCCCAAGGCTCGGGTGGTTGAAGAGGTTCTGGAAGTTGACCGAGAGCGTCAGGTTGTAGCGATACTCCGGCCCGTCGCCGCCGCCGAAGCTCTCGCCCCCGCCGCCGCCACCGCGACCGCCGCCCCCGCGACCGCCGCCGCCTCCGCGCCTGCCGCCGCCTCCTCCGCCGCCTCCGCCTCCGCCCCTACGACCGCCGGCCGCGCCCGCGCTGCTCGCGGCCACCTCGCCGAAGCCGAAGGTCTTGCTCGTGCGCAGGTTGACCGAGTAGAAGGAGGGCGCGCGCCCGTAGTTGCGCGGGATGATGACCTGGCCGGCCTGCGGGTCGAGGTCGAAGTCGCCGAAGGCCGTCCGCCGCACGCTCGCGCGCGAGAGGTCGTCGGCGAAGGCCGGGCGCTCCGTGAACAGCGTGTCGCCGTTCAGGTCGCGCCCGATGGTGATGTTGAAGGGGCGGCCCGAGTTGGCGACGAGCACGGGGTTGAGCCGGATGCCCCACGGCAGCGCGTTGATGGCGCCGCCGACGAAAACGCGGTGGCGCTGGTCCTGGACGGAGTCGCCGAACTCGCCGCGCAGGTCGTACTGGTTGACGGGGAAGTTGCCGGCGTAGTCCGTGTCGCTCCGGGCGAAGTTGAGCGTGTAGTTGCCGAAGAGCGTGAACTTGCGGCTGAAGCGGTTGTTGACGTTGACGACGAGCTGGTGCTGCTTGAAGACGCCGCTCGACTCGAAGCGGAAGACGTTGCCGCGCGAAGGGTCGGGGCGCAGGAGCGCGCCGCCCGCCGAGACGCGCAGGGGGCGCCCGGCGGCGTCCGTCAGCGGCGCGTTGACGTTGCGCGAGCGCAAGGCGTGGAGCGTGCGCGCGCCGATGTAGCTCACCGAGAGCGTGACGCGGTAGGGGAGCTGGCGCTCGACGCTCAAGGCGGTCTGCATCGTGTAGGGCGAGCGCAGGTCGGGCGCCACCTCGCGCACGGTGCGCTGCACCTGGAAGGCCGCGAGCTGCTCGGGCGTCGGGACGTTCGTCACGCCCGTCGGCGTGAAGACGGCCTGGTTGAGCGCCGCCGTCGTCGCGTCGGTGACGACGAACGACTGGCTGCCGCCCGTGGTGCGCGCCGCCTGCAAGGTCAGGTTCTGCCCGAAGCGCTGGAAGAAGATGCCGAAGCCGCCGCGGATGACCGTCGTCTGCTTGCGCGGGTCGGCGGCGGGCGACCACGCGAAGGCGAGGCGCGGCGCGAAGTCGAGGTTGCTCCCGATGTTGTTCTGCGCCTCGTAGCGCAGCCCGGCCGACAGCGTCAGGTTCGGCCGCACGCGCCAGTCGTCCTGCACGAACGGGCTGAAGTCGATGTAGGTGACCGAGACCTCTGGGTCGCCGCCCGCGATGGAGAACTGCGTGGGGCCGCCGCCGCGCGCGCGTATCTCGGCGGGCGAAAGGCACGGGAACTGCCCCGGGGCCGTCCCGCAGTTGGGCGCGGAGAACTGGAGCGTGCGGCGGTAGCGTTCGAGGCTCGTAATCTGCACCTGCGGCGCGCCGGGGACGGGGTTGCCCGAGATTTCGAGCTGCGGCGCCAGTCCCCCCGCGAAGGTGAAGGTGCCGGCGAAGTTCTGCTCCGAGATGTCGCGCAGGCGGTCGGCGCGCAGCCGCGCGCCCGCCTTGAGCGCGTGGTTGCCGACCGACCACGAGGTGTAGTTCTGTAGCTCGAAGTTGTCCTGCTCGTTGGCCGAGAGCGCGGCCTGCGCGCCGCCGCCGGTGAAGGCTTCGAGCACGCGGATGGTCGGCGCGGCCGTGCCGCCCGCCTGCCGGCGGCGGTCGCGCTCGTACTGGAAGCGCGTCTCGTTGATGACCTTCCCGCTGATGATGGCCGTCTCGGTGAGCTGGACGGTGTGCTGCGTGGTCTCGACGTCGAAGGCGCGGCTGGGGAGGTTGAAGTCGCCGACGCCCTCGTTGGCGCGCGTCGAGTCCTCGAAGGTGTAGCGCGCGACGAGCGTGTTCGTCGGGCTGAGCTGGTAGTCGAGGCGCGGGCTGAAGGTCGTCCGCCGGTCGGGCGAGAGCACCGACTGGTTGAAGGCGACGGGGCTGAGCGCGGGGCCGAGGACGACGGCGCTCACGACGTCGTTGTCGTCGGTCTCGCGCCGCTCGAAGTCGAAGAAGAAGGAGGCGCGCTTGGCCGAGAGCGGCCCCGAGATGTTGCCGCCGTAGCGGCGCGACTGGTAGGGCGCGCGCGTCGCGGCGAAGGGCGAGCGCGCGTTCAGAGACTCGTCGTTGAAGTTGAAGAACGCCTGGCCGCGGAAGCGGTCGGTGCCCGGCTTGGTGAAGACCTCGACGCGGCCGTAGCCGAGCCGGTCGTACTCGGCCGAGAACGGGTTGCGGTTGACGCGAATCTCGCGGATGGACTCCTTCGGCGGCAGCCGCCCGCCCGTGAAGCCGTCGATGTAAATCTGCGCGCCGTCCTCGCTCGCGCCCGCGCCGGGGCCGGCGAGCGCCTGGAGGGCTTCGGAGAGGTCGTCGGGGTCGTCGGGCAGGGCGTCGAGGTCGTCGCCGCGCAGGACGACGGCGCCGGCCTGCGACTCGGCCTCGGTGCCGACGGGCGCCTCGGCCGTGACGGTCACCTCCTCCTGCTCGATGGCGACCGTGAGGACGATGTCGAGCGGGTCGGTGCGTCCCGCCTGCACCTCGACGGCGAGGTTCTCGTAGGGCGCGAAGCCCTCCTGGTTGATGCGCACCGCGTAGCGGCCGGGCGCGAGGCCCGAGAAGGCGTAGTTGCCCTGCTCGTCGGTCGTCGCCGTCTTCTCGACGCCCGCGGCGTCGCTCGCCGTCACCGCCGCGCCGATGATGACGCCGCCCAGCTCGTCCTTCACGTTGCCGCGCAGCGTCCCCAGGGACTGCTGCGCCGCCGCGAACGCGCCGCACAACACAACCGCCGCGCACACGGCCAGAGCCCCGCGCGCGCCCTTCCAGAGTTTTCTCATCTCACTCCACCCGCACCTTGATAGTTTAAGGACGCACCCCGAACGCCGAACGATGAACTGAAAACCCTTCGCCTTTCAGTTCATCGTTCGGCGTTCACCGTTCCTGATTCACCGTTTAGCGAGGCGGCTCGCGCGTCGGCCCCTGGCCGCCGCCGATGACGTCGCCGGGGAGCCCCGGGCTCATGCCGCGCTGGCCGTCGGGGCCGCGCTGGAACTGCTGCATGCCGCGCAGCACCTCGGCCGAGCCGGTGAGGAGCGAGACGACCGTCCCGCGCGAGGCGTCGGCCGCGGGCGTGAGCGTGACCACGACGGCGTCGCCCTTCTTCAAATCGGCGAGCGCCACCGCGGGCAGCGCCTCAATCATCTGCTGGAAGTTGTTGCCGCCGCCGCCGGGGCCGCCCTGCCCGCCGCGGCGCTGCCCGCCTTCGCCGCGTCTTTCGCCGTCGCCCGCGCGCTGGCCGGCTTCGCCGTCGCGGCGTCGCCCGCGTCCGCCCTCGCCCTGAGCCTGACCGCCGCCGCCCTGAGCCTGACCGCCGCCGCCCTGACCTTCGGCCCGCCTCTGCTCGCGGCGGCCGAAGCGCTCGGCGCGCTCGGCGACGGCCTTCTCGAACTCGGGCGTCGCGCGCCTGAGCGACGAGCGCGGGCCGAGCGCGAGCGTCACGGTCTGCTCGCCCTGGTCGCTCTTGACGGTCAGCTCGTTGCGCGCCGCGTCGACCTTCGTCACCGTGCCGGCGAAGCGCGCGAACGCGCCGGAGAGAATCTCCTCGGCTTTGAAGGTGCGGCCGTCGGCCGAGCGCTCGCCCGTCGCGCGCACGTTGTCGCCGACGCGCACGTCGGCGAGCGAGCCCGGCTGCGCGTCGGCCGGCCTCATCGAGTCCGGCGCGTAGCGCAGGAAGCGCGCCGCCGCCGACGCGTCCAACGTCACGGCCTCGGCGCCCTCGCGCCCGCGGGCCTGCACCACGATGAGTTTCTTCGACGCGTCGGTCGAGAGGACGCGGCCGTTGAGCCTGCGCCCCTCGCGCGCGGCGGCCTCGCTCGCGCGCCGGGCCGCCACGGCGCTCTTCGACGTCAGGACGAGCCGGCGCGACCTGCCGCCCGCCGCCCGGATGAGCACGCGGTCGCCGACGCCCACGTCCGCGAGCGTGACGGGCGTCCCCTTCTCAAGGTTGGTCTCGCCCGGCGGGACGAGCAGGTAGGTCGCCTGCTCGACCATCGTCACCGTCTCCGTCTTGCCGCTGTCGAGGAGGACCGTGACCCGGCGTGACGCCGGCTCGACGGCCTTCACCTCGCCGACCAGGTTCTCCCACACCGAAGTCGCCGCCGCCGCGCCGCCCTGCTGCTGCTGCGCGCCCGCCTGCGTCTGCGCCCACGCGGGGGCGAGCGCGACGAGCGAGATGGTCAAGAAGAGGAAAAGCTTTTTCATCTGTTTCACTGCCGCCTTCGTGTTCGAGTTGGTGTCGTCCCCGGAGAGCTTTGGGAGAGACTAACCTCGTTCCGTGTCGTCGTCGTTGTCGGTCTCCGCGCGGCCCGCGCCGCCCACGCCGCCCGAAGCGCCGGCCGAGGGCTCCATGTCGCCGAGCGCGGCGGTCGTGGCCTCTATCGACTGCGGCCCGGCGCCGGCCACGCCCGCGCCCGTCCCGCCGGAGGAAGACGAGCCGCCCCCCGGCCCGCCGCCGCGCGACTCGCCCGCGGCGCCGCCGCCGCTCGGGCCCGAGCCGCCGCCGGGGCCGGCGGGCGCGCCCGTGAAGTCCATCTCGCCGGCCGCGCCCTGCGACCCTTCGGCGTGCCCGGCCCCGCCGCCGCTCCCGGCGCGGCCCGTGTCGGGCAGAGTCGTCTGCCCGCCGTCCCCGGCCGTCACGCCCGGCCGGAAGCCGTCCCGCTCGGCCTCGTGCTTCTCCGTGTGCCCCGTGCCGTGCGCCGCACGGTCGGGCGCGTCCGCCCTGTCCTGTTCTGCCATGCTGCCTCCCTTATGCGGCCGCGAAGTGGAAGACGGCCGCCCAAGAATCCCGGTTACAGGAAAAAGTCTGCCAAAGCGCACGCCCGCCTGGCCGGCGGCGCGCGACCGAAGGGGGAAGTCTGTCAGGGGATGACTGGAATATACCTCAGCCCGGCGCGCGGCGTAAGTCGCGGGCGGACTTAAAGAGGTCGCCGGGCTAGGCTTCGCGCCTCCTCCTCGCCTCGCCCGCCACCTGCGCGTGGCCGAGCGCGGCGACGAGGGCGGTGCCGCCGACGATGTTGCCCGCGAGCGTCGGCAGCATCCAGCCGAGGTAGTCGCCCCAGCCCGCGCCGCCCGTCCAGACGACGTAGAGCGTCTCCACCGACCCGGCGACGATGTGCGCGAACCCGCCCAGCGCGACGACGTAGGTCATCACGACGACGACGAAGAAGCGCGCCGACTCCGACGCCGGCAGCATCCAGACCATCATCGCGATGAGCCAACCGGCGAAGACGCCCCTCAGCAGCGTGAGCGCCCACCAACCTTCGAGCGCCTCGCGCCCGATGGCGCCGAACGCCTCGCGCACGTGCGGGTCGAAGAGTCCGGTGCGCGCGACGACGAAGGCGAAGAGGACGGCGCCCGCCAGATTCGCCGCGAGCACGACCGCCCACAGCTTGAGCACGCGGGCGAGCGTCGAGGCGTAAGGGCGTTGCAGGAGCGGGAGGACGGCCGTCAGCGTGTTCTCGGTGAAGAGCTGGTGGCGGCCGAGCACGATGATGAGGAAGCCGACGCTGTAGCCGAGCTTGGCGACGAGCGGCCGCCACTGCGCCTCCGGCAGGTGCGCGCGCAGTAGCCCCTCGGCCACGAGCGAGAAGCCCATCGTGAGCCCCGCGGCCAGCCCGTCCCACGCCAGCGCCGGGGCGGCGCGGCGCAGCTCGCCCTCGCCCTCCTCGCGCACGGCCTCGTAGACGACCTCCGTGCGCGGCGCGCTCCGCCGCTCGACGTCCCTCTGCTCCTCCCGCGACAGCTCGGGCTGCCCCACGTTCCCCCGCTCCTCCATCCCGCACGCCCCCCTTGTCCCCAGACCGCGGCCCGCCGCTAAACACTGAGAGGACACGGGCGAGGCTCAACCCCCGCCGTGTCCTCCGGCCAATCTTTCGCCCGCCGTGTGTTAGAAGTTTCGCTTTAACTTCAAATAAACGTCCCTTCCGCCGCGCGTTCAGGGGCCGACGGCGACGCCCCAGGGGCCGTCGCCGGCTTTGAGGTGGCCGACGACGCGGTCGGTGGCGGTGTCGATGACGGTGACCTCGTTGGCGCCTGCCGCGTCGGCGTCCGAGCCGCCGCAGGCGGCGTAGAGCTTGCGGCCGTCGGGCGTGAGCGCGAGCCCCCACGCCCTCTGGCCGACGGGAATCTCGGCGACGACCGCGAAGGTCTCGGCGTCTACGACGAGGACGGTCTGCCCACGGCCCGTCGAGACGTAGACGCGGCGGCCGTCGCGGCCGACGACGACGCCCATCGGCTTGACGCCGCGCGCGCTGTTCGGCAGGGGGACGCGGCGCAGGACGGCGTGCGCCCGCGCGTCCACGACGACGAGCGTGCGCCCGATTTCGGTCGTCACGTAGGCGCGCGCGCCGTCGGGCGAGAAGGCCGCCTCGCGCGGCCGCGCGTCCACCATGAAGGTCGCGGCCACGGCGTCCGTCCGCGTGTCGATGACGGTGACGGTGTTGCTCGTCTCCGCGGTGACATAGACCCAGCGGCCGTCGGGGCTCGCGCGCACGCCCTCCGGCTCGATGCCGACGACGAGCGTCCCGAGCGTCCGCCCCGTCTTCAGCTCGACGACCGAGGCCGTGCCCGCGTCCTCGTTCGACGCGTAGAGGCGCGACCCGTCGGGAAGCACCGCCAGCTGCTCCGGGTCCGTCCCGACCTCGTAAGTCCTGACCACCTTGCCGGTCGCCGCGTCGACCGCCGCGACGTGGTTCTCCGCCGCGTCGTAGCCCTTCCCCGGAGGCGTGCTCGACGCGACGTAGACCGTGCGCCCGTCCCCGCTCACGCGCACGCCGCGCAGACGCCCGCCTATCCGCCACGTCTCGACGACGCGGTCGCCCGCCGTCTCAATTACCGCCACCGTCCCGTCGCGCTCGTTCGTCACGTAAGCGAAAGGGCCGCGCGGCCCCTCCCGGCACGACGGGGCGGCGACGAGCAGGGCCGCCAGCGCGACGGGCCCCAGACCTGCGCGCGCGGGAATTAGCGTCATTCGGTCACGGCCCCGAGCGGGGCGCGCTCGCGCCGGACGACGGCGCGCTCCGACTCGCGCATCCACCCGGCCAGCAGGGCGAGGCCCGCGACGACGTAGACGAGCCCCGCCGGCACCCACATGATGAGCCCGCCCAACTGCTGGTCTTCGAGCGGCGTCAGCCCCCATGACTGCGTGGTCCCGGCGTAGGCCGGGTAGAGCAGGCGCCCCGTGAACGTGATGAAAGCCCCGAGCACGCCGCTGTGAATCGAGGTCGTGAACAAGTAGAGTACCGCCGCGCCGTACCCCATCAGGCCCCGCGGCTCGTGCACGAGCGCCCACCAGAAGAGGAGCGCCGACCCCAGGAACGAGACGTGCTGGAGCGTGTGCACGAGGTCGCTCCCGAGCGTCGCCTGGAACATCGCCGGCACGTGCCACGCCCACAGCGCCGCCGCGTGAATCGCCCACGCCGCCAGGGGGTTCGTCAGCGCGCGCCACGCGCGCCGGAACCAGGCGGCCTTCGCCGCGTCGCCCAGCGCGCGCGCCCAGGGGGTCGGCACCGCCCACAGGAACGCGACGACAGGGCGCCCCAGCACGACGAGCGGCGCGGCCGCCACCATCAACACCTCGTGCTGCGTCATGTGCGCCGAGAACAGCACCTCGCCCCACGGGTGCAGCGGCGACACGAGCGCCACGGCGAGCGCCGCCCACCCGCCCGCGAAGCACCGCGCCTCCCACCGACGCACCCCGCGCCCCGCCCCCGACCCGCGCCACAGCCGCCGCACCCCGCGCAGGTACAGGCACCCCGACAACAACAAACTCGCCCACACCAGAGGGTCGCGCCCCCACGTGTACGGCAGGTCGGAAAAGTGATGCGGCTTGCCGCCGTGGGCCAGAGCCGGTGTAGACGGTAGACAGTAGACGCTAGACAGGAGGAGGCAGACGACGCGCGCCGCGCGGAACCCTGACGCGCGGCGACACGCGCCCCACGCCCGCCCGCTGATGAGGTAAACGCTGCCCGTCATCTACCGCCTGCTAACTCCTCTGGCACGGGCTGAAGACGAAGACCGCGACCCACTGGGCGACGACGACGAGCGCGGCGTGGGCGCTGACGAGCATGCCGACGACCGACATGAAGCGGCTCCGCGGGAGGACGCCCGCGCCGCCGTCCTCCCAGAGCGCGCCCGCCCTCCGCCAGTTGCGCCACGCGAGCGCGCCCGAGCCGGCCGCCACGAGCAGCGCCGCGAGCGACACCGCGTGCAGCGTCCACCCCTGCCCCGACCCGCAGACCCACAGCACGAGCGCGTAGTTGGCCTGCAACTGCGTGAGCGCCGCCGTCGGCCCCGCCAGCACGCACGCCCACAGCAGCCCCGCCCCCGCGCCCGCATTGAACTCGCGCGTAGACTCTGCGCCCACTTCCCCCTCCCCCTCAAATCCAGTGCGGCACCCAGTAGACGACGACGTAGAGCGGCACCCAGAGCGCCACGACGAAGTACCAGTAGAGCGCGTTCTCGCTGACGTCCACGAAGCGCTTGCCCTCGACGGGGCCGAGCAGCATCAGCGCCAGCAGCACCAGCGAGTCGAGCAGGTCCGTGACGAGGTGCAGGAGGTGCGCCCCCATGCTCACCCACACCACCGAGCCGTAGGCGTTCTGATCCCAGCGGCAGTTGAGGTGGCCGAACTCCACGAAGCGCACGGCCGTCGCCGCGGCCGCGAAGCCGATGAGTACCGCCAGCCAGACTCTCACGCCGCGCAGGTCGAGCCGCTCGGCCGACTTCTTCTGGAAGTAGTTCGGCACGCAGCTCAGGAGGATGACGGCGAGGTTGACCGTGCCCCAGAACGGCTCGGGGTAGGCGACGCCCGGCGGCCAGTCGGCGACGGGCGTGCGCAGGAAGAAGTAGGTGGCGAAGAGGACGACGAACATGCCGCCCTCAATCAGGATGAGGCTCCACGTGCACCACCACGTGATCGGCCGGTGGCCGAAGGCGAAGGTCGGCAGCCCCGACACGTCTATGTTCGCTCGCGCCATCAGGACTCCTGCCGCTCCAGCCTGAGCCAAGCCTCGGCGTGCTTCTCGCGCACCTCCGCAGGCGGGGTGTGCTCGGCCAGCTTCTTGTTGGGCCAGAACCAGCCCGTCAGCGTGACGAAGACGGGGAGCATCCCGACGGGCAGCGCCCACGGGCTGAAGATGGAGCCGACGAACATGGCCGTCGTCGCCAGCGCCGCCAGCAGCGGCCAGATGGACGAGTCGGGGAACTCGTCCTTCAAGTCCGGCTCGGCGTCGAGCACCTTCGTCAGGAGCACCTGCCGCACGTCGCCGCGCAGGCCCACCACGACCGGCTGGTCCGCCGGCTGCTCCCAGAGCGTGTCGCGCCCGGCGACCGTCGGCGGGTGGAGGAAGTTGTAGGCCGGCGGCGGCGACGACGTGGCCCATTCGAGCGTCGCCGCGCCCCACGGATTGTCGCCCGCCGCCTCGCCCGCGCGCATCGAGCGCAGCGCGTTGAGGATGAAGGCCAGCACGCCGAGCGTGAGCAGGACGCCGCCGGCCGTCGCCAGCAGGTTCAGGCCGGCCCACCCGAGGTCGGGCTGGTAGGTGTAGACGCGCCGCGGCATGCCCCTCAGGCCGAGGACGTGCATCGGGAAGAAGGTCAGGTTGAAGCCGACGAACATCAGCCAGAACGTCGCGTGCCCGAGACGCTCCGAGAGGAGCCGCCCCGTCACCTTCGGGAACCAGTAGTGGAACGCGCCGAAGAGCGGGAAGACCGCGCCGCCGATGAGCACGTAGTGGAAGTGCGCGACGACGAAGTAGGTGTCGTGCACCTGCAAGTCCACGGGCACCGCCCCCTGCATCACGCCCGTCATCCCGCCGATGACGAAGATGAAGAAGAAGCCGAGGACGAACATCAGCGGCGACTTGAAGACGGGGCGCCCGCCCCACAGCGTCGCGATCCAGCAGAAGATTTGGACGCCCGAGGGGATGGCTATCATGATGGTCGCGCCGGTGAAGAAGCTCTCGCCCATGCGCGGCAGCCCCGTGGCGAACATGTGGTGCACCCAGAGGCCGAAGCCGATGAAGCCGGTGGAGACGAGCGAGAGCACGAGCGCCGTGTAGCCGAAGACGGGGCGGCGCGAGAAGGTCGAGAGGATGGTCGAGACGAAGCCGGTGCCCGGGATGAAGATGATGTAGACCTCCGGGTGGCCGAAGAACCAGAAGAGGTGCTGCCAGAGGACGGGGTCGCCGCCCTCGGCCGGGTTGAAGAAGTGCGTGCCGATGAGCCGGTCCATGATGAGGCACGAGCTGGCGAGCGCCACCGTCGGCATGGCGAAGAAGATCATGAACGCCATCACCAGCACCGACCACGCGTAGACGGGGACGCGGTTGAGGCTCATCCCCGGCGCCCTCAGCTTGAAGAAGGTGGTGATGATTTCCGTGGCGACGACGAGCGCCGAGACCTCCGTGAACGTAATCATCTGCGCCCAGAAGTCCACGCGCTTGCCCGTCCCGTACTCCGGCCCCGAGAGCGGGACGTAGGCGAACCAGCCCGCGTCCGGCCCGACGTTCATGAGGAAGGCGACGTAAATCATGATGCCGCCGAAGAGGTAGACCCAGTAGCCGAAGGCGTTCAGCCGCGGGAAGGCGATGCTGCGGTTCCCGAGCATCAGGGGCAGGACGTAGACCGCCACGGCCTCCATGACGGGGACGGCGAAGAGGAACATCATCGTCGTCCCGTGCATCGTGAAAATCTGGTTGTAGAGGTCGGGGCCGAGGAAGCCGCTCTCGGGGCGCGCGAGCTGGACGCGCATCAGCACGGCGAGGACGCCGCCGAGGACGAAGAAGCCGAAGGCCGTGTAGATGAAGCGCCGGCCGACCGTCTTGTGGTTCGTGCTGGCGAGCCAGCCCCACAGGCCCGGCTCGTCGCCCCACGTCTTTGCGAGCGCCCGCCGCCCGCGCTCGTCCGCCGGGTCTGCGGCCGGCGCCCCGCCGCCCGGCCCGGCCGTTCCCTTCGACTCTTCGGACACTGGAAAGACCTCCGCTTTAACTCTCCCGCCTCACTTCAGGCTTTGCAGGTAGTCGAGCAGCGCCTGGAGGTCGGCGGGCTCAAGTCTGTTCGGGGGCATGCGGTTGCCGGGCTTGAACTGCTGCGAGTCCGCCACCCAGCCCGCGAGGTGTTCGCGCGTGTTCTGAAGCGTCCCGGCCGCCAGCGTCCCGCGCGAGGCGACGTGCGTCAGGTCGGGGCCGACGCGCGAGCCGGCGTCGGTGCCGCGCACGGTGTGGCACATCACGCACGGCGAGGAGAGGAAGACGTGGCGCCCCTGCGCCTGCGACGGGCCGGCGGGCTCGGCGGCGGGCTTGAGCTGCGCGTCGTACCACGCCTTGAACTTCTCGTAGGGCTCGACGACGACGGTAAACGCCATGTGCGCGTGCTGGTGGCCGCAGAACTCGGCGCACTGGCCGCGGAACGTGCCCTCGCGGTCGGCCCGCAGCCACGTCACGTTCTCGTGGCCGGGCACGAGGTCGGTCTTCCCGTGCAGGTTCGGCACCCAGAAGCTGTGGATGACGTCCGTCGAGGTGAGCTTGAAGAGGACGGGCCGGCCCAAGGGGAGGTGTATCTCGTTGGCCGTCGTCAGCACGTAGGCGGCGGTCGCGTTCTCGTACTGCACCTCCCACCACCACTGATGGCCGACGACCTTCACCGTCAGGTGCTCGCGCGCCGAGACCGAGTCGAGCGCGCGCCCCGTCAGAAAGCTGTGGACGAGGAAGACGAACAGGATGACGATTGTCAGCCCCACCCCGGCGAGCACCGCGCGCGACATCCCCCGCTCGCGCCCCGGCTCGGGGCGCACGTCCGGCAGGTCGGCCGCCCCGCCCCCGCCCGGCCTCCGCCCGCGCGCGAGCGCCGCCGCGAGGAACCCCATCACGACCACGAAGACCGCGCCCGTCACCCAGAACATCAGCCACCAGAGGTTGATGATGCGCTCGGCCTGCGGCCCCGCCGGGTGCAGCGCCGACTGCGAGGGGATGCCGTCGGCGAGGAAGCAGGCGGCCGGCAGTAGGCAGTAGACGGTAGAAGAAGAGCGGGGCGCGAGGCGTCGCGCCTTCGTGCGGACGAACGAGATGCTGCTCTTAATCACACGCACCTGCCGTTTTGTCTTCCCCACCGGCCGCCCTCACTTCGGCATCTCGGCCGACTTCGGGACACCGCCCGTGGGGACGGGGGGCTTCTTCTCCGCCGAGGACTCGGGCGGCGGGCCGGACATGTCGTCGCTGCGCGCGGGCGCGACGTCCTTCTGCACCTGTCCGCTCAGGCTGCGGACGTAGGCGGCGATTTTCCAGACCTGGTCGTCGTTGAGCTTGTTGCGGAAGGCGGGCATGCCGTTGGGGCGGCCCTGGACGATGGTCGAGAAAATCTGCGCGGGGTCGGCGCCGTAAATCCAGCGCGCGTCCATCAGCGGCGGGCCGATGCCGCCGCCGCCGTGGAAGTGGCAGCCGACGCAGTTCATCTGCTCGTAAAGGCGCTTGCCCTCGGAGAGGGCGTAGGCGTTCTGCTCGTACTCGTTGACGGTCACCTCGGGCGCCTGCGCCGAGCCGGGCTGCAACTCCGTCAGCCTCACGGTCTGCGCGCGCGCCGCCGAGGGCGGCGACACGCGGAAGGCCCGCTCCTCGCGCTTGCACGACGCGGAGGCCGCGAGCGACGCGGCGAGACAGAACCCGGCCATCACCCTGCGCGGCAGTCTCATTCCCCTCCTCCCCTCCCCACCGGAGAGGCGTCCGCCACCCGCGCCTCGGGGGCGCGCGGGACGCCGTAGTCGTCGAGGATGCGCTCGACCTCGGGCCGGCGCCGTTCGAGGAAGTCTTCGAGCTTGAGGCGCAGCTCCTCGTCGCCGCGGCGCACGCCCATCGAGATGTCGTAGACGAAGGGGAGGAACGGCAAATCGAGCTGCGGCGAGACGGGGACGACTTCGAGCGCGACGCGCTGGCGGGGCACGAAGTAGCCGGCGAGCGGCCCCCACGCGACGGCCACGTCCACCTCGCCCCGCGCCACCGCCTCGACGATGCGCGCCGGCGGGTTCGGCTCGCGGTAGTCGCCGTAGAGCGTGTAGCCGCGCACGTTCCCGACGACGCCGCGCGCCGCGAGCGCGTGCGCGGGCGGCGTGTTCGCCCCGTCGTCGCCGACGAGCTGCACGCCCACCTTCACGCGCCGCAGCACCTCGTCGTCGAACGAGCGGACGCTCACCCCCCCGCCCTTCCGGTAGACGAAGACGTAGGTCGAGCGGTAATAAGGCGCGGTCGTCGCCGCCAGCTCGAAGCTCGAAGGCACGCCCAGCACCACGTCGCACGCCCCGGCGCGCAGCGTGTTGCGGAAGAAGCCGCGCCGCTGCGCCCACCAGGTGTATTCGAGCCTCTCGTGCATGTCGGCGGCGAGCAGCTCGGCAATCTTGTTCTCGAACCCCTCGCCGCGCTCGTTCGAGAAGGGCAGGTTGTTCGGGTCGGCGCACACGCGCAGCACGCCCGCGGGGCGCTCGAACTTCTGTTGGGGTTGTTGCCGTGCGGCCGCCGGCGCCTGCTGCTGCTGCGGCGCGCGCGCGCAGGCGCAGAGGAAGAGGCACGCGAGCGCGACGAACAATTTCAAATTCGAAATCTCAAATTTGAAATTCGTCTCAGGGGAGCGAGAAGACATAGAGCATGCCCCCCTTCGTCGTGTACTCGGGCAGGTCGCCCATCGCGTTGACGTAGCCGAGCGCGGCCGTCGGGTCGCGCGGGTCGAGGCCGCCCGCGACGATGGCGCCCGCCCACCCGCCGACGCCAGAGAGCACCGCCACGTACTCCTTCCCGTCCGGCCCCCTGTAGACGACCGGCTGGCCGATGATTCCCGACCCCACCTTGAACTGCCACAGCGCCTCGCCCGTCCGCGCGTGAACGGCCTTGAAGAAGCCGTCCATCGTCCCGTAGAAGACCACGTCGCCCGCCGTCACGGCCGCGCCGCTCCAGACGGGGAAGCGCTCGTTAATCTTCCACACGGCGCGCCCCGCGACGGGGTCCCAGGCCGTGAACTCGCCGCGGTGCCCGTCCTCGGACGGGCCGGCGTACATCTTCACGTTCGCGCCGACGTAGGGCGTGCCCGCGATGTAGTTGGCCTCCACGCCCTCGAAGTCCATGCAGAGGTTCTGGTGCGGGATGTAGACGAGCCCCGTCCGCGGCGAGAAGGCCGAGGGCTCCCAGTCCTTCGCGCCCGGCGCGGCCGGGCAGATGTCGCGCACGACCTTGCCTGTGCCCGTCTTCTTCTCCTCGACGTGGTTGACGGTGCCCGTGTTCAGGTCCACGCCCTTCGTCGCCGTCAGGTGCGCGAACGGCTCGGCCGAGAGCACCTGCCCCGTCGCGCGGTCGAGGACGTAAACGTAGCCGTCGCGCTCCGGGCGCACGAGCACCTTGCGCGGCTGCCCGCCCACGGGGAGTTCCAAGAGCAGGCTCTCGTTGATGCCGTCCCAGTCGTAGAGGTCGTGCGGGCTGACCTGGTAGGCCCAGCGCGCCTGCCCCGTGTCGGCGTCGCGCGCGAACAGCGTGCACGTCCACTTGTTGTCGCCCGGCCGCGCGTCCGGGTTCCAGGGGCCGGGGTTCCCCGTGCCGTGGTAGACGAGGTTCAGCTCCGGGTCGTAGGAGACCCAGCCCCAGACGGTGCCGCCGCCGATCTTCCACGCCTCGGGCGGCCACGAGCTGACGCCCAAATCCGCCCCCTGGTCTTTCGGGTAGAAGGGCTTGAAGCCGGGGCCGATGAGGACTTCGGAGTCGGGGCCGGTGTTGAAAGCCTTCCACGCCACCTTGCCGTCGCCGACGTTGAGCGCCGCGACCCAGCCGCGCACGCCGAACTCGCCGCCCGAGTTGCCGACGATCACCTTCCCCTTGACGACGATGGGCGCCATCGTCATCGTCTCGCCCTTGTTGATGTCGCCGAGCTTCGTCTTCCAAAGCTCCTTGCCCGTCGCGGCGTCCACGGCGACCGTGTGCGCGTCGAGCGTGTTGTAAAAGAGCGCGCCGTCGTAGAAGGCCGCGCCGCGGTTGACGAGGTCGCAGCAGGCGACGCCCTGCGCGGCGGCCGCCGGGTCGGGCTCGTACTTCCACTTCGCCGCGCCGGGGTTCTTCAGGTCGAGCGCGTAGAGGATGTTCGGGTAGGGCGTGACGACGTACATCGTGTCGCCGACGACGAGCGGCGCGGCCTCGTGCCCGCGGTTGACGCCGGTCGAGAAAGTCCACGCCACCTTCAGCGCCTTCACGTTGTCGGCGTTGATCTGGTCGAGGCCGCTGAAGCGCGTGCTCGCGTAGTTCTTCGCGGGCATGAGCCACTGGCCGTCCTCGGCCTCCGCGGCCGACTGCGCGCCGGTCGGGAGTTGCGTCGTCTGTGGCGGCTTGGGCTGCGGCGCCTGGGACGCGCCGCCGGGATTCGAGGAGCAGGAGGCCGAAAGGAGTAAGGAGAGGGAGACTAACGAAGGCAGAAAGACGCGACCCGCGGGCACGACCCGTCTGACTCGGCTCATGTTCACTCCTCGAAGAAGGCGGACGACTCGCGCGTCCGGGTTGGCCGCACGTCAGCGGACGGGTGACGGCGGGCCGAAGAGCTTTCGGAAGAGCTTGAAAAACTGAAGGGGGCGATTGCCGGCGTGGATTGTATGACCGCGGGCGAATCGGCGCCGTACGGCGACGTACAAAGAAAGGGCGCAAAAAAGCGAGCGCGGCGAACTTGGGGTTCGTCGCGCTCACTCATGGCAACGGTCACTGTCCTCACCCCAGCAACCGTCTAGGCATTTGGATTCACCGCATGCCCGAATTGGCGGAGAATATAAATCTTTCCGTGCCCCGAATGCAACCATTAAGTTCAAAAAAATTGTCCTGAACGATTTGCACGAATTTCGGAGAAAAAACGTGCTCTCGGCGCCCTCAAGCGAGCGCCGAGAGCAGTTCGGGCGGCGGCTCGGAGGCGAACTCGACCCACTCGTTCGTGGCCGGGTGGCGCAAGCCGAGCCGCGCCGCGTGCAGGCACAGGCGCGGGTGCGGCTCGCCGCCGTAGAGCCGGTCGCCGACGACCGCGTGACCGGCGTGCGCGCAGTGTATGCGAAGCTGGTTCGTGCGCCCCGTGACGGGTTCCAGCTCGACGAGCGTGCGGAGCGCGCGCCTCTCCAGCACGCGCAGGCGCGTCTCGGCCGCCCGCCCCGACTCGGACACGCCCCACGCCGGGCGCCCGGCCTCGTCGCGCCCGATGGGCGCCTCGACGGTCAGCCGGTCTTCCCCCACCAGGCCGCCGACGACCGCCACGTAACGCTTCTCGACGAGCCGACGCTGGAAGTGCTGCGAGAGGCGGCTGAGCGCCGCCTGCGTCTTCGCCACCGCCAGCAGCCCCGACGTGTCGCGGTCGAGCCGGTGGACGAGACCCGGCCGGACGAATCGCGGGCTGTCCGACGGCGGATTGAGGTGATAGACGAGCGCGTTGGCGAGCGTGCCGCTCTTGACGCCGAGCGTGGGGTGGACGAGCACGCCGGCCGGCTTGACGACGACGAGCAGGTGCTCGTCCTCGTGAACGATTTCGAGCGGCGCCGGCTCGGGCGTCATCGAGTTCGGCGCCTGCCCCCCCGACTCGACCTCGACCTCGTCGCCCGCGCGCAGGCGCCGCCCCGCCCGCGCCTCCTCGCCGTTGACCTCGCAGCGCCCGCGCGCCAGCAGCCCCGCGATGCGCATCCGGCTCAGGCCGCCCACGCGCTCGGCCAGAAACTCGTCGAGCCTCTGCCCCGCCGCATCCTCCCCGACGCGAAACTGTGTCTTGTCGCTCATCGGGTGGGGCGGGGCCGCTAGTTGCGGAACTCCTGCGAGACCATGATGCCGCGGTAGCCGCCGTCCACGATGCCGATGCCGAGGCGGCCGAAGGCCGTGTGGAGGATGTTGGCGCGGTGGCCGGGCGAGTTCATCAGCCCCGTGTGCGCGACGTGGACGGTGGGCGCGAGCGCGAGGTTCTCGCCCGCGGCGCGGAAGACGACGCCCGCCCGCGTCATCCGGTCGAAGGGGTTGAGCCCGTCGGGCGAGACGTGCGCGAAGTAGCCGCGCGCGAACATGTCGGCCGAGTGCGCCCGCGCCACCTCGGTCATCTCCGGGTCGGGCGCGAGCGGTCGCAGGCCCGCCGCGCGCCGCTCCCCGTTGACGAGTTCGAGCATCTGCGCTTCGAGGTCGGGGCGGGCTCGGACGCCCTCGACCTTGTAGCCCAGCTCGACGCGCTCGTTCGACTCGGGCCGGATGGTCAGGCGGTTGAGCGTCTGCTGGATGGCCTCGTTGAAGACGGGCGCGAGCTGGTCTTCGACCCGCCCGGTGTAGGCGGTGAGCCGGTTGGCGAGGGCGCTCTCGCGCGCCGACTCGCGCAGAGATTCGGGCAGCGGCGCGGCCAGCAGCAGCGACGCCAAGATGGCCGCCGAGACGAGCCCGCCCGCGAGGCCGGGCAGCGTCCCGAGCGCGCGGTTCAACTTCCCCCCGTGCGCCGCCTCCGACACGCGCCCCAGGAGCGCCTGCCCCACGAGCTGTATGACGAGGCCCGCCGCGACCGCCGTCAGGAGGAACGCCGCCGGCTCGTCCCAGGCCTCATCCCACTCCACGCGCGGCCCCAGCCAGCGCGCCGCCGCCTGGTAGAACCGCAGCGCGAACAGGAGACCGCCGACCCAGCGCGCCAAATCGAGCAGCCCGAGCAGAAGCCCGCGCCGCCACCCCTGCCACGCGCCGAGGGCGACGACCAGCAACAACAGCACGTCAACGAAAGTCACGCTCATCCGTCTGAACCCGCCCCCGCTCAGCGCCGCCCCGCGCGCCACCTGAGCTTGGTCTTGTGTCTCGCCTCCAGGCCGCCCTCCTCCGGCCGGAACCGCGACGCGCGTTTCCGGGTGAGCACCTCCTCCGCCGCCTGAACGTAGTACTCCCTCTCCTCCGCGTGCCGCATCCGCGCCGCGTCATCGAAGACGTGCAGCGCGTGCGCGCGCACGCCGCGGCTGGGGTCTTTAAACGCGCCGAGCACTTCGCCGACGTGGCTCTCGAAGACCTCCCAGCCGGCGTGGCAGGGGCAGAGCGAGCGGACCGCGTCGCCGCGCACCTCCTCGTCGGGGGAGCGCAGGTCCGAGGCGTGACGCCCGTCGTCGAACGTCGTGCAGACTTCCCGTTTCTTACTCGCCATAGCCCGCCGATGCTAACGCCGCGCCGCTTCGGGGACAAGCCCCGGCGGCCCGGCCCCGCGCCGCAAAGAGGGCGCGCCGGCGGATTTGAAACGTCGGCGCGCCCTCGCTCGGGCCGAAACCCTCGTTCCCCCTTCACCCCTCCGACGGCAGCCCCGCGGCCGACGGCCAGGCCCCCTCGCGTGTGCGCTTGCGCGAGGCGCGGTCGCGGCCGCCGTTGCCGCCGGCGCGGCGCGGGCGCAGGAGCGCGGCCGCCGCGATGCCGGCGCCCGCGATGAGCGCGCCCGTCAGGAACGGGTGGAGCGAAGCCTTCGTGTAGAGGCTCGACTCCGAGACGTACATCGGGTCGCCCGAGCGCTCCTTCAGCTCGCCCGAAGCCTCGTAGAGTCCGCCGTCGCCGCGCGCGCGCGCCGGCCCGTCCTGCTGCTGCGCGTCGAACATGAAGGTCTCCATCACCTTGTCGCCGAGCCGCGGCGTGTACCTGTCCATCAGGGACATCGCCTTGCCCCCGCCGCCCGCGAAGACGTCGCGCTCGGGCGTCTCGGCGCAGTGGAGGATGGCCTCGGCCACGACCTCGGGCGCGTAGACCGGCGGCGGCACCGCCGGCTCCTTCTCCAGAAAGTTCTTCGCGTGCTTGGTGTACGGCGTGTCGATGGCCGCGGGCTTGATGAGCGTGACCGAGACGGGGGCGCCCTCCTCTTCAAGCTCCATCCGCAGCGCGTCGGTGAAGCCCTTGACCGCGTGCTTCGAGGAGCTGTAGACCCCCTGGAGCGGGATGGCGCGGTCGCTCACCGTCGAGCCGACGTTGATGAGCGCGCCGCCGCGCTGGCGCAACACCTCGGCCGCGACGAGCGAGCCGTAGACGACGCCCCAGAAGTTCGTCTCGTAGAGCCGGCGCATGTCCTCGACCGGCGTGTCCAGAATCCTCCCGTAGATGGAGACGCCCGCGTTGTTGACCCACGTGTCCACGCGGCCGAAGCGCTCCAGTGCCGCCGCGGCGATGCGCCGCACATCCCCCTCGCGCCCCACGTCGGCGGCGACCGAGATGGCCTCCGCGCCCCAGCCGTTCACCCCGCTCTGCGTGTTTATCTCGTCGGCGAGCACGCGCAGGGCGTCCTCGGCGCGCGCCGCCAGCACGAGCTTCGCCCCCCGCCGCGCGGCCTGTCGCGCCGTCACCAGCCCGATGCCGGACGACGCGCCCGTGATGACCACCACCTGCTCGCTCAACTTCTTCAGCTTCACGCCCATCGAACTTCCTCCCCTTGTGCCCGTCACGAAAGCCTTCCGTCAGCGCCCGCGCCCGAGCGAGCGGTGCTCGACCATCAGGCAGAGGTCCTGCACGACCTTGATGCCGGCGCGCGCCAGTTGCTCGGCGACGCGGTCGTTGCGGATGCCGGACTGGAACCAGACCGACTTCGGTTTCGCCGCGAGCATGTCTTCGAGGTGCGGCGGGACGTCCTCGGAGCGGCGGAAGACGTTGACCATGTCCACGGGGCCGGGCACGTCGGCCAGTTTGCGGTAGACCTTCCGCCCGAGTATCTCCGTCACCTCCGGGTAGTAGACCGGCACGGGGACGACTTCGAGCCCCGCCGCGGCGAGGTACTGCGGGACGTAGAAGGCCGGCTGGTACGCCTGCCGCTCGGTCTTGATGCCGAGCACGGCGACGCGCCGCGTCTCCGCGAGCAGGGCGCGCAGCCCCTCGTCCGTCGTAATCAGGTTCTCGCGCCAGTCGCCCCCGTCCGTCGTCTGCGCCTCGGCGCCTTCCAACTTCTCTTCGGCTCGCAAAATCACTCTCCTTCCGGCCGCGGATGTTCAGTAAAGGTACGCGCGGGCGGGCGAAACCGTACGCGCGCCCGCGGCCCGCCGCCCCCTTTTCCGCACGTTTTATTGACGCCGCTTTTTCGGCGTAAGCTGGCTGCAAGGCTGGTGCCAGATGCGCGGGCGGGCGGGGTTCGAAGGCACGCCACGGGTGCGTCCGCGGCCGGCCGCGGTAAAGCGATTTTCTGGAACCAATGTCAGCTAACGTACTGATTTTGTTTGAGTTGTGAACTAAGTGGGGCGAAAATTTTTCTTCCCCGAGGCCGACTTTGTGCTATCATCCCGTCACCTTTTCCCGGCAACTTAGTCCGTCGCGTGGCTGCTTCGAAGTCCCCCCTGCCACGTCGTCTTTTCACTATAGGGAGGCAGTCATGGTACAGGCGATAGCGGCCCAGAGACCATACAGGACGCCCAAGCCGCGGCTGCGTGAGCTGGGCGTCTATACCCTGCCGGACGGCAGGGAGTTCATCGTCAGCACGATCTACCACGACGGTTGTAGTCTCTACACGCCGCATGCGTGGGCGACTTTCGGGACGGCGGAATACTGGGTCGACCGCGACGGGCGGCTCCTCCACCGCGGCGTG
Source organism: Pyrinomonadaceae bacterium (assembly GCA_036387455.1). Classification (GTDB taxonomy): domain Bacteria; phylum Acidobacteriota; class Blastocatellia; order Pyrinomonadales; family Pyrinomonadaceae; genus QHXN01. The sequence continues at coordinate 7,769 of DASVTS010000051.1, read as the reverse complement.
CCGAGCATCTGGAAGATGCAGGACCTCAACGACACCGGCCGCACGGCGAGCTACCCGCGCCCGGTCATCCGTTAACCTCACCGCCCCGACCCAAACCTTCTGCGGCCGACGCGCCGCGGGCACTCTTCTCAAGTGCCCGCGGCGCCCGACGCCGACAACCCTCTCACGCACCTTCAACACGGAGACATTGGGAGTCGGCTTTTGGCTTTTAGCTGTAAGCCGTGTCCGCGCCCCCCGGTGTTGGCCTTCTTCGGCACACGTTTAACTGAAACTTTGCGACCGGCCGGGCGCGGAGAAGATTTGGGGAAGTCGCGGCCCATTTGGCCTTTACTCTCGGCATGCCCCGTCGAACGGTTCTTCTCATTCTCCTGTGCCTACCCGTCTTTACCCCGCACGCCGAAGGCGCCCCCGCGCAGGAGCGCGCGCCCGCGGGCAAAGAACTCAAGCGGGCCGAGGCCGTCCTCTCGAAGCTCGGGCGTCTCGAAGCGGCCGCCGCGTCCGAGCGCGCGGGCGACTTCCAGAAGGCCGCGAGCAAACTCTACCCGGCGCTCTTCAACGAAGTCTCAAAGCTGCGAGACGGCGACCTCAAGACCGACCTCTCGACGGCCGCCGCGCTCTACGAGTCGGCGCTGCGGGCGGGTGGGGCCGCGGACTGCGGGCGCGAGCTGCGCGGGATTTACGCGCGCCTCTGCGTCGAGGCGGGCGGCGACCGCGCGCGCCTGCTCCGCGCGAAGGCGCGGCTCCACGCGGGCTGGGCCGCGGCGTCACTATTCTACGCGCGCGGCGCCCGCGACCTTCCCGCGCTCGACTCCCTGACGCTGATGCGCGCCGAGCGCGCCGCCGACCGGGCGCTCGCCGAAGAGGCGCTCCGTGAACTCAGAGAGCTTCACGCGGGCTTCGACGGCGGGCGCGACGCGGCGACGCCCGAAGCCCTCGCCGCGGGGCTCGAACAGGTTGACCGCTTACTCTCCTCGCTCCCGCGCGACCAACCCGCGCGGCTGCTGCGCGAGGCGCGCGGGGCCTTCCGCGACGGCCTCTACTGGCAGCTCAAGGCCGCGCCCTCACGCGCGCTCGTCGTCAACGTGAACTCCTTCGACGCGGCGCCCCCCGGCGCGCTCCCGCGGCTCGGCCTCCGCGCCGACGACGCCGAACGCGCCGCCCGCGCCAACCTGCGCGCCGCACTCCGATTCATCAACAAGGCGGAAGAAGCGTTGGGATTGCTTCGTTGATTCGTCGGCTCATCGATTCGATTTCAAATGAATCAATGAATCAATGAATCAACCCCCGACGTAGTCGGCCAACGCCTCGCGCCAGTGGCGCAGGGGGCGAGGCCGAGCCTTTCGGCGGCGAGGGAGCGCAGCGGCGTGTAGCGCGGGCGCGGGGCGGGGCGTCGCATCTCGGCCTCCGTGACCGTCTCGACGAGCGTCGCGGCCTCGCGCTCGCCGAGGCCGGCGAGCCGCGCCGCCTCGCGCGCGAACTCCTCGTAGGTGCAGACGCCCTCGTTGACGACGTGGAAGAGGCCGCGGCCCCCGTGCTCAAGAATCTCCTCGACCCTCGAAGCGAGGTCTTCGACGTAGGTCACGCTGGCCCACGTGTCCCTGATGGCGCGGACGCGCCGCCCCGCCCGCAGCTCGCGGTGCGCCGTCGAGAGGAAGCTGCCCTTGCCCGCGCCGAAGACCCAGGAGGTGCGCACGACCAGCGTGCGCGGGTTCGCTTCGAGCGCCGCCCGCTCGCCCTCGGCCTTCGTCCGCCCGTACACGCTCGAAGGTCGCGGCTCGTCCTCCTCCGTGTAGTGCCTCTCGCCCTCGCCGCCGAAGACGTAGTTCGTGCCGAAGTGCAGGAACGTCGCGCCCGCGTCGGCCGCGGCCCGCGCGAGCGCGCGCGGCGCCTCGACGTTGACGGCGCGCGCCGCCGCGGGGTCGCGCTCACACTCGTCCACGCCGAGCACGGCGCAGTTGACGACGAGCGACGGCCGCTCCGAGTTAATCAAACGTCCGACCGCGCCCGCGTCCGTCACGTCGAGGTCGGCGCGAAGGAGCGCGAGCACGCGCCCCGCACGCGCGAGCCGGCGCGACAGCACGCCGCCGACGAGGCCGCCCGCGCCCGTGATGATTGTTTTCATAAGTCAGGAGAGGTGCGCGAGGCGGTTGCGCGCTTTGGCTATCTTGCGTGTCACGGTGTCGGCCATCTGCGCGAGGGCGTCGCGGCCTTCGCGCGCCTCCTCGGCCGCCTTGAGCATGAGGTGGTAGAGCCTGTCCTGCCTGAGCCGCTTGAGGCCGAACTCGATGGTGATTAGCTCCTCCTTCAGATGCAGGAGGCGCGCGGCGGCGTCCTCGGGCTCGTCCTCGCGCGCGGCCGTCGCGCAGTAGGACTGGAGCTGCTCGTCGTCGAGGAGCGTGGAGAGGCTTTCGACGTCGCCGTCGCGGTAGGCGCGGCTCGCCTCGGCCATGATCTGGTGGCGGCGGCGAGCCTCCTCCTCGTCGGCGGCGTGGTCGGGGTGGAACATGCGCGCGACCGACCAGAAGAGTTTGCGCAGGCCCGACTTCGCGGGCGCGGCCGAAGGCGCCGTGCCGTAGAAGTCAGGCGTGCCCTCCTCGGCCCCGCCTTCGCCCTCTTCGAGCCCGGCGAGGCGAGCCTCCGCGCGCCTGATTTCGGCCTCGACCTCGGCCAGCTCGGCCAGGCGGCCCCCGACCGCACGCGCGTAACGCTCCTTGAACTCGCGGAACTCCTCCTGCAACGCCGACAGCTCCGCGCGCCGCTCGCCGAGGAGCGCCGCCACGCGCTCGGCCTCGGCCGCCGGGTCCGGCGCCCCGGCCCCCGGCGGCGACGTTTGCAGATGAAGGCTGCTCATCACTCGCCCCTATCGTAGCAGCACACCACGGCCCCCGTCGCGCGTTGCGGGCACAGTTCGGGCCCGCGTGTGGCGATCAGCGTTACCGTTTGTCCGTGACTTGTGCGCGGGGCGGGGCCGTCTCGTTCCCTTCAAACGGGGCGGCCTTTTCCGGGCGCTAAGGCGTGATTAGTCCCTTCTTGATGTTGCGCTGCCACGCCTCGAAGTTCTTCACGCGCCGCTTGGCCTGCTTGCGCGTCAGGTGCATCTTGTCGGCAACGTAGTTGATGCGCTCAGTGCGGTCGAGCTTCTTGTTGTGCGGGACGCCGGGGGCGGCCTGGTAATGTTCGTAGGCTCGCTTCCACTCTTCCTTCACGTCCTCGGTGGCCTGCTTGCCGCGTAGCTCTGGCATTCGCTCTCGTTCTCCAAAGGGGTATCAGATTGTGTCCGGATTATACTTCAGACTTCGTTCACTCTACCACACTCACGGCCTAAACTTTTCCGAGTCGCGCGCCCTCCGCGCTGCAAAGTTTTTTGAATGACGGCGCGGCGCTCAGGCCCGCGAAGGGTCTTCGGGCCACGCGTGGCGCGGGTAGCGGCGCCCCAGCTCGCGCCGCACCGAAGGGTAGTGGCGCTCCCAGAAACCCGCGAGGTCGGTCGTCACCTGCACGGGCCTCTGGTTCGGCGCCAGCAGTTGCAGGACGAGCGCCACGCGCCCGCCCGCCACGCGCGGCCCCTCGCGCATCCCGAAGAAGTCTTGCAGGCGCGAGGCGGTCGAAGGCGGGCGCCCGCGCTCGTAAGTGACGCGCGCCTGCCTCCCCTTTGCGAGCGTCACGCGCTCGGGCGCCATCTGCGCCAGCAGGCGCGACTGCTCCGGCGTGAGCCTGCGCCGCAGCCGCTCGTTCAACCCGCCCGCGCGCGCGGACTCGCGCAGCTCGGCGAAGCTGCGCAGGCCGTCGCACAACTCCGCGAGCGCGGCGCGCACGTCCTCTTCGCCGAGCGCCGGGAAGTTCGCCTCGGGGAACGTGCGCCCCACGAACTCGACGCGCGCGAGCAGGCGCTCCGTCTCCTGTGGGTCAACGAACGCCTGCGGGCCGGCGTCGAGGGCGGCCTCGGCCAGGGCGCGCGTCACCTCCGGCCCCTCGGCGCGCGGCGCGCGCCACTCGTCTACGACGAGCTGGTCGTAGGTGAGGCGGCGGACGACCTCGACCCGCTCGTCGCGCGCGTTCCAGCGCGCCTCGACCCTTTCGGCGAGCGCGTCGGCGAAGAGGTCGAGCAGCCAGTCGGGCTCGACGGCGCTGGCGAGCCGCACGACGGTCTTCGCCGCGCGCGCCCGCGTGCGCTGCGCGTCGCCGCGCTCCTCGGCGTCCACCGCGACGAGGAACTCCGCGCGCCGCACGACGCTCGACGGCGCCAGCTCGGCCGTCCCGCCGCCCGAGAGCAGCAACTCCAAGCCGGCGTCCGCGTCCCGCCTCTCGGGCGTCGCGCGACGGCGCGCGACGCGGTCGGGGTAGCCGGCGAGGACGGAGATGAGCAGCCTCGTCTCGTCCTCCTCCGACAGTTCGGGCCCGACAGGCTTCTCCTCGCCACGGCCTTCGGCCTTCGCCAGCGTTCGGCGCAACTGGCGGCTCACGCGCTCGACGGCGCGCACGGCGTTCGGGTCGAGGTCGAGCCGGCGCAGCGCGTCGTCGGCGAACGCGCGCGCCTCGGCCGCTCTGAAGAGGTCGAGCAGTTCGAGCAGGTCTGAGGAGCCGTGCGTTTCCGCGTCGCGCCGCGCGCGCTCACGTCCTCCGTCGCGCCCCGCGTCACGCCCCGCGCCCCCGAAGGCGACGCGCGACGCGCGCACGTCGCGCTCGCCGATGAGCGCGGCGACCGTGCAAGCCTCGCGCGCGACGCCCCGCGCCTCGGCCTCGACGACGATGCGCGCGAGGCGCGGGTGGAGCGGCAGGCGCAGCATCGCGCGTCCCGTCTCGGTCACGCGCCCCGCGTCGTCGGTCGCGCCCAGCCGCCGCAGAAGGGTCTCGGCCGCCGCCAGCGCTTCGGCCGCGGGCGGCTCGAACCACTCGAACCCGCCCACGTCGCGGACGCCGGCCGCGCGCAGCTCAAGCACGGACTCGGCGAGGTCGAGACGGCGCACCTCCGGCGTCTCGTGCGCGGGGCGCGCGCCGAAGTCCTGCGCCGTGTAGAGCCGCAGGCAACGCCCCTCGCGCGTGCGCCCCGCGCGGCCCGCGCGCTGCACGGCGCTCGCCCGACTCACGCGCGAGACCTTGAGCACGGGCAGCCCCGACCACGGCGAGTGCGACGCCGCGCGCGCGAGCCCCGAGTCAACGACCGCCGCCACGCCCTCGACCGTCACGGACGTCTCGGCGACGTTCGTCGAAAGTATCAGCTTGCGCCGCTCCGAAGGTCGCACGGCCGCGTCCTGCTCGGCCGCGGGCAGCTCGCCGTGCAGGGGCAGGACGACGAGACCCGCCTCGGCCGCGACGCGCGCGCACTCGCCCTGCGCGCGGCGTATCGCGGCCGCGCCCGGCAGGAAGACGAGGACGTGGCCGTCCAAGCCCTCCGAGACGAGACGGCGCACGGCGTCCCCGACCTGCGCTTCGAGCGGGCGCTCGTCGGGGCGCGTCGCGTGTTCGATTCGGACGTCGAAGCGCCGGCCCTCGGAGCGCAGCACGGGGCAGTCGTCGAGGTAGCGCGCGACGGGCGCGGCGTCGAGCGTCGCCGACATGGCGACGAGCTTCAGGTCGGGCCGCGCGGTGCGCTGGAGGCGTCTGAGCAGGGCGAGCGCGAGGTCCGCCTGCAAGTGTCTTTCGTGGAACTCGTCGAGCACGACGCAGCCGACGCCCCGGAGCGTCGGGTCGGCGAGCAGCCGGCGCGTGAGCACGCCCTCGGTCAGGAAGCGCAGGCGCGTCGAGCGCCCGGCGACCTGCTCGAACCTGACCTGGTAGCCGACCGTCTCGCCGACGCGCTCGCCGCGCTCCTCGGCGACGCGGCGCGCGGCCATGCGCGCCGCCAGCCGCCGCGGCTCAAGCACCAGCACGTCGCCGCCCCCGGCGACGCCCGCGTGGAGGAGCGCCGGCGGCAGCCTCGTCGTCTTCCCCGCCCCGGGCGGCGCCTCCACGACGAGGCTCCGCGCGCGGCGCAGCGTCTCGACCGCACGGGGCAGAATCTCGTCAATCGGCAAAGGCTGCACGTGAGAGTTCGTAACCGAAGGCGGCGGCTTTGGCAAGTACATGGCAGAAGCCCGACCGTGAGAGAGGGCTGAGGGAGGGCAGAAGGCAGAGTGCAGAAGGCAGAATGAGGGATAGCGTGCCCCCTTCTTCACTTCTGCCTTCTGCACTCTGCCTTCTTACTTATCCGAGCCCTCCCTCACGGTCGGGCTTCCGCTTACTTCGCTTCGGCTGCTTCGGCCACCGGCTTGACCCGGACGCCCAAGCCTTCGGCGACGCGGCGGCCGTAGGTCTCGTCGCATTGCGAGAGGTGGGCGACCATGCGCTGCCGTATCCCTTCGTCGCAGAGGGAGAGGGCGCCGACGAGGTTCGAGACGAGTTCGTCGCGCTCCCAGTCCTCCATCGCGCGGAAGCGTTCACCGGCCTGGCCGTAGTTGTTCTGGCGGCCGAGCTTCTGGCGGACGACGTGGCCGGAGACGAACGGCGTGTGCTCTTTGCCGGCGCGCGGCGCCTCACGCAGCGAGTCGGCCTTCGACGAGGGCTCGTAGTTGACGTGCGGGTTCTCGCCGGCCTCGACGCCGTCCACGTGGTAGGCCATCTGGCCGTCGCGCTGGTTGGTGGCGACGTGCGTGCGTGGGCGGTTGATGGGCAGTTGGAGGTAGTTCGCGCCGACGCGGTGGCGCTGCGTGTCGGAGTAGGAGAAGGTGCGCCCCTGCAAGAGCTTGTCGTCGGAGAAGTCGAGGCCGTCCACGAGGACGCCCGTGCCGAAGGCGACCTGCTCGACCTCCGCGAAGTAGTTCGTCGGGTTCTTGTCCAGAACCAGGCGCCCTACGGGGAGCAGCGGGAACTGCTCCTCGGGCCAGACCTTCGTCGCGTCGAGCGGGTCGAAGTCCAGTTCCTCGTGCGGGCCGTCCGACATCACCTGCACCGCCATCTCCCACTCGGGGAACTCGCCCCGCTCGATGGCCTCGTACAAGTCCTGCGTCGCGTGGTTGAAGTTGCCGATGCGGTCGGCCTCCTCCTGCTTCAGATTCCGCTCGCCCTGCTTCGGGCGGAAGTGGTACTTGACGAGCACGGCCTCGCCGCCGGCGTTGACCATCTTGTAGGTGTTGACGCCGGAGCCGCGCATCTCGCGGTAGTTGGCGGGGATGCCCCACGGGCTGAAGAGCCACGTGACCATGTGCATCGCCTCGGGCGTGAGGCTGATGAAGTCGAAGATGCGGCGCGGGTCCTGCCGGTTCGTCACGGGGTCGGGCTTGAAGGCGTGGACGAGGTCGGGGAATTTAATCGCGTCGCGGATGAAGAAGATTTGGAGGTTGTTGCCGACCAGGTCCCAGTTGCCGTCCTCGGTGTAGAACTTGACGGCGAAGCCGCGCGGGTCGCGCAGGTTTTCGGGCGAGTGGCCGCCGTGGATGACGGTCGAGAAGCGCAGGAAGACGGGCGTGCGCTTGCCCTTCTCCTGAAAAAGTCTGGCGCGCGTGTACTTCGACGAGGGGTCGCCGCCGATGGTGCCGTAAGCCTCGAAGTAGCCGTGCGCGCCCGCGCCGCGCGCGTGGACGACGCGCTCGGGGATGCGCTCGCGGTCGAAGTGCGTGATCTTTTCGAGGACCTGGTAGTTCTCAAGCACCGTGGGGCCGCGCTCGCCCACCGTGCGCGTGTTCTGGTTGTCGTAGACGGGGTGGCCTTGCCGGTTCGTCAGGACGGGTTGCTCCGGCGCGGATGCGCCGCCCGTCACTTCTTCTTCACCGGGTCGGCCGCCGTTCTTTTGC
>DASVTS010000050.1:0-98633 GCA_036387455.1 Pyrinomonadaceae bacterium | reverse complement strand
GGGTTGTGCTTGGCCAGCACCTTCGTGATGGCCGCCGTGAGGGTCGTCTTCCCGTGGTCGACGTGCCCGATGGTCCCGATGTTGACGTGCGGCTTCGACCGGTCAAACTTCTCCTTCGCCATGTCCCTCTTGCCTCTTCCTCTTGGGTTCTTCGGTTTAGCTTAAGCCCGAGACGGGATTTGAACCCGTGACCTCCTCCTTACCAAGGAGGCGCTCTACCCCTGAGCTACTCGGGCACAAACGCGCCCGCCCGAACGTCTGAAGTTGGAGCGGGAGACGAGGCTCGAACTCGCGACCCTCAGCTTGGAAGGCTGATGCTCTACCAACTGAGCTACTCCCGCCCGCGGAAACGATGAATTAGGAACGATGAACGATGAACTAAAAGCCTTCAGTCCATCGTTCATCGTTCCCCGTTCAGCGTTGATAGTGGTGCAGGGGGTAGGATTCGAACCTACGTACGGCTTTCGCCGGCCGGGTTTACAGCCCGGTGCCATTAACCACTCGACCACCCCTGCGGATGTCAAACTCGGACAGAGCCGGCGAAGGGATTTGAACCCCCGACCCTCTGATTACAAATCAGACGCTCTACCACTGAGCTACGCCGGCCTACTACGGTAGAGAATCCGCGCCTTCCGGCAAAACGTGAATACTAGCAACGCCTTCGGGAAAAGGCAAGCCGCGGCGGGCGCTCGCCGGCGCGCCCGTGAACAAACATGTTGACGCTCCCGCGCGCCAGCCGCTAGGATGGAAAGTGCCCGCAAAGGCGGCGACCCTCAAGGGTTCTCAAGGCCGCCTCCCGCGCCTCTTCAAAAAGCCCCGCCCGCTGTCCCGAAGCACTCCGAGCGAGTCACGGCCTGCGGATTTCGGACACCTTTGATGCCACAAACACACAAGGAGATTACCCGTGCCTAGCTGCGACCCGCTTCCCGCCCGCAAAATGCTTCTGCTGTTGCTCCTATTTTGCGCCTTCGCCCACGCCCCCGCAAGCGCCCAGACGGGCGGCCGCCGCGGCGCGCCGCAGAGGCCGCAAAGACCCCAGGACCGCCCGACGGTCATCTACCCCGAAGGGCGCGGGCCGGCCCGGGTGGCGCGCGCCAGCGAGGTCGCGTGCGGCGGCTTCATCGAGCAGACCCCGCAGGCCGCCGCCGGCCAGATCGTCGGCTCCGACGAGGAGGCCGAGCGCCGCGTCTTCTCCGAGGGCGAATTCGTCTACATCGACGCGGGCGCGCAGGGGGGCGTGAGCGTCGGGCAGGAGTTCACGGTCGTGCGGCCGCGCGGGCAGTTCCGTTCGAAGTTCTCGCGCAAGGCGGGCTCCCTCGGCGTCTACACGCAGGAGGTCGGGCGGGTGAGCGTCGTGCGCGTGCGCGACCGCGTCTCCGTGGCCGAGGTGAAGTTCGCGTGCGGCGACATTCTGCTCGGCGACCTGCTCCGGCCGGCGCAGGAGCGCCCCGTGCCGACGGGGCGGGCCGAGCCCATGTTCGACCGTTTCGCGGAGCCGACGGGCAAGCAGTCCGGCCGCGTCGTGCTGGCGCGCGACGGCCGCGAGATAGTCTCGCGCGACGACGTGGTCTTCATCGACCTGGGCGCGGAAGACGGCGTGAAGGTCGGCGACTACCTGACGGTCTTCCGCCCCGAGGGGCACGGCCACCTCGTAAACTACGGCGACGAGATGGCGGCCAACTCGCGCGGCGGGTTCGAGAGCGATAAGTTCAAGGGCGGCGGCCTCTCGATACAGGCGCAGCGCGTCAAGGACGTGGACGGGCCGAAGTCCGGCGACACGGTCAAGACTTCGGCCATCAGGCGCTCCCGCCCGGCCGTCCCGCGCAAGGTCGTCGGCGAGATGGTCGTCCTCCGCGTCGAGGGGCGCACGGCGACGGCCATCGTCACGCGCGTCGCGCAGGAGATACACACCGGCGACGCCGTCGAAGTCCAGTAGCACGCGCGGGCGAAGCTCGGGCGCGGAGACGCAGAGGGGACCGGGGTTTTAAGAATCCCGGTCCCCTCTGCGTCTCCGCGTCTATCGTCTTAACGGTTAGGCGTCGGCGTGCGCGCGGCCTGCGGGAGCGGGGCGCGTGGGGGCTCGCGTTCGGCGGCCGAGCGCCCGACGGCGGCGCGGTAGAAGGCGGTGAAGTATTCGTACATCGAGAGGCAGGCCAGAAGCACCACGACCCAGAGCGTCGCGCGGCCGAGCGTGTAGAGGAGCACCTGCCAGTCCGTCCCCGTCACCGCGCCGGCGCCGAGCAGATGCCGCAGCGCCTCGCGCAGCTCGGGCACCGTCCAGAACTGTATCGCCGGGAAGGCGTGGCCGAAGTTGGCCACGGGCGGCGCGCCCCCCGTGCTCGAAGCGATGAGCAGCGCGACGGCCAGCACCTGCGCCGCCATCTTGAACTTCCCCATCCGCGACGCCGAGATGACGAGGCCGTCGGCCGCCGCCACGCTCCTCAGGCCCGACACGGCGAACTCGCGCCCGACGATGATGCAGACGGCCCAGGCGGGCGCGAGCCGGTTCTCGACGAGCGAGATGAGCGCGGCGCTGATGAGCAGCTTGTCGGCGATGGGGTCGAGCAGGATGCCGAAGCGCGAAATCTGCTTGCGGCTGCGCGCGATGCGCCCGTCGAGGAAGTCCGTGAAGGCGGCGGCGAGGAAGAGCGCGACGCCGAGCAGGTGGCGTTGGACGCCGAACCAGTTTTCGGAGAAGGGCGTGAGCAGCACGACGACCAGCAGCGGCACGACGAAGATGCGTGACACAGTCAGTGCGTTCGGAAGATTCAGCACGTCCCTCCCCTGCCCACACGCGCCCCCGCAGCGACGTCGGCTCAACCGTCGGCCTCTCTCTCTATGCCGCGAAGTGTAGGAGCCGCACGCGAAGGGTGTCAAGACAGGTCGCCGAGCTCGACGAGGGGGACGCTGTAGGTCGTCCTCACTGCTTCCTGACGCCGCGCGGGGGCGCGGGCCTCTTCGCCTTCTCCTGGCTCTCCGCGTCTTCGAGACACCCGGCGGCGAGCGCGAGGACGGCCGTCGCGCGCAGGTACTTGTCGCCGAGCTGGTTGGCGTGCGCGAGGGTCGCCTCGAAGTCGCGCGCGCCCAGCTCGCCGAAGGAGCTTTCGAGCGTGAAGGTCGGCATGGGCCAGCCCGCGTAGGTCGCGAAGTTCTTCCCCTCCACCCTCATCGGGAGCGAGGCGGAGACGAGGTCGGGTTCGTTCAGCTTGTTGACGGCGGCCACGGCCTCGCCCATCGCGCTCAAGCCCCGCAGGTAGTCGAAGCGCGCGTAGAGGTGCGCGACGCCGAGCAGCGCGCGCGCCTTCGACACGGAGTCGGGGGACTTGCGCGCGGCGTCGAGGACGGCCACGAGCAGTTCTTCGGCGCGCTGCCTGTCGTCGGAGCGCCTGAGCCCCTGCGAGGCGATGTTGAGGAGGAGCAGGGCGCGCGCCTCCAGAGCCTCGACGCGTTCGGCGAGCCGGCGCGCCCCGTCGAGGTCTCCGGCATACGCCGCGTTGTGCCCGCGCCTGAAGTAGACCCAGCCCAGGACCTGCCTGCGTATCTCGACCTCTTCGATCTTCTGCGCGGCGGCCTCGACCGCTTCGAGCGGCGCGAGGTCGGACTGGTGCAGCACGGCCATCACGATAGCGCCGTCGCGGCGGTCGGCCGGCCGCTCCTCGGCCTGCTCAATCGCCGTCTCGAAGGAGCCCTCGCGCGGGCCCGGGTTGCCGCCGCCGAGGTCGCGCTTCGAGTAGGCGGCGGCGCTGTTCTGCTTCGAGGTCGAGAGGAACGCGGCGGCCTGGGCTTCGAGCGCCGCGATGCGTTCGAGCGCCGCGGGCTGGCGCGCGCCGTAGAGCGTTTCGAGCACCCTGAGCGCCGTGTAGATGGCCTCCGGCTCGGTGCGCTGGTAGGGCGGCCCTTCGGCGGGCGGCTGCTGCGCGACGGCCGCGAGCCTGCGCTCGGCGAAGCCGAGGAAGGCGCTGACGAAGAGGCGCTGCAACTCCGGGTCGGCGTTGAAGCCGGCGGGCTGGCGCGCGCCCATGTTCGGCGTGACGGGCGCGACGGCCGACGCAAGCGCGAAGGGGTACTGCGAGAGGTAGAGCAGCGCGTCGATGTCGTCGCGCGCGGCGTAGGCGGCGAGGGCTTCCCTGTAGAGCGCGTCGCCCGCGGCGCGGTCGGCCCCTGCGACCAGGTAGAGGAAGCGCGGCAGGAACATCGTGGCCGGGTCGATGAAGCTGCCGCGGGCGACGGCGAGCGCGCTCTGCCTGTCAGTCTCCAGCAGAGACTCCGCCAGCATGAGGAGCTTTTCGCCGACCGGGCGGTGCTTCGTCTTGCCGGCGGCCTCCTTCTTCGCCTCCTCTCGCGTCTCTTCGGCGGCGCGCGCGGACAGCTCGCGCGCCCAGGCCGCGTCGCGTCTGGCTATCGCGCGCAGCACGACGAAGCGCTGGTCGGGGAGCTGTACGACGAGGCCGGGGACGCGGCTGTCGGCGCGCCCCTTCTCCTGCCGAATCTCGTCGCCGCGCGCGCGGTAGTGGCTCGACGCCAGCTCGAAGGCTTCGGCGAAGACGGCGCGCGCCTGGCCCCGCTCGTGCGGCCAGAGCATTCCGGCCGCACGAGCCATGACCGCGATGCGCTTGGCCGTGTCTTCGAAAGCCTTCGCCTCCGTCAGCTGCTCGCCGACGAGCGCGCGGGCGCGCGACGGCTCGCAGAAGACCTTCGGCCCGGCCGGCTCCCGCTTCGCCTGCGCGCGCGCGGCGGCCGGGGGCAGGGAGAGCGGGAGTAAGAAGAGCGAGAGAGCGCGTGGGAGGTGCGAGGCCATGTGGGAGTCCCCTTTCCCGAGTTTTCAAGGTCTTCGTCTACAGGCTGCGGCCGTCAATTATAACGCGGGCGCGGGCGGCGCGTTCCGCAAAGTCCGCGTCCCCGTCGAATTCGGGCGGGTCGCTTGCCCGCCTCGAACTAGTCGTTTACAATCGTCGTTTCCGCACCGCTCGGGATTCTCCACTGTAGTGCGCGCGGATGATTCCAGGCAATGGCAATTGACCGCATCACGGTGCGCGGCGCGCGCCAGCACAACCTGAAGGACATCAGCGTCGTGATCCCGCGCGACAGCCTGACGGTCATCACCGGCCTCTCCGGCTCCGGCAAGTCGTCGCTCGCCTTCGACACCATCTACGCCGAGGGGCAGCGCCGCTACGTCGAGTCCCTGTCGGCCTACGCCCGCCAGTTCTTAGACCAGCTCGAACGCCCCGACGTCGATTCGGTCGACGGCCTCTCGCCCGCCATCTCCATCGAGCAGAAGACCGTCTCGCGCAGCCCCCGCTCGACCGTGGGCACGGTGACGGAGGTCTACGACTACCTGCGGCTGCTCTTCTCCTCCGTCGGCCAGCCGCACTGCCACATCTGCGGCGCGCCCATCACGCGCCAGTCGGTCGAGCAGATCGTCCACAGCGTGCTCTCGCTCCCCGAGGGCGAGCGCGTGATGGTGCTCGCGCCCGTCGTGCGCGGCCGCAAGGGCGAGTTCAGGAAGGAGCTGGAGAAGCTCCAGAAGGACGGGTTCCTCCGGGCGCGCGTCGACGGGGAGCTCGTCTCGCTCGACGAGGAGATACGGCTCGACAAGCGGCGCAACCACACCATCGAGGCCGTCGTCGACCGCCTGCTCATCAAGCCCGGCATCGGCGAGCGCCTGACCGAGTCCGTCCGCACGGCCCTCAAGCTCACGGGCGGCGCGGTCCTCATCTCCGTCGTGGACGGCGAGGAGAAGCTCTACTCGGAGCGGATGGCCTGCGTCAACTGCCAGATCAACGTCCCGCCGCTTGAGCCGCGCTCCTTCTCCTTCAACTCCGTCTACGGCGCGTGCAAGCGCTGCCACGGCCTCGGGACGGTCCTGGAGATAGACCCCGCGAAGATAGTCACCGACGCCACCGAGCGCGCCGACAAGCTCTTCGTCGCCCTCGGCGCGGCCGACAAGCAGGGCGCGGCGTACCTGAGGGCCGCGCTCGTCGCCGCCGCCGAGCACTTCGACGCCGACCCGCAGGTCCCCTTCGCCGAGCTGCCGCGGCCGGTGCGCGACGCCTTCTTCCACGGCGTCGAGGGGCAGATGACCTTCCGCCAGGGGCTCTACAGGTACGAGGGCGACTGGAAGGGCGCGGTGCGGTACCTGTCGGAGCGCATGCACAACGCGCCGAGCGAGCGCGTGCGCGAGGCGCTCGAAGAGTTGGTCTCGCCGGTCGAGTGCCCCGACTGCCGCGGGCAGCGCCTCCAGCCCGAGTCGCTCGCCGTCCGCGTCGGCAACCGCGGCATCGCGGAGTACACGGCGCTCCCCATCGAAGAGTCGGTCGTCGCCTTCGACAAGTTGAAGCTCAACGAGCGCGAGTCGCAGGTGGCCGGGCTCGTCCTGCGCGAGATACGCAACCGCATGCGCTTCCTCGCCCAGGTCGGCCTCGGCTACCTTTCGCTCGACCGCGCCTCGGCCACGCTCTCCGGCGGCGAGGGGCAGCGCATCCGCCTCGCCACGCAGATCGGCTCGCAGCTCCGCGGCGTGCTCTACGTCCTCGACGAGCCCTCCATCGGGCTCCACCCGCGCGACAACCAGAAGCTTCTGGAGACGCTCACGGCCCTGCGCGACCTCGGCAACACGGTCCTCGTCGTCGAGCACGACGAGGAGACCATCCGCCGCGCCGACTACGTCGTGGACCTCGGCCCCGCGGCCGGCGCGCACGGCGGCGAGGTCGTCGCCGCGGGCACGCCCGAAGAGGTCGCCTGCAACCCGGCCTCCGTCACCGGCCAGTACATCTGCGGCAAGCTCGCCATCGAAGTCCCGCGCGCGCGCCGCCCGCCCAACGGCAAGGCCGTCACCGTCCGCGGCGCGCGCGCCAACAACCTCAAGTCCATCGACGCCACGTTCCCGCTCGGCCTGCTGTCGGTCGTCACCGGCGTCTCGGGCTCGGGCAAGTCGACGCTGGTCGACGACATCCTCTACCGCGCGCTCGCGCGCCACCTCTACGGCTCCCTGGAGGAGCCGGGGGAGTACGACTCCATCGAAGGGCTCGACCACGTAGACAAGTGCATCGAGATCGACCAGTCGCCCATCGGGCGGACGCCGCGCTCGAACCCGGCGACCTACACCGGACTCTTCACGCCCATCCGCGAGCTCTACGCGATGCTGCCCGAGTCGCGCGAGCGCGGCTACAAGCCCGGCCGCTTCTCCTTCAACGTCAAGGGCGGCCGCTGCGAGGCGTGCGAGGGCGACGGCATGAAGCGCATCGAGATGAACTTCCTGCCCGACGTCTACGTCCTCTGCGACGTGTGCCGCGGCGCGCGCTACAACCGCGAGACGATGGCGGTCAAGTACAAGGGCAAGTCCATCGCCGACCTGCTGGACACGACCATCGAGGAGGCGATGCCGCTGCTGGAGAACATCCCGCAGATCAAGCAGAAGCTCCAGACCCTGCTCGACGTCGGGCTCGGCTACATCAAGCTCGGCCAGTCGGCGACGACGCTCTCGGGCGGCGAGGCGCAGCGCATCAAGCTCGCCCGCGAGCTTTCGAAACGCGCCACGGGCAGGACCATCTACATCCTCGACGAGCCGACGACCGGCCTCCACTTCGCCGACGTGCACAAGCTGCTCGACGTGCTCCAGCGCCTCGTCTCCCTGGGCAACACCGTCATCGTCATCGAGCACAACCTCGACGTCATCAAGTCGGCCGACCACATCGTAGACCTCGGCCCCGAGGGCGGCTCGGGCGGCGGGCGCGTCGTCGCCTGCGGCACGCCCGAGGAGGTCGCCAAGGTCAGAAAGTCCCACACCGGCCAGGCGCTCCGCCCCGTGTTGGTCGGCCTCGCCGCGAACGGCAACGGCCACCCGCCGACCAAACCGCCCGACGGCAACAGCGCCAAGGCTAAGTCCCCCGCCCGCGGCAAGCGCAAAGACGCGGCTTAACAGGGCGGGTGGATTTTGAGATTTCAAAACTCAAATTTGAAATTTCAAATTCTTACCCTTTAAATCCCGCCCGTCCGTGTTAATTTTTCCGGGCACTTAAAGGAGCGTCGCCGACAGGTGTCTATTTACGAAGACATACAGCCGCTCGGGCTCGAAGGCGTGAGCACCTACCCCCTAGCGTCGCGTCCGAGCAAGGTCACGGTCGAGGACTTCGCGCGCCCCTTCGAAGAGGACGCGAGCCTGCGCGGTTTCCTCTCGTCACTCCCGAACATTCTCGCCGTGCAGTCCATCCGCGAGGTCGCCGCGCGCGTGCGGCGCGCGCGCGAACTGGGGAGGCCCGTCGTCTGGGGCATCGGCGGGCACGTCGTCAAGACGGGCCTCGCGCCCCTCGTCATCGACCTCATGCGCCGCGGGTTCGTCACCGGGCTCGCGGCCAACGGCTCCGTGCTCGTGCACGACGCCGAGGTGGCCCTGGTCGGCTCGACCTCCGAAGACGTTGACGCGACGCTCGGAGCGGGGGCCTTCGGCGCGGCCGACGAGACCGGCCGACTCCTGAACGAGTCGGCGCGGCGCGGCGCGCGCGACGGCGTGGGCCTCGGCGAAGCACTCGGGCGCATGCTCGTCGAGTCGGAACCGAAGCACGGCGAACTCTCCCTGCTCTGCGCCGCGTACCGCGCGCGCGTCCCCTTCACCGCGCACGTCGCCATCGGGACGGACATCGCGCACTTCCACCCGCAGGCCGACGGCGCGGCCCTCGGCGCGGCGACGCACACGGACTTCCGACTGCTCTCCGAACTCGTGCGCCGCATGAGCGGCGGCGGCGTCTACCTCAACGTCGGCTCGGCCGTCATCCTGCCCGAGGTCTTCCTCAAGTGCGTCACGCTCGTGCGCAACCTCGGCCACCCGCTCGAAGACTTCACCACCGCCAACTTCGACTTCATACAGTCCTACCGCCCGCTCACCAACGTCGTCCGCCGCCCCACGAGCGGCGGCGCCGGGCGCGGCTTCTCCGTCACCGGCCACCACGAGCTGACCATCCCGCTCCTCGCCGCCGAACTCCTCTGCGGCGGCCCCGCCGACGACCCCGCCGGCGGGCCGCCTCAAGCCTGAGCCGCGCCCGAAAGACGCCCCTCGAAAAATTGTCTGTTGACACCCTCTCGGCCGAAGGAATATACTTTGGATGAAATTGAAATCCAGTTTCAATTAGACCCTTTAAGCTCTTTTACCCTTTGGCCTTCAAAAAGGCAGTCTCAGAAAGAAGGAGCCCGCGCGGCCCCGTCCCTGGCAGAACGAACCGCGCGAGCCCGGTCGCAACCACGTGGGCTGACGACCCGCCGTAATTCTACGGTCAGTCAGCCGAACTTACAACGTTGAGGTATTCCGGCAATGGCTGACACCACACCCCCCCCGCGCGCATTCATCCGCCTCGCATTCCTGGCCTGCTTCTGTCTCTTCGCCCCCGGCGCCGCCCTCGCGCAGACCGAGGTCACGGCCGGCGTGCGCGGCACCGTCTCGGCCGAGGGCACGGGGCGGCCCGTCGCGGGCGCGCGCGTCCGCCTGCTCAACGCGGCGCTGCGCGTCGAGCGCGAGGCGACGACCGACGTCGAAGGCAACTACAGCATCCCCGGCCTCCCGCCCGGCGAACAGTACGAGGTCACGGTGGACGCCGCGGACTTCCGCGCCGCGACGCGCGGGCAGGTGACGCTGCTCTCGGGCGGCTTCGCGGACGTCTCGCTGGAGCTGCGACTGGTGGGCTTGAACGAGGTCGTGGACGTGGCGGACACGGCGGCGCTCGTCGTCAGCAACGCGCCCGAGGTCAGCCAGGTCGTCTCGCCGAGGCAGCTGACGGAGCTGCCCGCCAACGGGCGCAACCTCAACCGCTTCGCGCTGCTCGACCCGCACGTCCGCAACACGGGCGGCCTCGGCGCCGACGGCTCGGCCGCGCAGCGCCTCTCGGTCAACGCCAGCTCCTTCCGCCTGACTCAGTTCAAGCTCGACGGCAACTCGAACTACGACTTCGTCTACGCCAACGCGCCGCAGCAGCAAATCTCCGTCTCGGCCGTGCAGGAGTTCAAAGTCCTGACGAACCAGTATTCGGCCGAGTACGGCGGCACCTCCGCCGGCATCATCAGCACGGTCACGAAGTCGGGCACCGCCGACTTCCACGGCGAGGGCTTCTACTTCGTCCGCCCCTCGGGGCTCCAGGCCGCGCCGCCCGTCTCGACCAGGCACGTGCCGAACGAGCTACAGCAGTTCGGCGGCTCGCTCGGCGGCCCGCTCGGGGCGGGGCGCGCGACCTTCTTCCTCAACTACGAGCACTCGCGCCAGAACCGCGGCTCGTTCGTCCAGTCCCCCGCCCCGCTCGTCCACACCGGCCACGCGCGCGACCACGCCGGGCTCGCGCGCTTCGACTACCAGCTCAACAACACGCACTCGCTCGCGCTCCGCCTGAACGCGAACCGCGGCACCAACGACAACTCCAACGACCGCGTGAGCGGCTTCCTGCAACCCAGCACCGCCACGCTCAGCCGGACGCAGGGGGCGGGCGGGCAGCTCACCGACCGGAAGGTGTGGGGCAACACCGTCAACGAGCTGCGCCTGAGCTACGTCAACGCCGTCCCTTCGGCCAGCTCGGCGCTCGCCCCTTCGGTCTCGGTCGTGCGGACGAACTACAGCACGGAGGGCGGCTCCGGCTACTCCTGGGCGCGCACGCAGACGTGGCAGGCCGCCGACCAGCTCGCCGCGCAGCGCGGCCGCCACGAGCTGAAGCTGGGCGGCGACTTCACGCGCCAGAAGGTCGCCGACTTCAGCTACACGGCCTTCGGCGAGTACCGCTTCGCGGGCGCGCCGGCGGCGGGCGAGCGCTACGTCGACTTCACCCAGCGCTTCGGCCTCGGCTTCGTGCGCTACGGCCAGACGCTCGCCTCCGCCTTCGCGCAGGACAACTGGCGCGTGCGGCAGGGGCTCACGCTGAACCTCGGCCTGCGCTACGACTACCAGTCCTCGACCGACGACCGCAACAACTTCGCCCCCCGCCTCGGCTTCGCCTGGGACGTCAACGGCGACGGCAAGACGACCCTGCGCGGCGGCGCGGGCGTCTTCTACGACCAGTATTACATGTACATCACGCGCCGCTTCCTGCTCGAAGGCGTGGACGCGAAGATTCGGACGTACCGCTTCACGCCGACGCAGGCGGGCGCGCCCGCGTTCCCGAACTCTCTGAGTGAGCCGCCGGCCGGCTCCAGCGAGTCCGTCCGCGACTACGTCTACCTTCCGGGCGCGAGGCTCCTGAACCCCTACAACATGCAGTTCTCCTTCGGCGCGCAGCGCGAGCTCTGGCGGGACTGGACGCTGACGGCCGACATCATCCACTCGCGCACGCTCAAGCAGCAGCGCGTCAACGACGTCAACGCGCCCGCGCCCTTCCTCCGCACCGCCGCGGGGCAGACGCGCACCGCCGCGGCGGCCGACGCCGCGCGCCCCTTCGGCACGACCTTCCGGGGCGTGCGCGTCCGCAAGGTCGCGGTCATCGAGAACACGGCTTCGAGCGACTACGACGCGTTCGAGCTCGGGCTGCTCAAGCGCTTCTCGCGCCGCTTCCAGTTCGAGGCGCATTACGTGCTCTCGGCGGCGACGACCGACTCGATGTTCTTCGGCGAGGTGGACACGGGCATCCCGAACCAGTTCGGCGTGAGCGACGCGGGCGAGCGCGCGCCGAGCGACTTCCAGCAGACGCACCGCCTCGTCGCCCACGGCATCTTCGAGGTGCCCTACGGGATGCAGCTCTCGGCGGTCGCCACCCTCGGCTCGGGGCTGCCCGTGAACCCGGTCACGGGCCTCGACGACAACGGCGACGGCTACCGCGCCGACCGCCCCGTCGGCCTCGCGCGCAACTCCTTCCGCACGCCGCCGCAGGCCGCCTTCGACCTCTCGCTCGCCAGGCGCATCCAACTCCGCGAGGGGCTGCGGCTTGAGCTGCGCGGCGAGGCTTTCAACCTCCTCAACCGCTCGAACTTCGTCAAGCTCAACGGCACCTACGGCAACGGCCCGGCGCCCGCCGCCACCTTCCTCCAGCCGCTCGCCGGCCTCCAGAACTCCGACCCCGGCCGCCAGTTCCAGTTCGGCGCCCGCTTCATCTTCTAAAGCCGTGAACCGCGAACCGTGAACCGTGACGAGAAAGAACAGTCTTCTTCCTGTCACGGCTCACGGTTCACGGTTCGCGGTTCTGTTGGGTTATAATCCGCGCTCCCAAAAATATTTTTCATCCGAGGGGTATCAAGGAGAAGCGATGGACGAGAAGAGACTTGAGCACTACCGCACGGTGCTGCTGGAGCAGCTGCGGCAGCAGACCGAGACGACGCGCGCGAACCAGTCGGACGCGCTGGAGATGGCCGCGGCCGACGACGGCGTCAAGGACGTGGCCGACCAGTCGGTCAAGGACGTGAGCCAGGAGATCGAGTACCGCCTGAGCGAGCGCGCCTCGCAGGTCGTCGCCGACATCGACCAGGCGCTGCTGCGCATCGACGAGGGCAGCTACGGCGTCTGCGCCCGCTGCGGGAAAGACATCCCCGAGCGCCGCCTCGACGCCGTCCCCACCGCGCGCTACGACGCCGAGTGCCAGTCGCTCCTCGAACAGTCCACCGGCGAGGACGAGCACGCCACCCTCTAAAAACCGTAAACCGTAAACCGTGAACCGTGACAAGAGAAGGCGTCGGCCCTTCTCTTGTCACGGTTCACGGTTTACGGTTCACGGCCGTCAGGCTTTTGGGTGCGCCTTGTCGTAGACCTCGATGAGCTTCTCCATGGAGACGTGCGTGTAAATCTGCGTGGTGGAGAGGCGCGCGTGGCCGAGCAGCTCCTGGATGTCGCGGAGGTCGGCGCCGCTGTCGAGGAGGTGCGTGGCGAAGGAGTGGCGCAAGCTATGCGGGCTGATGTCGTGGATGCCCGCGCAGATTTTGATGTACTTGTCCACCATGCGGCCGACCGAGCGCGTGGTGATGCGCGTGCCCTGGTAGTTGAGGAAGACGGCGT
Source organism: Pyrinomonadaceae bacterium (assembly GCA_036387455.1). GTDB lineage: Bacteria > Acidobacteriota > Blastocatellia > Pyrinomonadales > Pyrinomonadaceae > QHXN01. The sequence goes on along the minus strand of DASVTS010000050.1, from coordinate 85,684 downwards.
CGGGCTCGCGCTCGGCCGCGGGCGCGTTGTTGAGGAACGTGCCGCGCACCTCGGTCAGATACCTCATCAGGGCGTGGAGCGCCGGCTCGCCGAAGGGCACGACGCGCTCCTTGCGCCGCTTGCCCTTGACCCTCACCATCCGGCTGCGGAAGTCGATGTCCTTGAGGTCGAGCTTGACCAGCTCGGAGACGCGCACGCCCGTCCCGTAGAGCATCTCCAGGATCGCCCGGTCGCGCTTGCCGAGGTCGGTCGCCTCGTCCGGCGTCTCGATGAAGCGGACGGCGTCCTCGATGGAGAGGTGGTTCGGCAGCTTCTTCTCCAGCCGCGGCGTCGAGACGAGTTTCGCCGGGTTGGCCTCGACCGCGCCCTCGCGGATGAGGAACTGGAAGAAGGTGCGCAGGGCGGCGAGCTTGCGCGCGATGGACGACTTCTTCTTCTGCGCGTCGTGCAGCTCCGAGAGCCACTCGCGGATGGTGATGTGGTCAATCTCTTTGACGTCCAGCTCGCGCCGCGCGCCCGTGCGCGGGTCGGCCGGCGCGAGGTGTTCGAGGAACTGCCCGAGGTCGATGGCGTAGTTCCTGAGCGTGTGCTCGCTCACGTTGCGCTCGTAGCGCAGGTGTTCGAGGAACTGCGAGATGAGTTGCTCCATGCCCGTGAATCGTAAACCGTGCGCCGCGAATCGTAAACAGGAAAGTTTCGCCCGCGGGCTACGGCGCGGTTTGCAGGAACACGTCCCAGGCCCAACGGTTAACCTTCCCCCCCTTCGCGTCGTCAACCTCGGCGCGGTAGCGGAAGCGGTTGCCCTGCGCGTCCACCGACTTCGACTCCTTGTAGTCCAGGTGGAGCCGGACGACGCCGAGCGACGCCAGCGCGTGTAACTCCGCCGCCTGTGACACGCCGTCGTGGTTCGTGTCGCGCCACAGCCGCAGGGACGGGAAGACCGCGTCGCGGCCGTCTATCAACCCGTCGCCGTTGCCGCCGCTCTCGGGGCGGTCGTAGACGGCAAGTGCGACGAACCCGTTCGGGTCGGCGGAGGGGGGCTGCTCGGTGAAGTTGCCGAACAGCTCGGAGCCGTCGTCAACCGAGCCGTTGCCGTCGCGGTCGAGCGCCAGCCACGCGTCGTCCGAGCCGGCCGAAGTCCAGGCCAGCCGCTCGCGCGCGCCGTCGCGGTTCAGGTCGAAGTTGACGCCGCCCGCCGCGCCCGTGAGGCCGAAGCCGTTCCCGGCCACGTCCACCAGCACGGGGCTCGACTGGCAGGGGCCGCCGCCGGAGATTTGGATGCACTGCCACAACCGGCAGCTCCACACACACCCCTCGTTGCAACCGCCTGTCTCACACGGCTCGCACGGGGGGTCGCCGTCAACGCAGTCGCTATCAATCCCGTCGCCGCAGGCATCCACCGCCCCGGGGTGGATGTTGATGTCGCCGTCGTCGCAGTCGCCCTGGACTTCGCTGTAGTGATCCCCGTCGTCGTCGGCGCAGTCGTTGCGGCAGGTCTCATCCTTACAGTCTGTCTTGCCGTCGCAATCGTTATCTATGTCATCCCCGCAGAACTCCGGCGCCCTAAGATATATAGAATCGTCAGCATCGTTGCAGTCAGTGCCGCCGCACCACTCGGCGGTCTGGCGGTCGCCGTCGTTGTCGGGGCAGGTCAGGCAAGGCATGGCCCCCGCCCCACAATTACAATGCCCTTCGCTATCACAACCGCCAAGGTTACAAAAGTCTCCCACAGAAGGGACGCAGATGTTCTTGTTATTAATAAAGTCATAGCCGCAATTCATGTTTTCCCGGCAGGGCGGGTCATTTATCTGCACAGGCTGAAACAGAACAGCCGAGGCAAACGACCTCGGCTGTTCTTCGCAGGGGGAGATGGTGAGTGATAGAGGTCTTGGCGTTCGCCAAGCCGAGATGTCGAGGAAGCGCATCGGCTCGAAACGCCCCGGCCTTACGTCAACACGCTGGCTAACGAAGGAGGTCTTCAGGAGAGCAGCCTGCGGAGTCCTCTGCCAAACCGTGCCGTCAGCGAAACGGGCCTCCTGAACCCCCACTCTTATTATGACGTGAGAGTTCAATTCGCCGTCTCTGAGAAGTGGCCTGACTATTTTATTGAAGTAGAGAGGCTCCAATTGCTCAAGCAAGAAGGGCGAGTTAAAAGGCTCTATTCTTGCGGGTATGAACGGTGTGACACCTTCCAGCAGAGCGGTGTCCGGCTCGTCAAAGTTAGCTATCGTCCATCTGAGTTGTACTGATTGTAGGACTTTCTGACTACGGTTCTCTATCACCACATTAAGTATTTTAATTCGCCCCAAGTGTTTGCCTCGGCCGTACACCGTTAGTATCCCAGACACGATGACCGGCACTGAAGAATCGAACGCCTGTTTAGTATCCACTCCTGTGGCGAGAAACCACTTCCCCGCTACCTTTTCGACCTTCAAATCCTCATCGTTAAAATATTCCTTCTTCTCCTGGCCGTCCTGCTTGACGGCGCCGTCGCTCTGGGCCGGCGGCGCGGTCGAGCCGACGCACAGCGGCGCGAGAACCATCAACAGAATGCCTGCCGTTAACCTGTTCCGATTGCCGAATGAGGTCTTCGAGGTCTTCATGGCGTCCTCCGTTTCCCGGTGAAGAGGCTGGCGGGAGTCAGTCCCCGTCAACGACTGCGAGGTGATGTGGGGCGTCATGTTTATACGCCCGCCGCGCCCGCCGGTCAACGTTTTCATTCCGGGCGCTCAGCCCTTCGGGGCGAAGTAGCCCTTGCGGGTGCGGACGCGCAGGCCGGGGCGGGTCTTGACGTTGAGGGTGAAGGTGCGGAAGCGGCCGTCGCGGAGGTCGCCCGGCGGGTAGTAGCTCAGGACGTACTGCTGCGAGAGGTCGGTCGCTATCTGCCTGAAGGCCGCCGCCAGCTCCTCGTTTGAGTGCGGGACGTAGGCGGCGCCGCCCGTCTGCGCGGCGAACTCCCTGAGGCGGTGCGAGCCGGCGAGGTCGTGCAGGTTCGCGCTCTCGCTGTTGCCGGTCTGGACGGCGTAGACCTGGCAGTCGTCGGCGAGCAGCCGCGTCATCGTCGTGTCGAAGTCCAGCTCGCTGACCGTGTCGGTGCCGTCGGAGATGATGACGATGACCTTGCGCGTCCGCTGCGGCTTGAGGTAGTCGGCGGCGGCCGTGACGGTGTCGAAGAGCGCGGTCGCCGCCGCCTCCGGCTTCTCGAAGTTCTCGATGACGCGGACGAGCGAGCGGACGTCGCTCGTCAGCGGGTGCGACAGCTCGGGCTCGGTCGAGATGGAGTAGACGGCGGCGCGGTCAACGGGGCGGACGACCGACTTGAGGAAGCGGATGCCGGCCTGCCGCTCGAAGTCGCGCGCCGAGACCTGGCTGGAGCTGTTGTCGAAGAGCAGCGCGATGCTGACCGGCGTCTCGGCGCGGCTCACCTCGCCGATGGGCTTGGCGACGCCGTCCACGAGCAGCTCGAAGTCCTCGGCCTTGAGGTCGGCGACGGCGCGGCCCTGCGCGTCCACGACCGACGCCGGGAGCGGGACGAGGTTCGAGCTGATGCGCACGACCTCCTCGCCCTCGTCCTCGTCTTTGGCGGCGGACTTCGGCGTCTGCGACTCGGAGCCGGGCGGGCGGAGGCCGCCGCCCCTGCCCTTCTGCGAGGCCGGGTCGCCGGCCGCGGCCGGCTCGGCGATGGGGCCTTCGAGCCGCCGCGCGGGCGTGGGCGACGGCGTCGGGGCGGGCGCCCCCTTCTTCCCCCCTATTTGTATCGGGGGCGGGGCGCTGCGCCGGCCCGACTGCGCGCGGAGCATGACGGATGACGCGGCGAGCAGCGCGAGCGCGCAGGCGCACGCCGCCAGCGCGCGTCCCACGCGGGGTGCCGCGGCGGGCGTGCCGGACGCGAGGGCGCGCGCCGTCAGGGCGTCGCCGCCCGCGGCGCCTGCGCCCCGCGCCGAATCTCTTGAAGCCAGGCGTCCCATTCTGCGAGTGCTAACTCGACCTGCCGCGCGTGGCGGTCGCGCTTCCTCTTAAACCTGCGCCGCTCCTCTTCGACGAGCGGTACGAGCAGGGCGAAAGTTATGTTCACCGGCTGGTAGTTCCTGTCGTCGGCGCCCGAGACGTAGCGCGCCAGCGCGCCCGTCGCGGCCTTCTGCGGCGCTTCGAGCGGCGCCTCTCCGCGCGCCACGCGCGCCGCGTTGCGGCCGGCGAGCCAGCCCGTCGCAACCGACTCGACGTAGCCCTCGACGCCGCTAATCTGGCCCGCGAAAAAGACCCCGGGGCGCTCGCGCATCTGCAACGTCGGCGCGAGCACGCGCGGGGCGTTGATGTACGTGTTGCGGTGAATCTGGCCGTACTGCAAAAACTCGGCGCGCTCCAGCCCCGGTATGAGGCGGAGCACGCGCGCCTGTTCGCCGTAACGTAGATGATTCTGGAAGCCGACGAGGTTGTAGGCGTCGGCCATCAAATTCTCCTGCCGGAGCTGGACGGCCGCGTAAGGCTCGCGCCCCGTCCGCGGGTCGCGCAGGCCCACCGGCTTCATCGGCCCGTAGCGCAGCGTGTCCACCCCGCGCCGCGCGAGTTCTTCAATCGGCAGGCACGCCTCGAACCAGCGCGTCTCCTCGAAGCGTTGCAGGGGCACGCTCTGCGCGCCGACGAGCGCCTCGTAGAAGCGCGCGTACTCCTCCTCGTTCATCGGGCAGTTGAGGTAGTCGTCGCCGCCCTTCCCGTAGCGCGCCGCGCGGAAGGCGACCTCGGTGTTGACGGAATCGGCCGCGACGATGGGGGCGATGGCGTCGTAGAAGTAGAGCCCCGTCCCCGCGGTCAGCCGCGCTATCTCCTCGGCCAGCGCGTCGGAGCAGAGCGGCCCGGCGGCTATGACGGTCACGGCCCCTTCGTCAACCGCCGCCCGCTCCTCGCGCACGAGCGTGATGTTCGGGTGCGCCTCTACCCGCTCGGTTATCAACTCGGCGAAGCGCTGGCGGTCGACGGCGAGCGCCGCGCCCGCGGGCACGCGCGTCTGCATCGCCACGTCGAGGACGAGCGAGCCGGCGCGGCGCAGCTCCTCCTTCAGGAGGTAGGGCGCCGTCCCCGGCTCGTCCGACTTCAGCGAGTTCGAGCAGACTATCTCGGCCAGCCTGTCGGTGCGGTGCGCGGGCGTCTGCCTGACGGGCCGCATCTCGTAGAGCCGCACCCGCGCGCCCTCCTCCGCGGCCTGCCACGCGGCCTCCACGCCCGCGAACCCGCCCCCGATGACGACAACATCCTTCATGCCCCGATTGTAACGGCTGAGCCCGCCCGCCGCGAGCGCGCACAGGCGCAAGACATTTCAGCGGCAGTAGACTCCGCCTCTCAGGCACGCCTTTGCCAGTCGGCGGGGCTGCGCCTGACATGGAAGCGGGCGAGGACGACGACCGCGTCGTCGTCGAGGAGGTAGAACGGCGCGTAAGGGAATTTGCGGAGAAGGGCGCGGCGCACCTGAGCGTGCACCGACTGGAAGGCGTCGGGGTTACGCCGCACTCCCGCCAGACAGGCGTCAGCCGCGCGGAGGAATTCCAGCCCCAGGCCCTCGCTGCGCCCCTCGTACCAGTCGAACGCCTCTTGAATCTCGCGGGCGGCCTCGGGGCGAACGACGACCCTGTACGTCATGCCGACTTGCGCACCTTCTCCTTCAGGGCCTCCCACGGAAGACCCTCGTCGGGGTTCCGCGCGTGAGACTCAAGCCGGCGGTCGAGCTCCTGCCTCTCCGCGTCGGTGAGCGGGAGCGCGGCCGGGTCGGAGGCGATGCTGTCCCAGATGTCTTCGGCGAGCTGGATGCGCTCGGCCACGCTCAACTGAAGAATCTCTTCGAGCTGCGTACTCATGGCACCATACGATAAGGCTTGACGATGACGCGCGCAAGAGTCGCCCACCGCTTAGGGCAGCGGCGGGGTCTCGGGCTCTTTCTTTTTGGGGGCGTCGAGCCGGTCGTCGCCGGCGCCGGCGGTGAAGCGTTTGAAGTCGGCGGCCTCTTTGGTGAGGTCGAGTTCGATGCCGTTGAAGATGTCTTTGCGGCCGTAGGTCTTGATGCGGACGAGGCGTTCGAGCCAGACGCCGTCGGGCAGGCGCTCGTGCTCGAAGACGATGGAGGGCTCGGGCGGCGCGGCCGCGCCCGGCGCGTCGGTGGGCCAGGCTTCGAGGCGGAGGACGGCCTTGTCGGCGTCGTCTATCCAGAGGCGGCCGGCGAGGTGCGCGTAGGGCCTCTGGATTTCGTCGGCGGGGCGGAAGTCCGCCCGCGGCCGGAAGTCTAAGACGACGGCGTCGCGGCCGCGCACGCGCTCGCGGCGCGGCGCGGTGAACTCGGCGTAGCGGAAGAAGCGCGAGACGGCCATAGAGATTTCGCTTGAGCCGAAGCCGTTGCCGTGCCTCTGCCCGGTCGAGAAGCCGAAGCCGGGCATCCCTGTGGGGTTCTGCGTCTCGGGCGTCGGCGGCGGCGGGGCTTTGGCCTCCGCCCGCTGCTGCTCCTCGCGCGCGGCCTTCTCAAGCCGCTCGGCCACCTTCTTCAACTGCTCGCGGGCCTGCTTCTCGGAGACCGGCACGCCGTCGCGCGAGACGAGCTTGCGCGCGAACTGGCCGCGCACGGGGTAGACCTCCGCGACCTCCACGGTCTGTTTCTTCACCGCGCCGCGCCGGTCGAGTTCGCGCTCGGTGATGGTCACCGTCCAGGTGTATTCGAGCCGGGCCGCGAGCATCGCCTTCTCCTTGCGCGCGACGGCGAGGAGGAGCGCCGCGACCTCCCCGCCCTCCGGCGTCTGCCCGCGCGCGCCGGACGCGCGAGGCTGCGCGTTCGTGACGAGCAGGAGCGCGGCCGCCAGCAGCGTGACGGCCGCGCGCGTGCGCCGCGCGTGCGTGCGGGACTCTGACTTCATCCGCGGGCGACTCCTTGCGGCCTTCAAGGTAGAGGGGGCTTCTCCCCCTCCTTCTGCTGCGGGGGGTTTTCGCCTTCCTTCTTCGGCGCGTCGAGCTTGTCCTCGCCGGTCCTGGTGCTGAACCTTTTGTAGTCGGAGAACTCGTGCGTCTCGTTGACGCTCACGCCGGCGAAGAGCATGACGCGCGCCGAGATGTTGATCTGCGAGAAGCGCGGGAGCCAGACGCCGTCTTCGAGCCGCGTCTGCTCGAAGACGAAGGCCGAGCCCTGCTTGACCGAGGCGAGCAGCCCGCCGCCGACCTTGAAGCTGTCCACGAGCCGCCCTTCGAGCCGCATCACCTGCCGCTCGGCCGGGTCCACCCAGATGACGCCGCTCAGCTTCGAGACGATGGCCTCGGCGCGGTCGGCCGGCTTGAAGCCGGGGCGCGGGCGGAAGTCGAAGACGATGACGTCGCGCTCGCGGAAGCGCTCGCGGCGCGGGCTGACCAGCTCGCACGCGCGCAGGAACGTGGCGATGCCGACGTCGTCTTCCTCCTCATCCTCGTCCCCGCCGCCGGCCTTCTCTGCCTTCGCCTTGCGCTTGGCCTTACGCTCGGCGCGCTGCTGTTCGCGCTTCGCCCTGAGCTTCGGCCCCTCGCGCTCGGCCTTCTCCAACTCCTCGCCGACGCGCTTCTCCTCCTTCGACGCGCGCTCGGGCGCGAGCGGCGCGCCGTCCTCGCTGACGAGCTTCTGCACCAGGCCGTAGTCGGCCATCGGGTAGACCTCGTAGACCGCGACCCGCTCCTTCTTCAGGCGCCCCTTGTCGTCCAGCTCGCGCTCCGTAATCTTCTGCGTGAAGGTGTAGTCGTTGATGCGCCGGTCGGTCTCGTCCTGATTCTTCGCCAGGTCGCGCAGGAGCGCCGGCAGGTCGAGCGAGGCGTCGGCGGGCGGCTCGAAGAGCGACTCGGCCAGCCCCGCGTTGTAGCCCGCCGAGCCGAGCGTGAGCGCGAGCGTCGGCTCGCCCTCGCGCGCGAACTCCAGCCGGTGCGGTTCGAGCAGGAGCGGGCTGCCCGCGCGCGCGCGCCAGTCCGCGAAGCGCACGCGCAGCCCGCGCGCCTCGTCCTCCGACTGCAAGAGCAGCCGGCTCGTCGCGCCGAACCAGTAGCGCAGGCGCGCGCCCGCCCGCGTAGCGAACTCGACCACGTAGGCCGGCTCGCCGCCCACCTCCTCGCGCGCGACGGTGCGCGCCAAAATTTTCTGCTTCTTGTAGTCCGCGAACCACGCCGCCTCAAGCTGCGCCTGGAGCCTCGCCTGTAGCGCCTCGCGGTCCGTGAGCGTGCGCAGGTGCCCTTCGCGCGTGCGCGTCCAGGCGGCGCGCGCGTTGGCCGCCGCTTCCCAACCGCCCTCGGCCAGCAGGAAGTCGGTGCGCAGGGCGCCCGTCGTCTTCAACTGCGTGCGCGCGGTGCCGGCGTCGGCGTCGCCGCGCCGCACGGCCCACTCGTAGGTCGCGTCGCGCAGCGCCGCCAGTCGCTTCCTGCCGCCGACGGCCTTCACGTAATCGCCGACCACCTTGTCCGGCGAAGGGAGCTTCTGCGCCTGCGCGCGCCCGGGTGCGAGGAAGCAGACGAGCAGGAGCAGGAGGGCGAGCACTTTCGCGGGCGAGCCCTTCGGCGGCGACGCGCCGTGTGCCTGTGCGACGCGCGGGGGCATGCTTTTCGTCATCATCTTCGTAAGACGCGGGAGAGCGGTGGGACTGTTAATCGGGGACGGCCTTCGGGGAGCAAAAAAGTCCGGAAGGATGACGCCGGGCAACATTCTTGTCATCCTTCCGGACTTTTTACGGCCGTCGGCCGCGGATTGTTTCAGGGGGAAGCCGCCCACGGTCGGCGGCCTCACCCCCGCCCGGAATCTTCGGGAGGCTCCTGCCCCGGGTCTTCGTAGCCGGCCGAATGCGGCACCTCCGCCTCCATCGCCTTCGCCGACTCCTCCTCGGCGCGCAGCTCGGCCCCCTCCTCGCCCGCGGCACCCGACTCGCGCGCCACGCCGCCGCCGGCCCCCGCCTTCTCGTCCGTCTCTGCCATCTTCCCTCTTGCTCCTTCGTCTTCTACGAAAAACCCGCGGCCGCCGCCCCTGAGCTTCCCGGGCGTCACGGCCTCGCTTCAAGCCGGGAGCCCGCGCCTACCTGCGCGGACCGGCCTTCTTCGCCGCACCCTTCTTCGCGCCGGCCTTCTTACCAGAGCCCTTCGCGCCGCCCGCCTTCTTCGCCGCGCCACCTTTCTTAGAAGAGCCTCCGGCGCCGCCCTTTTTCGAAGAGGCTTTGGCCGCGCCTTTATTCGCCCCGCCTTTCTTCGCGCCGGACCTGGCGCCGCCGGACTTGGCGCCGCCGGACTTCGCCGCGCCCGACCTGCCCGCGCCCTTCTTCGTGGCCCGGGACTTCGAAGCCCCGCCGGCCGCGCCCTTCGCCGCCTTCTTCGCCGACGCCTTCGCGGACGCCTTCGCCGCGGCGGCGGGCTTCACGGCGGTCTTCCCGCCCCCCTGCTTCGCCCTCCGGCGCTCGACTATTTCGTGCGCGCGCTCCTCGACTTGGCGGATGCGCTCGGCCACGTTCTGCGGCAGGCCCGGCTCGGCCGCCCCGCGCAGGCCCTCGACCGGCGCCTCCTCCGGCGTCTGGTGCGCCTGCTCCTCGTACTCGCCCTTGCTCTGCTCGTACTCGTACTCGTTCAACGAACCGCCGCCGATCTTGTACTGGTCCTGGACTTCAGCTCGATCCTTTGGCATCGCTGCTCCTCGTCGTCTTTAAACCGGGGCCGCACTTGACATCACGCGCGGCGTCTCCGTATAGTCTCCGCATCAATTGAGCCACCTTAGCTCAGTTGGTAGAGCAGTCGATTCGTAATCGACAGGTCTGCGGTTCAAGTCCGCAAGGTGGCTCCAGAACTTATAGTTGCCGTATAGCTGTGACCCAGTTATACGGCAATTTTATTTTTGCCTCAATCTTCAAGGAGCCACTTCTTGTAACCGAACTGCCGAATCGTGTGCTTCTGGTGATGGTTGGCGCACAGCACACGGCACTTGGCGACCTCCGCCTGAACAGTCTTAAGACTGAAAGAGCCGTGTACCATCGTGCTGACGTGCCCGCGCTTCTCGTGCGGATTCAGATGATCGAGCACGAGCATGTCGGGGTCGCTCACGGTGCAGCCCTCCCACTCACAACACTTCGTCTTGAGGTACTCGTGCAGCCATCTCAAATTTCTTAAAGCGTATGCCCGCCGGTTCTCGTAGTTACGGCGCGGGTTCCGGTCGTTGTGTTCTTTGTCAATTATTTTTTTGCAGTCGCGGCAGTATGCCTGCAGCCCGTCTTTCCTCGCCACGGTGCGGTGGAATTCGCTCGTGTCTTTAAAACTCTTGCAGCGGCAGCACCGCTTCGTCACGCCGGTTATCGCAACGGCACGAATCTTCATCATCGCGCGAGTGCCTTTCGGTCAGGGTTTGCGGGCGGCCGTGAGTATACGCTAAAAGTGTCTCGCTCTTTTCGCGCCGTTCGGGCGCGGGGGCTTTACATACGTCACGCCAGGTGGGAAGGACGAACGACTTGTCTTCAGGCAGAAACTCCGGCACGCGCGCCGCGGGGTGGCGACTCGCGGTGCGCTTTGTCGCGGCCGCCCTCCTCTCGCTCCTCGCCGCTCACGCCTACGCCCCGGCCCGCGCCCGCGCCGCGCAGGCGACCGGGCGGGCGCTCATCACGACGGCCGCGGGCGCGCGCCTGCGCGAGCGACCCGAAGCGGCCTCGGCCGAGGTCGGCCGGCTCCAGCTCGGCCTCGTCGTCGAGGAGCTGGAGCGTTCGGCCGAGAAGTCGCGCGTCGGCCCGGCGGAAGCCTTCTGGCACCGCGTCTCCGCGCCGGGCGGCGCCCGCGGCTGGGTCTTCGGCGGCCTCGTCGCCCCCTTCGACCCCGCGCGCCGCGAGGAGACCTATCAGCGCCTCGCGGCCGAACGTGTCGCCAACGCCGCCGCCACCTTCCCCGAGCTGACGGAGCTCGTCCGCTTCCTCGACCGCGCGACGAAGGAGGTCACGCGGCGCGACGCGCGCGCCGAGCTGGAGCTGACGCGCCTCGTCGCGCTCGCGCGCACGCTCGCCAACATGCCCATGGAGGACTTGGAGAAGCCGCCCTACAAGTCCTGGGTCTCCGAGCACGAGCGGGAGATTGTCTACAGCGAGCCGGCCGGGCAGTGGTTCGTCCGCTCCGAACTCCTCTGGGGCCTGGAGCGGAAGTACCGCGGCCTCCCCGTCGCGGAGCGCGCCGCGTGGGAGGCTGCCCAGACGACCCTGCCCGGCGAGTGCGAGGGCTACCTGCCCTGCTACGTCTACAAGGAGTCGGAGACCAACGGCCGCTACCTCAAGCTCTACCCGCGCGGCGCGCACGCCGACGCCGCGCTCTCGAACCTCTCGGAGTCCCTCGGCCACATCGTCGAAGACCTGCGCGGGGCGAGCCCCGTCTACGCGGTCCCGCGCGAAGACCGCCCCGGCTTCCGCCGGAGCGTGGCCGGGCTCCGCGCGCAGCTCGCGCTCGTCCCCGCCGCGAAGAAGGCGCGCGTCCTCGGGCAGCTCGACGCCATCGCGCGGCGCTTCCCGTGAGACCCGGAATTTTCGGACTTGACGCCCCCGACGTTTTGACATAAGAAGACCCGACGCTCCACACGACCCGCAGCCACGGAGGCAACCCAATGGCAAAAAGCTCAGGCTTCGTCAAAGAGTTCCGCGACTTCATCGCGCGCGGCAACGTCATCGACCTCGCGGTCGGCATCGTCATCGGCGCGGCCTTCACCCGCATCGTCACCTCGCTCGTCGAGGGCATGCTCATGCCGGTCGTCGGCCTCTTCACCGGGCGCATAGACTTCGCCAGCCACTTCTGGGTGCTCGACAAGTCGAAGGGCTACCCCGTCTCGCTCGCCGAGGCGAAGGCCGCCGGCGTCCCCGTCATCGCCTACGGCCAGTTCATCAACGACCTCATCAGCTTCCTCATCGTCGCCTTCGTCATCTTCCTCATCGTCAAGCGCGCCAACCGCCTCTGGAGCGACGAGCCCCCGCAGACCGAGGAGCCGACGACGAAGAACTGCCCCTTCTGCGTCTCGGCCATCCCCGTCAAGGCCACGCGCTGCCCCGAGTGCACGAGCGAGCTACAGCCGGCCTGAAGGGCGGGCGAAGAAGGCGGTGATACGAAGGAAGAGGGGGACGACAGCGCGGCTGTCGTCCCCCTCTTCCTTTACCGGTTCGCTAAGCCTTCGGACGGCCGCGCGTCTCACATCGCCGGGCGCAGCAGCCCGCGGAAGATGCCCTGGACGGCGACCTTCGAGGCGTGCATGCGGATGGGCGCGTGCTGCGCGTTGGCGGGCCGCAGCTCGACCTCCGTGCCGAAGCGGTAGAGCCGCTTGAGCGTCGCCTTCGCGCCCTCGACGAGCGCGACGACGATCTCGCCGTCGCGCGCCTCCGTGCGGTTCTCTATCAGCGCGATGTCGCCGTCGCAGATGTGCTCGTCAATCATCGAGTCGCCCGTCACCCTCAGCGCGTAGACGCGCGTCGGGCGGACGCGCCCCAGGAGGAAGCGCGGCACGGTGATGGTCTCGCGGTCGTCGCTCACGTCGATGGGCGCGCCGGCCGCGATGCGCCCGAGCAGAGGCACCTCGCAGGTCGAGTCGACGTCCACCTCCTCGTGCTGCACCGTGAGGCCGAAGGCGCCGTCGGTGCGGTGGCGCGAGATGAGCCCGCGCCGCTCCAGCGCCTCGATGTGCTTGGCGATGGTCGCCTTCGACGAGACGCCGAAGTGGCGCGCGATCTGCGCGTAAGAGGGCTCGTACCCGTGGCGCTCGATGAAGCGCGTGATGTATTCGAGGATTTCCCTCTGGCGCTGCGTGCGGGGTTGCATGGATTTACAGACTCCTTAGCTTGGTGAGCGTCCGGGGTCAAAGGCGGGGGCTTAACTGTTACTCGCTTCGGCCGGGCTCGGCCGATTGTATGGCGCGGCCGCCGAAGCGTCAAGGATAATCGCCGCGCGCCCTTCGACGCGACAGAGGGCGCCCGCAAGGGTCGTGCGGCGCGACCGTTTCACCCCCTCCGGAGGGCCTTAAAGGGGGCCGCGAAGGCCGTCCCGACGCCGAAAATGTTGCAGCACCCCGTAACCCTATTAGATAGGCGCGGGGCGTGCGGCGCCTGCGGGATTATTTTATTGATTTGCTCCCGGCCGGAAGCTAACCTCGTCCACGTAGCGCACGAACGTAGACCTTACTCCGTAACGTGTGTTCCGGAGTTGAAGTCTCTCTGACCGCCCTGACGGTCGCCCATACGCACCGAGACACCCGAGCAGTTTTACGTGCTCTGCCGTCGGCCCCCGAACCCGCCATCGGGGCCTGGAAAGGCGAGCCTCACATGAATCTCTCCGTTCATGCCCGAAATCCGTCCGCCGGCCGCGCCGGGGCGCGAGCGCCCGAAGGCGGAGCCGCCGCGGCGGGGCGCGGTTTCTCGATTCTCTACGCCGAGGAGGCCACGGCCGTGGCCGACGCGGTGAGGGAGACGCTGGAGGCGGCCGGCTGGCGCGTGGAGGTCTGCGCGCGCGGCGACGAGGCGCTCGGGAGACTGGAGGGCGGCGCACGCTTCGACCTGCTCATCCTCGACTTCGCGCTGAAGGGGCTCGACGGGGTCGAACTGGCGCGCCACGCGCGCCGTCTCCCGCGCGTGGCGCGGACGCCCATCATCATGTTCACCGCGTTAGAGGTGGAGCGTGAGGCGCGCCGCGCGGGCGTGGACGCCTACCTGAGAAAGCCCGGCGGCGTCTACAGCCTCGCCTGCACGGCCGCGCGCCTGCTGGCGCGGCAGGACGCGAAAGAATGAGGAAAGAATAAGGAAAGGGGCGTGCGCGTCGGGCAGCCGCACCGCCCCTACACGGCACGTCTGTCGAAAGGGCACGGCGGACGATGCCGCGTGGCCGGCGCGCGCTCTCACACGCGCGCCGGCCGACCCACATCCGGTGCACGTCCGGCCCGTGGAAATCACGGGCGGCGCTTGCGGGCGTCGCACGCGCACGGACGTCGGCGGCCGCCCGCGAGTTGCAGAGGCTCGCGGGCGGCCGTTTCGTCAACCGCCGCGCGGGCCGCTCACTTGACGGAGTAGCGCGCGAGCGTGTTCGGGAAGACGATGACGCCGGGGAGGACGTCGGCCATCGAGACCTTGTTCGCCCCCGTCAGGACTTCGCGGGCCTTGAGGCCGTAGAGCGCTTCGTTCAGGTTGTTGTCGGGGTTGATGACCGCGCCCTTCAGCTCAAGGCCGGCGAAGAGCCCCTTGCTGCGCGAGTAGGAGAGGATGCCGGCGTCGAGCGTGAGGTTGGTGCTGGCGCTGGCCGTGCGGCCGACGGGGCCCGCGGCGGCGCTCGCCTCGCCGCCCACTTCGAGCTTGTCTTCGAGCAGGCCCCGGAGCGCGTCCTCGTTCATGAAGAGGAGGATGAGGTCCGTCCGGGCCGCGCCTATCTGGAGGCCGACGCTGGCGCCGCCCATCTTGAAGAAGGCGGGGGCGCTCCAGCCGCCGGTGACGCGGCGGCTGATGACGCCGCTGCCGCCGCGCCCGCCGACGACGAAGCCGGCCTTGAGCATGCCGGGGAAGACGGCCACGGCCTCCGCCCTGTCGAGCAGCTCCCTCGGAATCGAGCGGTCGGGCGCGCCCATCACCTGCTCGAAGACGCGCGAGGCCGAGTCGGCCTTCTTCGAGGCGTCCTTCTGCTGGCCGGGGCTCGCGTTGGCCGGCGGGCGCGTGGCCTTGCGCTGCCGCTCCTCCTGCCGCGCCCGCGTGTCCGCGGGGAGAACCACGGCGGCCGCCGCAAACGCGCACGCGACCGCCGACAGGGTGATTCGGGTCGAAAGCTTCATTCAAATCTCCTCGTTCATGGTTTCTATCTTCAGTTGGGAAGCCGCACGGAGTAGCGTGCGAGCGTGAGGGGGAGCGCGCGCACCTGGGCGGGGACGGTGGAGTCGGCCTGCCCGCTGACCATCTCCGCGGCCTTGCGGCCGTAGAAAGCCTCGTTGAGGTCGTTGTCCGGCGTGATGGCGACCCCCTTGAGCGAGACGCCGAGGAAGGCGCCCTTGCTGCGCGAGTAGGAGAGGATGCCGGCTTGCAGGCGCGCGTTTGTGCTGGCGCCCGCCGCGCGCCCGACGGGGCCGGCCGTCGCCTCGGCCTCGCCGCCTATCTCGAACTTGTCGCCCATCAGACCTTTGAGCGCGTCCTCGTTCATGAACAGCAGCACGTAGTCGGTCTTCGAGCCGCCGATCTGCACGCCGACGCTCCCGCCCGCCAGGTTGTAGAAGACGGGCGCGCTCCACTGGCGCTTGACGGTGCGGCGGCTGATGACGCAGTCGCCCTTGCGCCCGCCGACGATGAAGGCGGCCTTGAGCACGCCGGGGCAGACGGCGACCGCCTCCGCACTCTCCAGAAGGTCGCGCGGGATGGCGCGCTCGGGCACCGACATTATCTTGCGCAGGACTTCCGACGCCTCGTTCGAGTGGCGCGCGGCGTCGGCCGCACGCTTCCGCGCGGGCGCCGCCTTCTTCCCCTGCGCCGCCGCCAAAGGCGCCGCGCACAACACCGCCGACGCGACGAGCACGGACGCGACCGTGAGCTTCATTGTTCTCATCAAGACTCCCCTCCCCGATTAGACCTCCGGGCGCACGCGCGCGCCCGGCCTTCCGACATTCATTTGCACGGGGGAGAGTTTATACGAGTAGGGCCGCGAGGCCGAAGCGGCGCGCCCGCTCACGAGAGCCGCGCGCGGCGCAGGCGCAGGCTGTTGGCGACGACCGAGACGGACGAGAGCGCCATCGCCGCGCTGGCGAAGACGGGCGTGAGCGTCCAGCCCGTGAGCGGGTAGAAGGCGCCCGCCGCCAGCGGGACGCCGACCACGTTGTAGGCGAACGCCCAGAAGAGGTTCTGCCGGATGACGCGCATCGTCCGCCGCGAGAGCGCGAGCGCCGCGGGCACGCCCCGCAGGCTCCCCCCGACGAGCGTCACGTCGGCCGCCTCGACCGCCACGCCCGAGCCCGTCCCCAGCGCGATGCCGACGTCCGCCTGCGCGAGCGCGGGCGCGTCGTTGACGCCGTCGCCCACCATCGCCACCGTCTTCCCTTCCGCCTGAAGGCCCCTCACCGCCTCGGCCTTGCCCTCGGGCAGCACCTCGGCCAGCACGCGCTCGATTCCGACCGCGCGCGCCACCGTCTCGGCCGTGCGCCGGTCGTCGCCCGTCAGCATCAGCACTTCGATGCCGAGAGCCTTGAGCGCGGCTATCGTTTCTTCGGACTCGGGCCTGACGCGGTCGGCGACGGCGAAGAGGCCGGCCGCGCGGCCGTCCAGAGCGACGTAGACGGGCGTCTTCCCTTCGGCCGCCAGCGCCGCGGCGCGTCCTTCGAGGCGCCCGGGCTCTACGCCGCGCTCGCGCAGGAGCTTCGCGCCGCCGACCGTGACGCGCCTGCCACCCACCAAACCTTCGACGCCCCGCCCCGCGAACGACTCGAAGCCCTCGACCTCCTTGAGCGTGAGCGCGAGCGCCGACGCGTGCCGCACCAGCGCGTCGCCCAGGGGGTGCTCGCTCGCGCGCTCGACCGAGGCGGCGAGCCTCAGCGTCTCGTCCGCGTCGAAGCCCTCGGCGGCGTGGAAGTCGTCCACGCCCGGCTCGCCCGCGGTGACCGTCCCCGTCTTGTCGAGCACGACGGTGCGCACCTTCTGCGCGGCCTCCAGCGCCTCGCCGCCGCGGAAGAGGACGCCGGCCTCGGCGCCGCGGCCCGTGCCGACCATGACGGCCGTCGGCGTCGCCAGCCCCAGCGCGCACGGGCACGCCACGATGAGCACCGAGACGGCGCGGACGAGCGCCGTCGAAAGACGCGCGCCCGGCGGCGAGACGGCGAACCAGACGACGAAAGTGAGCGCGGCGATAAGGATGATGGCGGGCGTGAAGTAGCCGCTGACGACGTCGGCGAGGCGGGCGACGGGGGCACGCCGCCCCTGCGCCTCCTCGACCATGCGGACTATCTGCCGGAGCACCGTGTCGCGCCCGACGCGCGTGGCCCGGAACCGGAAGACGCCCGCGCGGTTGACGGTGGCGCCGAAGACCTCGTCGCCCGGCGCCTTCTCGACGGGCATGCTCTCGCCCGTCAGCATGGACTCGTCCAGCGCCGGGCGCCCCTCGGTCACGACGCCGTCGGTCGGCACCCTCTCGCCGGGGCGGACGAGGACGAGGTCGCCCGGCGCGAGATGCTCGGCCGGCACGTCCTCGTGCGAGCCGTCGTCGCGGACGACGCGCGCGGTGCGCGGCTGAAGCCCGGCGAGCCTCCGCACGGCCTCGCCCGTGCGCCCGCGGGCGCGCGCTTCGAGCAGACGCCCGAGCAGGATGAGCGCGACGATGACCGCCGCGGCCTCGAAGTAGACGGGGGCCGCGCCGCCGTGGGCGTGCCCCCCGCCGGCGGCGGCGACGAGGCGCGGGGCGGCGGTCGCCACGGCCGAGTAGCCGAAGGCCGCGCCCGTCCCCGTGGCGATGAGCGTGTTCATGTCGGCCGCGCCGTGGCGGAGCGCGGCCCAGGCGTTGCGGAAGAAGGGCGCCCCGCAGTAGAGGACGACCGGCGCGGCGAGCGCGAGCTGGAGCCAGTTGACCCGGGCGGCCTCGAAGGCTTCGACGGCGCCGTGCGACATCGAGAGGGCGAGCAGCGGGAGGCTGAGGAGCGCGGCCAGCGTGAAGCGTCGCCGCAGGTCGCGGCGCTCGGCGCTTCGCGCCGGTTCCGCGCCGCCGACGCCGTCGCCCGAGTCCGAGGCCGGCAGCTCGCTCACGCCGTAGCCGACGTCCTCGACGACGCGGACGAGGCGGCGCAGGCCCGTCCGCGCCGGGTCGTACTCGACGCTGGCGCGCTCGGTGGCGAAGTTGACGCTCGCGGCGCTCACGCCCTCCGCCTTCTGGAGCCTGCGCTCGATGCGGCGCGCGCACGCGGCGCACGTCATGCCCGTCAAAGGCAGCTCCACGCGCAGGCCCCCGCCCGCCTCGGCGGGATGAAGGGGACGCGGTTCGGCCTTCACTTCACCCTTCATCCTTCCGCCTTCGTCCTCCGGTCAGTTCGCCTGCGGGTTGCGGGAGGCGTCGAGGTAGGCTTCGACGGTGCGGTAGATTTCGTCGTCCATGAAGACGTTGATGCGGTGGAAGGAGCGGGTCAGCTCGTCGGGGGTGCGGGCGGGGAGCGCGCCGCGGTACAGCTCGATGAACTCGACGAGCGTGACGCGCAGGAGCGTCAATTCGCGGACGACCTCCTTCAGCTCGTAGCCCTGGCGCCAGCGCTGGCGTCCGTGCTCGCGGCCCTCGCAGAGCGCCGACGGCTCTTCGCTCCGGCCGCCGCCGAGCGCGTCGTGCAGCTCCTCGACGATCTGCGGGATGTGGTCGACGAGCTGGAGGTAGGAGAGCCTCTCGTCCGAGGCGACGCGGCGGTCGGCGGCCACCTTCTCCGTCCAGGTGCGGACGATGGTCTCTTGGCCGTTCTTAATCAGGCGGCGGATGTCGTCGGACATTTCGGGGGAACCTCCGGGTCATGTTCCGAGGCGGCGGCGCCTGAGGCCGGTGAGGCAAAGGGGCACGGCGGCTCGGTTCGCGCGCGAGTATAAGACAAGCGGCTCGGGGCGGGCAAACGATTTGACCGCGGGGCGCGCGGGATGAGAGGATGCAGCCTCAAAACCCCCTTAGCAATCTTTCGGAATCTGAAGAGGTGAACCGCGATGGAAGACTCGAAGGGCAAATTCGTGACGCAGGAAGAGACGGGCGAGATACCGCCGATGGACGAGGTCGAGGGGCGCGTCGAGGCCGAGATGAAGCGCCTCGAAGGCGCCGCGCGCGAGTCCGTGGCGCAGGGCACGCAGAACACCGAGCTGGAGCGCGAGGGCCGCCAACTGCGCGAAGAGGGCGAGCGCGAGCTCGAAGAGCAGCGGGGGGAGGAGTAAGGGAAAAGGCAAAAAGGCAAAAGGCAAAAGGCAAAAGTGTGGACGCGCCTGCGGCGCGCGGAACTTTGAAATAAGTTCCCTCCTCACTTTTGCCTTTTGCCTTTTTACTTTTGCCTTCTTCAGTCTCCCGTCTTCTCGCTGGCCCTGCCGATGGCGGTGCGGATCATGTCGGGGATTTGGGTGCTGAAGCCGCGGAACTTGGTGACGATGCGGCCGCCGGGGGCGATGACGAAGGTCTGCGGGATGCTCGTGTTGCCGTTCATCAGCGCCAGCGAGACGTCGCGCGGCGACCAGCCGAGCTTGTAGTTGATCTTGAACTCCTTTGCGAAGTCGCGCACCTTCTCGGCGTCCTCCTCCGGGTCCTCGGTCGTCAGCCCGACGACCTCCACGCCCTTGCCCTTGTACTCCTCCGACAGCTCGACGAGGTGCGGGATTTCCATCCGGCACGGGCCGCACCAGGTGGCCCAGAGGTCGAGCACCACGACCTTGTCCTTGTAGTCGGAGAGGCGGAAGGAGGAGCCGTCCACGGCCTTGAGTTCGGCGTTCCAGGCGGCGGCGGGCACCGTGTCGAGCTGCGCCGGCTGCGGCGGCCGGGGCTGCTGCGGCTGCCCGCCCTGGTTCGAGGTGATGGTGACCTGCGGCTTGACGCCCTGGTTCGACTTCGCGCCCGTGTCGGACGGGAGGTTCGCCGTGTCGTTCGACTTGCAGTTGGAGGCGACGAGCGCCGTGGCGACGAAGGCCGCGCACGCCAGGGCGACCCGCGCGCGCGTCCAGATACTTCCGTTCTTGCCGACTGACTTCTTCATAATCCTGATGAGTGCCTTAAAGTTTAGAAACGGGGCCGCCCTCACTGTTCGGCGCGCACGAGGCGGAAGCCGAGGACGGGGTCGCGGAAGCCGCGCGGGAGCCAGCGGCGCGCGGTGACGGTGACGGGCTCGTCGCCGTCGGGCCGGCTCTTGAAGGAGCCGCCGCGCGCGACCACCTTGCCGCGGTCTTCCGCGGCGAGCGCCGTCCGGTCGTTACCTTTGTACATCGAAGCCTCGGAGGACGTCCACTCCCAGACGTTGCCGATCATGTCGTCGAGCCCCTGCGGCGTCCGCCCCAGCGGAAACGAGCCGACGGGCGCCGCGCCCGCGCCGCCGAGGTTGGCGTAGCCGGGCGACCACTCCGGCCCCCACGGGTAGGCGCGCGCCGAGTCGCCGCCGCGCGCCGCGTACTCCCACTCCTCCTCGGTCGGCAGGCGGTAGGTCACGCCGTCGCGCTTCGAGCGCCACGCCGCGAACGCGCGCGCGTCCTCGTAGGTGACGTTCGAGACGGGCAGCCGCGCGAGACCTTCGCCCGGCCCTTCGCCCTCCCAGACGCCGGGCGGGGGCGCGTGCCCCGTCTCCTTGACGAAGTCGGCGTACTCGGCGTTGGTGACCTCCGTCCGGTCGATGGCGAACGGGCCGACGCTGACCTCGTGCGCGGGCCACTGGCTGTACATCCAGAGCAGGTACGCCGCGCGGCGCGACTTCAGCTCGTCCGTGATCGGGGGCACGTCCGACCGCCCCATCTGGAAGCTGCCGCCGGGAATCCAGAGCAGGTCCGCGCGCGCCGAAGTGCCGCCGCCGTTCTCGTTCGCGCCGCCGACCGCGGCGTTAGCGTTGGCGTTGACGTCCGCCGCCGCGTTCGCGTTGGCCGCGCCGTTCGTGTTCTGCGAGCCGGGGCGGCGGAGCAGAAGGTAGCCGCCGACGCCGGCGACGGCGAGCAGCGCCAGCAGGACGACCGCCCCGACCGCGACGAGCGGCCCGCGCGAACGCGCCGGGGCGGCGGCGGCGCCGGCCGCGGGTGCCGCCGCGCGCTCGTCCCGCGCCGCCCGCTCCTCGGCCTCGCGCCGCCGATTCTCTTCCGCCTCGCGCCGCCTGCGCTCCTCAAGCTCGCGCCGCTCGCGCTCTTCCGCCTCAAGCCTCTGCCGCTCTTCGGCAAGACGCCTCTGCTGCTCTTCGGCCTCGCGGCGCTGCTGCGCTTCCGCCTCCTGACGGCGGCGCTGCTCGGCCTCCGCCCGCTCCCGCTCCTGCGCTTCGAGCCGCGCGCGCTCTTCGGCCTGCCGCGCGAGCCGCTCCTCCTCTTCGCGGCGGCGCAAAGCCTCCGCGTTTCGACTCTCTTCGAGGGCGCGGAGCGCTTCGGGCGAGGCGGGCAGCGGCTCGGTCAGCGCCTCCTGGGAGCCGTGCTGTGTGGACGCGCCGCCGCCCGCGCCGAAACCGCCGACGGTCTGCTGCGCGCGGCCGTGGCTGGCCGTGTCGGCGCCGTGCGCCGCGGGGAACTCCGCGACGGTGGACGCGCCGGGCCGCGCGGGCGCCTCTTCGAGCGCGCCCGTGTCGAGCACGCCGGGCGAGCCGGCGACGGTGTTCAGGTTCTCCTGGCTCCCGGCCTGCGCGCCCGTCGTGTGCCCCCCGCCGCCCTTGAGGCCGGTCGTGTCGGCGGGGCCGATCTGCACGGTCGTCGCGCCGGGCTCGCGCAGGGCCGCGTTGCCGTTCAGTTGCGGCATGGCCTCGCGCAGCTCCGCCGCGAACTCCTCGACCGAGTGCGGGCGCTTCTCGGGGTCTTTTTCGAGCGCGTGCCGGACGGCGCGCTCCAAGGGCGGCGGCACCTCCACCCCGCGCTCCGCGAGCGGGACGGGCGCCGCGTTGAGGTGCATGCTCATAATCGAGGGGACGGACTTGCCCTTGAAGGGCACGTCGCCCGCGATCATCTGGTAGAGGATGACGCCCAGGCTGTAGATGTCGGCGCGGACGTCGATGTCATCGTCGCCCCACTGCTCGGGCGCCATGTAGAAGGGCGAGCCCATCATCCCCTGCGTCTGCGCCGCGACGAAGGAGCCGAGCAGCTCGCCCGATTTGATTTTAGCGAGCCCGAAGTCGAGCACCTTCAAACTCTCGCCCGGCGGCACCCCGGGGCGGAGCATGATGTTCAGGGGCTTGAGGTCGCGGTGGACTATCCCTTGCCGGTGCGCGGCGGCGACGCCCGCGCAGACGGCGAGCATGATTTCGACGGCCGCCTCGGGCGTCAGGCGCTTCTCCTCGGAGAGGAGGTCGTGGAGCGAGCGCCCCTCGACGAACTCCATCACGAGGTAGGGGGTCGTCCCGCCGAGGATGCCGTAGTCGGTGACGCTGACGGTGTTGGGGTGGCGGATGGCGGCCGCGGCCATCGCCTCCTGGCGGAAGCGCGCGACGAGCGAGGGGTCGTTGCCGACGAGGTCGGGGAGGATGACCTTGATGGCGTGCTGCGTCTTGATGAACTTGTGGTGCGCCTTGAAGACGAGCCCCATGCCGCCCTGCCCGAGCTTGCGCTCCAGCAGGTAGCGCTCGTCGAGCGTGGTGTCGAGGCTGATGAGAAAATTCAGGCGGTCACCGTCGCTCGGACAGTGGTTGAGCTGGTCTGCGAAGCAGCGATGACAGGCCGGACACTCTTTCATTCAGGCGGCTCGCGCGACACACGCTCGTAAGACCTCAAGCCTTTTTCAGAGGAGACGGGACAAAGCGAAGGCAATTCTACCGCCGGTGTCGTCGCGCGAAAAATTCTAACAACTAGGCAGGGCTAAGGCAAAAGCAAACTAGGGGCTAGGGGCTAGGGGCCAGGGGCTAGTTAGGAGATTAACTCTTAACTAGCCCCTAGCCCCTGTCTTTCATCTGTCGCGGTGCGCGCCGTTGGTGACGGTGGTGACGCGCTCCATGTCCTCCTTCGCCTGGTCGGAGGCCGAGCGGATGCCGGAGGCGCGGAGCCGGAACTCGTCCGGGTTCGACGCGCCGCGCAGCGCCTCCTCGAAGGCGATGTGCCCCGAGCGGTAGAGCGTGAAGAGCGACTGGTCGAAGGTCTGCATCCCGTACTGGCTGGTGCCGGAGGCGATGGCGTCGCGGATGAGCGAGGTCTTCTCCTCGTTGATGATGTAGTCGCGGATGAGGCCGGTCGAGATCATCACCTCGGCGGCCGGGACGCGCCCCTCGCCGTCGGCGGCGCGCACGAGTCGCATCGAGACGACCGCGCGCAGGATGCCGGCGAGCTGGATGCGGACCGACTTCTGCTGGTACGGCGGGAAGGACGAGACGATGCGCCGGATGGTCTCGGTCGCGTCGAGCGTGTGGAGCGTCGAGAGGACGAGGTGGCCGGTCTCGGCCGCGGTCAGCGCCGTCTCGATGGTCTCGTGGTCGCGCATCTCGCCGACGAGGATGACGTCCGGGTCCTGGCGGAGCGCGCCGCGCAGCGCCTCGGCGAACGAGCGCGTGTCCACGTCCACCTCGCGCTGCGTGACGAAGGAGCGCTTGTCGCGGTGGAGGAACTCTATCGGGTCTTCGATGGTGATGAGGTGGCCGCCGCGGTTGGTGTTGATGTGGTCGATCATCGCGGCGAGCGTGGTGGACTTGCCCGAGCCCGTGGTGCCGGTGACGAGGATGAGGCCGCGCTGCTCCTCGGCGACGCGCTCGATGACGGGCGGCAGGCCCAGCTCGGCGATGGTGCGCACCTTGTCGGGGATGACCCTGAGCACCATGCCCACGGTGCCGCGCTGCTGGAAGATGTTGGCGCGGAAGCGCCCGAGCCCGGAGACGCCGTAGGCGATGTCGGCCTCCGAGACCTCCTTGAACTTCTGCTTCTGCCGGTTGCTCATCATGGAGAAGGCCATGTCGAGCGTGTCCTCCTGCGTGAGGCGCGGCGTGTTGGCGACGGGGCGCAGCTCGCCCCCGATGCGCATGAAGGGCTGCGAGCCGGCCTTGCAGTGGAGGTCGGAGGCGCCGAGGTGCGTGGCGGCGCGCAGGAGTTCGTCGATTTTGACAGGCATGTCTGGTCTCTGTGGCGTTCGCGGCGAGGCGGGGCTCGGTGCCGAAGCGGCCGGCGGGCAGACGGCCGGCGCGCTTCGCTCATTTCGTTGGCTGAATCTCGGGTTGTTGCGCCGGGTGGATTGCGGCGGGGCGGCGTCTCGGGCGTCGCCGGGGCGCCGACGCGTACAAACATTCTATGCCGCCGCCCGAACGAGCGTCAACACACAAGTTTCGGCGCGTTTTTGGCGGGGAAAGGCGCGAAAATTCGGGAAAGGCGAGGGGCGCAGCGCCCTCGCGAGCGTGCGCCCCGGAAAAAGGAGGTTTGTGCGACCCGGCCTACTCGGTCAGCGTGACGTGGATGCCGGCGCGCGCGTCGCCGACGGCGGAGCTGTTCGCGGAGTTGGTCGCGGCCTTGCGCGCCTCGGGGGCCTGCGCGGCGTTGTGGCCGTTGCCGTCGGGCGCGCCGGCCGCCTTCTGCTCGCCGACGAAGGTGAGCCAGTCGCCGGGCGCCTCGCGCTCGCCGGAGGTGATTTCGAAGAAGAGTTTCTGGATGCGCTCGGTGACGGGGCCGCGGCGCCCCTCGCCGACGGGGATGCGGTCGACGCTGCGGATGGGCGTGACCTCGGCGGCGGTGCCGCTGAAGAACAGCTCGTCGGCGACGTAGAGCGAGGCGCGCTGCAGGCCCGACTCGACGATGGGAATCTCCAGCGCGCGGCAAATCTCGATGACGCTGTCGCGCGTGATGCCGGGGAGGATGGCGGACGAGAGCGGCGGCGTAATCACCTTCCCGGCGTGGACGAGGAAGATGTTCTCGCCCGAGCCTTCGGAGACGTACCCGCGGTCGTCGAGCGCGATGCCCTCGGCGTAGCCGTTCGTCAGCGCCTCCATCTTGATGAGCTGCGAGTTCATGTAGTTGGCGCCGGCCTTCGCCATCGCGGGCATCGAGTTCGGCGTCAGGCGGTTCCACGAGGAGACGCAGACGTCCACGCCCTGCTCGATGGCCTCATCGCCGAGGTACTTGCCCCAGTCCCACGCGCCGATGTAGCACGACATCGGGTTCGGGAACGGGTTGACGCCGAAGGCGGGGCGCGCCTCGTCGAGCGAGCGGAACATGATGGGCCGGACGTAGCACTGCTGGAGCCCGCTGCGCGCGACGAGCCCCGTCACGGCGTCGCACAGCTCGCCGAGCGTCCAGGGGTGCGACATGCGGTAAATCTTCGCCGAGTTCAGGAGCCGCTGCATGTGCTCGCGCAGGCGGAAGACGGCCGGCCCGCGCCGCGTCTTGTAGCAGCGTATGCCCTCGAAGACGCTCGACCCGTAGTGGAGGACGTGCGACATGACGTGCACGTGCGCGTCGTCCCACTTGATGAACTCGCCGTCGCGCCAGACCTCGCCCACGATGGTCGGCGTCTTTACGTCTCTCTTCCTCGCGTCGTCGTTGAACATCTCTTCTCTCGCTCCTTAAGCTGTCCCGCCTCGCACACCGCGGCGCTCCGGTCGGGGACGTGATTCGTCTGTCTCGGGCGGCGTCGGCGAGGGGCGGGGCAAAGTCCGCCGAAAATCCGGGCGCGGGGTAATCTCGCGTAAAGGGTCACTCAAGTTGTGCAACTGGCTATTCAAGAATGGCACGATACATTAAACCGAACGCGCTTGGCAAGGTTGCGAAACTCGTGCAGAATGACCCGTCGCCGCGGCCCTTCGGGGCGGGCCGGCGCGCGCTTCCCCGACCGTTTTCCGCAGAGGTGAGACGCCTTGCAAACTTCGCCCGCACACGACCGCGCCCGACCCGACGCGCGGCGGAGCGCGCCCCTCAAACTACTGCTGCTCGTCGCCCTCGCGCTGCCGCTCTGCGGCTGCGCCCGCCCCTTCGACGCGGGCGGCGGCGCCAACTCCGCCGCGGGCGCCAACGCCGCGCCGACCGCCGCCGCGCCCGCCGCCGCCCCCGCGCCGGACGTGACGAAGGCGCCCGACAAGGGCGACTTCCGCGTCGCGCGCCACGCGCAGGCGCCGGGCGAGGACGCCGAGACGCGCGCCGAGGTGGAGGACGAGGAGAAGTCGCTCGAAGAGGCGGCCGCCGAGCTGAACAAGGCTTTCTCGCTGCCGCACGACATCTTCATCGGCTTCGACCGGTGCGACGAGCCGAACGCCTTCTACGACCCCGAGAAGAAGCAGGTCACGGTCTGCTACGAGCTGGTCGAAGACCTCTACGAAGCCTTCAAGGGCGACTTCAAGACCGACGAGGAGCTGGACGACGTGGTCGGCAACGCGACCACCTTCGTCTTCTTCCACGAGGTGGGGCACGCGCTCGTGGACGCCTACGACCTGCCCATCACCGGGCGCGAGGAGGACGCCGTAGACCAGCTCTCCGTGCTCGTGCTCGCCGACGGCACCGAGGAGGGCGACCAGACCGTCCTCGACGCCGCG
Source organism: Pyrinomonadaceae bacterium (assembly GCA_036387455.1). GTDB lineage: Bacteria > Acidobacteriota > Blastocatellia > Pyrinomonadales > Pyrinomonadaceae > QHXN01. The sequence goes on along the minus strand of DASVTS010000050.1, from coordinate 59,592 downwards.
CGCTCCTTCGCCGGCGAGACGCAGGAGGAGTTGGACGAGCTGGCCTTCGCCGACGAGCACTCGTTCGACCGCCAGCGCTTCTACAACATCATCTGCCTGCTCTACGGCCAGAACGGCGAGAAGTTCGCCTCGCTCGTCAAAGAAGGCATGCTGCCAGAGGGGCGCGCCGAGCGCTGCGCCGACGAGTACGCGCGCGCCGACAAGGCTTGGGACGCGCTGCTCGCGCCCTACGTCAAGGTGAGCCTCGACGCCCGCACGCCCGCGCCCCCTCCGCGTTGAACCGCCCCGCGCGCTATACTGGCGCGAAAGGTACGCCGAGCTTCTACGAGTCAAGGGGTCAACTTGGGCGCAGACGAAACTCCGAGCCGCGACGCGCTCTCGATTCACCGCCGCGCCGTCGCCGTGGACATGCACGCCGACACCGTGCAGTTCGTCGTGGACGAGGGCGCGGACATCACCGGGCGCGTCGCCACGACGCACCTCGACGCCGTGCGGATGCGCGAGGGCGGGCTCGACGCGCAGTTCTTCTCCGTCTGGGTCGAGCCCGAGTTCTACGGGCTGGGCGGCGAGCGCGCCGTCGCGCGCGCCGACGCGCAGGTCGCCGCCGTCCGAGCGCTCGCCGAGAATCACCCCGAAGTCTGGACGCTCGCCACCACGGCCGAGGACGTCCGCCGCGCCGCCGCCGAGGGCAAGCTCGCCGCGCTCCTCGGGCTCGAAGGCGGCTACGCGATTGACGAGAAGCTGGAGCGGGTCGAGCACTACTTCCGCCGCGGCGTCCGCTACATGACGCCGACGTGGACGCACAGCCTGCCGTGGGCCGGCTCCTCCGGCGACGCCGAGGGCGAGTCGCGGGGCCTGAGCGAGTTCGGCCGCGCCGTCGTCCGCGAGATGAACCGCCTCGGCATGATGGTGGACGTCTCGCACGTCTCGGACAGGACCTTCTGGGACATCGTCGAGACCTCCGGCGCCCCCGTCATCGCCACGCACTCGAACTGCCGCGCCATCGCCGACGCGCCGCGCAACCTGACGGACGAGATGATCGTCGCGCTCGCGCGGACGGGCGGGGTCGTCTGCGCCGTCTTCTACCCGGGCTTCCTCGAACCCGGCTGGAGGGCGCGGAAGGAGGCGGTCGAGGCGGAGATTCTGCCGCTCGTCGAGGAGGCCGGGCGCGGGGCCGCGGGGCCGGGCTCTTCGGGGCGCATCGCGCGCGACCGCGTGCGCGAGCGCGAGTTCGCCCGCCGCCTCGCGCCCGTCCCCCTCTCGCGCGTCGCCGACCACATCGACCGCGTCGTCCGGCTCACGGGCGTCGAGCACGTCGGCCTCGGCTCCGACTTCGACGGCATCACGGCCACGCCCGCCGGCCTCTCCTCCGTCGCCGACCTGCCGAACCTGACGGCCGAGCTGCTGCGCCGCGGCTACACCGCCGACGACGTGACGAAAATCTTAGGCGGCAACGTCCTCCGCGTGATGGAAGAGGTCGAGAGGAGGGCCGCGCGTTGAGCATCCTCGTGAAAGACGGCGCGGCCCGGCCGCGCATCGGGCTGCACACAGGGATAGCGGGCGGGCTGCACAACGCCCTGCTCAAGGCGCAGTCTCTCGGCGCCGACGCGGTGCAGATATTCTCGCGCAACCCGCGCGGGTGGCAGGCCAAGCCGCTCGGCGACGCGGAGGTCGAGCAGTTCAAGCGCGTGCGCGCCGAGACGGGCGTCGGCCCCGTCGCCGTCCACGCCAACTACCTCATCAACCTCGCCGCCGCCGACGCCGCCGTGCGCGAAAAGTCGGTCGCCTCCTTCCGCGAGGAGGTCGAGCGGGGCCTCGCCCTCGGCGCCGACTTCCTCGTCGTCCACCCGGGCAGCGCGCGCGGCGCCTGCGAGGCGGACGCCATCCGCACCTGCGCCGAAAGCCTCAAGGCGGCGTGCGGCGGGCTCGCGCTCGACGGCTTCCGCATCCTGCTGGAGAACACGGCCGGGCAGGGCGAGTGCATCGGCCACCGCTTCGAGCACCTGCGCGAGATAAGCGGGCGGTGCCCGGGACTCAACCTCGGCGTCTGCCTCGACACGGCGCACGCCTTCACCGCCGGCTACGACATCCGCGACGAAGACGGCCTCTCGGCCGCGCTCGACGCGCTCGACGCGAACGTCAGGCTTGAGAACGTCCTCGCCGTCCACTTCAACGACTCCAAGGCGGCCTACAACTCGCGCGTCGACCGCCACTGGCACATCGGCCTCGGCCACATCGGGGCGGCGGCGCTCGGCCGCGTCGCCTCGCACCCGCGCCTCGCCCACGCCGCGTTCCTCCTTGAGACGCCGTCGGACGAGACCTGCGACGACGCCTGCAACCTCGAAGCCCTGCGCTCTTTCGTCACCCCCCCCGCCACAGAGGAGGCCGCCTGATGGACATCAGCCTGAAAGACCGAAGCGAAGGCCCGCACTACCTGCAAATCCGCCGCCAGCTCGAAGCGCTCATCCGCGAGCGCACGCTCGCCCCCGGCGACGCGCTCCCCTCGCCCGCCACGCTCGCCGCCAAACTCTTCACCGACAAGGGCGAAGTCCAACGCGCCTACTTCGAGCTGGAACACGCCGGCCTCGTCACCAAAAAGACCGCCAAAGACTTCCTCGGCAAAGAGAAGACCACCTACACGGTCAAGTGAGGGGCGGGGGCGTGCGGGCGACTTTTTATTCGACAACGGCGCGCCGGCTGGGCTAACATGGGCGCACCTTTCGAGGCGGGACAGAGTTTCTGATGAAACGTTTCGGCCACCCAGTCAAGCTCCTCCTTACTTAGCCGCACGGCCGGCGCCGCGCCCTCGGTGCGCGCGCGGCGGGCGGTGCGGCGACCCCCTGACGACAACCCACTAAAACTGAGTTAAGCCCCGGCATGCTTGAGAAAGCCGCGGGCGGTCGTTTACCGTAAGGGTAAAGGAAAGGCACGAGACCATCATGGACGAAAAGTATTTCCCCGAGAAGATCGAGGAGAAGTGGCAGAAGTTCTGGGAGGAGTCGGGCGCGTTCGAGGCCGACGCCGACCCCGCGCGCGAGAAGCGTTTCTACTGCCTGGAGATGCTGCCCTACCCCTCCGGCTTCCTGCACATGGGGCACGTGCGCAACTACGCCATCGGCGACGCGCTGGCCTGGTTCCGCCGCCTGCAAGGCTTCAACGTCCTGCACCCGATGGGCTGGGACAGCTTCGGCCAGCCGGCCGAGCAGGCAGCCATCAAGCGCGGCGTGATGCCCCGCGACTGGACGGAGCAGAACATCGAGCACATGCGCGGGCAGTTCAAGCGCATCGGCTTCAGCTTCGACTGGCGGCGCGAGGTGGCCGCGCACCGGCCCGAGTATTACAGGTGGGACCAGTGGTTCTTCCTGAAGATGCTGGAGCGGGGCTTGGCCTACAAGAAGGTCTCGCCCGTCAACTGGTGCCCGGCCGAGGGCACCGTGCTCTCGAACGAGCAGTCGTCGGGCGGCGTCTGCTGGCGCTGCGGCGCGGCGGTCGAGAAGCGCGACATCGAGCAGTGGTTCCTGCGCATCACCGACTACGCCGAGCAACTGCTGGCGGACATGGGCGAGATAGAGGCGGGCTGGCCCGAGCGCGTCCTGACGATGCAGCGCAACTGGATAGGGAAAAGCTCCGGCGCCTACGTTGACTTCCAGGTCAAGGACACGGACGAGCGCGTCCGCGTCTTCACCACGCGCGTCGACACCATCTACGGCGCGAACGCCGTCGTCGTCGCGCCCGACCACCCGCTGGTCGAGCACTCGCCGATGCGCGAGGACGTGCGCCGCTTCGCCGCGCGCGTCCGCGCCGAGCGGGCCGCGGCGCGCGACCCCGGCGCGCAGGAGGAGAAGGAGGGGATGAACACCGGGCTGCTGGCGGTCAACCCCTTCAGCGGCGAGCTGATCCCCGTCTGGGCGGCCAACTACGTGCTGGCCGAGTACGGCACGGGCGCCGTGATGAGCGTGCCGGCGCACGACGAGCGCGACTTCGAGTTCGCGCAGAAGTACTCCCTGCCCATCCGCCGCGTCATCGAGCGCATCTCGCACGAGCAGCCGCCGGCCGAGCGCGACCCCGAAGTCGAGGACCAGTCGGTGGCGATGAGCGAGGCGTTCACCGAGTACGGCATCCTGGTCAGCTCGGGCGACTGGAGCGGGCGGCTCTCCGAGGACGCCCTGCGCGAGATGGCCGAGTTCGCCGAGGCGCGCGGCTTCGGCGAGCGCGCCACGACCTACCGCCTGCGCGACTGGGGCGTCTCGCGCCAGCGATTCTGGGGCGCGCCCATCCCCATCGTCTACTGCGACGCGTGCGGGGTGGTGCCCGTGCCCGAGTCCGACCTGCCCGTGCTGCTGCCCGAGCGCGCGGAGTTCACCGGCGCGGGGCAGTCGCCGCTGGCCGGCGTCCCCGAGTTCGTCAACACGGCCTGCCCGAAGTGCCACGGGCCCGCGCGGCGCGAGACGGACACGATGGACACGTTCGTCGACTCGTCGTGGTACTTCTTCCGCTACTGCGACCCGCAGAACGCGGCGGCGCCCTTCGGCCGCGAGCAGGCCGCCTACTGGACGCCCGTCGACCAGTACATCGGCGGCGTCGAGCACGCGGTGATGCACCTGCTCTACACGCGCTTCTGGACGAAGTTCATGCGCGACGTGGGGCTGGTCGAGTTCAACGAGCCGGTCAGGCGCCTGATGACGCAGGGCATGGTCGTCGCCGAGACCTTCTACCGCGAGGGCGAGGAGCCGGGCTCGAAGGTCTACTTCAACCCCTCGGACGTGGACGTGGTGCGCGACGAGAAGGGGCGCGTCCGCGAGGCGGCGAGCGCCGCCGACGGCCAGCCCGTCGCGGTCGGGCCGTTCGAGAAGATGGGCAAGTCGAAGAACAACGGCGTGGACCCGAACGAGATGATTGGGGCCTACGGCGCGGACGCCGCGCGGCTGTTCGTCCTCTTCGCCGCGCCGGTCGAGAACGACCTGCGCTGGCAGGAGGCCGGCATCGAGGGCTCCCTGCGCTTCCTGCGCCGCGTCTACTCGTTCGTCTACCGCTGGCGCGACGCCCTGCGCGACGCCACGCCGGACGCGGCCGTCGAGCCCACGCCCGCGGCGCGCGGCCTGCGGCACGAGACGCACCGGACGATTGAGCGCGTGACGAACGACTTCGAGGGCCTGCGCTACAACACGGCGGTGGCGGCGATGATGGAGCTGGCGAACGTGCTGGGCGACTTCAGGGCGCAGCCCGCTTCGGCCCACGCGTCGGAGCTGTTCGCCGTGCGCGAGTCGCTGGAGGCGATGGTGCTGATGCTGGCGCCCCTGACGCCGCACCTGTCCGAGGAGCTGTGGGAGGCGCTGGGCCACGAGGGCGGCCTCCTGCGCAGCGGCGCACGCTGGCCCACGTTCGACGAGGCGCTGGCGCGCAAGGACGAGGTGGAGATAGCCGTCCAGGTCAACGGCAAGCTGCGCGGCCGCGTCAACGTCCCCGCCTCCGCCTCCGAAGAGGAGACGCGAGCCGCGGCGTTGGCCGACGAGCGCGTCCGCGGCTGGACGGAGGGCAAGCAGATAGTCAAGACGGTCGTCGTCCCCGGCCGCCTCGTCAACGTCGTGGTGCGTTAGCGCGGGAAGATTAGCCACGGAGACACAGAGGCACAGAAGTTAGGAAGGGTTTAAGACATTCCCTTTCTAATTCTCTGTGCCTCTGTGTCTCCGTGGCTGATTCCTCTTAACTCAGCCCGTCGTGTGGACGGCCGCGGTCTGCCTTCTCAGCGGGGAGCGGAGCAGGAGCCAGGCGGAGGGGGCGACGACGAGGGCGATGCCGAGGACGACGGGCGGGCTGAAGTGTCGTTGCCAGAAGAGGAGGTCGAAGCCGAGCGCGAAGACAATCTGCATCAGCCCGACGACCGAGACGCGCGAGGGGTTTCCGAGCGCGAAGGCGCGCGTCATCGCCAGCTGGCCGACGGTCGCCGAGAGCCCGACGCCGACGAGCAGCGCGAGCGTCCGCGCGTCGCCCAGCGGCGCGTAGTCAACGCGCCCGCCCGAGAGCAGCATGAAGCCGATTGTGAAGACCGTCGCCACGCCCGAGAAGTGCGTGACGACCGCCCGCGCGTCCACGCCGCCCAGACGGTTCAGGCCGATCATCGAAACGGAAGTCGAGAGCGCGTTCGCCAGCGCGAGCCCGGCCGCCAGGCGGTCGCCGCCCGCCTCCGGCCTCTGAATCAAAACTATCCCGGCCAGCCCCGTCGCCACCGCGCCCCAGACGGCCGCGCGCGGCCTCTGCCCGAGCACCGGCCACGCCAGCAGCGTCACCCAGACGGGGACGGTGTTCGAGAGCGTCAGCGCCGTCGAGACCGGCAGATGCGTCAGCGCGTAGAAGGCGAAGAGGACGCCGAGGCTCCCCGCCACGCTCCGCACCCAGAGCAGCGCCGGGCGGAAGAGGACGAGCCGGACGCCCGCCGAGAGCGAGAGCGCGAGCGTGAAGAGGAACGCGAGCGAGCCGCGCGCGACGGCGACGAGGTGCCAGTCGCAGCGCTCGCCCGCGAGGTGGCTGAGGGCGCCCATCGAGGCGAAGGCCAGCGAGCTGAGGAGCATAAAGAGGTACGCGCGCCCGCCCTCGCCCTCCGCGCGCGCCGACCTTTCGGGGCTTTTCATTCCGCACAGAAAGATAGCAGCCCCGCCCGGCCCTGTCAGCCGGCCCTGTCAGCTGGAAGTCCCGCCGGGGCCGCCTTCCGGCGCCGTGGCATGTTGCTTGCGACCACTAACGGCACGAGTTGGAAAACGACTGATTTCACTACAGAGGTTCACTACACGGGAGGCATGCGGCAATGCGTAAACTTTTGGCATCGTTCCTGTTCTCGCTGGCGCTCGTGGCCGGCGCGGCGGCACAGGACAAGAGCGTAACGGAACAGACGAAGTCGGCCGGGCAGCAGGTCGGCGACAAGGCCGAGGACGTCAAGGACGCGACCGTCAAGGGCGCGAAGAAGACGGCGAAGGGCACCAAGAAGGTCGGCTCCGAGGCCGCGGACAAGGCCGAGGACGTCGGCGACAAGGCCGGCGACGTGGCCGGCGACGTGAAGGACGCCACGGTGGACGGGGCGAAGGCGGCCGGTCACGCGACGAAGAAGGGCGTGAACGAGGTCGGCGACAAGGCCGAAGACGTCGGCGATAAGGCGGTGGACACCGGTAAGGCCGTGGGCAGCGAGGTCGGCGACAAGGCCGAAGACGTGGGCGACAAGACCGTCAAAACCGGCAAGAAGGTCGGCGCCGTGACGGCCGACAAGGCCGAGGACGTCGGCGACCAGACGGCCAAGGGCGCGAAGGTCGCCGCGCGCGGTGCGAAGAAGGGCGTCAACGAGGTCGGCGACAAGGCCGAGGACGTCGGCGACGCCGCCGCCAAGGGCGCCAAGAAGACCGGCAACTGGTTCAAGCGCACCTGGAGGAAGATTTTCTAAGCGCCGCCCGGCGCCACGTTACAACGGAGGAAGGGCGTGTCTCGCCGGGAGACACGCCCTTCTTCACGTAAGCGGAGCCCGCGGGCTCCCCGAACTCGCCTTCAGCGGGCGCCGCCGACCGGGTTGCCGCGCGCGCGCACGCCCATCAGACGCGCCGGGAACTCGCCGAAATCTTCCACGACCCAGTTGTTGTCGCCCTCCAGCTTGACCTTCGCCGCCGGGATGAAAGTCCCCTGCCCGCGCCCGCGGGCGTCGAGGAAGATTTCCGCGTAGCCGAAGCGGTAGTCGGCCGAGCGCGTCCCGTAGCGCCGCTCGAAGATGGCGACGTCGCGCTCGTAGAGCACGGTCAGCTTCGTCCCGCCCTCGGCCGTCGGCGACGCGATGATGGCGTTCGCCCTCACGCCGACGTTGTTGCCGACCGTGACCCGCCCGGCGTTGAGCCGCGAGAGCGTGCGCAGCAGCTCGTCCTGCCCGCCGCCGCGCAAAGCCTGGTTGAGCTGCGCCACGTCGTCCGGCGACGTAAGGTTGTTAATCTGCAACGAGAACGGCCGGTTCAGGCCGGCGCGCCGCCCGCCGATGCCGACGGCCTGCCCCTGCACGTACTGCCACAACGCCTGAGCCTCCGCCACCTCCGCGGACGCCGCGACGAGGCAGAGCACACACGCCAGAAAGCCTAACCTTCTCCTTCTCATGTTCCCTCCCGAAGCCCGAAGCGCCCCGGCCTTCGTCCGGGGCGGAAACGCGCCCGGCCGGAAGGATTCCCCGCCCGAGTCGCCCGACCAAATCAGTCCATGTTTCGATTCGGGCGATTATACGGGAAGGCGCGCGCCGGAGTCCGTGCGCGCGCGTACTCTGACGCGCCCCTTCAGCGGCCCGCGCGGCGCGGCGCGGCCGCGAGCGGGTAGCTCGGCTCGATGTCCACGGGCACGTCCTTCAGGCGTTCGAGCGCGCCCTGCATCTCGGGCCGGACGACGCCGTACTTCGCCAGCATCGCCTGCGCGCCGTCGTAAGAGCCCTCGGCTTCGAGCGTGAGCAGGTCGTGTGTGAGCTTGCGCACCGCCTCCTTGACGCGCTCGGGCACGACCGAGAACGTCCCCGTCGCGGCGTCGAACTTGATGGCGCCCTCGTCGGTCAGGTAGTTGAACTGGAGCGCGATGCCCTTGCCGTGCGCCTCCTTGATGCCGAAGCGCACCGAGCGGAAGGCGCTGGCGAGGAACGTCGTGTAGAGCGTCCGCTCAAGCCCGCGGTCGAGCGCGCCCTTGTCGATGAGGTGCTGCAAGGCCCAGAGGCCCGTCACGTCCGCCTTCGCCTCCTCGACGGCCGAGTAGGCGTCCTTCAGCTCCTTGCGCACGCTCGTCTCGCGCCCGCCGACCGTGATGGTGTGCGGCCCGAGCCCGTGCATCAGCTCGTGCGCGAGGACGTGCGTGAAGAAGGCGTCGAAGGAGACGTCGCGCTGCTGCGCCGCCGAGAGCACGACGCGCGAGATGGGCACGAGCGTCTTCCGGAACTTCGCCTCCTGCACGTTCTTGAGCATCACGCGCTTCGAGCCCTTCTCCTTGATGACGTGCTCGTCGTTCGGCAGGTTGAAGGCCGCCGTCTGCACGCCCGAGTTGCCCTCGCCCGACGAGTAGACGACGTTGACGACGCGGATGGGCGCCGCCGCGCCGAGCTTCGGGTTGCGGTAGCGCGGGTCAACCGGCAGGTTGTTCTCAAGGTCCTGCAACAGGCCGCCGAAGCGCGCCAGCTTCTGCGACTCGGCCTCGTCGCGCAGCGTGACGTAAGCCTCGAACGCCGCCTTGTAGCCGAAAAGTCCGTCCGAATAGGTCTCGTAAGGCCCGATGGTCACGTCAATCGGCGCGTCCAAATCCATCCAGGCCACGTCCGACTCGTAGTAGTCGTCGCTGAGGAAGGCTTTGGCGCGCTTCAGGAGGAAGTCCTTGAGCGTCGGGTTCGTCGTCAGCCCCGCGGCCTGTTGCAGCAGCGTCGCGGCCGGGACGAGGAACGGCCGGTACTCCTGGCTGTAGGGCACGAGCTTGAGCTTGCCCGCCGCGTCGCGCCTGACGGCCCAGAAGAAGCCGGTCGCCTTCTTCTTCTCCGGCTCGGGGAGCGTCGCCACCCACGCCTCGAACTCCTGCTTGGTCATGTCGTCTGGGTAGTGCGCGGCCGTCTCGGGCTTCTCGCGCGGGACGCCGGGCAGGAAGGCGACGTTCTCGTCGAGTTGCGACCAGGGGCCGTCGTTGAGCCGGAAGTAGTGCAGGCGCGCGCGGCCGAGCGGGGTGCGATCGGCTTCGAGCCGCTTTTCGAGCGCGACGTTGCCGCTCCAGACCTGACTCAGGAAGAGCGGGTCGAGCAGCCGCGCGGCCTCGACGATTTTTTGGAGCGCCCGGCGGTCGCCCGCCGAGAGGCGCGAGGTGTCGGCCGTGATGACCGTCGGCGCGAACCGGCGAATCTTCGCGTTCAGCTCGGCCAGCTCGCCCGACTGCGCCCCGCCTCCCCCCTGCCGGGCCGCGGCCAACGTCGGCGCCAGCACGCACAGCGCCGTCGCCAGCGCGCAAAAATGAAGCGTCACTCTCATCGCAGATTCATCCCTCTCTGACTCTGAGATTCAGACTGTGAACGAAGGTCTCTATCATACGCCAACGCCTAAAAACCGTGAACCGTAAACCGTAAACCGTGACAAGGAAAAGCCGTAAACCGTGAACCGTGACGGGAGAAAGCAGGTGCTTCTTCTCGTCACGGTTCACGGTTTACGGTTTACGGCTTTTCTTACTTGCGGTTGCCCTTCGCCTCGCGCTCGGAGGTCTTGCCGGTGAGCGTGACGGCGCCCGTGCCGCCGCTCTGCGCGTAGCGCGAGCCGATGGTGCGGACGTAGTTCTGCGTCTCGGCGTAAGGCGGGACGCGGCGGCCGTACTTCATGACCGCGCCCTCGCCCGCGTTGTAGCCCGCCAGCGCGAGGTCAACGCGGCCGCCGAAGAGGCGCAGCAGGTCGGCCAGGTAGCGCGTGCCGCCCCGGATGGACTGCGCGGGGTCGTAGGCGTTCGTCACGCCGTAGCGCGCGGCCGTCCCCGGCATCAACTGCATCAGCCCCATCGCCCCCACGGCGCTCGTCGCGCCCACGCGGAAGCCCGACTCCTGCCGTATCACGCAGTAGACGAGGTAAGGGTCAACGCCGTAGCGGTTGCCGTTGAGGCGAATCAGGTTGTCGATGGTGATGTTGCCCGTGGTCCACGCCACCTGCGAGCGCGCGACGCCGGTCGGCGCGGCCGTGAACGTCTCGACGGGCCTGCGGGCGGCGGCGAGCGTCTCGTCGGCCCTCGCAATCTCGGCGCGCATCTCCTCGACTTTGGCGCGCGCGTCGGCGATTTCCGACCCGCTCGTCTCGTACTCGTTGCGCGAGATGAGGCCGTCGGCGTAGAGCCCCTTCAACTGCTCCTGCTTCTCGGTCAGACGCTTCAGGTTCGACTCGTGCGAGGCGGAAAGCTCGACGAGGCTGGCGCGGTACTCCTCGGCCGCCTTGATGAAGTCCTGGCGGAACTTCTGCAAGTCGCTCGGCGGCTCGGCGTGCGCCGTCTCGGCCGGCTTGGCGGCGGACTTCGCGGACTTCGACTTGACCTGCGCGCCGGCGAAAGTGGCCGCGGCGCAGACGAAGAGGGAGGCGAGGAGAATTCGGGGAACGAGATTATTCATCAATTTAACGGGTCTAACAAAAAGGCGCTCCGGGCGCCGAAATCGAGGTCGGAAAACTGTACGAGCCGAAGCCTGATTTGTTTCAGTGCGCTCTCTTCTATACTCGCCGTGCGGGGGTAAATTGTTGCAAATATAGATGTTTCCCCCGCCCTCCCGGTTGCCCGACGCGGCCCCCGCGCCCCGCGTTCGTTTCTCCCCTTTTCTGTTGTAAGGTAGCAGCGCGCGGCGGCGCCCCGGGCATCCAAAAACCCGTAGACGTCCGAAAAGGCCCGAAAGTCCTATGCCCAAGCTGCTCAAGCCGATTCTCGTCACGCTGCTTCTCGTCAACTGTCTCGCGGAGGCACGCGCCCAGTGGGTCCCGCAGACGAGCGGGACGAATTTTCGTCTACGCGGCGTAAGTGCCGTAAATGCAAAAGTTGCGTGGGCCAGCGGTGCCGGCGGCACCTACGCGCGCACGACCGACGGCGGGCGCACATGGCGCACGGGACAGGTGCCGGGCGCGGCCGAGCTGGACTTCCGCGACGTGGACGCCTTCGACGCCGAAACGGCCTACCTGCTCGCCATCGGAGAGGGCGAGCGCTCAAGGATTTACAAGACGACGGACGGCGGCCGGAGCTGGACTTTACAGTTCCAGAACCGGCGCGCCGCCGCCTTCTACGACTGCATGGCCTTCTGGGACGCGCGCCGCGGCCTCGCCGTCAGCGACCCCGTGGATGGCCGCTTCCTCGTCGTCAGGACGGAGGACGGCGGGCGTAACTGGAAGGAGATTGAGCCTTCGGGGATGGCGCCGGCGCTCGCGGGCGAGGGCGGTTTCGCGGCGAGCGGAACCTGCGTAACTGTGATAAAGGGAGGGACGTACGCGTGGTTCGGCACGGGCGGCCCCGCAGGCGCGCGCGTCTTCCGCTCGGGCGACTCCGGCCGCACCTGGCGGGCCGACGCCGTCCCGCTGGCGAGCGGCAAGTCGGCGGGCGTCTTCTCCCTGGCTTTCCACGGCAGCGCGGGGGTAGCCGTGGGCGGCGACTACACGAAGGAGCGTGAGGCCGCGGGCAACGCCGCTTTGAGCTACGACGCCGGCAAGAGTTGGTGGGCGCCGGCCGAAGCGCACGGGCGCCCGAACGGCTACAGGTCTTGCGTTGCGTACGTGCCGGGGACGCAGGGGCGGAAGCTCGTCGCCGTCGGGCCGTCGGGGTCTGACTACTCCACGAACGGGGGGCGCACATGGGAGCCGCTCGGCGCCGAAGGCTTCCACGCCTTGAGCGTCTCGCCGCAAGGCGATGCGGCCTGGGCGGTGGGCGAGAACGGCCGCGTCGCGCGCCTCGACTCACCGTCGAAGCTCGGGCTGGCACCCCGCGGAAAATCGGTCTCAGGTCGTTTAGCCCGCAGATGAGTGAGTTCACAAGTTTCGTGTCGAAGTTGAAGGCGCGCCTTGTCGAGGGCGGGCTCGCGCCCGTAGAGGATTTTGAGACGGTCGGAGAGGGCGAGGCTCCTTCCAACCCGCCGAGGCGGGCGGCGGTCGCGCTCGTGCTGCGCGAAGGGCGGGAGGGCGCCGAGATGCTCGTCATCAAACGTTCGGAGGCGGAGCGCGACCACTGGTCGGGTCACCTCGCGCTGCCGGGCGGGCGCGAAGAAGCCGAGGACGAGAGCCTTGAGGCGACGGCCGTGCGCGAGACCTTGGAGGAGGTGGGGCTCGACTTGCGCGCGGGCGGCGAGGTGCTGGCGCGGCTCGGCACCGTCACGCCGCGCAGCCCGCTCGTCCCGCGCATCTCCGTGACGCCTTTCGTCGCCGTCGCGCCGCCGGAGTTCCACGCGGGCGCCGCGACGAAGACCCTTGAGCTGAGCGGCGAGGTCGCGGCCGCCTTCTGGGTGCCGGTGGACGAGCTGAAGCGCGGCGGGCGCTCGGCCGTCTTCCGCATGGCCTTCGCGGGCGTCGAGCGCGAGTGGCCCGCCTACCCCTCCGAGCACGGGATGATCTGGGGCATCACCGAGAGGATTCTGACCGAATTCCTCTCGCTGGTAGACTGAGGGTTCGAGGTTTTACCGAAAGCACTAAACATGCGATTTCTGACAAGTCTTCCGAAGCCACTCCCCAACACGTCCGCGCTCGGCCGGGCCGTGCCCGGCGCGGCGCTCGTCGTCCTCCTGCTCTGCGCTTCGGCCGCGCGGGCGGCCGAGCCGTGGTCGGCGAAGCTCGACTCGGCGGTGCGCTTCTACCAGACGACGGACGTGGGCGTGCTCGTCGTCGGCACGGAGAAGTCGCTCTACGGGCTCGAAGCCGAGAGCGGCGACGTGCTCTGGCGGCGCAAGGACGCGCGGCTCGACGAGACGGACGTTGCGTCGGTGCCGGGCACGGACCTCCTGCTCGTCACGCTGGAGAGCGGCGGCAAGACGCGGCTGGAGACCTTAGACATCCTGACGGGCGACGCGCTCTGGCGCAGCGACAAGGTGCGCGGGGCGGTGATGCAGACCGCCTTCGACCCGGCCGCCGGGCTGCTCGCGGCCGTCTTCGTGCGCGACGCGAAGTCGAAGCCGCGCGCCGGCTTCAGGCGCAAGCCCGAGCTGCACGTCTTCGAAATCGCCTCGGGCGACCAGCTCTGGAAGCGCGAGCTGGAGAGCGAGGTCGAGATGATGCCCGTCGCGTGGGGCGACGATAAAGACAGGGACGTCCCCTACACGCTCGACAACTACCGCCCGCCCGCCTTCCTCGACGGCCGGCTCTACCTCTTCTACGAGGGGCTGACCTCGCTCGACGCGCGCACGGGCAGGGAGCGGCGGCGCGAGAAGTTCCGCGTCAACGAGGACGGGCTCGCGCTCACCGAGGGCGACCCGCTGGCGGACGAGCGCTTCGTCTACATCTCGGGGCGCGGGCGCGTGCGCGCCGTCTCGCGGGCCGACGGCGAGGTGGCGTGGGAGTCGAAGGACTTGGGGCTGACGCCGGAGATGGTGCTCGCGGGCGGCGTGCTCTACGTGCGGACGGGCGGGCAGTTCACGCGGCTCGAAGACGGCGAGACGGTGGCGCGCGGCCCCTACGGCGTGACGGCCCTCGACATCTCGAACGGCAAGACCATCTGGCGCTACAAGGGCGCCGACAAGGGGCTGACGAACCTGGCGCTGCCGAACGCGGGGACGGCGGCCATCGCCGACCGCGACGACCTCATCCTGCTCGACTCGCTGACGGGCAAGCTGCGCCTGAAGGTCTCGCACGACGTCGAGGCCGCGGCCTTCGTGCTCTTAAACGAGAGGGGCGAGCTGGTGGTCGGCGGCAAGAACGCGCTGGCGGGCTTCGAGGGCGCTTCGGCGACGCCGCTCTGGCGCGAGCGGCACGAGCCGCCGGGGCGGGGGCTGCTGCGCACCGTCGGGGCGGTGGCGGCGCGCGCCGCCTCGCTCTACTTCCGCTACGGCGGCGCGGCCTCGACCGTCTTCCGCGGCGCGCGGCTCGTCGGCGCGCTCAACGGCCTGCGCTCGTCGGGCCTCGCCGCGCACGTCACACTCGCCGACCTGACGAGCCTCGCCTCCGACCGCGCGCGCTCCTACGCGCGCTCCTACGCGGCCGAGCGCCTGTCCACCTTCGGCGCGCTCTCGCGCGTGCGGCGCGCGGCGCAGACGAACATCGCCGTGACGAGGCCGCGCGTGGCGGTCGGCTCGGCCGCCCCCTCGTCCGAAAGCGTGTCGGAGCGCCTGCTCGACCGGCTCGACCCGGCGACCCAGCTCGCGCGGCTGTCGCGCTTCCTGATGCGGACGCAGAGGCTCGCGGCGCTGCGCGGCCGCTGGATGTACTTCTACTCCTCGCTGAGCGGCGGCGGGCGCGGGCTCGTCGGCGTCAACATCGACTCGGGCCGCGCCGCGCGCGAGGTGCGCCTCGGCGACCCGGACGAGCGATTCATCAGCGACGAGGCCGCCGGCCTGCTCTACGTCTCGAAGGGCGAGCGCATGGTCGCGCACCGGCTCAACTAGACGGGGGTTTTGAACGTGACGAGGGCCCTGCTGCTGCTGACTTTCGTGCTGACGTGTTCGGCGGTCGTGTTCGGGCAGGCGGACGCCCGGCCGCGCTTCGAAGAACTCGTGCGGCAGTTCGACTACGACGCGAAGGCCGCGCTCGACGTGCGCGAGGTGGGGCGTGAGCGGAGGGGCGGCGCGACCGTCGTCGACCTCACCTACGCCAGCCCGCGCGGCGGGCGCGTCCCGGCGTACCTCGTCGTGCCCGGCGGGCGCGGGCCTTTCGCCGCCGTCCTCTACGGCCACTGGATGATGCCGGGCTCGCCGCTCAGGAACCGCCGCGAGTTTCTCGAAGAGGCGCTCGTGCTCGCGCGGGCCGGCGCCGTCTCGCTCCTGATAGACGCGCCTTACGTCCGCCCCGGCTTCGTCCTTGAGAAGGACGAGATGCGCCAGCACGAGCAGTCGGCCGAGGTCGCGCGCCAGCAGGTCGTGGACTTCCGGCGCGGCCTCGACCTCCTTCTGGGCCGGCGCGACGTGGACCCGCAGCGCGTCGCCTACGTCGGCCACAGCTTCGACGCGCACGTCGGCGCCATCCTCGCCGGCGTCGAGAAGCGCATCGGCTCGTTCGTCCTCATGGCCGGCGGCTACGGCACGGAGGATTACGTCTTCGACCCCGAGAACCAGCAGATGGTCGAGATGCGGCGTAGTTTCGGCGACGAGGCGCTGCGCAAATACTTCCGCGACTACGCATGGGACGAGCCGGCCAACTTCGCCGGCCACAGCGCGCCCGCGGCCGTCTTCCTCCAGTACGGGCGCCGCGACAAGCCCATCTCGGAGAAGATGGCGCGCCGCGACTTCGAGCGCTTCGCCGAGCCCAAGCGCGTCGCCTTCTACGACGCCGGCCACGAACTCGACGCCGCCGCGCGCCGCGAGCGCGTCGCATGGCTCGCGCAAAGGCTCTCGCTCCGCCCCCCCGACCTCAAAGCGCTCGCGCGCATCCCCGGGCTGAAGTAAAGGCGGAAGCCCGACCGTGAGGGAGGGCGTCGGTCTTCCGCCGTGTGCCCTGACGAAAGAGATACGCCCTTCCTCACGGTCGGGCTTCCGCCTCGAAGCCGATTGAGTGGAGGAAGTAGTCGGCCGTCTCGGGGCCGACCTGTTTGAAGCGCCTGGTGAGGGCCTTGACCCGCTCGGCCTCCGGCAGCGGCTCGAGCGCGGAGAGGAAGGCGCCGAACGAGCCGTGCTCGGCCGCTATCGCCTCGAACTCGCGGGCGTTGTGGAGGACGGCCTCGACCTTCCGGCGGTTCTTGATGACGCCGGGGCGCGCGAGCAGTTCGTCGGCGTCCGCGCGCGAAAGCCGTTCGAGCCGGAAGCCGTGGAAGCCCTCGCGGTATCGCGGCCAGTGCTTCCTGATGGAGGCCCAGTTGAGCCCGGCCTGAATCAGGCACAGGCAGAGTATCTCGAAGTACTCCCGGTCGGACGCGGGGCGGGGGCCCGCGCGGCACTCGCCCTTCTCGTCCTTCGACAACACGCAGTCCCACGGCGCACTGTGCGCCCCGCCGCCCCCTTTGACTTTCGACATGCACGCCCCTCCCGCCTCTCGGCGCGTGACATCTCTACAGATTTTTGTTAACGGAATTACTTCGCGTCGGTGTAGATTTTTAAGGATGCGGCTCGACGGGGAGAGGACAGGCTTGGATTCCGGCACGGGTAAGCGCCACGCGCGCGTCGCCATCATCGGCAGCGGCTTCGGCGGCCTCGGCGCGGCCATCCGGCTCAGGCAGCGCGGCGAGGAGGACTTCCTCGTCTTCGAGCGCGCCGGCGACGTCGGCGGGACGTGGCGCGACAACAGCTACCCGGGCTGCGCCTGCGACGTGCAGTCGCACCTCTACTCCTTCTCCTTCGCGCCCAACCCCGACTGGACGCGCAGCTACTCGCCGCAGCCCGAAATCTGGGACTACCTCCGCCGCTGCGCCCGCGACTTCGGCGTGCTGCCCCACGTCCGCTTCGGCCACGAGGTGCGCGAGGCCGCCTGGGACGAGGGCGCGCAGGTCTGGCGCGTCGAGACTTCTCAGGGCACATACACCGCCTCGGTGCTCGTCATGGCCTCGGGCGCGCTGAGCGAGCCGCGCGTGCCCGACCTGCCCGGCTTCGAGAAGTTCGAGGGCGTGTCATTCCACTCGGCCCGCTGGGAGCATTCTTACGACCTGACGGGGAGGCGCGTCGCCGTCATCGGGACGGGCGCCTCCGCCGTCCAGTTCGTCCCCGAGATACAGCCGCTCGTCGAGCGCCTGCACGTCTTCCAGCGCACGCCGCCGTGGGTCATGCCGCGCACGGAGCGCGCGTTCACCCCGCGCGAGCGCCGCATGTTCCGGCGCTTCCCCCTGCTCCAGCGCGCCGAGCGCGCGGCCATCTACGCCTTCCGCGAGCTGTTCGTCTTCGGCTTCCGGCACCTGCGCCTCTCAAGGCTCATCCGGCGCGTCGCGCTGCGCCACATGGAGCGCGCCGTCGCCGACCCCTTGCTGCGCGCGAAGGTGACGCCCGCCTACGACATCGGCTGCAAGCGCATCCTCGTCTCGAACGACTACCTGCCCGCGCTCACGCGCCCCAACGTCGAGCTGGTGACGGCCGGCGTCGCCGACTTCCGCGCGCGCTCGATAGTTGACTCGGAAGGCGTCGAGCGGCCCGTGGACGCCGTCATCTTCGGCACGGGCTTCCGCGTCACCGACCAGCCGATGGCCGCCCACGTCCGCGGCCGCGGCGGCGTCACGCTCGAAGAGGCGTGGCGGGGGAGCCCGCGCGCGCACCTCGGCACGACCGTCAGCGGCTTCCCCAACCTCTTCATCCTGCTCGGGCCGAACACGGGGCTCGGCCACACCTCGGTCGTCTACATGATAGAGGCGCAGATAGAGCACTTCCTGAAGGCGCTGGAGTTCATGGAGCGGCGGGGGCTGGCGACGCTTGAGCCGCGCCCCGATGCGCAGGCCGCGTTCGTCGGCGAGGTCGAGCGGCGGATGGAGGGGACGGTGTGGACCTCGGGCGGCTGCGCGAGCTGGTACCTCGACCGCACGGGGCGCAACTCGGCCATCTGGCCCGACTTCACCTGGCGCTTCCGCCGCCGCCTCGCGCGCCTCGACCCGGCCGAGTACCTGACGGGCGGGCCGCGCCCGCGTCAAAGTTGACCGAACGGGGGTTCGATGCCCGACCTGGACTTCACACTCAAAGAGCGTCTTCAGGGGTTCGCCGGGCGGTCGCTCGGCAGCCTGCCGGAGGGCGTGCAGCGCGGGCTCCTGCGCCGGCCGCCAATCGTGGTTGACGGGCAGACGCTCGACACGTGCCTGCAACTCATCCTCGCCGTCAACCGCAAGCGCAAGCGCCTCGGACTCTGCGAGCCCGACCCGGTCACGGCGCGCGCGCGCTTCCGCCGCGAGGTGCTCCTCTACCAGGGGAAGAAGACGCGCGTCGGCCCCGTCAACACCTTCGAAATCGAGGTCGAGGGCGGCCCCCTGCGCGTGCGGCACTACGCGCCGCCGGCCCGTTCGAGGGACTTGCTCGTCTACCTGCACGGCGGCGGCTTCGTCATCGGCGACCTTGAGACGCACGACGAGCCGTGCCGCCTGCTCTGCCTGCACGCGCGGACGCACGTCCTCAGCGTCGAATACCGCCTCGCGCCCGAGCACCCCTTCCGCGGGGGGCTGGACGACGCGCTGGCCGCGCTGCGCTGGGCGCAGGCGAACGCCGGGGCGCTCGGCGTCACCTCCCCCGCGCGCGTCTCGGTCGGGGGCGACAGCGCGGGCGGCAACCTCGCGGCCGTCGTGGCGCAGCTCGCGGCGCGCGACCGCCCGCCCGCCGCCCAACTGCTCATCTACCCCGCGACCGACGTCACCAGCGAGGAGTGGCCGTCGAAGAAGCTCTTCGGCCGCGGCTACTTCCTCGCGCGCACGGACTGCGACGCCTTCTTCGACCACTACACCGGGGGGACGGGCGTGCGCCGCGAAGACCCGCTCGTCTCGCCCCTGCGCGCGCCCGACCTCTCGGGGCTCGCGCCCGCGCTCGTCGTCACGGCCGGCTTCGACTACCTGCGCGACGAGGGCGACGCCTACGCGCGTGCGCTGGAAGATGCGGACAACCTCGTCGTGTGGCGTCCCTTCCCTTCGCTCGCGCACGGGTTCATCAACATGACCGGCGTCTGCCCGGCCGCGGGCCGCCGCCTCGCCGAGGTCGCGCGCGACTGGCGCGAACTGCTCGAACGCCCCGCCCCCGCGCGCGCCCGCGCGCGCCGGGAAGTCATGCATGAGGAGGCCGCCCCTTGAACTATCAAATCTCCGGCAAGGTCGTGCTCATCACCGGCCCCGCGCGCGGCATCGGCGCGGAGACTGCGCGCCTGCTCGCGGCGCGCGGCGCGCGCCTCTCGCTCGTCGGGCTTGAGCCGGAGCTTCTGGCCGCGCTGGCGGCCGAGCTGGGCGGCGGGCACGTCTGGTTCGAGTGCGACGTGACCGACCAGGCGGCGCTCGAACGCGCGGCGGCCGGGACGGTCGAGGCGCTCGGCGGGATTGACGTGGTCGTCGCCAACGCGGGCGTCGCCAGCAACGGCACCGTCGCGGTCGGCCCCGTCGAGGCGCTCGTCCGCACCATCGAGGTCAACCTGACGGGCGTCGTCCGCACGGTCAGCGCGACGCTGCCGCACGTCGTCGAGCGGCGGGGCTACTACCTGCTCGTCTCCTCGGCGGCGGCCATCGCGCCCTTCCCCGGCATCTCGACCTACGCCGCGGCCAAGAGCGGCGTCGAGCAGTTCGGAAACGTGCTCAGGCTTGAGCTGGCGCACAAGGGCGTCGCCGTCGGCGTCGCTCACCCCTCGTGGGTGGACACCGACCTCGTGCGCGACGCGCAGAGCGACCTCGCCGGCTTCAGGGAGATGCTGGGGAAGCTGCCCGGCCCCTTCGGCCGCGTGACGCCTTTGCGCGACTGCGCCGAGGCGTTCGTCCGCGCCGTCGAGCGGCGCAAGCGCAAGGTCTACGTCCCGCGCACGCTCGCCGCCGCCGCCGCCCTCCGGCAGTTCTTCATGAGTTCGCTCGCCGACTACCTCATGGGCCGCCAGACGCGCAAGACGCTCCCGCAGGTCGAGGCCGAAGTCCGCGCGCTCGGCCGCTCCTTCGGCTCGCACAGCTGCGGGCTCGGCGCGAACGCGAAGCGCGAGACAGGTCAAGACCCGCGGTAGCGGGTGGACGCCACGAAAATCGTGATTCCGGGCTTTTCCATCGCGGCGGAAAGCTTCAAAATCGTGATTGTAAAGCTCGAAATCGTGATTTCGAGCTTTACAATCACGATTTCAAGCCTTGCAACTACGATTTTAAGCTTCTCCACCGCGATTTCAGGCTTTTCCATCGTGATTGCAAGCTTTGCAATCACGATGGAAAGGCTTGCAATCACGATTATTTGCTTAAGAATTACGTTTGATGAAGAGGACTTGAGCAGGGCGTTACCGGCTCAGGCGGGTTTTGGTGCGGCGTAGCCCTCGGGGTGCGCTTCGTGCCACGCCCAGGCGGTGCGGACTATCTCCTCAAGCTCGGTGTGGCGCGTTTGCCAGCCCAGAACCTCGCGCGCCTTCGCGGCGTCGGCGACGAGCCGCGCCGGGTCGCCCGCGCGCGACGCCTCCATCCTCACCTCGATGGGCCTGCCCGTCACGCGCCGCGCCGCCTCGATGACCTCCATCACCGAGTAGCCGTGCCCGGTGCCGAGGTTGATGAACTCGGACTTTCCGCCGCCGCGCAGGTACTCGAGCGCGAGCGTGTGCGCCGAGCAGAGGTCGGTGACGTGGATGTAGTCGCGCACGCAGGTGCCGTCGGGCGTCGGGTAGTCGCCGCCGAAGACCGAGACGAAGGGCAGGCGCCCGGCCGCCGCCGCCAGCACGTTCGGGATGAGGTGCGTCTCCGGCTCGTGGTTCTCGCCCCTCCGCTCGGTCGCGCCCGCGGCGTTGAAGTAGCGCAGCGCGACGAAGCGCAGGCCGTAGGCGCGGTCGTAGGATTCGAGGATGCGCTCCATGAAGAACTTCGACCAGCCGTAGGGGTTGACGGGCCACTGCGGGTGGCCCTCGTCGATGGGGACGCGAACCGGCTCGCCGTAGGTGGCGCAGGTCGAGGAGAAGACGAAGCGCTTGACGCCCGCGGCGAGCAGCCCGCCGAGCAGGCCCAACCCCTGCGAGACGTTGTTCTCGAAGTAGAGCCGCGGGTCGGTCACCGACTCGCCGACGTAGGCGAGCGCGGCGAAGTGGATGCACGCCTCGACCGCGTGCTCGCGGCAGACGCGCTCGACCAGCTCGCGGTCGCCGACGCGCCCCTCGTAGAAGCGGGCGCCCCCGGCGAGCGCCCCCCGGTGCCCGCGCGAGACGTCGTCGAGCACGACGACCTCCTCGCCCGCCTCCGCCAACTGGTCGACCATCACGCTGCCGATGTACCCGGCGCCGCCCGTCACAAGTATCGCCATCGTCTACCCCTGATTCCCTCTTTGAAGTTTCAAACCGCCGCGCGCGTCCCCGCGCCTCAGTGCATCTTGAAGGGGCCGCCGCGCGGCTCCGGCTCAAGCTCGGGCCGCGCCGAGTCCTGTACGACCTCGTGCATCTCCAGCGCGTTCGGGCCGGCGAACGCCTCGCGCGGGAGCGTGCCCGACTGCGCGTGCCCGCGCACGAACTCGTCGGAGCGCACCCAGTTGAGGAAGTCCTGCCGGCTCCGCCAGACGGTGAAGACCACGTAGGGGTCGCCCTCGTTGACGGGCCTGAGGACGAGGTTCGAGACGAAGCCCGGCATCCTGTCCACCAGCCCCGCGCGGTCGCGGAAGCGGGCCTCGAAGGCTTCGCCGTACTCGGGGTTGACGTAGATGCGGTTGGCGACTGTAATCATCCGTGCCTCACTTGGCGAAGACGCGCGAGCGGTCGGCGAACGCCTTGAACTCCAGCGCGTTGCCGCTCGGGTCGAAGAAAAACATCGTGTGCTGCTCGCCCGGCTCGCCGCGGAAGCGGACGTAGGGCTCGATGACGAACGGGACGCCCGCGCCCCTCACGCGCGCGGCCAGCTCCTCGAACTGCCCGGGCGAGAGGATGACGCCGAAGTGCGGCACGGGGACGTCGTGGGAGTCCACGGGGTTCGTGCCCGCGACGCCCGCGGCGCCCGGCTGGAGGTGCGCCACTATCTGGTGGCCGAAGAGGTCGAAGTCAATCCACGTATCGGAGCTGCGCCCCTCGGGGCAGCCCAGCACGCCGCCGTAGAAGTCGCGCGCCGCCGCGAGGTCGTGCACGGGGAACGCCAGGTGAAACAGCGTGTCCGCCTCAGTCCCTATCTCCATCTACAGTCCTCACTCCTCTCCTTCGGTGTCGGGCGAGCGGGCCGCGGGCATCAGGGCTCACCGCGCCGCAGGCGCTCCTCCGCGCGCTCCTCGGCGAGCGGGACGTAGAAGCTCTCCAACATCCTCGCCACCTGCTGCGCGTCGTAGCCGTGGCCGCCCAGCGCCTCCTCGACCGCCGCGAGGTCGCCGCCGCACGCGTCGAACAAACAGCGCGGGTGGCCGCACCAGCGCGGGTGCGTGAAGTGCGCGTAAGGCCCGCGCAGGCACTCGCCCGCCGCGTGCTCGTAGTCGTCGAAGTCAACCGACAGCATTGATTCCCGGCCCCGCACGGCTTCTGTGTCGCTTCCCGGAGAGTTTACCGCGTCCGCGCCCGCGCGCCTATCGGCCGGGAGGCGGGCGGGCAGAAAAGCAGAAACCCTCCCCCCCGCGCCGACGTAAGGGGCTGGCAGGGCGCGCCGCGCGCCGGGAGAAGCGTCGGATGAAGTGGGAAGAGATTTTCGGCTGGGTGTTCAGGGGCGGGCTGCGGCGCGGCCCCGGCGCCCTGCGCGCGGCGCCCGGCGCGACGCGGGCCGGGCGCGACCTGCTCGCCGGCCAGGTGGCGCGCTCCACCCTCCGCATCTTCAAGAACAACCTGCTCGCGCTGCCGTGGATTCGGGAGGGCGAGGAACTGGGGGCCGCGCTCGACGGCGCGCGCGCAGACCTCCTGCGCTCGCGCAACGCCTACCGCGAGAGCCTCAAGTCGCGCCGCGCGGCCCCGCGCGCCGAGGCCGACTGGCGCCGCGTCACCGAAGACTTCCGCCGCCAGGTCGCCGACCTCAACCGCCGCATCGCCGCCTACAACCTCAAAGCGCCCTCGCCCTCCTTCCGCAAATCCCCCATCGACGCCGACCGCGAAATCGGCCGCATCCTCCGCGACGAGTAACCGCCCCTCCTGCCCGCGAAAGTAGCCATTCAAATTCCCCGAGGCTATACTCTAGACGGCGTCCGCCAACGTCACTCCCGAACAGCTTAAGAAAGGCTGCACTCAGCCGAGTGAGATTCGAGTGGGACGAAGCGAAGGCGGCCGCCAACCTGCGCAAGCACTGGGTGAGCTTCGAAGAGGCCGCCGAGGTCTTCAACGACCCGAACCTTGTGACGGACGCGGACGTGGGCCATTCTCATGATGAGACGCGGTTCTTCGCCGTTGGGTATTCGTCCAGACGCATGCTGTTCATCGTCTTTACCGAAGGACGGGGCGACTTGATTCGCATCATCTCGGCGCGCCTGCCGACGCCAGCCGAACGGAAACAATATGAAGAACGAGGAAGATGAGCAAACCGAGGAGCCTGCCCTCGAAGAGTTCGAATGGGTGGTCACCCAGGAGGAGTATGAGGCGGGCTTAAAGCGGGGGTGGACGGACGACGACATGCTCAAGCCCGGCGTCTATAAAGTGAGGCGTGGGGCATTCCTCGCTCGCCACCCCGAGTTGAAGGACAAGATGAGGAAGCGCCCGTGAAGTTTCAATCAAGGCTGCGGGCGACCCTTAGAGGTCACAGCGAATCGTTGAGAAGAAGGACGGAGGGCGAAGCTTTTGACGGACGAGCTTCTTGAGTGGCGGCGGGAGTTCCCGATTCTGGAGGGGACGACGTACCTCATCTCGCACAGCCTGGGGGCGATGCCGCGGCGGGCGCACGAGCGCTTGCAGGCGTACGCCGAGACGTGGGCCACGCGCGGCGTGCGGGCGTGGGCCGAGGGGTGGTGGGAGATGCCGCTCACGGTCGGCGACGAGGTGGCGCGCATCATCGGCGCCGACCCCGGCACGGTCGCCATGCACCAGAACGTCTCGGTCTGCCAGTCGCTCATCCTCTCCTGCTTCGACACGAGCCCCGAGACGCGCCGCAACAAGATAGTTTACTCCGAGCTCGAGTTCCCCTCGGTGATGTACGTCTACGAGGCGCACGCGCGCGACGGGCGCTTCCGCATTCAC
The DNA here is from genome assembly GCA_036387455.1 of Pyrinomonadaceae bacterium. Taxonomy (GTDB): domain Bacteria; phylum Acidobacteriota; class Blastocatellia; order Pyrinomonadales; family Pyrinomonadaceae; genus QHXN01. The sequence continues at coordinate 35,242 of DASVTS010000050.1, read as the reverse complement.
AAGGTCAGGTCGGAGGACGGCGTCACCGCGCCGCTCGAAGCGACGCTCGCGGCCATCGACGAGGAGACGCTGCTCGTCCCCGTCTCGCACGTCCTCTTCAAGAGCGCGTCTTTGCAGGACGCGCGCGCCATCACCCGGCGCGCGCACGAGGTCGGCGCGCTCGTCGTGCTCGACACCTACCAGTCGGCCGGCACCGTGCCCTTCTCGGTGAAAGATTTGGACGTGGACTTCTGCACGGGCGGCTCGGTCAAGTGGCTCTGCGGCGGCCCCGGCGCGGGCTACCTCTACGTCGCGCCGCGGCTCAGGGCGCAACTGGAGCCGAAGGTCACGGGCTGGATGGCGCACGCCGCGCCCTTCTCGTTCGAGGACGGGCCGATAGCTTACGCCGAGGGCGCCGCGCGCTTCCTCCACGGCTCGCCCGCCGTCCCCGCGCTCTACGCCGCCGAGTCGGGCTACAAAATCATCAACGAGATCGGCGTCGAAAGAATCCGTGAGAAGAGCGTCCGGCAGACGCAGAGGCTCATCGAGCTTTGCGAGGAGGCGGGCCTGCGCGTGACGAGCCCCCGCGACCCCGAGCGGCGCGGCGGCACCATCACCGTCGCCGCCGACCACGCGCCCGCCGTCACGCGCGAGCTGATTCGCCGCGAGTTCATCGTGGACTACCGCCCCGGCGCGGGCGTCCGCATCTCGCCCCACTTCTACACGAAGGACGAGGAACTGGAATTAGTCGTCCGCGAGATGCGCCGCATCCTCGACACGCGCGCCTACGCCGCACACGAGGCGGCCGGCGCGGCGTTTTGAAAGCAGTAGTCAGTAGCCGGTAGGGATTAGGCTTCAGTCCAGATAGTGACGTTCGGGCAGGTCGCGCAACCTCTGCGCGGCCTGTTCCGGCGTCAGGTCGCGTTGCGGCATCCCGAGCAGCTCGAAGCCGACCATGAACTTGCGCACCGTGGCCGAGCGCAGGAGCGGCGGGTAGAAGTGCGCGTGCAGGTGGGAGCCTTCGTGCCGCTGTCCGTCGGTCGGCCGCTGGTGGAAGCCCATCGAGTAGGGGAACGGGACGCGGAACAGGTTGTCGTAGCGCGTCGTCAACTGCCGCAGCAGGTCGGCCAGCCCGTCCCGCTCGTCCGGCTCCAACTGTTCGAGGCTCTGGACGTGACGGCGGCTGACGACCAGCGTCTCGAACGGCCACACCGCCCAGAACGGCACGACCGCGACGAAGTGGCGGTTCTGGTAGACGACCCGCTCCGCGCGCTCAAGCTCCAGAGCGAGGTAGTCGCCGAGCAGGCTCGCGCCCTTCGCTTTAAAATACTCGCCCTGCGCCGTAAGCTCCTTGACCGGCTCGTTCGGCACGGTCTGGGTCGCCCAAATCTGGCCGTGCGGGTGCGGGTTGCTCGCGCCCATCATCGCGCCGCGGTTCTCGAAAATCTGCACGTGGCCGACGTAGTCGAGCGCGCCCAGCTCCGCGTACTGCGCGGCCCACACGTCCACGACGGCGCGGACGTCCTGCGTCTCCATCCGCGACAGCGTCAGGTCGTGGCGCGGCGAGAAGCAGACCACGCGGCAGACGCCGCGCTCGCCCTCCGCGACGAGCAGGCCCGCTTCGCCCGAGCCGCCCGCGGGCGCGTCGGGCAGGAGCGCCGCGAAGTCGTTGTCGAAGACGAAGGTGCCCGCGTAGGGCGGGTTCGTGTGGCCGCCGGCGCGCGCGTTGCCGGGGCAGAGGTAGCAGGCCGGGTCGTAGCGCGGCTGCTCCTCGCGCGCCACCTCCTCGGTCTGCCCCTGCCACGGCCGCTTCGTCCGGTGCGGCGAGACCAGGACCCACTCGCGCGTGAGCGGGTTGAAGCGCCGGTGCGGGTGCTCGTTCAGGTCAAACATCATCTTCGTCTCCCCCTCGAAATTTACTCCCGGGCTTCCCGCCCGCCCGTCAACTCGCCCGCGCCGTCGCCCGCCTCCGAGACGTAGACCGCCGGCTCAATCCCCGTTTCGAGTCGGTAACGCTCAAGGATTGCGGCGCGGAAGGCTTCGAGCCGGTCGCGCCGGACGAGGTTGACGGTGCAGCCCCCGAAGCCCCCGCCCGTCATCCGCGCGCCCAGCACGCCCTCCGAGGCTTCGGCTATCTCGACCAGCACGTCCAGCTCGCGGCAGCTCACCTCGTAGTCGTCGCGCAAGGAGCGGTGCGAGAGCGACATCAGCCGGCCGAACTCCTCCAGCGCGCCGCGCCGCAGCGCCCCGGCGGCTTCGAGCGTCCTCGCGTTCTCGGTGACGATGTGCCGGCAGCGCCGCCTGACCGGCTCGGGCAGGACGCCCCCGTGCCGCGCGAAGTCTTCCGTGCTCACGTCCCTCAGCGCCCTGATGTCGGGCAGCGGCCCCTTCAGCAGCGCGACCCCGCGCTCGCACTCCGCGCGCCGCGTGTTGTACTCCGAGGCCGAAAGCTCGTGCTTGACCTTCGAGTCGCAGACGCAGACCGCCACGTCGGACGTGTCGAGCGGGACGGGCTCGGCCTCCAGCGTGCGGCAGTCGATGAGCAGGGCGTGACCCTTGCGGCCGAGCGCGGAGATGAACTGGTCCATGATGCCGACCTGCGCGCCGACGTAGGTGTGCTCGGCCTCCTGCCCGGCGAGCGCCAGCGTGACGCGGTCCACCTCGTGACCCGCGACGGCGCTCAGCGCCAGCCCCGTCGAGATTTCGAGCGCCGCCGACGAAGAGAGCCCCGCGCCGACGGGCACGTCCGAGAGCACGGCGAGGTCCGCGCCCCTGAGCTTAAAACCGCGCCGCTCGAGGGCGCGCGCGACCCCCTCGACGTAGTCGAGCCAGAGGCCGCGGCGCGTGGGGCCGGGCACGTCGAGGTCGAACTCCGCGCCCGAGTGCTGGTTCAGGGAGTAGACGCGCACGAGCCTGTCGGCGCGGGCGCGCGCCGCCGCCAGCGTCTCGAACTCGATGGCGACGGGGAGCACGAAGCCCTCGTTGTAGTCGGTGTGCTCGCCGATGAGGTTGACGCGCCCGGGCGCGCGGAAGACGCGCGGCCCCGCGCCGTACATTTCCGCGAAGGCCCGCCGTATCTCGTCCCTGTTAGTCAAAGCCCTCTCGTCTCCGGCCGAATGGATTTCCGCGCCCCCTACTCTCTCACATGTGGCGACAAAGTGAGGGCGGAAAGGCCGACTTTCTCCGGGCCGCCGCGACGCGACCCCGCCTCCCGCCTTGCAGTGCGCGACCGGCCGCGCGAAACTAGGCAGCCGTGACCGAGCCTTTATCCTACAACAAGTACCTGCGCGTGCCCGAGCTAATCGGGTTGCAGGGGTGCCTGTCCGACCCCGCGCACCACGACGAGCTGCTCTTCATCACCATCCACCAGGCCTACGAGCTGTGGTTCAAGCAGGTGCTCCACGAGATAGACGCCGCCTCCTGCGCGATGCGCGAGGACCGCGCGCCCGTGGCGGCGCGCGCCCTCGCCCGCGTCGCCGAAATCGAGAAGCTGCTCGTCACGCAGATACACATCCTTGAGACGATGACGCCGATTAACTTCCTCGGCTTCCGCGACCAGCTCAACCCCGCGAGCGGCTTCCAGTCCATGCAGTTCCGCGAGATAGAGTTCGCCTCGGGGCTCAAGGACGGGGAGATTCTGCGCGCCTTCCGCGGCGACGAGTTCGCCTCGGGGCGGCTGCGCGCGCGCATGGACGCGCCCACGCTCGGCGAAGAGTTTTTCGCGCTGCTCGCGCGGCGCGGCCTGGACGCGCCGCCCGACGACGCCGCGCTCGACGGGGAGGAGCGCCGCCGCCGCTACCAGCTCCGTGTGCGCGCCGCGCTCGAAATCGTCACGCACTTCGAGTCGCGCTACGAGGAGTACCAACTCTCCGACGCGCTCATCGCGCACGACGAGTTCTTCTCGCTCTGGCGCTACCACCACGTCAAGATGGTCGAGCGCATGCTCGGCACCAAGCCCGGCACCGGCGGCAGCGAGGGCGTCGGCTACCTGAAGACCACGCTCGACAAGAGGTTCTTCCCCGAACTCTGGGAGGCGCGCACGCACCTCGACTCGCAGCACGGCTCCTCCGGCTGCCCCTTCGCCGGCCGCGGATGAGGCCCAACGTTTCCGCCTATGCCTGACGTCGAGTTCCCCGAGCGGTTCCGCATGAGCGACTACTTCCTCTACCACAACGTGGAGGAGGGGCGCGAGGGTAAGACCTGCCTCTACTACGGCGACGAGACCTACACCTACGGCGAGGCGGCGCGGCTGTCGAACCGCGCGGGCGGGGCGCTGCGCGAGGCGGGGCTCGGCGTGGAAGACCGCGTGCTGCTCGCGCTGCCCGACTGCCCGGAGTTCGTCTGGTCGTGGTTCGGGGCGAACCGCGCGGGCGGCGTCATCACGATGGTCAACCCGCTGCTGCCGGCCGACGACTACCGCTACTACCTCGAATACACGCGCGCCCGCGTCGCCGTCATCCACGAGTCTTTGCTCGAGAACTTCGCGCAGGCGGCCCGCAACGCGAAGCACCTGCGCGGCGTCTTCGTCGTCGGCGGGGAGCGCGGGCGCTTCCACTCCTTCGCCGAGGCCGTCGCCGCCCAGGCGGACGAACTCACGCCCGCCGACCTGCACCGCGACGACGTCGCCATCTGGCTCTTCACCTCCGGCTCGACGGGTCACCCGAAGGGCGCCGTGCACTTGCAGCACGACCTGCCCTACAACACCGAGTGCTACGCCAAAGGCGTGCTCGGCGTCTCGGAGGACGACCTGACCGTCTCCGTCCCCAAGCTCTTCTTCGGCTACGCCACGGGGACGAACCTCCTCTTCCCCTTCGCCGCGGGCGGCGCCACCGCGCTCTTCCCCGAGCGCTCGACGCCCGAGAAGCTGTTCGAGGTCATCGAGCGCCACCGCCCGACCATCCTGACGAGCGTGCCCACGATGATAAACGGCATGCTCAACATGGACGGCGCGGCCGGGCGAGATTTGTCCTCGCTGCGCATGTGCCTCTCGGCGGGCGAGGCGCTGCCCGAGGAGCTGTACCGCCGCTGGGTCGAGACCTTCGGCGTCGAGATTTACGACGGCATCGGCTCGGCCGAGATGTTCCACATCTACATCACGAACCGCCCCGGCGACGTCAGGCCCGGCAGCCTCGGCCGCGTCGTCCGAGGGTACGAGGCCGAGGTGGTGGACGCCGAGGGGCGCGCGCTGCCCGCCGGCGAGATGGGCACGCTGCGCGTCCGCGGCGACTCGGCGGCGCTCTGCTACTGGCAGGCGCACGAGAAGTCGAAGCAGACCTTCGCGGGCGACTGGTGCACGACGGGCGACCAGTTCCACTTCGACGGGGAGGGCTACTTCTGGTACCACGGACGGACGGACGACATGCTCAAGGTCTCGGGCGTCTTCGTCGCGCCGGCCGAGATAGAGAACTGCCTGCTCGCGCACGAGGCCGTGCTCGAAGCCGCGGTCGTCGGCCACGACGCCGGCGACGGCCTCGTCAAGCCCAAAGCCTTCCTCGTCCTCCGCGACGGCCACGACGCCGGCGACGAGCTGGCGCAGGCGATTAAGGACTTCGTCAAGTCCCACCTCGCCCTCTACAAGTACCCCCGCTGGGTCGAGTTCGTCACCTCGCTCCCCAAGAACGACCGCGGGAAGATTGACAGGAAGAAATTGAAAAGCCGTGAACCGTGAACCGTAAACCGTGACAAGAAAGAATCGTCTTTCTCTCGTCACGGTTTACGGTTCACGGTTCACGGTTCACGGCCTTCATGCCCTTCTCCTCCCTCATCCCCGTGCGGTTCGGCGACTGCGACCCGGCGGGGCTCGTCTACTACCCGGTGCTGTTCCACTACTGCCACGTGGCGATGGAGGAGTTCTTCGCGGCGCGGTGCGGCGTGCCTTACGCGCGGCTGGTGGTGGAGCGGCGCCTCGGCTTCCCCGTGGTGAACGTGCGCGCGGAGTTCTTCGCGCCCTTCGTCTACGGCGACGAGGCGGAGGTTGAAGTCCGGGTCTCGTCCGTCGGGCGCTCGTCCGTCACCTTCGAGTACCGGCTGCGCCGCGCCTCAGACCAGACGCTGTGCGCCGCGGCGACGCACGTGCAGGTTTCGATGAGCCTCGACGACCGCCGCGCCGTCCCCGTCCCCGCGGACCTCCGCCGCGCCTTCGAGGAGAGCCCCGACTGAGTCTAAGACCACGCCGGCGAACCCCGGGCGGTTGACAGCCGGCGCCGCATCCAATAGCATGCACCCAGCCATCCAGGTTAGTTCTTCCGCGGGCGGACGCTAAAGTCGTCGCGCACGCCCCCGCAGAGTCACACAAGCTGCGCATCATTTGACGGGCCCGACTCTCAGGTTTTGGCCGCCCTCCCCGTCTCCGCAGAAGCACCGTCGCACTAAGGAAGCGCCGGACACCGGCGCCTCGCCCTCGCACGCACCCCTCGCGCTCCCGCTTCCCCGCCCACGGGCCGGGGAAACTCTCGACCCGGACGCTACAACCGGCACCGCATTCCAACACGCCGGGGGCGTCTCTTTTGCCCCTTAACTTGATTCCCCGAAAGGTAAAGTAGATGAAGACCAAGCTTACTATCTCTCTCTTAGCCCTCTTCGCGTTCGTGTGTCTCGGGACGCTCGGCGCGGGGCCTTCCAAGGCCGCCTCCACGCTCGTCGTGGACAACGACAACGTCCAGTGCCCGGCGGCGACCTACTCGACCATCCAGTCCGCGGTCAACGCCGCCACCCCCGGCGACACGATCCAGGTCTGCGCGGGCACCTACAACGAAAGCGTCAACATCCCGGCGGCGCTGACCGGCCTGACCCTGAACGGCGCGCAGGCGGGCACCCCCGTCTCCGGTCGCGCCTTCGGGAGCCCGACCGAGTCCACCGTCAACGGCCAGATCACCGTCTTCCCCACGAACGTGACGGTTGACGGATTCTCCGTGACTCGCTCCGTCCCGGCGTTCGCGGCCTTCGCCGTCGTCGTCCGCCCCGGCGCGGACGCGGCCACGATAACCAACAACATCATAGACACGGTCACGTCCCCCGACACGACCGCCAACGGCACCGCCCAGGCCATCTACCTGAGCAACGAGTCGGGCGGCGACGGCCCCGACAACGTCTCCGTCACCGGCAACAGAATCAACAACGTTCACAGCAACAGGTCTGCGAAGGGCGTCCTCGTCGGCGTCAACGGCGGGACAAACCCCAGCCAGAACACGCTCATCGAAGGCAACTCCATCACGAGCGTCGTCAGCGACACGAGGGGCGCCTACGGCGTCTCGGTCGCAAACACGCTGAACGTCTCCGGCCTTGTGGTTCGGGACAACACTTTCAGCACCCTGACCGGCGGCGGCTGGGCACACGCCGTCGGCCTGGAGGGCGACACGCCCGGCGCGGCCGTCGAGAACAACTCCTTCAGCAACGTCACAGACCTGACGCCGAACGACGACGCCATCGCGGTCTTCTTCGAGAGCAACCCCTCATACGCCACGGCCGAAGTCCACGACAACGACTTCAACCTGACGGCCGCCGAGTACGGCATCAAGGTTCACCCGGCGCTCGCGGGGGGTTCGGTTGACGGCGCCTGCAACTGGTGGGGCAGCGCCACCGGCCCCGGCCCCGTCGGCCCCGGCGCGGGCACGCGGGTCAGCCCGAACGTCATCTACTCGCCCTGGCAGACCGCGCCGAACGGCCCGTGCGTCGGGCCGGACGCGGACAACGACGGCGTGACCGACAGCGCGGACAACTGCCCGACCACGCCCAACACCGACCAGGCGAACGCCGACGGCGACGCGCAGGGCGACGTCTGCGACCCTGACGACGACAACGACGGCGTCCTCGACGGCGCGGACGCCTGCCCCGGCACGCCCGCCGGCACGCCGGTCGGCGCCTCGGGCTGCACTTTGGTCACCAGCAAGGAGCAGTGCAAGGACGGCGGGTGGCAGACGCTCACCCGCGCCAACGGCACCACCTTCAAGAACCAGGGCGACTGCGTCTCTTACATGAGCAGCGGCAAATAGCCGACCCGGAACCGGCGGGCCGCAGGGGCGGGGCGGGGAGAAATCTCCGCCCCGCCTTCTTTTTTATGAACGGGCGCGGGGCGCGGGCGTTTTTACATGGGGTTTTTCGTGGCTTATAATCGGGGCGCCCTCCGGGTTCCGCCTCGAAGCCTTTCCCAACGAAAGTCTGTGCAGCGCGGCCCGGGGCCGCAGGAGGTTCCGGCCGTGTCCAAACGCAAGACGTCTTCTCTACTCTTCTCGCTCGTGCTCGCCCTCTCGGTTCTCGCGCCGCACGCCGCGCTCGGCAGCCGCCTCCCCGCCGCGCCCGCCGCGAGCGACGCCGGCGCGCCCGCGCGCGCGGGCGAAGGGACGGACAAAGCCGCCGCTCCCGAAGTCGCGGGCGCGGCGGCGGACCCGGGCGACGCGGCCGACGACTCGGCCCGGCCGAAGCGGAAGGGCAACGCCTTCGCGCGCGCCCTGACCGCGCCCTTCCGCGCGCTGGCGAGGCTGTTCGGCGGCGGCAAGTCGAAGACGGAGACGGCGAAGAAGCCCGCCCCCGCCCAGCCGGCAGACGCACCCGCGGCCGAAAGCGCGAAGGACGTGGGGGCCGCACAGGGCCCCGCGCCGGACGCGCCGCAGCCGGGCAAGGGCGACGAGGCGCCCGCGTCGCCGGTGCAGCCCGCGGCGACGGCTCAGGCCGCGCCGGTCGAGGCCGCCAAGGTCGAGCCCATCACGACGCCCGCGCCCGCGCGCGAGTCGGCGCAGGCGCCGCGCGAGCCCGCGGGCGACGCCCGGCCCGCCGTCACGCGGGCGACGGAAGGGGCGCGCATCGTGCGCCCGTCCGAGGCGGAGGTGGCGCGCGGGCTTCAGCCGGAGATGTGGATTCCGAAGATAGTCGGCGTCCCCTCCGACCCCGTCTCGCAGGGCCGAGCGCTGCTCCAGCACGGTTACGTGCAGGAGGCCGTCGCGGAGCTACAGACCGCGGCGACCACGGGGCTGCCGGAACAGCTCGCCGAGGCGAACAACCTGCTCGGCCTCGCCTACGACCGGCTCGGCTGGCACCGGCAGGCGGCCGAGGCTTACGAGCGCGCGCTCTCGGCCTCGCCGAAAGACCATGTGGCGCTGACGAACCTCGGCTACTCGCTCTACCTCGCGGACGACTACGCGGGCGCGCTCAGGCGGCTCAGGCAGGCGGCCAAGCTCGCGCCGAACGAGCCGGTCATCTTCAACAACCTCGGGGTCGTCAACGCGCGCCTCGGCCGCTACGGCGACGCCTACAAGAACTTCGCGCGCGGCTCGGGCGACTACGACGCGCACCTCAAGCTCGCGGGCATCCTCGAAGACCAGAGGCGCGACAAGGAGGCGGTCAAACACTACGAGGCCGCGCTCCGGCTCCAGCCCGGCGCGAGCGCCGTCCTCGAACGCCTCGTCGCGCTCTACGAGCGCACCGGCGCCCGCGACAAGGCCGACACCGCCCGCCGCGCCCTCGGCCAGCCTAAGAACCCGCAGAAGACCGCCACCGGCGGCGGCGGGTGACAGGGAAGTAGACGGTAGTCAGCGGTCGGCAGAAAAACAGGCGGCGCGTTCGGTTTATGACACGAACGCGCCGCCCGGTTTTTTATCTACCGACTACTGTCTACTGCCTTTTCGTCAGGTTGTAATCCCGCAGGCGGCGGTAGAGCGTGGAGGGCGAGATGCCGAGCATCTCGGCGGTCTTGCCGCGGTGCCAGCCGGTCTGCTCCAGGGCGGCGAGAATCTGCTGGCGCTCGACCTCGCGCAGCGGGGGCGGGACGCCGGGCGCCTGCGCGCCGGCCTGCGCGCCCGAGTCGCCCGCGGGCGCGGAGGAGGCCGCGGGGCGGTAGGCGAGGGCGGGGCTGACGATTTCGGGCGGGAGTTCCGCGGTCGTGATGCGGCCGTCGTTGGCGAGCAGGACGGCGCGCTCGAGCGTGTTGCGCAGCTGCCGCACGTTGCCCGGCCACGAGTAGGACTTGAGCGCGGCGAGCGTCTCGGGCGACACCTCGGGCACGTTCGGCCCGGCGAGCTGCTTGAGCAGGTGTTGCGCGATGGGCTCGACGTCCTCGGGGCGCTCGCGCAGCGGCGGCAGGTTAATCTGGAAGCTGTTGATGCGGTAGAGGAGGTCGGCGCGGAAGCGGCCGTCGCCGGTGACCTCGTTCACGTCGCGGTTGGTGGCGGCGACGACGCGGACGTTGACCTGCACCTTGCGCACCGCGCCGACGCGGTAGAAGGAGTTCGTCTCGATGGCCCGCAGCAGCTTCGACTGCAAGGGCGGCGGCAGCTCCGTCACCTCGTCGAGGAAGATGGTGCCGTTGTCGGCCAGCTCCCACAGGCCCAGCTTCCGCCCCTTCGCGCCCGAGAACGCGCCCGCCTCGTAGCCGAACAGCTCCGACTCAAGCAAAGACTCCTGGAACGCCGCGCAGTTGAGGTCGATGAAGGAGCCCTCGCTGCGCAGACTCAGGCGGTGGATGGCGTTGGCGACCAGCTCCTTGCCCGTCCCCGACTCGCCCGTGATGAGCACCGAGGCGTCCGACGGCGCGACGCGCTCGACGAGGCGCATCACCTCGCGCATCGAGTCCGAGACCGACACTATCTCGGGCATGGCCGAGCGCCGCTCGACGAGCGTGCGCAGGCGCGCGTTGTCCACGCGCAGCCGGCGCTTCTCGGCCGCCTGCTTGACGAGCACGTCGAGCTCCGCGATGCGGTAGGGTTTGGAGAGGTAGTCGTAGGCGCCGAGCTTCATCGCCTCGATGGCCGACTCGACCGTGGCGTGGCCCGTGAGCATGATGACCTCGGGCGGGTTCGGGCGCTGGTGGACGCGGCGCAGAAGCTCCATCCCGTCCATGTGCGGCATCGAGATGTCGGAGAGCAGCACGTCCACGTTGCTCTCTTCGAGGAGCTTGAGCGCGGCCTCGCCGTCGGGCGCGACGCGCACGTCGTGGCCCATGCGCTGGAGTTCCTTCTGGAGGACGAGGCGGAGGTTCGCCTCGTCTTCGGCGACGAGTATGCGCGCGGGTTGTCGGTTCTCGCTCAACTGGGCAGGTCTCCGTCAGGGGTTTTAGCCGGCGGCAGCCAGATGCGGAACGTGCTGCCGCGGCCCACGGCCGACTCCACGCCGATGCGACCGCCGTGCTCGGTAACAATACCATAACAGACGGCGAGTCCGAGACCTGTCCCGCGCCCGACCTCCTTGGTCGTGAAGAAGGGGTCGAAAATCCTCTCGCGTATCTCCTCGGGGATGCCCTGCCCCGTGTCGCCCACCTCGACCACGACGGAGTCGCCCCCGTCCCCGTCCCCGCGCCGCGTGCGCATCGTGAGCGTCCCGCCCGCGGGCATCGCGTCGATGGCGTTCTCGGCCAGGATGATGACGGCCTGCTGGAGCTGCCCCATGTCGCCCGAGACGAGCGGGAGTTCGTCGGCCAGCTCCACCTCGATCTTGATGGAGGCGCCGCGCTTCTGGTGCGCGAGCAGGCGCGCGGCCGACTCGACCACCTCCGAGAGGCTGACGGGCGCCGGCTCGACGGCGCGGGCGCGGCTGAAGTCCAGCAGCCCGTTCGTAATCTGCTTGCAGCGGAACGCCTCGCCGCGGATGAGTTGCAGGTACTCGCGCAGGTCTTCGACGTCGGCGCCCTCGCCGTAGACGCCCTCGGCGACGCGCGACTCCAGCGCCTCGGCGCAGGCCGAGATGGTGGCGAGCGGGTTGTTAATCTCGTGGACGACGCCGGCGGCGAGGCGCCCCACGGCCGCCAGCCGCTCGGTGCGCGCCACGGCGCGGTTGGCCTGCACGCGCGCCGTGATGTCCTCGCCCACGGTGATGACGTGCGAGACCTCCTCGCCGTCGATGCGCATCGGCACCTTGCTGACGAGCCAGTGGTGCGCCGACCCGTCGCGGCCGCGCGACTCCTGCTCGATGCGCTGAATCTCGCCCGTGCGGAAGGCGCTCTCGAACTCGCGCTCCATCGCGTCGCGCGGCTGGCGCTTCAGGACCTCGAAGATGTTGCGCCCCAGCACGTCGCGGCGCGGGATGCCCTGCCCGCCCAGCTCGCGGTTCCGGTTCCACGCCACGACGCGGTAGTCGCGGTCCACGGCGTAGAGCGAGACGGGGAGGGAGTCGATGATGGCCTCGGTGAAGCGGCGCTGGCTCTCGGCCTCGGCCGTGCGCCGCTCGACCTCGCGGGCGAGGTGGACGGAGGCCGAGCGCGCGGCCTCGTAGAGGGTGGAGATGCGCGCGGCGAGCGCCGCCTGCTGCGCGGCCGCCTCGACGAGGCGCTCCTCCGTCTGCCCGCACGCGGAGCGGCGGTCGTAGGCGACGACGAGCGCGCCGAGGGCGCGGCCCTCGAAGCGGAGCGGGGTGGCGAACTCGACGGCGTGCGTCTCGTCCTTGAGGAAGAAGCCCGCGCGGTCTTCGACGCGCTTCGAGACCGAGGGCGAGGTGGCGAGCCACGCGCGCAGGCGCGCGACGTCCACGAGCGCGGGGTCCTCCTCGGCGCTCCCCTCGCGGTCGAAGACGCAGACCGAGAGCCCGTCGCCGGGCGCCGCGCCCGCGCGCGGCCGGGGGCCGCCCTCGCGGACGAGCACCGCCGCCGAGAGCGAGGCGTCCGCACCCTCGAAGGTCGCGCCGGCCACGCGGCGGACGACCTCGGCGGGCGAGAGCGCGTGGAGCAGCCCGCGCCCCAGGTCGGCGATGAAGGACAGCTCGCGGTTGCTGCCGCGCAGCAGGCGCTCGCGCTCGGCCGACTCCAGGTGCGCGCCGACGCGCGTCAGGAGCTCGCGCGTGGTCGGGCCCTTGACGACGAAGTCGTCGGCGCCGGCGGCGAACGCCTCGACCTTGTACTCCTCGCGGTCGTGCGAGGAGAGGATGATGACGGGGAGGCGGCGGGTGGCGGCCTGCGCGCGCAGCAGGCGGCAGAGCGCGAGGCCGCTCACGCCGGGCAGCTCGATGTCGAGGACGATGAGGTCGCAGCCCTCGCGGTGCAGCTCCCTGAGCGCCTCGGCGGCGTCGCCGCAGGCGAGGACCTTGTGGCCCTCGGACTCGAAGTCGCTCCGGAGGCCCGCGCGCACGCGCTCGTCGTCCTCGACCACGAGGATGGTCGCGGCCTTCTCCGAAACGTGGGAAGAGACTGTCATCGTCTTATTACGACTGAGAGCCTTTGCGCGGGGTCGGGGGGCTGCTCATCCCGCGGGGCGGAGCTTGAGGCTGTAAAACGGGGCGGCGGCGCCCCGGCCGGGAGGTCACCTCCGACACCGGAGCGCCTGAAACGATTGAAAACGACCGGGCGGGGGAAAGTCAAGAAGAACGAAAGCCGTAAACCGGGAACCCTGACGAGAAGGACTTCTCATCACGGTTCCCGGCTTACGGCCCGCGGCTTTTAGTTGATGGCCGTCGAGGCGAGGTCGCCGGTCGTGACTTCGGCGGGCTGGGGGGCGGCGTCCCCCGCGGGGCGCTGTTTGTGGAAGGACTTGGCGGAGTACATGGCCTCGTCGGCGGCGATGAGGAGCTGGTCGAGCGTCTCGCCGTGGACGCCGTAGGAGGCGGAGCCGACCGAGATGCCGACGCGGGCGTGCTTGTCGCCGCGGACGTGGAGCGAGAAGCGCGAGACGGCGCGCTCGATGCGCTCGCGCAGCTCGACGGTCTGCTCGGCCGACAGGTCCTGGACGAGCGCGACGAACTCGTCGCCCGCGTAGCGCGCGAGGAAGTCGTACTCCCTGAGCTGCGCCTGTAGTATCCGCGCCACCTCGCGCAGCATGCGGTCGCCCGTCTTGTGGCCGTAGGTGTCGTTGACCTGCTTGAAGTCGTCGAGGTCGAGCATCACGACCTGGAAGGGCTTGCCCGTCCGCCGCGCGCGCGCCGCCTCCTGCTCGTAGCGCACGTACATCGCGCGCGCGTTCGGCAGCCCCGTCAGGGTGTCCGTCAGCGCGTTCGACTCGGCCTGCGCGTGGCTCATCGCGTTGGCGAGCGCGTCCGACGCGAGGCGCGCCACCGTGTCGAGGAGGCGCAGGTGGTCGTCCGTGTAGCGGCGCGGCTCGGACGAGTAGACGGCGAGGGCGCCGACCAGCCGGTCGTCCTTCGTCAGCGGCAGCGCGACCATCGAGCGGAAGGTGCAGCCTTCCGGCAGCGCGACGCCCGTGAAGTCGAGCATCGGGTCGAGGAGGTACGACGAACGCCGGTTGGCGAGGACGAAGCCGACGACGCCCTCGCCCGGCGCGACCGCCCGGCCGCGCAGGACTTCGGCCTGCCGGCCGGCGACGTGCGCGGCCGTGGCGTAGCCCTTCCCCTCGTCGTAGAGGTAGACGGCGCACAGGTCGAACGGGACGACGTGGCCGACCTTGTTGACGAGCACCGAGACCGTGTCCTCGATGTCGAGCGACGACCCGAAGGTGCGCGCGATCTCGTAGAGCGCGTAGACCTCGCGGTGGGCGTTCGTGATTTGACTCAGGTAGTGCGGGGCGTCGGAGCGGTGCGGGGACGCCGACGCGTGCGCCGCCTCGCCCGCGGGCTCTTCGCCCAGCAGGTCGCGGTGCTCCCACTCCTCGTTGGTCAGGCCGCGGTTGTCCAGGCCCTGCGCCGTAATCTCCTCCTCGAAGCGCGGCAGGTGGCGCATGAAGACCTCGACGACGCGCGGGTCGAAGTGCCGGCCGGCGCCGCGCCGGAGCATGGCGCAAGCCTCCTCGGGCGTCATCCCGCGCCGGTACGGCCGGTCCTCGCGCGCCGAGTCGAAGCAGTCCACGACGGAGAGGATGCGCGCCGTCAAGGGTATCTCCTCGCCCTTCAGCCCCTCCGGGTAGCCGCGCCCGTCCCACTGCTCGTGGTGGTAGAGGACGATGGGCACGACGGGGTAAGGAAAGGCGACGCGTTCGAGTATCTGCGCGCCGACCGTCGTGTGCACCTTCATCCGCTCGAACTCGGCCTCGGTCAGCTTCCCCGGCTTGTTCAGGATGTGGTCGGGGACGGCGAGCTTGCCGACGTCGTGCAGAAGCGCCCCCGCCTTCAGCGCCTTGATTTCGGCGGCGGCCAGCCCGAGCAGCTCGCCCATGCGCTCGCAGTAGACCTGCACGCGCCGGACGTGGAAGTGCGTCGTCTGGTCTTTGGCGTCGATGGCGGTGGCGAGCGCCTCGACCGTGGCGAGGTGGAGGCGCGAGACCTCGGCGGCCTCGCGCGACTTCTCGGCGAAGCGCTCGGAGTAGGCGCGGTAGGTGGCGATGGTGGCGGCGGCGACGGGCACGCTCAGGATGACGTAGAGCAGCCCGAACCGCTCGATGGCGACGTAGACGAGGCCGGCGGCGAAGGCGCCCGCGAAGAACGTCCAGGAGCTTTGCAGGTAGTTCTCGCGCCAGCAGCGCCAGACCGGCCGCCGGCTCTTCAGGGCGAACAGGCACGCGACCAGCGCGCTGTTGACCGTGTACTGGGCGAGCGACATCAGGACGAGCGGCAGGACGAGCTGTTCGAGCGAGAGCGGCCGGCCGCCGCCGACGGGCCGGCGCACGACGCCGGCGTGCGCCGCGAGCGCGAGGTAGAAGACGTGACCCGTGACGTAGACGGTGACGGCCATGCACGCGGGCATGGCGATCCAGCTCGACGCGCGGCTCGAACTGCGCAGCGTGCCCGTCAGGAGGTCGAGCGCGCCGAGGACGATGCCGGCCGGGACGCCGAGGAAGATGACGGCGAGGAAGACGAAGCAGTCGCCGGCGGTCACGATGGCCTTCGTGCCCGGGATGCGCGCCGGCAGCATCCCCGAGATGACGACGAGGCTGGCGAGGACGAGGAGCTGCGCCCACTGCACCACGCTGTAAGAGAGGCACGCGTACGCGCCCCACCCGAGGGCCACCGCGCCGGCCGCCACCACCGCCGCCCAGTAGGCCCCGGCCGCGCGGCCGTAGTCGGACATGTCGATGCGTATCACTCGCCCTCCTCGGAAGGGTGAAGGCGGAAGGACGAAGGACGGAAGGCGTGCCGTCCGGACTTCATCCCTCCGCCTTCACCTTCATCCTTTCCTCAAAACTGTCCGTCGCCGGGAGCGAGGGCCGGGAGCAAATCGGCACTCGCCTCCGGCGACGGGCTTGGGGGCAAAACGGCGGGCCTTCACAGTGGCACTGCCCCGCCGGGCTGGGTGAGAAACGTGGGGGCGGCCCCTTAAGACCTCGACTCTTCACCGCCCCTCTTTCAAAGCGGACGCGCCTCGGCGCGCCCGAGATCTGGTGCGGCTTTACGGGCTCCGTGCGGAGAGCCCGCGGTGCGCGCGTGCCGCGCCCCTGCAAGCCGCGCCGACACTATTAACAACCCGCGTGCCGCCCCGAGCCGCCCGGCGGACGGTCGTTTTTCCCCAAAAAACCGCGCCGGCCCGCCCCCTCTCCCGCGCGCGGGCCGGCGGCGGTCATCGTGACGCGTCAGGGTGATTCGAAGAGTGCAGAATGAAGGGGCCGGGTAACGAAACCCCGCCCCGTCCGCACACGGGCGGTGCGATGAAACGTCCTGCCCCCGAACGGCATAGATAGTTTGAGAACGGTGGGACGGATGATAGGACGGACGATTATTTCCGGGCGGGCTGCCGGCGGAGCAGTCTTCGTCGGAGTTGAAACTGACTCGCTACCGGCGCCTCTTTTTTTCTTGAATTAATGAAAGTACGGGTGTAGATTGTCGGCCTCATTCTTGACGTCGGCGCCGAGGCCGCGAGACTGGCATCGGCGACCGCCCTGCGGCAAGGCGTTACCGAGGTGTAACCCCGAGGCCCGGCATATCGCCCGCACGGCCAGCGAGAACCTTACGCCAGTCTCAGCTCTGACGTCTCCACGGCCCGCAAGCGCTAACCCGCAAGTCCGAACTCCGTCGCCGACGACGACCCGACGACTCCTCGTCTCGGGAACATCGCACCCATGAATGCACGACTTGAGCGGCCGCTAAGATTTCAACTCGTCCTGCTCTGCGTCTGCGCGATTGCCGTGGCCTGCCACCCGGGCACCTCGCAGACGCAGGACGTCGGCACGAGGGCGGAGGCGGCGCGGGCGGAGGCCCCCGCAATGCAGCCCGCCGTGGCGGAGGCCGCGGCCGAAAGCGCGCGCGCGATTCAGCTCGGCTACACGCCGCTGGAGAGCCCGACGTCGCAGCTCGTCGTGGTCGGCGAGGGCGGCGAGGCCCGCGCCTTATCTTATAACCGCTACCAGCTGACCGTGGTCGAGGCGCGGCGGGGACTCCTGCCGCAGGCGGAAGCCCGGCGCCTCTTCGACGGCGCAGGGGGGCGCGACTTCCGCGCCTTCTTCAAGCAGCGGGATTACGGCGGCGGGGGGGTCGAAGAGGGCGACCTGTTCTACCTCGCCCTCAGACCTTCCGGCGGGTCGGCCGGCGGCATCATGGAGAAGGCGCCGGACGCGTTGAGGGCCTTCGTCCGTGACCTGCTGGCGCTGTCGCGGCGGCTCGACGCGTCGCCGCTGGCGGACGCCTACGTGCGCAGCTCGCCGGTCGAGGCGTCGAGGCTCGAAGCCCTGCGCGCGGACGGGCGGATTCAGTTCCGCGAGATGGACGGTCTGCCCGCGGACGTGAAGGGCGCCGTGCTGGACGCCGTCACACACCCCGACGACTTCCGCCCGCTCGGCCGGGCGCAATACGACCGGCTGCTGAAGCTGGTCTCACACGCTCGTGACCTGTTCGTGCAGGAAAAAGGTTCCGGCCACCAGCTCACCCTTTTCCTGTCCTCCCAACCCCCCACTCCGACGGAAGGAGCCCCCAAATGAAGAGCCCCGGTATTGTTTCTTCCCCCAGAGAAGCCTTCCTCTCGCTGGCCGCCCTGCTGGTCGTGATGCTCGCCTGCTCGACTCCCGCCCACGCGGGCAGCGGGACGTTCACCAACGGGCGCTTCAACTTCTGCGTCTCCGTGCGTTTCAACGCGACGGACGCCGAGCTGGCGAGGATTCGCGCCGGGTTTCAGGCCGCGAGTCAGGTACTCTCCGACGCCACCGACGGGCAGCACCGCTTCGGGACCGTCACCATCGTCAACAACAGCGGCGCCTCCCAGAGCGCCGAGTTCTGGGTCTTCAAGCCGGACGGCAGGGAGAAGGCGCCCGGCAGGTTCGGGGTCCGCGGCGAGCACGTCCTGCTCTACTACGCGAGGACGTTCGGGGCCGACGCCGACAACACCGCCTACACCATCGCCCACGAGATGGGGCACCACGCCTACGGGCTGAAGGACGAGTACTCCGGGCCGGGCCTCGCCGACGGCGCCGACTGCGCCGACCGCCCCGACACGAACGCCACCAACCACTGCCTGATGGACAACTACAAGTCGCGCGGCGGGCGGGCGGCGGGCGGGAACGGCACGTACACGCTCAACGAGTTCTGCGTGACCGGCAACCACGACCGCGACAAGAACAACTGGCAGGAGACCATCAACCATAAGGCCTGCTGGACGCAGGTCGCCGAGGCCACCCAGAAATTCAGGGCGACGGCGCCGGCCGCGGGCGTCCCCACCTCCGCGCCCCCGGCGGCGCACGCGGTGGACCTCAAGGACGGCTGCGCCAACTGTTCCGGCCTGAAGGTGGTGCTGGTGCTGGACCGCTCGGGGAGTCTCGCCGGCCAGCCCTTCGTGGACGTGCAGAACGCCGCGAACCTCTTCATCGACTACCTCCGCGTCGGCGACTCGGTCGGCGTCGTCTCCTTCGCCAGCGACGCGACCGTCAACTTCAGCCTCACCGCCCTCACGAGCGACAGCCAGAAGGCGGCCATCAAGGGGGCCGTCAACAGCCTCGACGCGACCGGCAACACGAACATCGGCGGCGGGCTCCAGGCCGGCCTCAGCCAGCTCACGGCGCAGACCCAGCGCGGCTGTAACGAGCTCATCGTCCTGCTCACCGACGGCGACCACAACACCGGCACCGCCCCGGCCAGTGTCGTCCCGGCCATCCAGGCCGCCGGCGTCACGGTCATCACGGTCGGCGTCGGCTCCGGCATCTCCAGCGCCGGCCAGTCCTCGCTGATGAGCATCGCCACCCAGACGGGCGGCAAGTACTACAGCGCCGCCCAGTCCTCCGAGCTGTTCAGCAACTTCCTCAAGCTGGTGCAGGAGGGCACCGACAACTCGCTCACCGCGCAGGCCCCGCAGAGCATCGTCTCGGGGCAGACCACCACCATCAGCGCGCCCGTCGAGGCGGGGGCGCAGACCGCGACCTTCGGGGTGACGACCACCGGCTCGTCCGGCGGCGTCCAGATCGCACTCCGCAGCCCGTCCGGCACGCTCCTCACGGAGGCCAGCGCGTCGGGCAACCCGAACCTCGTCCTCTCGGTCGGGCCGCACGCGCGCTCGCTCCAGGTCAACTCGCCCGAGGCGGGGACGTGGAGCATCATCGTCACGGCGGGCGACCTCAGGGGCGGCAGCGTGGACGTGCTGGCGTTCGCGCGCAACGACGGCGTGCAGCTCGTCACCTCCGTCCTCAAAGACACGCTCGCCTTCCCCGAGGTGGCCGTCATCAGGGCCATGCCGCAGTACAGGGGCGAGAGCGTGGTCGGCGCGGTGGTCGGCGGCTACGTCGTCCGCCCCGGCGGCTCCAGAGACCCGATCACGCTGTTCGACGACGGTAGGCTCGCCGACCACGGCGACGAGCAGGCGGGCGACGGCGTCTACACGGCGCGCTACGCCAACTACACGGTTGACGGCACGTACACCTTCGAGCTGACGGCGGTCAACGCCACGGGGACGACCGCCCCCGGCGAGTCCTTCGACGCGAGCGCGCCGTCCGGCGTGACGCCCGTGCCGGCGTTCATCCGGCTCAACAGCACGACGGCCGTCGTCACCGGCATCCCCGACCTCTCCATCACCTCGACCGCGTCGCCCTCCATCGCGCGGCAGGCCGGGAACATCACCTACACCCTGACGGTCAGGAACAACGGCGCGAGCGCCATCGCCAACGTGCGTTTGCAGGACAACCTGCCGGCGGGGGTGAGGTTCGTCTCGTGCGCGGTCACCTCCGGCAGCGGCACCTGCGGCGGCACGGACAACAACCGCACCGCCACGTTCACCAGCCTGTCGGCGGGCTCGTCGGGGCGCGTCTCCATCGTCGCCACCGTGGACGCGGCGGTCCCCGACGGCGCGGTCATCGTCAACGCGTCGTCCGTCACCCCGGCCACGGGCGAGCCGTTCGTCTCCAACAACGCCGCGACCGTCTCGACGGCCGTGCTCTCGACCGCCGGCAACCCGGCGGACAACGCGCGCTTCTACGTGCGGCAACACTACCTCGACTTCCTCAACCGCGAGCCCGACGACCCGGGGCTGAACTTCTGGATCGGCGGCATTACCTCCTGCGGCGCGAACGTGCCGTGCGCCGAGGTCAAGAGGGTCGACACCTCCGCGGCGTTCTTCCTCTCCATCGAGTTCCAGCAGACCGGCTTCCTCGTCTACCGGCTCCAGAAGGCTTCGTACGGGACGCTCCCGCGCCTCGACAACTTCCTCGCCGACACGCGCACCATCGGCCAGGGGGTCGTGGTCAACGCCGCCGGGTGGGAGCAGAAGCTGGAGGGCAACAAGGCCGCCTTCGTCGAGCAGTGGGCGGGCCGGCTGGAGTTCCACGTCGCGTTCGACGGCAAGACGAGCGCGCAGTACGTGGACGCGCTCGCCTCCAACGCCGGGATCACGCTGGGCGCGGCCGAGCGTAACGACCTCGTCACGAGGCTGAACGCCGGCACCGTGACCCGCGCCGCCGTGCTGCGGCACATAGCGGAGAACGCGACCTTCGCGCGGCAGGAGTTCAACTCGGCCTTCGTGCTGATGCAGTACTTCGGCTACCTGCGGCGCAACCCCGACGACGCGCCCGACGCGGACTTCAGCGGCTACAACTTCTGGCTGAAGAAGCTGAACGACTTCGGCGGCGACTACCGGCAGGCCGAGATGGTCAAGGCCTTCCTCAACTCGTTCGAGTACCGCAGCCGCTTCACGCAGTAGCGCGCGGCCCCGCGTCACCCGACGTTAAAAGCCCCGGCAGCCGCGGACGCTGCCGGGGCTTATTTTTCGCCCGCCCCGCACGACGTTTGACAACGCGGGAGGGGCGCGGGCACTCTCGTCGCCAACTTTTCGAGTGGGCGCGGCGGGGTGGTTTTGGCGGAGACGGCGGGCGGTCAGGGCGAGGGCCGGGAGGGCGGTGAGGCGGCGGCGGGCTACTTCGGGCTGCTGCGCGGCAACCGCGACTTCCGCCTGCTCTGGCTGGGGCAGGTCGTCAGCCAGCTCGGCGACTGGTTCGACACCATCGCCCTCTTCACGCTCGTGCTGAGGCTGACCGGCTCGGGTCGCGCCGTCGGGCTCGTGCTCGTCGCGCGCTTCCTGCCGAGCGTCTTCCTGGCGCCGCTCTCGGGCGTCCTCGCCGACCGCTTCAACCGGCGCCACATCATGATCGCCAGCGACGTGGCGCGCGCCCTCGTCGTCCTCGGCTTCCTCTTCGTGCGCGACCCCGGGCAGGTCTGGCTCGTCTACGTCCTGACCGTCCTCCAGCTCGCCTTCTCCGCCTTCTTCGAGCCGGCGCGCTCGGCCGCGCTCCCGTCGGTCGTCGCCCCGCGCGACCTGCTCACGGCCAACGCCATCTCCGCCGTCACGTGGTCGGCGATGCTCACGCTCGGCGCGGCCGTCGGCGGCCCCGTCACGGACTGGTTCGGCACCGACGCCGCCTTCGTCATCGACTCCGCGACCTACCTCCTCTCGGCCGCGCTCGTCTGGAGCGTCCGCCTGCCGCGGCGCCCCGCCCGCCCGAAGGCGCCGCTCACCCTCTCCAGGGCGTTCGGCGTCGCGGACACGCGCGAAGGCTTGCGCTACGTGCGGAGCCGCCCGCGCGTGATGGCGCTGCTGTCGGTCAAGACGGCGTGGGGGCTGGGCGGGGGGATTCTGACGCTGCTGCCGGTCTTCGGCGAGAAAATCTTCCGCCTGAGCCTGGGCGACGGGGCCGGCGGCGCGGCGCTCGGGATGAGCGTGCTCTACGCGGCGCGCGGCGTGGGGACGGCAATCGGGCCGGTGGTCATGCGGCGCTTCTACGGCGAGACGCGCCAGCAGATGCAGCGCGCCATCGGCGTCTCGTTCGTCGTCGCGGGCGCCTTCTACGTCGCCTTCGCGGCGGAGCGGAGCTTCGGGCCCGCGCTCTGCTGGCTCGCCGTCGCGCACATGGCGGGGAGCGTGCTGTGGGTCTTCTCGACCGTCCTGCTGCAAGCGGCGGTCGAGGACGAGTTCCGCGGGCGCGTCTTCGCCGCCGAGCTGATGCTGATGACGCTCGCCATGGCCGCCTCGAACTACGCCACCGGCGAGGCGCTCGACCGCTTCCGACTCTCGCCGCGCGTCGTCACCGCCGCCATCGGCGTCCTCTTCATCCTCCCCGGCGTCCTCTGGTTCCTCACGCGCCGCCGCTGGGACAGGGCGCCCACGACGCCGCCCGGGGCCGAGGCCGCCCGCTGAAAAAGGCTTGCCTCGCCGGGCTTTCGGCGTTATTCTCCTGCCGCCGTCAACAGCAACGTTCACACCTCGTATAACCGCGACCTCCGACCTCGGGGGAGAAGACTTCGGGATGGCGCGCATTAAGCCCAACCTCGGAAGCCTCCCCATAGCGAAACGGCTCGCGCCGTAACCTCCCTCCTCGCGCCCGACACGCGCGGCGGCGGCCCTCGACGCCGCCCGCCGCGCGCCAGTCACCCTGCCCAACACTCAGAGAGGAAAACCGAAATGCTCAAGCAATGCAGCCTCGCCATAGCCGCCCTCGCTTTCACGGCCGCGTCCCACGCGGCCAGCATCCCCAGGGCGCAAGATAAAGACAAGGACGCCGCCCGGCCCACGCCCACGATGACGGCCGTGCCGACGACGAGCGGCGGCACGGTGCCGAACCCGAAGCTCGTGGCGGCGGAAGAAGGGGGGCCGCAGAAGGTGACGCCGACCACCGGGAGCGTCAACCTTTGGGTCAAGGGCGGGCACGGTCACTGGTGCCGCGGCATCGGGATATGCTTCATCTCAGGCGGCGACGGCGGCCCGTCCGGCTGCATGGGCGCGCGCGTCAAGCCGGAAGGCGAGAACGTATTTGAAGGCGTCGGGACTATTGACAAAAAGTTCCTGACGCTAGAACTGCCCTCCGGCCCCGCCCAACGCGCCGAACGCCTCCCCATTGACGACGACTTGGTCCTCGACAAGTGCACCAGCAACAGCTTCGGCTACGACTCCATCACAGTCCTCAAGGGCACCTACCGCGTCACCTACGACGCGGGCGGCCGCGGCAAGGTCGCCCTGAAATACAAGGCGCGTGCGCTCCGCACGGAGACCAAGAGGCAGTAGGGACACCGCCCGCAGACGACCCACGCCCCGGCGCGGCGCGACCGACTCGCCCGCCGCGCCGGGGCGCGGTTTTCAACACCGGCCCTTTTCCTCTATCATCTCCGCGAACGAAACCGAAGGGACGCCGCTTAAACGTCGCCGTCCGCCGGGCCGCTTTCCAACTCAGTAAAACTCCGCGTCAAGGCTCAGCCTTCCGACGTCCGACCGGGGGAGATCGCCATGCATCATTTGAAGGCCCGCCTGTTGGGGGCGGGGCTCATCCTGCTCTTTGCCGGCATCACCTATTACAACTGGAGCCAGTTGCACGCCGAGGGCCGCTACTCCCTGAAGATGGCCGCGTTCGGGCCGGTCGGCGTGGTGGGCGGCCTCTTCCTGCTCCTCTTCCCCGGCAAAGGCGGGAAGCCGCAGACGGCGGGCGACAAAGTCCTCGTCCTCCTCGTGTTCGGCGCCGGGCTGGCGGCCGGGCTGCTGAACTGGTATCTGATGGACCCCGCCTACTTCGGAAGGTGAAATCCCAACAGTTAACGCACCCGGGATGAGCCCCGACAGTCGCAACAAGATACTACTCGCTCCCGCGGCCTCTCACGTCCGCCCTGCGAGGACTTAAGCAGGTGCGGGCACGAGTGCAAACGGTTTCGCGGCGATTCAAATCGAGTCCACGGCAAGTACGACTCGTCCTGCCGCGATTCGCCTTTGAATCATCTCGATTCGAGTTTGAAGTGTCCTGAACTTAATCGGAATCGGGATGATTCTTGCTTGAATTATGGCGATTCAAAGTGGAGTCAGGCCGTAGCGTACCTGAACGAACAGGTCAGTACCGCCCGCCACTGCTGAACAGGGCGCGGCACCCCGCGCACGCGGAAAAAAGGTCTTGCCTCGCCGGGCGTTCGGCGTTATTCTCCCGCCGCCTTCACCAGCAGGGTTCCACCGCCTCGAACGACCGCGACCTCCGACCTCAAGAGAGGAGACCTCAGGATGGCACGCATCAAGCTCAACCTCAGAAGCCTTTCCATCCCGGAAAAAATCGCGCGCTCAAAGCAGATCGTCGCCGCCCTAACCGGCAACCCCAACTTCACCTCGCCGCACCCGCCTCTCGCGCAGGTGACGGCGGCCGTCAACGAGTTGGAAGCCGCCGCCGACGCCGCGCAGGCCGCGCGGCAGGAGGCGAAGGCGCGCACCGCCACACAGAACACCAAAGAGGAAGCCCTCGACCAAATCCTGACGCAACTGGTCGCACACGTCGAGTCGGTCGCCGGGAACGACCAGGAGCTCATCATGAGCGCGGGGCTCGACGTGCGCGGCGCACCGGCCCCCGCCGCCTCCACGCCCGCCGCGCCCCCTTCGCTGACGGCGACGGCCGGCGAGCACGAAGGCGAGATAGACCTCTCCTGGGACGCCGTCCGCGGCGCGCGCTCCTACGTCGTCGAGCGCAGCCCCGACCCACCGACCGAGTCCTCCTACACCCACGCCGCCGTCTCCACCCGCTCGCGCACGACCATCGAAGGACTCACCAGCGGCACCCGCTACTGGTTCCGCGTCGCCGCCGTCACCACCGCCGGCCAAAGCCCCTGGAGCAACCCCGCGGTGAAAGTCGCCCCCTAACCCACAAACGCACACGGCGGGTGGCCCTCCGCGCCGCCCGCCTTTCACCCGTCACCACAGGTTCGTGTACGGGAATGCTAATTATCTTTGAATACCGAATAGGCTATGAGCAGCCCCACGGAGGAGCATATGGAAAAGCGTATGAACATCTTCATCAGCCAGACAGAAGGAAACAGCTGTAAAGCGGCAATGGCTCTGCAAGAATGGCTCCGTGATGATATGAAACTTGGAGTCCCATGGATATCGAAAAATATTCCCGGGGGTAAGTACTGGCAAAAGGTGTTAGAGGAGGCATTGAGAGAAGCTCGTTTCGGTATACTTTGCATCACCACTGACAATCGAAAAAATCCATGGCTCATTTTTGAAGGCGGAATACTGGACTTCAACGGGATCACGGTTTTCCCATATGTTATCGATTTAGACAGTCATGAGGATTTACCGGGGCCCCTACAACGTTTGCAATGTAAATGGGCTGATAAAGCCGGGACAGAAGACCTTGTTCACTGTATCAATGATGCTCTCGACAACCCGGTTTCCGATGATAAAGTTACAAGAACCTTTAAGCGTACATGGAAGAGATTGGAAGCTAAGTTGGATGCTATTCGCGATCCTCTACCAGATGCCCGTGCGCTCGAAGAACTCATTAACGATTTCGCAAAGTTATCTATAACAATCAACGAGTACAGGGAGGGTCTTAACTTTTCAACTATAGTTGACAGGGCGATAAGGCAATTCAAGGAGAACCGTTATGAGAGAGAAAGGTTCGTAAAGAATGTTTATAGGGTTATAGAAAGACGTAGAGAGTCATTTGACACAAGTAGCAGTTTTATCATCGGCAACATTCGTGGTTTTTTCGAAAAACAGTTTACGGAAGATGATCTCTGGAAAAGAGTTGAGAAGCTAGAACCAATCCTGTTCTCTGCTACTCCGCCACAGACGAAACGTGAATTGCTATTGAAGCATATCAAAGCCGAAGAGTTGGAAGTTTACTTGTCTTTCTACCAGACATTGGTGAATGCGCTGAGGGGAAAACTTAGACCCCATTCCGCATGTCAGCCACCATCTGACGACTCCTCCACCCCGACGCCTCAATAGTATTCTTTATCCTCCCACGTTGAATGCCCGTGCTCGGAGTGGGTTGATTCGGGCGTTAAGAGCAACGTCATCGTCCGCGTAAGTTTTATGGGGATGACCTCGGCGGCAGGCACCTTTACTTTCAACCTCCACCCTTTTCCTTTATCATCCGCACAGTTCGCCGAGTCGTCGCCGCGCAGGCTTTCCAGCCGACGCCCTTAACAACAGAAGAGAACGGAGAGTTTTGTCGAGATGAGACTGAGGAGAGTTGTACTTTTAGCCGCCGCGCTCGTCGTCGCGCTCGCGCCGCAGGCGTGGGCGCAGTCGCAGAAAGACCGCCTGACCGTCGACCTCTTCCTCGACTGGGAGATGGTCGCCGCGCCGCGCGTCTCGCCCGACGGGAAGCAGGTCGTCTACACGCGGCGCTGGGCCGACAAGGTGAACGACAAGTACGAGGAAGAGGTCTGGATCATGGACGCGGACGGCGGCCGCAACCGCTTCCTCGTCAAAGGCGCGCAGGCCGTCTGGTCGCCCGACTCCCGGCGCATCGCCTACGTCGCGCCGGGGCAGCCCGCGGGCGCGCAGGTCTTCGTGCGCTGGGTGGACGCGCCGGGCGAGACGCAGTTGACGCGGCTGGAGCGCGCGCCCTCGAACCTCGCGTGGTCGCCCGACGGCCGGCACATCGCCTTCAACATGCTCGCCCCCGGCGACCCCGGCCTCTCGGTGCGGATGCCCGCGCGGCCGGCGGGCGCGAAGTGGGTTGACGCGCCCCGCGTCGTAGACCGCTTGAACTACCGCAACGACGGCTCGGGCTGGCGCCCCGAGGGCTTCGCGCACCTCTTCGTCATCTCGGACGAGGGCGGCGCGGCGCGGCAGTTGACCGAGGGCGACTACCAGCACGGCGCGCCCGAGTGGGCGGCCGACTCGCGCTCGCTCGTCTTCAGCGCCGTGCGCAAGTCGGACGCCGAGTACCTGCGCGGCGACTCGGAGATTTACGCGGTCGGTTTGCAGGGCGGCGCCGTCCGTCAGCTCACCGACCGCAAGGGGCCGGACAACAACCCGCAGGTCTCGCCCGACGGCAGGCTCGTCGCCTACACGGGCTCGGACCAGAACGACAACACCTACAACGTCACGCGCCTCTACGTGATGAACGCCGACGGCACCGGGCGCCGCGCGCTCACCGACGACTTCGACCGCGCCCCGGCCTCCGTCACCTGGGCGGAGGACAACAGCGGCCTCCTCTTCGTCACCGAAGACCGCGGCTCGCAGAACCTCTGGTACGTCCGCGCGGCGGGCGGCGCGCCGCGGCAGTTGACGACCGGCGCCCACGTCCTCGGCGTCGGGTCGGTCAGCCGCGACGGCCTGCTCGTCGGCACGCGCACGTCGGCCGACAGGCCGGCAGACCTCTTCGCGGTGCGGCTCCCGCCCCGCGGGGCCGCCCTCGGGAGCTTCACCGCCGCGCCCGCCGAGCTGAAGCGGCTCACGTCCGTCAACGACGACCTGCTCGAAGGGCGCAGGCTCGGGCAGGTCGAGGAAATCTGGTACGACTCGGCGGGGATGGCGGGGCCGAAGTGCACGGCGGCCGACTCCCCGCCGGCCGAGCCGCGCGCGTCGGACTGCGCGAAGACGCGCGTGCAGGGCTGGGTGGTGAAGCCGCCCGACTTCGACCCCTCGAAGAAGTACCCGCTGCTGCTCTACATCCACGGCGGGCCGCACTCGATGTACAACGTCGGCTTCAACTTCGAATTCCAGAACCACGCGGCCGAGGGCTACGTCGTCCTCTACACCAACCCGCGCGGCTCGACGGGGTACGGACAGGCGTTCGGCAACGCCATCAACAACGCCTACCCCGGCCAGGACTACGACGACCTGATGCGCGGCGTGGACGAGGTCGTCCGGCGCGGCTACGTGGACGAGCGCAACCTCTTCGTCACGGGCGGGTCGGGCGGCGGCGTGCTGACGACGTGGATCGTCGGCCACACCGACCGTTTCGCCGCCGCGGTGGCGATGAAGCCGGTGGTCAACTGGTACTCGTTCGTCGGCACGACCGACTCGGCCGACTGGTACTACAACTTCAAGCAACTGCCGTGGGAGAACCCCGAGGAGCACATGCGCCGCTCGCCCATCACCTACGTCGGCAACGTCAAGACGCCGACGATGATTCTCACCGGCGACAACGACCTGCGCACGCCTCTGGAGCAGACCGAGCAGTTCTACCGCGCGCTCAAGATGCGCAAGGTGCCGACCGCCATGGTGCGCCTCGCCGACGAGTACCACGGCTTCAACGCCGAGTTCACCCTCCGCCACCCCTCCAACCGCGTCGCCCAAATCCTCTTCCTCCGCGCCTGGTTCGACAAGTACCGGAGGAAATAGCCCTTGATGCGCGTAGGGGTTTGGTGTACATAGAGGCCATGGCCACACGAACGACCCGGCAGAAATCCGTTAAGTCTGCGGCGAAAAAGGGGGCCAGGAAAACCGCGACGGAGAAGGCGCAGCCGAGGCCGCCCGCGCCGCCGGCGTACAAGGTCTTCATCAGCTACGACTCGGTGGAGTGGTTCATAGCGAACCAGATTAAGAAAGAGATTGAGGCGCGGAAGGCCGAAACTTGGATGGACCGGAAAGACCTCCCCGGCGGCGGCGAGATCATCAAATCAATAAACGAAGGGATGGGCTCCTGCCAGGAGGCGGTGGTGCTGCTCTCGACGCACAGCGCGACCTCTCAGTGGGTTCTCTACGAAATCGGCGTCGCCGACGCACATGGCATACACATCACCGCCATCCTCAACAACATGGCCCCCGGCGAGATAGCCCCGCTGTCCAACAGAAGCAAGAGAAACCTTAACGCCTTCGATGACTTCTTGTTAGACTTAGAGGGGCGTATGAAATCGTACTTCGAGGGGCAGGCGGCCGGCGAGGTGAGCGAATGAGTTACAGGGTCTACATCAGCCATACATCAAGGGACAAGGAGTTGGCGCGCGACCTGACGCGCAGGCTCAAGGAGGCGGGGGTCACAGTGTCCGCTGCCGAGTCCACCGAGCCGGGCGAGGACATTAGCCTGCACATCAAGAACTCGCTCCGCAGCGCGGACGAGGTCGTAGTGCTGCTCACCGAAAACTCGCTCAAAAGCTCCTGGCTCCAGTACGAAATAGGGGCCGCGGACTCGCTGGACAAGCGCGTGACCCCCATCCTGGTCAACGAAGGGGCAGAACTTCTGCCGCAGATTTCGGGGAGACAACTCATCAGGTACGCCGACCTGCCCAGATACATCTCTTCCCTGAAGAGGCGCGCCAAAGCGGCGTAGGCCCACACTCCGACGGCGCCCTAGTCTCCGACAGCCCGGACGTGAAAAGTCCCCGGCGAGGCTCAACCGAGCCTCGCCGGGGACTTAGCCTCTGGGGCGCCGGCGCCCGAACTCAGGGCGTTAACTTCTGCCAGCTATAGGCGAACTCGTCGGCGCGGCGCGTCTTGGTGTAGTTGACGGCGCGGCGACCGGAGCCGTCGGAGGCGACGACGAAGATGTCCACCCAGCCGTCGGCGTTGGCGTTGTGGTAGCCGACCTTCGAGCCGTCGGGCGACCAGAAGAGCGTCAGGCTCGACGCCGGCGCGTCGCTCACGCTCACGAGCCCCGTGCCGTCCGGCTTGACGACGTGCGCGACTCCCGACTGGGAGAAGAAGCCGAGGCGCGAGCCGTCGGGCGACCAGACGGCGGAGCCCCACGAGCCGGCGGCGCCCGAGACCAGCATCTCGGAGCCCGTCCCGTCGGCGGCGGTGACGTAGATGCCGCGCCCGAGCGGGAAGCGGTCGCCCTCGTAGACGACGACGTCGGCGGTCGGCGACCAGCGCGGGTCGGCGTCGAAGCCGGGGCCGGTCTGGAGCTTCACGCGGCCGGTGCCGTCGGCGGCGTTGACGACGTAGAGGTCGGAGCAGCCCTGTGTGCAGGGGATGGAGTTGCGGACGACGAGCCTGCCGCCGGTGGGCGACCAGCTCGGGACGCTGTCCGACGAGCCGAAATCCTTGTTGACCGAGACGTTCGTCGGGGCGGACGCGCCGTCAACCGCGACGACGTAGACGTTGCCGCCGTTATCGAAAGCCAGCCGCGTCCCGTCGGGCGACCACCCGAAGCCGGCCGTGTAGACGGGGCTCGCGTCGCGCAGAGGGTGCTGGTTGGTGCCGTCGGCGTTCATCAGGAAAATCTCGTAGCCGGCGCCGCGGCGGTTCGAGAGGAAGGCGATCTTGTCGCCCTGCGGCGACCAGACGGCGGAGACGTCGTCGCCGGGGTCGTCGGTCAGGCGCGTCTGGTGCCTGCCTTCGGCGTCCATCACGTAGATGTCGTTGACGTAGCCGTCGCCGCCCTGCGTGCTCTGGAAGACGATCTTGCCGTTGGGCGACGGGGCGGACGAAGGCGCGTTCTGCGCCGCGTGCTTCAGGGGGAGCGCGGCGGCGAGGGCGGCGAGGGTCAGTGTGGCGAGCAGTCTCGCGCTCGCTCTGCGGGGGAAATTCATCTTAATTCTCCTCAAGTCAGTTCGGGGGTTCGGGCACCGCGCTCGGCCCCGCGGGGGATGTACCGCGCGCACGCGTGGCGGACTCAGGGGCCCACCCGTGCGCGCCTCTGGAATGAGAGCGACGCGGTCTGGCGGGACTGCGGGGCTGTCCGGTGCTGTGAGTCGGGATGCTCTTACGGGTGTTCAGGCTTGCGCGCTGAAACGGTCGGGCGGAACCGCGGCGGGTGCGCCCGCGGCCTCCCTTCGGCCTGTTAAACGCGGCACAGGTTATTTCTTATTGGTGCCACTGTCAAGTTCGCCGGAGCCTCTGAGTTAAACGGGAAATAGTCGCGCTTTTCCGAAATCCCGCCGCGCGCCCCGCTTCGGCGCCCCGAGACGCGCGGCGGTTTTGCTTCGCCGGCCGGAAAGTGTTATTGCTTCCGCGGCATGAGAATCAAGGTCGGCGTGATGGGCTCGGCGGGCGACGCGCCGCGGGGCGAGGAGGGCGAACGGCTGCACGCGCTGGCCGCGGCGCTCGGGCGCGCGGTCGCCGCGCGCGGGTGCGTGCTGATGACCGGGGGCACGACGGGGCTGCCGCACGCGGCCGGGCGCGCGGCGCACGAAGCGGGCGGGCTGCACGTCGGCGTCTCGCCGGCGTCGGACGCGCGCGAGCACGCGGGGCGTTACGGGCTCCCGCTGGAAGGGACGGACGTGCTCGTCTACACCGGCTTCGGGCTCAAGGGGCGCAACGTCGTGCTCGTCCGCTCGTGCGACGTCGTCGTAGTCTTCCGCGGCGGGATGGGGACGCTCAACGAGTTGACCATCGCGCACGACGAGGGGCGCGTCGTCGGCTGCCTGACCGGCACGGGCGGCGTCGCCGACGAGGCCGGGCGGCTGGTGCGTCTCTTCCCTAAAGAGACGGGCGCCGCCGTCCTCTTCGACGAAGACCCCGAACGCCTGCTCGGGCGCTGCCTCGACGTGCTCAAAGACTCTCGCGGCGAAATGGCTTGAGGTGAATTTAGGGTTGAGATGGTGGCAAGGGGCTACGAGCTGACCAACATCGTCGAGGCGCTGCGCGCGGCGCGCGAGGTGGCGGCGGGCGACTTCGAGAACCCTGCGTGGGCGCGGGCGCGCGCGGCGCACATCGCGCGCTACTGGTCGGGCGAGGAGGCGCCGGCCGGGCGCCGCGCGGAGGCGCGCGTCGTGTGGGACGCCGCCGGACTGGCCGTGCGCTTCGACTGCCGGCAGGCCGAGCCGCTCGTCGTCTCGGGCGCGCCGCGGCTCGACCGCAAGACGTTGCGGCTCTGGGAGCGGGACGTCTGCGAAATCTTCATCACGCCCGAGGCCGGCCCCGTCAAACACTACTTCGAGTTCGAGGTCGCGCCCACGGGCGAGTGGATAGACCTCGCGCTCACGGTCACCCCCGAGGGGCGCGACACCGAATGGGACTTCCGCTCCGGCATGACGGCGGCGGCGCGCGTGCGCGAGGGCTCGCTCACGCTGGGCCTGCGCGTCCCCTGGAAGGCGCTCCCGGCCCGGCCGCGCGCGGGCGACCGCTGGCGCTGCAACCTCTTCCGCTGCGTCGGCCGCGACCCCGACCGCGGCTACCTTGCCTGGCAGCCCACGCACACCCCCGAGCCCGCCTTCCACGTCCCGGAAAAGTTCGGGTGGATGGTTTTTAAGTAGACAGTAATCGGTAGTCGGCAGTCAGTAGAAAAACCAGGGGCGGCGCGTCACGGTCATCGACCGGCGCGCCGCCCGTTCTTTCCACTGACTACCGTCTACTTCTTCAGATTCTTGAGGTACTCGGCGAGGAGGGCGCGGTCGCCGTCGTCGTTGAGGCGGATGCCGACGAGGAAGCCGGCGGCGGGCTGGCCGTCTCCGCCGCCTTCGAGGCGCTCGTAGCGGACGGGCGTGCCGTAGAGGCGCGCGCTCGCGTCGGGCAGCTTGAGCGTGAGGCGGAGCGTGACGGCGTCGCCCGCGAGGTAGCGATCGCCGACGCGTATGCTGGGCAGGACGACGCCGAGCCCGCCGTCGCTCGCGTCGCACGTGTGGCCGGCCACGCCCGCGGGGGCCGCGCCCTGCGCGCCGTCGAGCACCGAGACGAAGACGGGGAGCCGCACGGCGCGGCGCTGCGCGCGTCGGCGGTTGCCCACCATCTCGCGCAGGCGGCTGGCGATTGTGCGTATCAGCTCCGGCATTCGTCCTCGCCCGGCGTTTGGGAACCTCGGAGGAAAGCGGCACTGCGGGAGAGGGACGGGGGCGACGCGCCGCGGCAAGTGGATGAGGCGCCCGCCGGCGGGATTGTAGCTTCCGCCGCCCGGCGGGCGCAATCGCCCCGTCGGCGGCGGCCTACTTGAGCGGCTTGCCGCCCGCGTCCTTCTTGCGGAGGCCGGACTTGTCCATGTGGAAGGAGAGGCGGCCCGTGCGCCCGTAGCGCGCCGGCTCGGCGCGCGCCTCGTAGGACTTGCCGTCGGGGGCCGTGACGACGGTGAAGCGGTAGCCGGTCGTCTCGGTGCCGAGGATGTCCTGCGGGACGTAGCCGGCGCTGACGAGCTTGTCGAGGGCGGCGAACGAGCCCGCGTTCTGGAGCGAGTAGGCGAGCTGCGCGGCCTGGATGCGCTTGAGCATGTCCTCGGCCTCCGACTCGTGCGCGGCGATGCGCTGCTCGAAGAAGAACTTCTTGCCCAGCTTCTTCACCTCGGCGGCGGCCTCGCGGTCGCCGACGACCCACGCGCCGCCGGGGCCGCGCATCATGTAGACCGGCTCGACCTTCACGTCCTTGTCCTCGCCCGTCCTCATGAAGACCGTCGCCTCGTCGCCGCTCAGCTGCTCGCCCGTGAAGTCGAAGTCCTTCGGCACCGTCGCCGCCAGCCGCGCGAAGTCCACGCGCAGGTCTTCGATGTCCTCGGCGCTCAGCCCCTCGACGGCCGGGCGGTAGACCGACATCAGGAGCGCGTCGCGGAAGCGCCCCTCGCGCAGCGCCGTGTAGAAGGCGCGCGCCACGTCGGTCGGGGTGGAGGGCTGCGCGGCGGCGGCGGCCTGCGGCGCCACGGGCTGCGCCTGCTGATGCGGCTTCGCCTGCTGATTCGGGCGGGCCTGCGCGGAGGCGGCGGCGAGGAGGCAGAGTGCCAGCGTGTAGGTCTTGAGCTTCGTGCGTCTGTTCATCTCGGGTAAGTCTCTCGGCAAGTGGGAACGGGGAGGGCGGCGAAAAAGAACGGCTGACCGCGGGACGCCTCGGGCGCCCCACGGACAGCCATTTTTTCACCCCCGCGCGGGCGGGGTCAAGCCGCCGCCCGGTTTAACGCTCGTCGGCCGGGGCGCGGCGCGGCCCGGCCAGCAGCCACTCGCGCCCGACGGCGTAGAGCAGCACGGCGAGGATGATGAACGGGACGACGCCGAGCGCGTCCGACCACGGCCCCGCGTGGAACGGGTTGTGCTCGCCCCACGCCGCCATGCTCCGGTTGAAGCCCGTGAACCACGGCACGCCCGCGAGGAAGGCGATGATGATGCCGGCGATGGCGCCGCCCGCGATGTAGCCCGAGGCCATCAGCACGCCGGGGCTCTTGTCGCCCTCGGCGACCAGCTCGTCCTCGGTCATGTTGCGCCCCGCGAGGCGGCGGCGCAGGAACTTGTCCACCCCCCAGCGCACCAGCCCGCCGACGAAGATGGGCGACGAGGAGGAGAGCGGCAGGTAGACGCCGACGGCGAAGGCGAGCGAGGGGATGCCCGCCATCTCCAGCACGACCGCTATCATCACCCCGAGCAGGACGAGCCCCCACGGCAGCTCGCGGTTGAGGATGCCCTTGATGATGTAGGACATCAGCGTCGCCTTCGGCGCGGCGAACTTGTCCACCTCGCGCCCGCCCTCGGTCGCGTTGTAGGTGCCGTTGATGCCGGGGTCGACGAAGTAGCGGGGCGTGCCCGCGTCGTCCACGAGGTACTTGCCCGCGCGCGAGCCCGTCTCGTCCACCTTGTACCAGACGCGGTACTGGGCGGGGTCGCTGATGCCCTGGTCGCCGGGCACGCCCTCGCGCCCGGGGCCGAGCTGCGAGACGTCGGCGCGGACGTCGGCCGGGAGCTGCATCCTCGACGCCGGCACGTAGACGGTGGCGGCGCTGTTGAGGCTGATGAGAATCGGCCCGAGGATGAGGGCGGAGGCGCCCGCGCCGATGAGGATGGCTATCTGCTGCCGCCACGGCGTCGCGCCGACGAGGAAGCCGGTCTTCAAGTCCTGCGACGTGGTGCCGCCGTTCGAGGCGGCGATGCAGACGATGGCGCCGATGGAGAGCGCCGTCACGTAGTAGCCGGGGCCCGTCCAGCCGATGATGAGGAAGATGAAGCAGGTCAGGAGCAGCGTCGCCACCGTCATCCCCGAGATGGGGTTCGAGCTGGAGCCGATCTCGCCCGTCAGGCGCGACGAGACGGTGACGAAGAGGAACCCGAAGGCGATGATGAGGATGGCGCCGAGCGGGTTGAAGAAGAGGTGGAGCTGCGGCAGGAGCATGATGGCCGCGACGAGGTCGATGATGCCGCCCAGCACGAACTTCATCGACAGGTCGCGGTCGGTGCGCGGCGAGAACTCGGCCGAAGCCTGGCCGCCGCGCAGGTCGCGCAGGCCGCCCTTGAGGCCGCTCCAGATGGTCGGGAGCGAGCGCACGAGGCTGATGATGCCGCCGGCGGCCACGGCGCCCGCGCCGATGTAGAGCACGTAGGCGTTGCGCACCGCGTCCGGGTCCATCTCGCTGATGGGCGTCGTCCCCGGCGGGACGACCGTCGAGCCGAGGTAGCGGCCGAAGAACGAGATCATCGGGATGAGCACGAGGTAGGCGAGCACGCCGCC
>DASVTS010000049.1:0-9336 GCA_036387455.1 Pyrinomonadaceae bacterium | reverse complement strand
CGCGCGCACCGTGATCTTCGGGTTGTGCTTCGCCAGCACCTTCGTGATCGCCGCCGTCAAAGTCGTCTTCCCGTGGTCCACGTGCCCTATCGTCCCGATGTTCACGTGCGGCTTCGACCGGTCAAACTTCTCCTTCGCCATGTTTCTCTCTCGCTCCTTAACGGAATTGAATCACTTCGTTCGTTGATTCAATGACTCATTGAATCAACCGTTCAATTACTTCGTGACGCCCTGCACCTTCGCGATGACCTCTTCGGCGATGTTCTTGGGGGCCGCGTCGTAGCGCTCGAAGTGCATCGTCGAGGTGGCGCGGCCCTGCGTCATCGAGCGCAGGTCGGTCGTGTAGCCGAACATCTCGGAGAGCGGGACGTAGGCCGTGATGACCTGCGCGCCGCCCGGGCGGGGCTCCATCTTCTCGATCTGGCCGCGGCGCCGGTTCAGGTCGCCGTTCACCGAGCCCATGTACTCCTCGGGCGTGACGACCTCGACGCGCATGATGGGTTCGAGCAGGACGGGCTTGGCCTTCTTGACCGCGTCCTGGAACGCGAGCGAGCCGGCGATGTGGAACGAGCGCTCGTCGGAGTCCACCTCGTGGTACGAGCCGAAGACGAGGGCGACCTTGATGTCCACCAGCTCGTAGCCGGCGAGGAAGCCGCGCTCCAGCGCGTCGCGGACGCCCTCCTCGATGGGCTTGATGAACTCGCGCGGGATGGCGCCGCCCGTAATCTTGTTCTCGAAGACGAAGCCCTCGCCGGGGGCGGGCTCGATCTCCAGCTCGGCGTGGCCGTACTGGCCGCGGCCGCCGGTCTGGCGCTTGTAGCGCTCGACGCCCTTCGCCGGGACGGTGATCGTCTCGCGGTAGGCGACCTGCGGCTTGCCGACGTTGGCCTCGACGCCGAACTCGCGCTTCATGCGGTCGACGATGATTTCGAGGTGCAGCTCGCCCATGCCGGCGATGATGGTCTGGCCGGTCTCGTGGTCGGTCGAGACGTTGAACGAGGGGTCTTCCTGCGCGAGGCGCGAGAGCGCCGTGCCGAGCTTGTCCTGGTCGGCGCGGGTCTTGGGCTCGACGGCGACGCGGATGACGGGCGCGGGGAACTCCATCGCCTCTAACACGATGGGCTTGTTCTCGTCGCACACGGTGTCGCCGGTGGTGACCTGCTTCATGCCGCCGATGGCGATGATCTCGCCGGCCGACGCCTCGTCGATGTCCTCGCGCTTGTTGGCGTGCATGCGCAGCAGGCGCCCGACGCGCTCCTTCGTCCCCTTCACCGAGTTGTAGGCGTAGGAGCCGCCCTTGACCGTGCCCGAGTAGATGCGCACGAACGAGAGCTGGCCGAGGTGCTTGTCGGCCATGATCTTGAAGACGAGGCCGGCGAACGGCGCCGACGCCTCGGGGGGCCTGGCTTCCGTGTCGCCCGTCCTCGGGTTCACGCCCTCGATGGGCGGGATGTCGAGCGGCGAGGGCAGGTAGTCCACGACCGCGTCGAGCAGAGTCTGCACGCCCTTGTTCTTGAAGGCGGAGCCGGTGACGACGGGGACGAGCTTGATGGCGAGGGTGCCCTTGCGGAGCGCCGCGCGAATCTGCGCCTCGGTGAAGCTGGCGCCCTCGTCTTCGAGGTACTGCTCCATCAGCTCCTCGTCGGCCTCGGCGGCGGCTTCCAGAAGCTTGTGGCGCATCTCCTGCGCCTGCTCGCGGAGTTCCGCGGGGATGTCGGTCGTCTCGTACTCGGCGCCCTTCGACTCGTCGTTCCAGATGAGCGCCTTCATCGTGATGAGGTCCACGACGCCCTTGAACTGGTCTTCGAGGCCGATGGGAATCTGCAAGGCGACGGGGTTCGCGCCCAGCCGGTCGATGATGGACTGGAACGAGCGGTCGAACGAGGCCCCGGCGCGGTCCAGCTTGTTGATGAAGCAGATTCTGGGCACGCCGTACTTGTCGGCCTGGCGCCAGACGGTCTCCGACTGCGGCTCGACGCCCGCGACGCCGTCGAAGACGGCGACCGCGCCGTCGAGCACGCGAAGGCTGCGCTCGACCTCCATCGTGAAGTCCACGTGGCCGGGCGTGTCGATGATGTTGATGCGGTGCTCGACGCCGTTGCGCTTCCAGAAGCAGGTCGTCGCGGCCGAGGTGATCGTGATGCCGCGCTCCTGCTCCTGCTCCATCCAGTCCATCGTCGCCGTGCCCTCGTGCACCTCGCCGATCTTGTGCGAGACGCCCGTGTAGAAGAGCACGCGCTCGGTGGTCGTGGTCTTGCCGGCATCGATGTGCGCCATGATGCCGATGTTCCGGAACTTGTTCAGGTCTTGCTTAGCCATAACGGAACCCCGTGGACTACAGGAAGGCGGCCCTTACCACTTGTAGTGGGCGAAGGCCTTGTTCGCCTCGGCCATGCGGTGCGTGTCGTCCTTCTTCTTGACGGCGTTGCCGCGGTTGTTGGCGGCGTCGAGCATCTCGCCGGCGAGGCGGTCGATCATCGTCTTCTCGCCGCGGGCGCGGGCGGCGCCCACGATCCAGCGGATGGCGAGGCTCCCTCTGCGCTCCTGCGCGACCTCGATGGGCACCTGGTAGGTCGAGCCGCCGACGCGGCGCGACTTGACCTCGACGGTCGGGCGCACGTTCTCGATGGCGCGCTTGAACATCTTCAAGGGGTCTTCGCCCGTCTTGTCGCCGACCTGCGCCAGCGCGCGGTAGAAGATGCCCTCGGCCGTGGACTTCTTGCCGCCCCACATCAGGCCGTTGATGAACTTGGTCACCAGCGGGCTGTTGTACACCGGGTCGGGCAGCACGTCGCGTCTGTCAACAACTCTTCTTCTAGGCATAGTCTGTTTTCAGTCTGGTCTTACTTCCTGCCGCCTTTGGCGCCCTTCGCCCCGGCCGCCGCCGCGCCGCCCTTCGGGCGCTTGGCGCCGTACTTCGAGCGCCCCTGCTTGCGGTCGTTGACGCCGACCGAGTCGAGCGTGCCGCGGATGATGTGGTAGCGCACGCCCGGCAGGTCTTTGACGCGCCCGCCGCGGATGAGCACGATGGAGTGCTCCTGAAGGTTGTGGCCGACGCCGGGGATGTAGGTCGTCACCTCGATGCCGTTCGTGAGGCGCACGCGCGCGACCTTCCGCAGAGCCGAGTTCGGCTTCTTCGGGGTCTGCGTGTAGACGCGCGTGCAGACGCCGCGCTTCTGCGGCGACTGCTGCAAGGCCGGGCTCGCCGTCTTGTACTTCACCGCCTGGCGGCCCTTGCGTACGAGTTGGTTGATGGTCGGCACTTACTTTCAGTCCTTTTAAAGGTTCTCTAACTTCTCGGGCCCGCCCGCGCCCGTTTTTAAGGCGCAAGAGGCTGCCCTTTCCTGCCTCTTACCGGAACCGTGTCCGGCAGTCAGCGCAAGAGCGGCATGCCCTTGTTTGTCTAATTAATCAGGGACGTTCTGACTTCCGACGGGTGTGGATTTGGCCTCCCTGTGGCCGAAACTTTTCTGTGGCGTCGCCTTGATTAAGGGTCGCGGGGCTTCCGGCTAACTTTCGGCCCTGCTGTTTTCGCTCTCCGGAGCCCGGCCGCCCTTCTTGAGAGCGGTGGCCCGGAGTTTACGCCACAATATTTGTCAACGGCCTGTAAACCCTTTCGGGTCACGGGCCGGGCGACGCCTCCACACCGGCAGAACCACTTCGAGCGCCGCACTGTTGGGAAAAGGACTAGCAGTCCAAACGTGAGACTATACGGACGGCTCCCGCGTCTGTCAAGCGCGGGCGCGGCCCGCCCGGCCGTGTCCCGAAAGGGGCCCGAAAAATCGTGCCCGGCCGTCCCGGTTTTCTGCTAAAGTCTGCGCCCGTAACCACCTACCGAAAGGCGAAAACCTTTGATGCGCTTCAACCCGGATGAGTACATCACCGTCAGCGAAAGAATCGAGAAATTTTACGCCAAATTCCCGCAGGGGCGGATTCTGACCAACATCGTCGAGCACAGCGCCGAGACCGGCTTCATCCTCATCCGCGCCGAGGTCTACCGCGACCCGGAGGACGCGCTCCCGGCGGCGACGGGGCACGCCTACGAACTGCGGAGCGCCGGCCACGTCCAGGCCGGCAGCTACGTGGAAGTCTGTGAAACCAGTAGTGTTGGCCGGGCGCTGGCCCTGCTCGGCTTCGAGGTGCGGCGGGGCGTGGCGAGCCGCGAGGAGGTCATCCGCGGGGCGAAGAAGCAGCAGGCCGCGGCGGCGCCCGCGCCCGCGCGCGAACAGGCGGCCCCGCCGCCGCCGCCCCGCCCCGAGCGCCCTTCCCCGCCGCCAGAGAGGGCTGAGGCGCACGCCCCGCCGCCCGCCGCCGCCCCCGAGGAGGCCGCGGCCGACCTCGACACGCGGATTCTGCACGCCGCCGAGGAGTTGGGCTACGACGCGGCGAAGGTGCGCAAGTGGGTCAACCAGAAATTCGAGGTCACGGGCGGGTTGGGGAGCCTGACGCCGCACGACAAGCGCGAGGTGCTGAAAATCTTCACCGAGCAGGCGCGCTCCCCCCAGACGCGCGCCGGGCGCCGCTGAGGCGGGCCGGACGACACGCCCGGCTGATTGATGACGGCCGGGCTTTCGTCAATCGCCAACCTGCGGTCGGCTAACCGGCCCGCTACCGCGGGCGGTTCCGGCCTTACTGCGCCGTTACTTCCACGCCCCACAGCCTGACGCTCTCGTCCTCGCCGCCGGTGGCGAGCCAGCGGCCGTCGGGGCTGAAGGCGACCGTGTGTACGTCGCCGGGGTGCCCGTCGAGGCTCTGTTGGAGCGCGCCGTCGGCGACGCGCCAGAGGCGGACAGACTTCCCCGGGCTGCTCAGGCGCCCGCCCACGACCTGCTTCCAGAGAGTCCCGAGGCCCCCCTTCTCGCGGCTGCCGCTCACCAGCCAGCGCCCGTCCGGGCTGAACGCCACGGCGTAGACGTGCTCCGACCCGCCGGTGAGCGCGTGCGCCTGCGCGCCGTCGGCCACGCGCCACAGCCTCACCGTTGAGTCGTCCCCGCCGGTCGCCAGCAGTTGCGAGTCCGGGCTGAAGGCCAGCTCGACGACCGCCTCCGTGTGGCCTTCGAGCGTCCGCACCAGCTCGCCCGTCTCCGCGCGCCAGAGCTTGGCCGTGTGGTCGAAGCTCCCGCTCGCCAGCCAGCGGCCGTCGGGGCTGAACGAGACGGACCAGACGTTGAGCGCGTGACCCGTCAGCGTCCGCAGCGCGGCGCCGTCCGCCGCGCGCCAGAGCCGCACGGTCTTGTCCTCGCCGCCGCTCGCCACGGTCGCGCCGTCGGGCGAGAAGGCGACCGACCAGACCGTGCCCGCGTGCCCTTCGAGCGTCCGCGCGAGGCTCCCTTCGGGCAGGTTCCAAACCCTGACCGCGCCGTCGTAGCTGGCGCTGGCGAGCCGCCGGCCGTCGGGGCTGAAGGCGAAGTTGGTGACGCCCTCGGGGTGCGTGAGCGTCTGCGCGAGCGAGCCGTCGGCGACGCGCCAGAGCTTGACGGTCTTGTCGGGGCTGCAACTCCCGAGGAGCTGCGAGTCGGGGCTGAAGGCGACGCGCCACGTCGTCCCCTTGTGCGCCGAGATGGCGCGCGCGACGCCGGCGGCGACCGCCGGGCCAGCCGCCGGCTGTTGCTGCCGGCTTCCGCCGCACCCCTGCGCGGTTAGAGACAGGCACAGAACCGTCAGGACGCACGTCGCCCCCGGAAGGGCGGACAGCGCCCTCGCAATTTTCGACATCCTCTTCTCTCCACTCCTTCGTCTGTGGATTCGGGCGGGGCCCGCGTCGGGTGGGAACGCCCGCGGGCGGGCGCTTGCTTGAGCCTCAGACCTTACGCGGCTCGGGAGCGGAATGTTCCTTGGGACTGGTGGCCTCGCGGCGTCGCGGCGTGGGCCTTCAGCGGGCGGGCCTGAAGACCTTGCCGTCCTTCATCACGAAGTTGACCTGCCTGAGCGCGCCCACGTCGGCGAGCGGGTCGGCGGGGGTGGCGATGACGTCGGCGGCGAGCCCGGGCGCGATGCGGCCGCGCTGCTGCTCGACGCCGACGAGGCGCGCGGCGTCGGTCGTCATCATGCGGAGGATTTCGGCCGGGCGCATCCCGACGCGGACGTAGTTTTCGAGGAAGTCGAGCGCGTAGGCGCCGCGCCCCTTCTCGCGCCGCGTGAGCAGGACGTCCGTGCCGAAGGCCATCGGCGCGCCGACCTTGTGCGCGCGTTGCAGGCGCTCGTAGAACCTCGGCGCGAGCGTCGGCTGGTAGCCCTGCTCCTTCGCCACGCCCTCGGGGAAGTCCGTCCCGACGAGCACGACGCCGGCCTTCTTCATCAACAGCAGAGTCTCCTCGGTCATGCCCGGCCCGTGCTCGATGGAGGCGACGCCCCCGGCGATGGCGTTGCGCGCGTCGAGGTCGGAGTCGCAGTGCGCGGCGACGCGCAGGCCGGCGGCCGCGGCCTCCTCGACGATGAAGCGCACGTCCTCGGCCGTGTAGCGGTAGCCGCCGATGCCGCCGACGACTATCTTGATGAGGCGCGCGCCGTAGTGGAGGTTTTCGCGGACGGCCTTGCGCATCTCGTCGCGCGTGTCGGCGTAGAGGTACTCCTCCCTGAAGAGGTCGGGGCGGCCGGGGCGGAGGCGGTTCTGCCCGCCGAAGGGCGTGATGATTTTGCCCGCGTTGACGATGGTCGGCCCCGGTATCCAGCCGGCTTCGATGGCGTTGCGCAGCGAAGTGTCCGTGTACTCGGGCGCGTTGCCGACGTCGCGGACGGTCGTAAAACCGGCTTCGAGCATCCCGCGCGCGTTGACCACGCCCTGAATCATGTGGACGCCGAGCGGCTGCATCGCCTCCTGCGAGGGCGAGAGCCCGGCGGCCGGGTCCCAGGTCGTGAGCATGTGCGTGTGGCAGTCGAAGAGGCCGGGGAGGACGTAGGAGCGCGACAGGTCTATCACCTCCGCGCCCGCGGGGACGGCGAGCCCGGCGCCGACGGCCCTGACCTTCCCCGCCTCGACGACGATGAGCTGGTCGCGCGCGACGGTGCCCGCCTCCGGGTCTACGAGGTGACCGGCCCTGATGACTGTCACCTGCGCGCCCGCCGACGGGGCCAGCAGCCGGAGCGAGAGGAGTGCGAGAAAGAAGGTTTTTTTCATGGCGGGGCCATTATAACGGTTTGCCGCGCTCTGTATGGCCGCGGACGGTGGGCGGCGCCTGCGGGCTGTAACATTCGGCGGCGCCC
This sequence comes from Pyrinomonadaceae bacterium, assembly GCA_036387455.1. GTDB lineage: Bacteria > Acidobacteriota > Blastocatellia > Pyrinomonadales > Pyrinomonadaceae > QHXN01. The sequence goes on along the minus strand of DASVTS010000049.1, from coordinate 2,133 downwards.
GGCCTTCCACCGGCGCGAAACTTTATCCGCAGAGGAGAGTCCGAATGAAAACCGCCTGCCGCCCGGGCACAACCCCCGGGAGCCTGCTCCGCCGCCGCGTATGGCCCGCGCTGGTGCTGCTCGTCATCTGCGCCGACGCGTCGGCGCGGCAGGCGTCGCCGTTTACGGGCAACCTGCTCGCGCCCGCGCTCAGACCGCCGCGGCAGCAACAGCCGCGGGAGGAGGATGAGCCGGAGGTCAAGCCGAGCCGCCCCGGCGTCGCCAACCCCGCGGAGATACCGGAGCCGGGCGTGCTGCAACTCGAATTCGGCTACGACTCGAACTTCCGCGCGCGCGACGTGCGCGCGGAGCACACGCTGCCGGTCACACTTCGCTACGCGGCCGCGAAGCGCCTGCTGCTCCACCTCGACTTCGAGGCCGTCAGGTCGCAGACCGACGGGCAGACGCGCCTGCGCGCCTCCGGCTTCGGCGACACGCGCGTCGGGTTCCAGCTCGTCGCCCTCGAAGACGCCCCCGGCCGCCCCGCGCTCGCCTTCGCCTACTTCGCCAAGCTCCCGACCGCCGACGAGGCTGAGGGGCTCGGCACCGGGCGCTTCGACCACAAGCTCGTGGGGCTCCTGAGCAAGAAGGTCGGCGAGACGGACGTTGACTTCAACGTCGCCTACCTTTTAATCGGCAAGGAGGGCGAGCCGGGTCGGGAGCACGGCGGGCAGGGCGCGGTCGCGGTCTCGCGCGACTTCAAAAACCACTTCGGCTTCGAGGCGGAACTCTCCGGCCAGAGCCACGACGACACACAGCCGCGCGGCCTCTTCGCCCTCGGCGCGCTCCGCTACACGAAGGGCCGCCGCGTCGTCTTCGACGCCGGCGCCCGCTTCGGCCTCACGCCCGAGGCGCCGCGCTTCGGCCTCTTCGCCGGCATGACGGTCGGCGTCACAGGCCCCCCGGGCCGCTAAAGCGGCCGCGCCTGCTACAATGCGTCCGCTCTACCAGCATTCGGCACGGGGGCTACACGGATGAGGCGAACACTGCGCGAGAACGGCCTCGCAATCGTCTGGCTCGGGATGTTCTTCCTGACGCTCATCTTCGGCCAGAGCGTCGTCGGGCAGCGCGAGTACAACAACGACCAGAAGGAGCACGGCCAGCCGCAGGCCGGCTACGTCGAGTACATAGGCAGCGCGCACTTCGTCGAGGCGACGATGGAGAATTGGGAGTCGGAGTTCCTCCAGATGTTCCTCTTCGTCGTGCTCACGGTCTTCCTCTACCAGAAGGGCTCCGCCGAGTCGAAGAAGCTCGACGGGGAGGAGGAGGTGGACCGCGACCCGCGGCAGTCGAAGAACAAGAAGGACGCGCCCTGGCCCGTGCGCAAGGGCGGCCTCGTCCTCAAACTCTACGAGAACTCGCTGAGCCTAGCCTTCCTCCTGCTCTTCCTCGTCAGCTTCTTCCTCCACGCGGCGGGCGGCGCGCGCGAGTACAACAGCGACCAGGCCGAGCACGGCTCGCCCGAGCGCGTCACGACCCTGCAATACATGGCGACCTCGCGCTTCTGGTTCGAGTCCCTGCAAAACTGGCAGAGCGAATTCCTCTCGGTCGGCATGATGGTCGTGCTCACCATCTGGCTCCGCCAGAAGGGCTCGCCCGAGTCCAAGCCCGTGGACGCCCCGCACAGCCAGACGGGCAAGGGCTGAAGAACGATCACCGCAGGGGTAAAAGAAAAGACCGGCGCGGGCCTTCGGGCGCGCGCCGGTCTTTTCGTTCGGGTCGAGTGCGTGGGTCTACTCGTCGTCGCCCGCCTCCGCCTCGACGGCGTCGGCCGCGTCCGCGTCGCCGTCGCCGTCGGCGGCGACGACGACCTTCTCGCGGGCGGGGACGACCGCGGGCGGCTCGGTGCCGCCGAGCAGGTCGGAGAGGCTCTCCAACTGCTGCTCCTCGCGCGCCGCCTCGGCCGTCGTGTCGCGGTCGATCTTGACGTTGCGGTAGAAGTCCATCCCCGTCCCGGCGGGGATGAGCCGGCCCATGATGACGTTCTCCTTGAGGCCGCGCAGGTAGTCCACGCGCCCCGAGATGGCCGCCTCGGTCAGCACCCTCGTCGTCTCCTGGAAGGAGGCCGCCGAGATGAACGAGTCGGTCGAGAGC
>DASVTS010000048.1:0-7351 GCA_036387455.1 Pyrinomonadaceae bacterium | reverse complement strand
CGCGCGCACCGTGATCTTCGGGTTGTGCTTCGCCAGCACCTTCGTGATCGCCGCCGTCAAAGTCGTCTTCCCGTGGTCCACGTGCCCTATCGTCCCGATGTTCACGTGCGGCTTCGACCGGTCAAACTTCTCCTTCGCCATTTCCCTCTTGCCTCTTCTCGGTGGATTTCTTCGGTTTAGCTTAAGCCCGAGACGGGATTTGAACCCGTGACCTCCTCCTTACCAAGGAGGCGCTCTACCCCTGAGCTACTCGGGCGTGAATCGCGCGCCCGCATGGCTGTAAGTTGGAGCGGGAGACGAGGCTCGAACTCGCGACCCTCAGCTTGGAAGGCTGATGCTCTACCAACTGAGCTACTCCCGCCCGGGAGCGGCAAGATGCTAGATGTCAGATGCCGGATGCCAGTTAGCTTCCAACTGACATCTGGCATCTGACACCCGACATCCGCCTTTAAGTGGTGCAGGGGGTAGGATTCGAACCTACGTACGGCTTTCGCCGGCCGGGTTTACAGCCCGGTGCCATTAACCACTCGACCACCCCTGCTGATGTCAAAGCCCCGACAGAGCCGGTGGAGGGATTTGAACCCCCGGCCCGCAGTTTACAAAACTGCCGCTCTACCCCTGAGCTACACCGGCGTATCACGGTAGAGAATCCGCGCCTTCCGGCAAAACGTGAATACTAGCAACGCCTTCTGGAAAAGGCAAGCCGCTACGGGCGCACCCCGGCTCCGGCGCGCCGGCCCGGCCGTGAACAAACCTGTTGACGCTCGCTCGCGCCAGACAGTAGGATGAGAAGTGCCCGCTTTCGGGCGCCGCCCCGCAGGGCCGGCCGCCTCCGGCGCCTCTTCCAAGAGCCCGCTGTCCCCTCAAAAAAACTTCCAGGCGAGAATGTCCGGAGGATTTCGGACACCTTTGATGCGACAAACACACAAGGAGATTCCCGTGCGTAGCTGCGACACGTCCCCCGCCCGCAAAGTGTTTCTGACGTTGCTCCTATTTTGCGCCTTCGCCCCCGCCCCGGCAAGCGCCCAGACGGGCGGGCGGCCGCAGCAGGGGCTGCCGCGCGAGCAGCAGGCGACCGTCATCCTGCCGGAAGCGCGCCAGCCCGCCCCGACCGCGCGCCCGAGCGAGGCGGCGTGCGGCGGCTTCATCGAGCAGGCGCCGCAGGCGTCGTCCGGCCAGATCGTCGGCGCCGAGGAGGAGCGGGAGCGCCGCGTTTTCGGCGAGGGCGACATGGTCTTTGTCGACGCGGGGGCGCAGGGCGACGTGCGCGTCGGGCAGGAATTCTCGGTCGTGCGGCCGCGCGGGCGCTTCAGCTCGAAGTTTTCGCGCAAGAGCGGCGCCCTCGGCGTCTACACGCAGGAGGTGGGGCGCCTGCGCGTGGTGCGCGTGCGCGACCGCGTCTCGGTGGCGCGCGTGACCGTCGCGTGCAGCGACCTCATGCTCGGCGACCTGCTGCGCCCGGCGGCGGCCCGCGCCGTCCCGCAGGCGCGCCCCGAGGTCAGCCTCGACCGCTTCGAGGAGCCGACGGGCAAGCAGACCGGGCGCATCGTGCTGGCGCGCGACGGCCGCGAACTGCTCTCGCGCGACCAGGTCGTCTTCATCGACCTCGGCGGCGAGGACGGCGTGAAGGCCGGCGACTACCTGACCGTCTTCCGCCCGGAGGGGCACGGGCTGCTGGTCGAGTACGGCGACGAAATCGCGGCCAACGCGCGCAGGGGCTTCGAGAGCGAAGAGTTCCGCGGCGGCAAGCAGTCCATCCAGGCGCCGCGCGTGAAGGACGCGGGCGGCTCGCCGTACGGCGAGACGGTCAAGACGCCCTCCGTCAAGCGCCAGCGCCCCGCAGTCCCGCGCAAGGTCGTGGGCGAGATCGTCATCCTGCACGTCGAGGGGCGCACGGCGACCGCCGTCGTCACGCGCGTCGCGCAGGAGATACACACCGGCGACGCGGTCGAAGTCCAGTAACGCGCCCATAGCCGTAAACCGTGAACCGTAAACCGTGACAGGAAGCCTCCGGCTCCTCTTGTCACGGTTTACGGTTCACGGTTTACGGCTTTTAACGGTTCGGCGTCGGCGTGCGCGCGGTGACCGGCGGCGGGAGCGGGGCGCGCTCGGCGTCTTCGCGCGCGTCGGCGGCGCGCGCGAGCGCGGCGCGGTAGAAGGCGCGGAAATACTCGTACATCGAGAGGCAGGCCGAGAGCACCACGACCCAGAGCATCGCGCGCCCGGCCGTGTAGAGGAGCACCTGCCAGTCGGTCGCCGTCACGGCGCCGGCGCCGAAGAGGTGCCCGACGGCCGCGCGCAGCTCCGGCACCGTCCAGAACTGTATGGCCGGGAAGGCGTGGCCGAAGTTCGTCACCGGCGGCTCGCCCGCCGTGCTCGAAGCGATGAGGAGCGCGACGGTCAGAACCTGCGCCGCCATCTTGAACTTCCCCATCCGCGAGGCGGAGATGACCATGCCGTCCGCGGCCGCCACGCTCCGCAGCCCCGAGACGGCGAACTCGCGCCCGACGATGATGCAGACGGCCCAGGCCGGCGCGAGCCTGTTCTCGACTAAGGAGATGAGGGCGGCGCTGATGAGCAGTTTGTCGGCGATGGGGTCGAGCAGGATGCCGAAGCGCGAAATCTGGCGGCGGCTGCGCGCGATGTGTCCGTCGAGGAAGTCCGTGGCCGCCGCGCCGAGGAAGAGCGCGACGCCGAGCAGGTGGCGCTGGACGCCGAACCAGTTCTCCGAGAAAGGCGTGAGCAGGACGACGACGAGCACGGGGACGACGAAGATGCGCGACAGCGTCAGTGCGTTCGGAAGATTGAGCACGTCCCTCCCCTGCTTCCCACTCGTCTTCAGACTATGCCGCGGAGTTTATAGCAGTTCGCCGCCGGGTGTAAATCAGGGGCGCTTCTTCGGCGGGGCCTGCGTCTTCGGCGCCGGCCCGGGCTTCCCGGCCTCGGGCGTCGGCTTCGGCGTGCGCTTCGGCGCCGCGGCGGGCTGCTCCGGCCCGGGCGCGTCTTCGAGGCACTTCGAGGCGAGCGCGAGGACGGCCAGCGCGCGCTGGTACCTGTCGTCGAGCGCGCCCGTGAGCGCGAGCGCCGCCTCGAAGTCGCGCGCGGCCAGCTCCTTCAGCACGCCCGCGAGGTTGAAGCCGGGGGCCGGGTGCGAGGTGTAGAAGTTGAAGGTCTTGCCCTCGACGGCGCGCGTGGCGAAGGAGCGGGTCGCGTCGAAACCGGGCAGGCGGTTGATGGCCGCGATGGCTTCGGAGAGGACGGCCGGCGCGCGCAGGGGGTCTATGCGCGCGTAGACCTGCGAGAGCGCGAGCAGGGCGCGCGCCTTCTCCTCCGACTCGGGCGCGCGCTGCGCAGACTTGTAGACCGACTCGGCGAGCGCCGCCGCGTGCGTGGCGCCGGCGGGGTCGGCCGGCCGCTTCGGCTCGGCGGCCACGACCTCGCCGGCCAGCACCGCGCGCTGCTCGACGGCCTCCACCTTCTCGGCGAGACGCACCGCCTCGTCGAGCTGCCCGGCCCTGACCCCGGTGACTGCCTTCGAGAAGTAAATCATGTCGAGGAGCTGGCGGCGCGTCACCTCGTCCTTAATCTTCTCCGCCGCCGCCTCCAGCCGCTCGACGCTCTCGCCGCGGTACGCGGTCTGTAGCCCCATCACGAGCTGCTGGTCGCGCCGCTCGGGGTCTTTGACCTTCTCGGCGCTCTCCAGCACCCGGTCGAGTTGGCCGGCGGGGTCGCCGCCCGGCGGCTCGGCAATCAGGGTGCGCTGCGAGCCGTTCTCGGCGCGGCGGCGAGTGCGTTCCGAGAGGAGCGCCTCGGCCGCCAGCTTGAGCGGCGCGGCGGCCGCCGCGTAGCCCCTGTCGGCGCCGCCGTACACCCTCTCCAGCGTCCAGAGGGCCGTGTAGACCGTCTCGACCTCCGAGGGCGGGAACGGGTTGTCGGGCGGCGGCGGCTGTCCGGCGGCCGCGGCGAGCCTCCGCTCGGCGACGCGCAGGAAGGCCGCGACGAACTGCCGCTGAAACTCGACGCTCGGGGCGAAGCCCTGCGGCGGCACCCCGGCCGAGTTGTAGCCGGGCGCCAGCCCGATGCAGCGGCTGAAGCCGAACGGGTAGGCCGAGAGCAGCAGGAACGCGGAGGCGTCCGCGCCCGCGTAGGCGCGCAGCGCGTCGGCGTAGAAGGCGTCGGCCGCGGCGCGGTCGGCCCGCGCCAGGTCGTAGATGAAGCTCGGGAGGTAGCGCCCGGCCGGGTAGCGCAGCGACTCCCGCGCGACGGAGAGGGCGAGCGACGGGTTCGAGTCCGCGTGGCCGCGCGCCATCATGAGCAGCTTGTCGGAGACCTCGCCCTCGTAGCGCGCCTTCGTCTCGGCCTCGGCGGCGCGTCGGCGCGTCTCCTCCGCCATGCGCGCGGTGAGCTTCTGCGCCCACGCCGGGTCGCGGCGCGCGACCGCGTGGACGACGGCGACGCGCGGGTCGCCGAGCCCGATGCGGAGCCCCGGCCCGGTGGCGTCCGGCCGTACGTGCTTGCGCTCGGTCTGCTCCGGCCCGTGCTCTTTGTAGTGTGATGAGGCGGCCTCGAACGCGTCGGCGAAGAGGGCGCGCGCCTCCGCCTCCTCGTACGGCCACAGGAGGTCGGCGGCGCGCGTCAGGACGCCGGAGCGCTGCGACCCGTTCTCCAGCGCCTTCGACTCCGACAACTGCTCCCGGACGAGCCTGAAGGCGCGCGCGGCCTCGCAGGCCGGCGCCCTGGCGGCCGGGGGCGGCGGCTGTGTCTGTGAGGAGGCGACCAGGACGGCGAGCGAGACGAGGAGCGGCGCGGCGGTCATCCGGGGCGGCGAGGCGTGCATCCGAATTTCTCCTTTTTTGAAGGCGTTCGGGGGCTTCCAGAAGGCGCGGCGAAGGGTTCCGCGCACGTGTCATCAAACGCGGCGGGCCGCGGCGCGTTCCGCAATCTTCCGGCCAAAAGGGCGCCGGACTCACGCTGCTTGCGGGCTCGCCGGGCGTCGTCTAAAATGGTCGTTTCCGCGCGGCGCCAGATTCTCCACTGTAGTGTGCGCGGGGTGATTCAGGCAATGGCAATAGACCGCATCACCGTGCGCGGCGCGCGCCAGCACAACCTCAAGGACGTCAACGTCGAGATTCCCCGCGACCGCCTGACGGTCATCACGGGGCTCTCCGGCTCGGGCAAGAGTTCGCTCGCCTTCGACACCATCTACGCCGAGGGGCAGCGCCGCTACGTCGAGTCGCTCTCGGCCTACGCCCGCCAGTTCCTCGACCAGTTGGAGCGCCCCGACGTTGACTCGGTGGACGGCCTCTCGCCCGCCATCTCCATCGAGCAGAAGACCGTCTCGCGCAGCCCGCGCTCGACCGTCGGCACGGTGACGGAGGTCTACGACTACCTCCGCCTCCTCTTCTCCTCCGTCGGCCAGCCGCACTGTCACATCTGCGGCGCCCCCATCACGCGCCAGTCGGTCGAGCAGATAGTCCACAGCGTCAACGCGCTCCCCGAGGGCGAGCGCGTGATGGTGCTCGCGCCCATCGTGCGCGGGCGCAAGGGCGAGTTCAAAAAGGAGCTGGAGAAGCTACAGAAGGACGGCTTCCTGCGCGCGCGCGTGGACGGAGAACTGGTCTCCTTAGACGAGGAGATACGCCTCGACAAGCGGCGCAACCACAGCATCGAGGCCGTCGTCGACCGACTCCTCATCAAGTCCGGGATAGGCGAGCGCCTGACCGAGTCCGTCCGCACGGCGCTGAAGCTCACCGGCGGCGCCGTCCTCATCTCGGTCGTTGACGGCGAGGAGAAGCTCTACTCGGAGCGGATGGCCTGCGTCAACTGCCAGATTAACGTCCCGCCGCTGGAGCCGCGCTCCTTCTCCTTCAACTCGGTCTACGGCGCGTGCAAGCGCTGCCACGGCCTCGGCACCATCCTCGAAATAGACCCGGCGAAGATAGTCACCGACGCCACCGAGCGCGCCGACAAACTCTTCGTCGCGCTCTCGGCCGCGGACAAGCAGGGCGCGGCCTACCTCAAGGCGGCGCTCGTCGCCGTCGCCGAGCACTTCGGGGCCGACGCGCAGGCGCCCTTCGCCGACCTGCCGCGGCCGGCGCGCGACGCCTTCTTCCACGGCGTCGAGGGGCAGATTACTTTCCGCCACGGCCTCTACAAGTACGAGAGCGACTGGAAGGGCGCGGTGCGCTACCTCTCCGAGCGGATGCACGACGCGCCGAGCGAGCGCGTGCGCGAGGCGCTGGAGGAGCTGGTCTCGCCGGTCGGGTGCCCCGACTGTCGGGGGCAGCGCCTTCAGCCCGAGTCGCTGGCCGTGCGCGTCGGCGGGCGCGGCATCGCCGAGTACACGGCGCTCCCCATCGAGGAGTCGGTCGCCGCCTTCGACGGGCTGAAGCTGAACGAGCGCGAGTCGCAGGTCGCCGGGCTCGTCCTGCGCGAGATACGCAACCGGATGCGTTTCCTCAACCAGGTCGGCCTCGGCTACCTCTCGCTCGACCGCGCCTCGGCCACGCTCTCGGGCGGCGAGGGGCAGCGCATCCGCCTCGCCACGCAAATCGGCTCGCAGCTCCGCGGCGTCCTCTACGTGCTGGACGAGCCCTCCATCGGCCTGCACCCGCGCGACAACCAGAAGCTCCTCGAAACCCTGTCGGCGCTGCGCGACCTCGGCAACACCGTCCTCGTCGTCGAGCACGACGAGGAGACCATCCGCCGCGCCGACTACGTCGTGGACCTCGGCCCGGCGGCGGGCGCGCACGGCGGCGAGATAGTCGCCGCGGGCACGCCCGAGGAGGTCGCCTGCAACCCGGCCTCCGTCACCGGCCAGTACATCTGCGGCAAGCTCGCCATCGAGGTGCCGGGGAAGCGCCGGCCCGCCAGCGGCAACCTCGTCACCGTCCGCGGCGCGCGCGCCAACAACCTCAAGTCCATCGACGCCACGTTCCCGCTCGGCCTGCTCACCGTAGTCACGGGGGTCTCCGGCTCGGGCAAGTCCACGCTCGTCGACGACATCCTCTACCGCGCGCTCGCGCGCCACCTCTACGGCTCGCTCGAAGAGCCGGGCGAGTTCGACTCCATCGAGGGGCTGGAGCACGTGGACAAGTGCATCGAGATTGACCAGTCGCCCATCGGGCGCACGCCGCGCTCGAACCCCGCGACCTACACGGGCCTGTTCACGCCCATCCGCGAGCTTTACGCGATGCTGCCCGAGTCGCGTGAGCGCGGCTACAAGCCCGGCCGCTTCTCCTTCAACGTCAAGGGCGGGCGCTGCGAGGCGTGCGAGGGCGACGGCATGAAGCGCATCGAGATGAACTTCCTGCCCGACGTCTACGTCCTCTGCGACGTCTGCCGCGGCGCG
>DASVTS010000047.1:0-23360 GCA_036387455.1 Pyrinomonadaceae bacterium | reverse complement strand
CGAAAGAGAGTGTCTCTTTCGTCATCCCCCCTCACTTTGTCGGCCACGCGCCTCCCTCACGGCCGGGCCGCTGCCGGCAAGCCCTTTGCCTTCGTCGGAGGCGGTGGGCTAATATCGTTTCAAAAGTTTTAGGCAAAATTCAGACGTGCAGAGGGTGGAACGAGATGGAAGCGAACTTCAACCCTGTTTCAGACGCCGCCGCGCTCGAAGAGCTGTTCGAGCGGTCGAACACGGAGCCCGTGCTCCTGTTCAAGCACAGCAACGCCTGCCCCATCAGCGCGCGCGCCTACAGGCAGATGCAGGAGGTGAAGACGCCCGTCTCCCTCCTCGTCGTGCAGGACAGCCGCGACGCCTCGCGCGAGGTCGAGCAGCGCACGGGCATCCGCCACGAGACGCCACAGGCGCTCGTCATCCGCAACGGCCGCGCCGTCTGGAACGCCTCGCACTTCGACATCACCGCCGACGTCGTCGAACAGGCCGTCAAAGAGAACCAATGAGGGGGGAAGTAGGCAGCAGACAGTAGCCAGTAGACAGTAGCGCCCCGCGCCGCGGGCGCCGCCGCCGACACCCGGACGATTCGTTAGCGAAGGGTTTTCTACTGACTACCGTCCACCGCCTACCGTCTACTGCTTTATGTCCCAGGCGCCGAGGCGCGGGCCGGCCGTCGAGCCGCGCGAGATCATGCAGGAGTCGGACGCGGAGCTGCGCGTCACGTGGGGCGACGGGCGCGAGTGCCGCTACGGGGCGCCGCTGCTGCGCCGGCTCTGCCCGTGCGCGCAGTGCGTCAACGAGTTCACGGGTGAGCGCGTGCTCCGGCCCGAGTCCGTCCCCGACGGGCTGCTCATCGGGGACGTCGGGCTCGTCGGCCGCTACGCCCTCACCTTCCGCTGGAGCGACGGCCACGAGACCGGCATCTACAGCTTCCGCTACCTGCGCGAAATTTGCGAGTCCGAGTAGACGGCAGACAGTAGGCTCCGCCCGGCGGACGTCGACCGTGATGCCGACGCGCCGGGCGGCGAAGGGTTTTCCACCGACTGCTGACTGCTGACTACTGTCTACTTATGAAAAAGATTCTGGTCGTCGAGGATGACGAGGTCGAGCGCGAGCTGGTGCGGCTGACGCTGGAGCGCGAGGGCTACCGCGTGGTGACGGCGGAGGACGGCGCGCGCGGCTTCGAGCTGGCGATGGCCGAGCGCCCCGACCTCATCATCACGGACGTGGCGATGCCGACGGCCGACGGCGTCCAGCTCGTCCGCCGCGTGCGCGCGGCGCCCGAGATCGAGGCGACGCCCATCCTCGTCACCACCGGCTTCGGGACGGGGAGCGCGACCTTCACGCTCACGCAGGGCGCCGACGCCTACGAGCCGAAGCCGCTCGACCCGGACGCCCTGCGCGGGACCGTCCGCAGGCTCCTGGGCTGAGGCCGCCGGCGGGCGCCAGAATTTCCGGCAAGGGGGGTGAGAGATTTGACGGAGGCGGTCGGCTGGGTCAGCTCGGTCATACTCGTCCTGACCATCGGCAAGCAGGTCTACAAGCAGTGGAGCGAGGGGTCGAGCGAGGGCGTCTCGAAGTGGCTCTTCGTCGGCCAGATGTCGGCGTCGCTCGGCTTCACCGTCTACAGTTGGCTCGTCTCCAACTGGGTCTTCGTCGTGACGAACGCCGTCATGCTCGTCAACGGGCTGCTCGGCCTCCTCATCGTGCTGCACCACCGGCGGCGCGAGCGCCGCGCGGGCGGCGGGTGAGCGACTTCGCGCCCGGTTCTGCTATCATGGGGGCATGAACGAGAGAGACTTCTTCGACGAGAAACCCGAAACCAAGCGCGCCAATTACTCCTGCCCGCACTGCCGCGAGCGCGCCGACTACGAGGTGCGCTGGCTGCGGCGCACGAAGAAGGCCCAGATGCCGCGCGGCATGAACGAGCAGCAGAAGGCGCAGTTCAACAAGGCGCGCGACTACATGGTGCGCGTGGACGACATGATTACCTGCGCGCGCTGCCGCCGCCGCTTCGACATCCCCAACTTCCAGACCGTCGTCTTCATCTGAGACGGCCGCGCCACGCCAGCCAGGAGGAGGAGAAACAGAGATGGACGAGTTAATCAAACAGGTCGTCGAGCGGACGGGCATCAGCGAGTCGCAGGCGCAGACGGCCGTCACCACCGTGCTCGGCTTCCTCAAGACGCGGCTGCCCGAGCCCATCGCCGGCCAGCTCGACGGCTTCCTCGGCGGCGCGGCCGGCGCCGCGGGCGGGCTCGCGGGCGCGGCCGGCGGACTGGCCGGCACCGCGGGCGACGTCCTCGGCGGCCTCGGCGGCATGCTCGGCGGCAAGAAGGAGTAGGGCCACAGGGAAAACTGTCGCGGGGGTCTTCCGGCAACGGGGGCCCCCTCGACCTTTTTTAGGGGTGCGAATGAGAAAAGCGAAAGTCTCGCTCGCCGCACTTTTAGCCGCGCTCGTGCCGGCCGTCTGCGCGGCGCAGACGGCCGAGCCGGGCGAAGGGAGGCGCAACCGGCCGCCGTCCGTCAGTCTCGCCGCGGCGCCCTGCCCGACGGTCACGGTGGGCACGCGCGACCTCCCCAATCCGGGTAAGACTATGACCTACACGGCCAGCGTCAACGGGGGCGACCCCGGCGTGAAGCCGACCTTCGACTGGACTGTCTCGGCCGGCACCATCACGAGCGGCCAGGGCACCGGCTCCGTCACGGTCAACGTGTCGGGGACGGACGGCACGGGTCTGACGGCGGCCGTGGACGTGGGCGGCTACGACCGCGCCTGCCCGACTTCGGCGAGCGTCACGTTAATTATCTGCCCCGGCCCTGCGCGGAAGCTCGACGAGTACGGCGCCATCAGTCTCGCGGACGAGAAGGCGCGGCTCGACAATTTCGCCGCCGAGTTGCGGAACGACCCGACGGCCCAGGGTTACCTGGTCTGCTACGGCGGAAGGCGGGGCAGGGCGGGCGAGGCCGCGCGGCGCTGCGGGCGGGCGATGAGGTACACGGGCACACACTTCCGCGGCATCGAGGCCCCGCGCCTCGTGACCGTGGAGGCCGGTTACCGCGAGGCGCCGGCGGTCGAACTCTGGGTCGTCCCCTCCGGCGCCGCGCCGCCCCCGCTCTCGCCCACGGTGTTCCCCCGCGAAGTCTCGCCGCCCGAGCCGCGGCGCTCCGCGGCGGCCCGGCCGTAGCCCCTGACGCCAGAACGAGAGGACGATGAGCGAGCCGAGGCAGACGCGGGAGTCAATCCGGTCCGACTTCGACCGGATCGCGTTGCTCGCCGACGAGGGCTGGAATCACAACGGGCTCTACCACGGTTACCTCCTGAGCCACGTCCCCGAGCGCTGCCGGCACGTCCTCGAAATCGGCTGCGGCACGGGCGGCTTCTCCCGCCTGCTCGCGCGCCGCGCCGAAAGGGTTCTCGCCGTAGACCTGTCCCCGCAGATGATCCGCCTCGCGCGGGAGCGCTCCGAGCTTCAACCGAACATCGAATTCGTCAACGCCGACGCGATGGCCTTCCGGCTCCCCGACGGGCAGTTCGACTGCGTCGCGACGCTCACGACACTCCACCACCTGCCGGCCGAAAGCGCCCTGAGAAAGATAAAGAAGGCCCTGAAGCCCGGGGGCGTCTTCGTCTGCCTCGACCTCTACCAGCGCTCCGGCCTCGGCGACCTGCTCTGCGACGGCGCGGCGTACCCGGCGAACCTACTCCTCAGGCTGTGGAAGACCGGGCGGCCGCGCCCGCCCGCGGAGGTGCGCGCGGCGTACGCCGAGCACGGGCGGACGGACACCTACCTCACGCTGCCCGAGGTCGCGCGGCTCTGCGCGGACGTCCTGCCCGGCGCGCTCGTCAGAAGACATCTCTTCTGGCGCTACTCCGTCGTCTGGAAGAAGGCGGCGGCGCGGGGCGAGGGCGGGGGCCTTCACACGGCGTCGTAGCGTTTGAGTTTCCTGTAGAGCGTGGAGAGGTCTATGCCGAGGACGTTGGCGGCGCGCGCCTTGTCCTGGTTGACGTGGGCGAGCGTGTCGAGGATGTAGCGGCGCTCGACCTCGTCGAGCGTGGGCCGGAGGCCGTCGGGGTCGAGGACGGCCGGGTGCGGGCCGGCGGCGTCGCGGACGCGGGGCGGGAGGCTCTCGGCGTCGAGCGCCGCGCCGCTGAGGGTGAAGGCGCGCTCGATGGCGTTCTGTAGCTCGCGGACGTTGCCGGGCCAGTTGTAGTTGATGAGCGCGGTCATGGCCGCGGGCTCTATCGGCTTCTCGTCCTGCCCCTGCTCGCGCGCGGTGCGCTTGACGAAGTGGCGCGCGAGGAGCGGGATGTCCTCGCGCCGCTCGCGCAGGGGCGGCAGGTGCACCTCGATGACGTTGAGGCGGTAGAAGAGGTCTTCGCGGAAGCGGCCCTCCGAGACCTCGCGTTCGAGGTCGCGGTTGGTGGCGCAGATGATGCGCGCGTCGAAGCGCGCGGGCGCCGAGGAGCCGAGCGGCGTCACCTCGTGCTCCTGCACGGCGCGCAAAAGCCTCACCTGTAGCGCCTGACTTATCTCGCCTATCTCGTCCAGGAAGACCGTGCCGCCCTCGGCCGAGCGGAAGAGGCCGGGGCGCGCGCTCGTCGCGCCGGTGAAGGCGCCTTTGGTGTGGCCGAACAGTTCCGATTCGAGGAGCGTCTCGGGGAGCGCGCCGCAGTTGATGGCGACGAAGGGGCGGTCGGCGCGCGGGCTGTTGTGGTGGATGGCGCGCGCCACGAGCTCCTTGCCCGTGCCCGACTCGCCGTAGACGAGGATGTTGGTGTTCGTCGCCGCCACCTTCTCGACGAGGCGGAAGACGCGCTGTAAGGACTCGGACGTGCCGATGATTTCGGAGAAGCTGTAGCGCCTGTCCAGCTCGCGCCGGAGCGCGCGGTTCTCGCGGAACAGCTCGCGCTGCCGGAGCGCGTTCTTGACGGACTGGAGCAGGTCTTCGTTGACGAAGGGCTTGGTGACGTAGTCGTAGGCGCCCTTGCGCAGGGCGGCGACGGCCGAGTCCACCGAAGAGTAGGCCGTCATCACGACGACGAGCGCCTCGGGGTCTATGTCCTTGACGCGGTCGAGCAGCTCCAGCCCGTCCATGCCGGCCATGCGGATGTCGGTGAGCGTGACGGCGACGTCCTCGGCGGCGAAGGCTTCCAGGGCCTCCTCGGCGCTCGCCGCCGCCGCGACGCGGTAGCCCGACTCTTCGAGCAGGCGCGAGATGATGGCGCGCATCAGGTCTTCGTCTTCCGCGACGAGGATGAGTGGCTGTAGGCTCATAAGCTCAAAAGGGTGGGGGATGAAGGGAAAGCCGCGAAGCCTTCACCTCACCCTTCACCCTTCCATTCGGCGGCGAGCGCCGAGTAGGAGACGAGGTCTTTGAAGTGGTCGTGCACCCACTCGGCCTGGCGGTGCGTGCCCTCCTGATGGAAGCCGAGGCGCTCGGGGATGCGGCGGCTGCGGTGGTTGTCCACGGCGCAGTAGATTTCGACGCGGTTGAGGCGCAGCTCGCGGAAGGCGTGCTCGACGAGCGCGCGGCAGGAGCGCGTCATGATGCCGCGCCCCTGGTAGGCGGCGCCGAGCCAGTAGCCGATGTCGGTCTTGCGGTTCGACCAGTCGATGTTGTTGTAGCCGATGCTGCCGGCGACCCGCCCCGCGTAGAAGATGAGCGTGGCGAAGCCCTGGTCTTCCGCGTACTGCCGGATGTTGCGCCGGATGAACTCGCGCGCGTCCTCGACCGAGTAGCGCTCGCTGGCCCACGGCATCCACGGCCAGAGGTGCGCGAGGTCGCGCCTGACGAGCGCCGCCAGCTCCTCCGCGAAGCGCTCTTCCACCGGGCGCAGCTCAAGCTGCTCGTCTATCCGTCGGCTGAACATCTCGTCACCCCCCGCCGGCGAAGGGCGCGCCCGCCGCCGTCGCCGCCCGCCGTGGAAGTCTGCACGGAGGCGGCCCCGTTCGCAAGCACTTTCGACGGCGGCGCCGTGCCGGCCGGGCCCGCGGGGAGCGAGACGCGGACGGTCGTGCCGCGCCCGCCCCCGCCGTCGCCGCCGCCGGGCTCGACCGCGATGCGGCCGCCGTGCGCGGTGACGATGCCGTAGCAGACCGCGAGGCCGAGGCCCGTCCCGCGCCCCGCGCCCTTCGTCGTGAAGAACGGGTCGAAGACGTGCGGCAGGACGTCCGCGGGGATGCCGTGGCCGGTGTCCGAGACCTCGACCGTGACCTCGCCCGCCGCCTCGTCGTGCGAGAGGCGCAGGCGCAGGTCGCCGCCGTCGGGCATCGCGTCGCGCGCGTTCAGAAGGAGGTTGAGGAAGACCTGCTGCAACTGGTCGGCGTCGGCCGGGACCTTCGGCGCGCGCGGGTCGAAGTCGGCCGAGACGCGCAGCCGCTTGAAGCCCTTGTCGAAGCCGGCGAGGCGCAGCGAGGACTCGACGACGCGCGCGAGGTCTAAGGGCGCGCGCTCGGGCGGGCGCTGGCGCGCGAAGTCCATCATGTCGCGCAGGACCTGCGAGATGCGCGCTATCTGCGTCGAGGCCAGCCGCAGCATCTCGCGCGTCTCGGCCTCGTTCTCCTCGTTGAGCCGGCGCGACTGGAGTATCTGGATGAGCGACGAGATGGAGGCGAGCGGGTTGTTGACCTCGTGCGCCACGCCCGCGGCGAGCGCGCCCGCGGCGGCCAGCTTCTCGGTGCGGACGAGGTGCTCGTTTAAGGCGCGCAGGCGCTCGATGTCCTCGGCCATCTTGCGGCTCATCTCGTTGAAGGAGTCGGCGAGCAGGCCGACCTCGTCGTTGCTCTTGAGCTCGACCTGCGTGCCGTAGGCGCCGCCCGCCACGTCCACGGCCGCCTCGGTCAGGCGGCGCAGCGGGCGCGAGATGATGCGGATGACGATGGCGACGAGCAGGAGGTTCGGGACGAGCGCGGTGATGACGCTGAAGACGAGGTAGCGCTTCCAGGCCCCGGCCGTGTGGTCGGCGAAGCTCCACCAGACGATGGGAATCTGGAAGAGCGCGAAGCTGAGGACCGCGACCGCCGCGATGGAGAAGGCGACCTTGTAGGCGATGGGGAAGAGGCGGAACTGGTCGAGCGCGGACTGGATGGAGAAGAGCTTGAAGTTGGTGATGGCGTAGGCGTAGATGACCGCGCCGACGAGGACGAAGACCGAGCCCACGGGCAGCAGCGTGTAGACCCCGAGGAGCGGGAGCACGATGTTGGCCGCCGTCTTCAGCGTCGCCGTCACGACGAGCGCCACGAGGATGGCGCCGAGCTGCTTGCCCCAGAGGCTCCCGCGGTAGCGCCGCCACTTGGCGAGCAGCAGCGCGAAGCCGTAGGCGAACAGCCCGTAGATGTAGAGGCCGAAGGCGTAGGCGAGCGGCGTCAGCCTTATCCTGAAGTCCGCGCCGTCGAACTCGATGCCGCTCCACATCATCCCGCCGAGCGCCGCCGGCACCAGCACCAGCCCCGGCGCGAACAGCACCGCCGCGCGCCCCGCCGGCGCCTCCCCGTTCTCGGGGAAGACCCACGCGAAGACGACGAACGCGAACTGGAGCAGCAGCGCCAGAGCGAAGCTCACCCCCGCCCACCACGCCGCGAGCCCCCGCCCCCCGCCGAAGCCCCACATCAGGATGTCGTTAATCGTCCAGAGCGCGAGGCAGGCGATGAAGGCCGCGAACGTCTGGTGCCCGCGGCTGCGCGGCGCGGCCACGAAGACGTAGAAGCCGAGCAGCACGAGCGTGAAGAGCGAGAGCAGCAGCAGCGCGAGAAGCATTTGGGGAAGCAGACGGTAGACAGCAGGAGAACTTGCCCGGCGGGCGAGTCGTCCTTCGGCAGTCGGCGCCGGCAGGGCGGGGCCCGCTGACTACTGTCTACCGTCTACTGTCTACTTAATCCATGGGCTCAGCATCAACGCCGCTATCGTCAGGGGGACGCCGAAGACGAGCGGCCATAGCTGGCGCCCCTCAATCATACCACCGTGCGAGAGGAGGCGGTGAAGGAGCGCGAAGGCGGGGAAGGCCGCGAGCGCCACGGGGACGGCGACGGCGACGCCGGGCAACGCGCCGACGAGGAACGCCACCGCGCCGCCCGCCGCGCCCGTCACCACGCCCCAGAAGAGGCCGTAGAGCAGCGAGACGAACACCGAGGCGGGCCACGAGCGCGAGCGCGGGTCTCCGAACCGGCGCCCGAGGAAGGCGCCGAACCTGCGCCCGACGAGGCAGCAGACGGCGTTCATCGCCGCGCAGAGCGCAACCACCCACACACCCTCGCGGTAGGCCCCGGAGCGCAGGATGAACCCGCCGAAGAGCGCGAGCGGCGGGAGGAGGCCGAGGAAGGTGCCGAGCCACCGGTAGGCATCCTCCGTCGAGCGCGGGCGGAGCATGGAGAGCGCACGGCCCTGCTCGCGCTCGGACGTGAGCCTGCGGCGCTCGGCGTCGGGCGACAGCTCGAAGCTGAGCCAGCTCAGCCGCCGTGCGATGTCTCCGTCCGGAGCGTCGAGCTGGCAAACGCTGTGGGAACCGCCTGTGTCGTACATGTCCCTTCTCCTTCCGCGCCGTCGGCATGTGGGCGAGGCGCGGCGCGGCCTTGCCGTTCCCGCTCGGCTTCGAGCAGCCGCCCCACGGCGACGGCCGTCGCGCGGTCGTCGAGGCACGCGGGCAGCTCCGCGACGCGCGAGAGCGCGTGCGTCAGCGCCTCGGAAATCCGCACGGGGCCGCCGGCGCGTAAATGTTCCTCGGGGTCGCGCGGGTCGGGTCGCGAACGTCGCGCGAGGGAGCAGACGGCGGCCAGTGATTGAATCAGCTCGCCGCTCGCGCGCTCGCGGTGGGCGACGAGGCGCGTCACGTTGCGGCGGTGGACGCAGCGCCCCGCGGTCAGGAGGTCGTCGCCGCCGCGGCCCGCGATGCGGCACAACTCCATCTCGCGCGCGGTCGGCCGCGCCTCCGGGCTCGCCTGCGCGGCGGCGAGCGCCAGCCCCGCGTAACGCTCGACGCCCTCGCGCGCGGCGTAGAGCGTGAGACGCTCCGCCTCTTCGAGTGTCGCGTGTGCGTCTTCGAGCGAGTCCTCGACGGCGCGCAGCGCGTTGACCGCCGCGCCCTTCGCGCGCTCGACGCGCAGCTCGTCTTTGTCGCGTCCGTCAAAGGCCACGGCCCGGGCGCCGCGCCCCCGAAGCCGCGCGAGCGAGGTGAGCGGCCACGCGAGCGCGGCGCCCGCGCCCCTGATGAGCGCCGGCAGCGTCCCGGCCCCGCCCGCTTGTTCAGAGAGGAAGCGCGACACGCCGAAGGGCGCCGCCGCCGCGAGGTAGATGATGAAGAAGTCGCTCAGTATCATCGCGCACTGCGGAAGGGCAACGCACATGCCAGCTTCGTGCGCGTCGCGCGCGGGCGCGGCGCGCGGGAGGGCGCGTCTTCAAAGAGCGTGTTTGTGCTGATTATCGGAGGGCGGGTCGGGTCGGGCGCGTGTCGTGGCGTCCGGGAGGCGGGACGCGGGTTTGGCAAAGAGCGCGCGCCGTGTCGTCGGCTTGGCAGAATGCCAAGTCGCTCGGTGAGTCGGCGCGGCTGTTCGTAAAGAGGGCACGCGCACGAGCGCGCTGTCCGTTGCTGTTGCGGCGCGCGCGTTAAACGGCGCGCGCCGGGGCCGAAATCGTTCGGGCAACACGAAGCCGTCGGCGCGCATCTGTACTAACGCTCCCACGGAACCTTCCTGCAAAACCTCGCTCGGCATGGCCGAACCGGCCTGAGATGTCAAAGTTTTATTGCGACGGTCTCAAGACGAGCGAGCGGCGGCGGCGGCGGGCCTGAACCCGCAGGCTGTGGCCTTCGATTTGCTTTTCGTTCCGCGAGAGCCCGGTCGGGCAGGCGGTAACCGAACAAAAGGGAACTTTTCACCCCGCCTGTTCGTCTTATGTGAACACGAACAAGGATAAGGGTAGACGGAATAATCATCATGCAGAAGAAAAACCCGATCAAAGTCATCAAGCGCGACGAGCGGAACCGCCTGCAGCAGCAGGCGCCCGCCGTCGCGCCCGAACGCGCGACGGCGAAGGAGGCGGCCCGCGACATGGTCGCCACCGTCTCGCAGTGGGTCAACGAGTTTCAGCAGAAGCGCCGCTCCGAGACGGCGCAGGCCATCAAGACTCTGTTCACCGACCCGACGCCGCAGACCAGCAAGGCTTAGACCCTCAAGACGCTCCCGCCCCTCCGCAAGGGGCCTCGCAAACGGGACGCGTTCACCACGGACTAAAGCTCGACACGACGCACCGACGACCGGGGCCGCCCTAAGCCCCCGGCCGTCGTGCGTGCGTGTGCCGCGCGGGCGTTGACACGCGGGCGCCGGGGCGCATAGCATTCGCGGCAGGTTAAGGCCCGTCCCCGGAGGCTCACGATGAAGAAGAGCGCAACCAAGCAGTCGGGCAGGCGCGAGGAGCGCCCGCTGTTCGCCTCAGTCCGCAAGCCGGTGGCCCCGCCCGGACACCCGCTCTCGCGCGCCAAGCCGGAGGGGCGCGCGCACCCCGCCGAGCGCAAGGTCAAACACAAGCGACGCCCGGGGGACGGCGAGTAATGCCCGACGAGACGGGGCGCGTCTTCCTCGAAGAGGCGCGCCGCCACCTCGCACAAGACTACCTGCCGAAGATAGAGCGCTGCCTTGAGCGCCTCACGGACGAGCAGGTCTGGTGGCGCGCGGGCGAGCGCGCGAACAGCGTCGGCAACCTCATCCTCCACCTCGAAGGCAACTTGCGGCAGTGGGTCGTCTGCGGCGCGGGCGGGCGCGAAGACCTGCGCGAGCGCGACCGCGAGTTCGCCGAGCGCCGCCTCGTCCCGCGCGAAGAACTCCTCGCCGCCCTGCGCGCGGCGGTCGCAGAGGCCGACGCGGTGCTGGCCCGCCTCGACGCCTCGACCCTCCTCGAAGCGAGGCGCGTGCAGGGGCTCGACGTGACCCTGCTCGCGGCCGTCTTCCACGCCGTCGAACACTTCTCGACGCACACCGGCCAGATAGTCCTCCTGACGAAGATGCTCACGGGCGCCGACCTCGCCTTCTACGACTTCTCCTCGGGCGTGCCGCGCGCCGCCTGGGGCGGGTGAGTTTTCGGTCTTCAATCCCCGGTTTTCGGCCGCCGGGGCGCCCGTGCCGGAAACCGGAAACCGAAAACTAAAAACTCTATTTTTGACTTTCAAATATCGCGCGTTCGTGGTTAATATGTCGGGCGAGGTGAGCATTCCCTGATAGCCGGCCGGAGCCGCACCCGCGGAGAGTCCCGTAGACGCCCGCGCCGCCGCCGTCATACAAATATTCCCGAGGAGGCTTCTGTTAATGACTTACGTCGTTTGCGAACCGTGTGTGAACTGCCGCTACACGGACTGCGTGGTCGTCTGCCCCGTAGAGGCTTTTCACCTGGACGACAACGCGGTGTGGATCAACCCCGAGACCTGCATTGACTGCGACGCCTGCGTCCCCGAGTGCCCGGTCGAGGCCATCTTCGCCGAGGACAAGGTGCCCGACGACTGGCAGCACTACACGGCCATCAACGCCGAGAAGTCGCTGAGCGGCCTGCCGATCATCAGCGAGAAACTGGACCCGCTCTGCTAGGCCGGGGCGTGGAAGAGAGGCGCGGGCGACGCTGGGTGGGCGCGCTGGCCGGCCTCGCGGGCCTGACCGCGGGGGCGGTCGGGGCGGCGCTGCTCCTCAGGCGGAAGGGCGGGGCGGAGAAGGGGAAGTCAATCTACCCGGAGTACAACCGCCGCGAGGGCGACCGCTGGGCCCGGCCCGGCATGGGCGTCACCTTCCGCGCGGAGCTGATGCCCGGCCGCGAACGCTCGGAAAGAACCTTCCGCGTCGCCTCCATCCTCCCGAGCGGCCGCGTCACGCTCGAAGGCGTCTCCGGCGACCACTCGGAGAACGAGTTCGAGCCGGCGCGCTAACGCGAGGCGAAGGCAAAGGTAAGTCGAAAGTAAAAAGGCAAAAGTGAAGAAGGAGGGCATGCCCCTTTTCTTCACTTCTGCCTTTTGCCTTTTTACTTGCCGAAGGCACTCACCACTCGTACTCGCGCCCGGGCTCCATGGCGGAGAGGCGCGGGAGGCCGAGGGCTTCGAGTTCTTCGACGAGCTGGAGGCGGAAGGAGGGCTTGAGGTGCATGGCGAGGACGTCGGCGTCCTTGTGCGCGAGCTTGCGCAGCTCAAGGCCGAGCGCCGCGGGCGTGAGGTGGCCGGACTTCTCGGCGAGCTGCGAGAGGTGGTTGGGGAACGACGCCTCGATGAGGAGCGCGTCGAGCCGCGGCTCGCGGTTGCAGACGCGCCAGAACTCCTCGGTCGCGGAGGTGTCGGAGCTGAAGGCGACGGTGCGCTCGCCGTCCGTGAGGACGAGGCCGACGGTCGGGACGATGTGGCTGACGGCGACGGCGCGGAACGTGAGGTGCGCGACGCGGAACTCCTCGCCCTCGCGGAAGGGGACGAACTCCAGCACACGCGTCCGCCCGTTGTCGAAGTCCTGGAACGGCGGGTAGACCGTCCCGTTGAAGACGTCGCGCGCCAGAATCCGGCAGACCTCCTCGGTGGCGCGCACCCGCACGGGCTCTTCGAGCGTGCCGAAGAGGTCGTCCACGAAGATGGGGAGCGTGGCGACGTGATCCATGTGCGGGTGCGTGACGACGACGTCGCGCACCCGCGCGCGCTCGCCCTCCGAGAGCCCGATGGCGATGCTCCCGGCGTCGATGCAGACGCGCCCGTCCACGACGAAGCAGCTCAGCCGCTGCTCCGGCGACACGCGCCCCCCGGCGTCAATCGTGCTCGGCAGGAGTTTAATCTTCACTCAGACTGAGTGCTTCAGCACTTCCCCCCAGTTGCAGGCGCAGCCGGTGAATCTGCTGCACGTAGTCGGCCTCGCGCCGTTCGGCCTCGGCGTCGCGCGGGTGGACGCCGCGCGCGACGCGCGAGCGGTGGAAGGCCAGCTCGCTGGCCGCGCGGTTCAGGCGCGCGCGCGCGCGCCAGTGTGCGAACCCGCCCGCCGCGAGCGCGCCGAAGGTCGCGGCGGCGCGGCCCCGCACCGAGCACAGCCGCAGGTACTCCGGCTCCGGCAGGAGCCCGCGCGCGACCTCGGGCCGCAGGTGCTCGCGCAGGACGCGCCCCTCGCGCCTGAGCGAGAGCAGGATCACGAGCAGCATGCCGAGGAAGGTCGGCACCATCACGAGGAAGTAGGTCAGCAGCACGTAGGCGCCGTCCTCGTTGAGCGCCGTCAGCCGCGCCGAGGCGTTCCAGCCCGCGTGCAGCGCGACGGCCGCCGCGAACCCCGCGACCGGCGCGACGAACTTCACCAGCCCCTTCGCCGACTGCGCCGCGAGCCCGAGGCCGACGCCCGTCATCCCCGTGAACAGGGGGTGCGCGAACGGCGAGAAGAGCCCGCGCACGACGAAGACGCCGAGCGCGTTGTCCTCGGCCACGGCCGCGCCGTAATACTTGACGTTCTCCGTCATGGCGAACCCGAGCCCGACCATCGCGGCGTAGATTACGCCGTCCGTCACGTTGTCGAACTCGTCGCGCTTCCAGAAGAAGAGCAGGAAGAGGACGAGCGCCTTCGCCGTCTCCTCGACGACGGGCGCCGAGACGACGAGGCCGAAGGAGTCGCCCGCCGCCTCGCCGGCCGCCGCCGCGACGAGGGCGACGCCGAGCGAGTTGATGACGATGGCGAAGAAGGCCGCGACGAGCGCGCCCCAGAAGAAGGCGGCCGCCAGCATCCAGGGCGGCTCCGGCTCGTAGCGGTCGAGCCAGAGGACGAGCGTGACGTAGAAGGGGACGGGCAGCGCCGCCGCGAAGAGGCCGGCGAGGAAGGGCACGAGGCCGGTCTCGTACCCGATCATCCAGAGCGTCAGGAGCCCGGCGAGCAGCGCCGCCACCACGGCCAGCGTCCCGAGCGCCCAGCGGAGCGCGCCGCGGCGCCCGGCGCGCGTCTGCGGCGCGGCCGTCACACCGGGGTAAGGCGGGGCGGGGAACTGATCCATAAGGACTGGCCGCGCTCCTCTCGCGCGGCGCGCGGGCCACCCTCGCTAGTTCAGCCTTGCGAGTTAAGGTAGAGCAGCAGGACGAGCAGGCCGCCGATGAGCAGCACGGCCACGAAACCGATGACGGCGAGCAGGACGGCGTTGCCGCTTTTGCGCTCCGGGGCGGCGGCCTGGGCCGCGTGCGAGGGGCGCTCGGCGGAGGGGCGCGGGCGCGCCGCCGGGGGCAACTGCTGGCCGACGACCGTGGCCGCCATGTCCCAGCCCTCGTCGCGGCGGGGCGCGGCGCCGCTCATCCCGACCACGGCCCCGCACCTCGGGCAGAAAGCCTGGTCGGCGCCCACGGCCGCGCCGCACTTCTGACAACGCGTCTCCATTTTCCGAAACTCCCCTTGTCTCCCAGCGAATCGTCCCGGGCTAAACGGAACGCAAGTATAAACGTACAGGCTTGCGACTTCCAACCCGATTTCTCCCGATTCCGCAATCCCGTGTGGATGGACGCTTCAGCCGGGAAGGACTATAATCCGGGCTTCGGCCGCCGCCGGAGAAGGGGCGGCGGCGAAAGCTTCCACTGTGAGAGTACGCGCGTCCCGCGCCCCTTTTCTCGAAACGGAGAGACCCCTTTGCCCACCCGTCCAGCAGAGCAGGCGGCACCGCAGCAGCGCGGGCGCGGCCATGCGTCCGGCGCGCGCCGCCGCCCGCACCCGCACCCGCGCATGCCCTCGACCGCGGGCTACATGTTCGCGGCGGGCGGGCTCTCGCTCGCGCTCTTCTGGGTCATCTGGATGCTTTTGCGCTCGGACGGCGACGAGGCGCCGTGGATTCCCGCCGGCCTCGCCGCGGGCTTCGTCATCCTCTTCGCGGCGGCCGCGCGCGAGGTCGTGATGCGGAGGGCGTGGGCCCGCTACACGCGCGAGATGGAGCTGGTGATGGGCGCGCCGGACGTGGGCCGCGTCGCCCCGCGCGTGAAGACCGCCGCGAACAACTGGCCCGGGATGCAGGCGCAGGTGGCGGCGCTGCGCGCGTTGCAGCAGAGGCTCTCCGAGCTGGACTCGCCCAACACGCCGCCCGAGTCGCACCTCGAAGCCTACAGGCTCTGCGAGCAGTACCTCGCCAACTCGGACGAGACGCTGCGCTCGCCGGGCGGCGCGGCCGAGATGCGCGCGGCGCTGCGCTCGGGCCAGGAGCGCGTGCGCGCCCTCCGGCGCAGGCACCTCCTCTCCTGGGCGCGCGGCGAGGCGACGCGGCTCACGCACGAGGCGCAGCGGCGCGTCCGCCACTCCGACAGGATAGAGACCGCCCAGCGCGCGCTCGAAGTCCTGGGAGAGGCCCTCCGGGTCTACCCGGGCGAGCAGGAGTTGGTTGACTCGTCGGCGGCGCTCAAAAACTTCGTCGCGTCGGTGAAGGTCGGGCAGTGGGTCGAGATGGCCGAGCGCGCCGCCTTCCGCGGCAAGTACGCGCGTGCCGTGGCGCGCTACCGCGACGCCCTCTTCTACCTCTCGCGCGCCGACATGACCGAGGACGCGCGCGACGAGGCCGCCGTCCGCATCCAGCGCGAAATCGAGATGCTGCGCGCCCGCGTGCGCACCTCCGACGCGGCCGAGGACTCGCGCCGCGCCGCCGGCTTCGACCCCCCGCGGCGCGACGGGGCGCGCGACCGTGAGGGCGGCGGCGGGGAGATGCCGGGTTGATCTCGCAGCGCTGCCCCAAGTGCCGGAGTTCGCGCGTGCGCCGGGGCTACACCGACGCGCCGCTGCTGCTCCGCATGATTGGCGTTTACAACCTCTTGTGCGACAATTGCAACCTCCTTTTCAGGGGATTCGCCGTGCCGGGCACGGTGCCCGCGCGCGGCACGCACCGCCGGCACCACCACCACCCGCGGCGCCCCGGCGACAGGGGCCGAGCGCGCCGCGCGGGGATGGACGACGGCGCCGAAGAATAACCCGCGCGGCCATGCGCGGCGGGGCAGCCCCGGCGCCCGGCGCGACATCTACAGTTTCTGGCTTTCGTCGGACGATCTCCGACCCTCGACAGACCGGCGCGGCGGCCGACCGCCCCCCCGGCGGACGCGCCCCCGACGCGCCCCCACTTCCACAGGAAGGTGTTTTAATGAAAGTGAAAAGCGTTCTTCTCCTGCTCGCACTCTGCTCGCTCGCCCCGGCCGCCGCGGCGCAGGACTCCGGGGGCTCCTCCCCGCAGGTGCCGGTCGTCAACACGGGCTCCGCGGGCGCGCCGTCGCTCGACTCGATGGGGGTGCGCAAGTACCTGCTCGGCCCGGGCGACGTGTTGGACCTGCGCGTCTACAACGAGCCGCAGTTCAACGGCCCGCTCGTCGTGGACGACGAGGGCAACGTGGCCATCCCCTTCATCGAGGGGCCCATCCGCGCGCAGTGCCGCTCCGACCGCGAGATCAAGGTGGACGTCGTCAAGGCCCTCGCCCGGTACCTCAACAAGCCGCAGGTCAGCCTCCGCGTGACCGAGGCCAAGAGCCGGCCGCCGGCCGTCGTCTTCGGCGCGGTGCGCTCGCCCTCGCGCGTCCAGATGCAGCGCCGCGTCAAGCTCCTCGACCTGCTCGCCACGAGCGGCGGCATCACCGAGGCCGCGGGTGGCGACATCCAGATTTTCCACACCGAGGCGCTGATGTGCCCCGAGCCGGAAGACCTCGCCGCCGTCCCCGTGGACTCCTACAAGCCGACCGACCCGACGCAGGTCGGCTACGACGTCTACAGCCTGCGCGAGCTGAAGGACGGCAAGGTCGAGGCCAACCCGGTCATCCGCCCCGGCGACATCGTCATCGTGCAGGAGGCGCTGCCCGTCTACATCATGGGCGCGGTGCGCTCGCCGCAGGGCATCTACCTCAAGAACAACATGCAGCTCAAGCAGGCCATCGCCATGGTCGGCGGCCTCGGCAAGGAGGCGAAGGCCAGCCAGATCGTCATCTGGCGCCGGAAGAAGGGGCAGTCCGAGCCCGAGAAGATGATCGTCAACTACAACGAGATCAAGAAGGAGAAGGCCAAAGACATCGAGCTCCAGCCGTACGACATCGTCGAGGTGCCGGACAACTCCGGCGGCTTCGCCAACACGGTGAAGGGGATTCTGATGGGCACGCTTGGCAGCTCGGTCTCCACCTTCGGCCAGACGGTGGTGCCCCGCGTCATCTACTGACGCGCCCGGCAGCCGGGAGCGGTCTCGGGGAGGCCGGCCGTGGTGGTCGGCCTCCCCTTTCTCTTGCCCGCCGCGGCGGTTGGCCGCCCCGCGCGGGGCTGTGTTAGATTAACGGTTTCTTGAGCGCACTAAATTTTCGGGAGAGTCTGTCATGAGTAGAAACTACAGCCGCGCGGCGGCCGACGGCGCGCGCAAGAAGCGCCGCCGCAACTCGCTCCTGGTGAGCGCCCTCGCCATCGCCGTCATCATCGCCCTGCTGGCCGCCGAGCAGGTGGCGCTGCTGTACCTCATCGCCACGCTCGGCGTCGCCGTGCTCCTGCTCATCGTCGCCTTCGCCGACCTCCAGGGCGCGCAGCAGACGGCGGCCGCCGCCGTCGCGCCCGCCCCGGCCGACGACTCGGCCGCCATCGGCGACCGCAGCGGCGGCGCCCGCGTGACGACCGCCGCCTACGCCGCGAACGCCCCGCGCCGCCCCAAGCGCCGCACGAGAAAGTGACTCTCAGCCGCGGGCGACGGGCTGAAGGCCGGAAGCCCTCGGCCCGTCGCCCGGCGCCCGCGGCTCGGAGTCACGTTGAATTTTGTTTGGAAGCGCGGCGGCGGGGCTGCTATTATTGCCCGCGCCGCGCGAGCGGCCTTCGCCCCCACTTCCGCGAAGAAGAATCTCCCCGCCGGTTCCGTTCCACAGAACTACATCCGTCCGTCCGACAAGGGGTAATTCATGAGTCGTCTGATTGCGACGCTTACCGTCCTGGCAGCCCTGATACTCGCGCCCGCCGCGCGGCCGCGCGCCTACACGCTCCAGTACACCAGCACGGCCGCCACCACACAGGTCAAGTGGCCTATAACGAACATCACGGTCGCGCTCTCGAACTCGCTCAGCAACCCGCCGGCCTACGTCCACGCCACCGGCGCCCAGGTCGTGCTGGCCGCGCGCCGCGCGCTCTCGACCTGGGCGCTGGCCGCCAACCTCCAGTTCACCGTCACCACGAGCACGGCCCAGGACGCGGTCGCCGACGGCGTGACCCTCATCACCATCGCCGACACGGCCTCGAACCGCGCCCTCTTCACCACGGGCGTCCAGCCCGGGCGCGCGCGCGTCACCTTCGACGCCTCGGGCAACATCTCCGAGGCCGACCTCGCCATCAACCCGCTCGTGACGCGCTTCGACCCGTTCAACGGGCAGGTCGGCAGCTTCTTCTCGACCGACGGGGCGGCCGACAGCTACGACCTCGAATCCACCTTCGTCCACGAGATCGGCCACATGCTCGGGCTCGAACACTCGGCCGTGGTCGCCGCCTCGATGCAGCCGCGGCAGGGGACGAACGGCACCTACAACCTGCCGGGCTTCACGACGCGCACGCTCGCCGCGGACGACGTGGCGGGCATCCGCGCCATCTACGGCCCGCGCACGGGGCTCGGCAGCATCGCCGGCCGCGTCGGCTACAACTCGGTGACGGGGACGGCGGCCTTCGGCGCGCACGTCTTCGCCGAGGACGTCGCCACCGGGCGGGTCGTCGCCGGCAACGTCGTGAACGCGGCGGGGAACTACCGCATCGACTCGCTCCCGCCGGGGCAGTACCGCGTCGTCGTCGAGCCGCTGGACGAGCCCGTGCTCGCCCGCGAGATAGGCTCGAACGGTGGCGGCTACCCGGCCACGACGCTCGGCAACATGCCGCCCTTCGTGACGACCGAGGCGGGGGTCGTGACGGTCCCGGCGGAGGCGACCGCGGCGCTCAACGTGGCCGTGTCCGGCTCGTCGCCGGTCATCAACCCGAAGTTCATCGGCACGGGCGCCAGCGGCCAGCTCTCGACGGTGGCCGTGCCCGTCGTGCCGGGGCAGCCCGCGACCATCTACATCGGCGGCGACAACCTGAACGTGCCGCCGCCGGGCAGCGTGACCGGCGTCAGCGTCAGCGTCAACTCGCCCTACATCTCGGTGTCGAACGTGCAGCAGCTTAACGGCTTCGGCATCCCCGTCATCAGCTTCGACATCACCCCGAGCCTCCTGACGCCGCCGGGCGAGTACAGCGTCCGCGCCGTCTCGTCGGCCGGGCAGGTGGCCTACATCACGGGCGGCCTCGTGGTCGACCTGCCCAACGGCGTGCCCGGCCAGCAGAACCTCGCCGACAACTCGACCTTCTTCGTCACGCAGCACTACCGCGACTTCCTCTCGCGCGAGCCCGACCAGTCGGGGCTCAACTTCTGGGTCGGCGAGATAGAGTCTTGCGGCGCGGACGCCGTCTGCCGCGAGGTGAAGCGTAACAACGTCTCGGCCGCCTTCTTCCTCTCGATTGAATTTCAGGAGACGGGCTACCTCGTCTACCGCCTCTACAAGTCGGCCTTCGGCAACGTGCCGGGGACGCCCGTGCCCGTGCGCTTCCAGCAGTTCTTCCCGGACACGCAGGAGATAGGGCGCGGCGTGCAGGTGAACGTCGGCGAATGGCGGGCGCAGCTCGAAGCGAACAAGCAGGCGTTCGCGGTCAGGTTCGTCCAGCGCCCCGAGTTCCTGGCGAGGTACCCGGCCGCGCTGTCGCCGACGCAGTTCGTGGACGCGCTCAACGCGAACGCGGGCGGGGTGCTCGACGCGACCGAGCGCGCCGCTCTGATAAACGAGCTGTCGGCGAACAACACGCCGTCGGGGCGCGCCTCGGTGCTGCGCAGGGTGGCGGAGGACGCGAACCTCGTCCAGCAGGAGTTGAACCGGGCGTTCGTGCTGATGCAGTACTTCGGCTACCTGAGGAGGAACCCGGACGACCCGCCGGACACCGACTTCACGGGCTTCAACTTCTGGCTCGCCAAGCTCAACGAGTTCCAGGGCAACTACATCGCGGCCGAGATGATAAGGGCGTTCATCACCTCGACCGAGTACCGCCGGCGCTTCGGCACCTAGCCGGGGGGCCGCGGGTGAACATCGAAGGGCGGGGTGAAGACTTTCTTTACCCCGCCCTTCGGCGTTAAAGCGGAAGGCGGGCGGAGAAGCCTTGGAAGCCTCCCCACCCGCCCTTCAAACCCCTTGACCGCCGCGCCCGCCCGGCGCCGGGCGCGCGACCTTCGTTTCCCTTACAGCGCCCTTGCGTCTGTGAGGATGATGCTGTCGCCCATCAGGAAGCCGTCTGTGAGGATGATGCTGTCGCCCATCAGGAAGCCGTCCCCGAAGAGGATGCTATCACCCATCAGGAAGCCGTCCGTCAGGATGATGCTGTCGCCCATCAGGAAGCCGTCGCTCACGGGGGTGCCGTCCGTCAGGATGATGCTGTCACCCATCAGGAAGCCGTCGGTGAGGATGATGCTGTCGCCCATCATAATCCCGTCCGTGAGGATGATGCTGTCGCCCATCAGGAAGCCGCTGCCGAGCGGGGTCTGATTCGCGCGCGTGGTGCCGTCGCCCATCAGGAAGCCGTCGGTGAGGATGATGCTGTCGCCCATCAGGAAGCCGTCGGACGTGATGATGCCGTCGCCCATCAGGAAGCCGTCGCCCATCAGGAAGCCGTTGACGAGGACGGGCTTCTGGTTGAAGAGGACGCCGTCGGCGTAGAGCACGCGGTCGGAGGTCCTGACCGTCTCGCCGCCGATGCGGAACGTGCCGCCGACGTTGGAGCCGGGGCGGAGCACCTGCTCGCCGGCCTTGAGCTTGTCGGCGTTCGGGACGAAGGCGCGGGCGAGCTCGACGGCCGCCGCCGCGTTGACCTGCCCGACGCCCTGCGTCAGCGCGTTGGCCGTCTGCGAGGCGAAGAGCGAGTCGGGCAGCGCGTTCGCCGTCCGCACCAGCGAAGCCTTGACGAGCGCGGGCGTCAGCGAGCGGTTGGCCTCCAGCATCAGCGCCACCGTGCCGCTCACGACGGGCGCCGAGAAGGAGGTGCCGTAGTAGGTGTAGTAGGCGTTCCGGAGGGCGCCGGAGCCCGAGGGCTGCGCCACGCGGTCGGGGCGCTCGGCGGCCGTGTTCGGGCTCTCCTGCGACATCGCCGCGACGATGCCGCGGCCGGGCGCGACCAGCTCGGGCTTCATCAGGTGGTCGAAGGAGGTCGGGCCTTTTGAGGAGAACTGCGCCATGCGGTCGTCGGAGCGGGCGGCCGTGCCGTTGGTGTCGGAGGCGCCGACGGTGATGGCGTAGGGGCTGTTGCCGGGGCTGTCGATGGCGCCGAAGACCGGGCGGTAGAGGGGGTCGCCGTTCGGCTTGTGACCGACAACCTCGTCGGTGCGGCCGCGGTTGCCGGCGGCGGCGACGACGACGATGCCGGCGAGCACCGCGCGCTCGACCGCCTTGCAGAGCGGGTCGGTGTGGTAGGACTCGCGGACGGGGGCGCCGAGCGAGAGGTTCAGCACGCGGATGTTGTAGCGCTTCTGGTTGAGGATGGCCCAGTTGACGGCGCCGAGCACCGAGCTGGTCGTCCCGACGCCGTGGTCGTCGAGGACTTTCAGGTCGAGGAGGGTGGCGTCGGGGGCGATGCCGGCGAAGCTCGCGCCGTAGCCGGCCGAGGCCGCGCCGTTGCCGGCCGCCACGCTCGCCACGCCCGTCCCGTGGCCTTCGCGGTCCTGCCCGGCGGCCGTCAGGATGCCGTCGCCGAAGAGGATGCTGTCGTCCATGAGGATGCCGGTCTGGCGGACGGAGGCGCCGCCGCCCGTGAAGTCCACGGAGGCCGCGACGCGCGACTTGCCGTTCTTTTGGAAGTCGGGGTGCGAGGTGCTGATGCCGCTGTCGAGGATGGCGATGCCGACGCCCTTGCCGGTGAGGCCGGGCGTGTTCTGAAGGCCGGCCTGTGCGAGCGCCGCGCCGGTCGCCTCGCGCGTCAGGGCCATCTCGGCGGCGACCATGCGGTCGGGCGAGACGTAGACGACGTCCTCGCGCGCTGCGAGGGAGGGGAGAGCCGCGCGCGGGACGGAGGCGGTCATGACGTCGAGCGCCTCGAAGGCGCGGCCTTTGGCGCCGCCCTTAGAGGCAACGGCGTCGGCGTGTGCGGCCGAGGGGCGACCCTTAGTCTGGATGAGGACGCGGACGAGTTCTTCGCCGGGGCCGGCGGTCTCAAACTCGGGGGCCAGCTTGGACGCCGGCTTCTGCGCCTTCTTCTGTTTGGGGGAAGCCGCGGCGGCGGCCGCGAGCGGGGAGAGATGAACACTGACGAGTGCCAGGACGATTGCTAAAGCTAGGATTCGGGGGAGCATGCTGACCTTCCTTCCTACGGCCCCCTCACGCCTGCCCGCGTGTTCTGGGGAATGGGAGCCGCCTTTCAATCTAAAGAACTTACGGGATCGTCGACAGTTTTCGCGCCCGGCGTGAGAGCCGGACTGTAGAGCATCCAGGCCGCGTCACTCACGAAACCCGTCAACGATCTGCACGTCTCTGTTTCAATCAACGTGCCACCAAAAGGCCCCTCCGCCCTCCCCGCCCGAAAAGCCCTAACTTCAATTATCAAACAACTTACACCCCCACCCGCACACCCCCCACCGACCCCCCTCACCACCCCCGATTTGGATACCTCGTATCCAACACCTGCAACAAAAATTGTATTTCCTCCATTTCCCTAACAAAAACAGACAAACCCCCACTGAATACCTAGTACACACTGGCTACCAGGTATCCATAGGAGGGGGCTTTGACCCATAAGTCGAAAATCTAGCCGACATTTAGGTCAAACGAAGTTTCTGACCCAAATGTAGTCGTGATGCCTAGCTCAGTTCCCACTTAAAAACCTGTTCAACGCTTTGACTTTTTAGCCGGAGTGAGCAAGATTTGGCAAGAGTGAAGGCGGTGACTCTTGCCTCTATCTTTTGACCTAAATTTAAAGGTATCCTTGTGGCCTAGGCGGGTATCGTCGGGTGCGGGTTCGTGTGGTAAAGGAGATTCTGCCGTGTCGGAAGATTGGGCATCGCGTAAAGTCCAGAGCCTTAAGGCGGCTCTTGAAGAACGGAAGCGCAAGGAGGATTTGGAACATCAGCGGCGTACAAAGGTGCTCGCCGACGCACCCCGCGTGTGCCAACTGGTGATTGATGGTATTAAGAGTTCCGTCAATAGCTTCAATGAATTGAGTAAAAGCGAAGCCCTCGGCAGTTCGGGGATCGGCGCGCTGGAGATGAGCCGTGCGGGCGGTCCATACTTAATTAATCCAAGTTGCTAGATGAACGCCTTCTTCAAAGCGAAGGCGATGAGGAACCACGATACCTTCAACAGGAAGCCACGGAAGCTGGTTGCATGAATGTGACGCGGGAACATCGCTGTGAGCTGACTGAAGGCG
>DASVTS010000046.1:0-6880 GCA_036387455.1 Pyrinomonadaceae bacterium | reverse complement strand
GGCGCGCTGCCGGCAAGCCGGCAGCGCGCCGCTCTGTGTCAGCCCGCCCGCCAGAGCCACGCGTGACCTTGACCGACCGGATTCCGAAGTCATCCGCAGGCTTGCCCTAACTATCCTTATGAGCCGCGAGGTCGGCGGGTTTCTTCAAAATCTCGCACATTCTTCAGAAAATTGAATACCGGCTTTCCGAAGAAATGATTCTTCCGCCGTGGGGAAATATTCGCGGTTAATCGTTTGCCGAATGCTGCCTATTAGTTAACCTCGGTTTATCACTGTCGCCGCCGGAGGGGGAATACCGTCTCGGGAAGAGGAACACATCTTGCTCCACTTACCGCCACCTCGCGCCGACGGCTGACCTTATCACTGTCTTTCACGTAAAGTCCGCCACGGCTGACTTCGCAACAATCCGTTCTCAAGTTTCACGACCCTGTAACGAGCAAGCGGTTAATGCCCGTTAAAGAAAGGAGAAGCACCGTGAAGCGGCAATGCCCGAACTGTAAACACGAATATTTCCCCCCCGCTCCGCGCTGCCCGAAATGCTGGGTGGCGGGAACGGTCGCCCTGACTGACTTCACGCAAGAACCGGCCGCGGCGCAGGAGTTGTCCCCCTCGCAGGAGACACCTCCTCCAGTCGAGGCGAATGATCTTTCCGCGCAGGCTGTTCCGCGGAAAGTCGAAC
Source organism: Pyrinomonadaceae bacterium (assembly GCA_036387455.1). Lineage (GTDB taxonomy): Bacteria > Acidobacteriota > Blastocatellia > Pyrinomonadales > Pyrinomonadaceae > QHXN01. The sequence goes on along the minus strand of DASVTS010000046.1, from coordinate 6,201 downwards.
CCCAGGCCGGCAGGAACACCGGCGGCACCGAGGTGGGCGCTCCCGAGGTCATAAAAGACTCTGACCCGGCCGCCGGGGCACTGCGCACAGAGGCCCGTCCACCCCGGCACTCGCGCCACGTACAACCCGCCCCCGCGCCCGACCCTTCTTCCAGGGCGCTGGGTAGGGCCTTCGTCGTCGGGAACGTGTTGATGATGTTCACCGTCGTCGCCATCACAGTCATCTACTGCTCGTCCTTGCAGCGAATGATGAACACGATGCTGGATAATCAGCTCGCAGTGAGTAAAGAGAACGCAAAAGCGATGCGGGAGACGACCGAGGCGGCCGTAAACCGGACCATTGAGCCGCTTCTCGCCGAGCTGCGGCAGGAGAGGGTTGATGGACGCCGGCAGTTCAGGGCCGAGGTGACGAACGAGGCACGGAAGGCGGGGAGGGAGGCGGCGCGCGACGAGGTCGCCGAGGCACGCCTCAAACTGCTGCCTGACACGCTGAACCCGTCCGAGCGCAAGACTATCGCCAGCGCGGTAGCTAAGGCGCGAACCAAGACCACCGACAAGAAGACTCAGGCCGCTCTCGCGGCATACGAACAGAAGCTTACCAACCAGCCAGACCGCAAGAGCGCCTATAAGGGCGCGACCCAACTCCTCCCTAATCTCGACGAGCCGACGAGGGCCTTTGTGGAGGATAAGGTCATGAAGACGCTCTTGGGGGATGACTGACCTTACGCCCGGCTGTGTGGCGGGGTCGTCGCTTTCGGTCGGACACTTCAGGCCGCCGAACTCTCCTCCCGAAGGGGAATCAGACGCGGGGGCGCGGGGCCGCGGCTAATACGAGCATCAGCCGCGGCTCCGCGCCCCCGCGTGCTCCTAGTTCATCGAATGAATCAACAGCTGTAGCACTTCACGTCCAGCCAGATTTCTTTGAGCGGGCGCTTGGGGCGGCGGCAGACGAAGACGGGCAGGTCGTTCTCGTGCGGCAGGACGTAGGGGTGCGTGAAGGTCGCGGCGAGTTCCACCTGTTCGAAAGACTCGCGCACGCCCTCCTCGCGCTCGCCGACGGTGATGACGCACTCGCCCGTGTAGTCGCGCGGCCCCCACAGGAAATAGTTCTGGTGCTTGCCGATGGCCTTCGGGAGCCCGCGGCGCGGGCCGAAGAAGTCTATCGCGCCGGCCTCGCCGTAGTTGCGCGCGAAGACGGCGCACCGCCCGCGCTCGTCCGGCGGCAGCGAGTCGTAGACGCGCGCCACCGCCTCCGTCATCTCCTCCCACCCGTGCATGTCCGCGTAGTGCTGCGGGAGGTCGGCGAGGCGCAGCTTCTCCGTGCGCGGCGCTTCCAGTCCGAGCGCGCGCTGGTAGCGGACGAGCGTTTCGACGGGCAGGACGGGCAGCGCGAGCGGCGCCGTCAAGGCCCCGCCCGCGGCGAGCAGCGCGACCGACGCGGGCCTGACGAGGCGCCACGCGGGCCGGCGCCCGGCGAGCTGCGCGAAGAGGCCCTCGAACCACACGCCGCCCGGCGCGAACAGCACCGGGTAGACGGGCAGCAGGTAGTAGACCTTCGCGCGCATGAAGACCATCAGGGCGAACATCACGACGTACGCCCAGCCGAGCGCGCGGAAGCGCCGGCCCTCCCGCGCGAAGAGGTAGAAGCAGAGGCCGGCCGCCCAGACGGGGAAGGTCAAGGGGTGCGTCAGCTCCAACTGCCCCTTGAAGAAGCCGAACGGCGAGACGGGGAGGTTCTGATTCTTGTCCGCGTTGCGCAGCACCTCGACCGTGGGCCAGCCGTAGGCGACCTGCCAGAGGACGTTCGGCAGGAAGACGAGGAGCGCGACGAGCCCCCCGGCCCAGAGCCACTTCGAGAGGAAGAACTTCCGCGCAGGGGTCAGCAGCAGCCCGGCGACAACGGCGAAGCCGAAGACGAGCGTCGAGTGCTTGTTCTGAAGCCCCAGCCCCATCGCCAGCCCGAACCAGACCCAGTGCCTCGCGTCGCCCGTCTTGAGGGCGCGCGCGACGAGGTAGGCGCCCGTAGTCCAGAAGAGCGGCTCGAAGGCGTTCATCGTCAGGAGGGTGTGGAGCGCGAGGAAGGCCGGGGCGACGACGACGCACGCGCAGGCGAGGACGACGGCGAAGCGGCCGCCGCCGAGCTCACGCACGAGCAGGCCCGTGACGAAGACGAGCGCGGCGCCCGCGACCGCCGGGAGGAAGCGCACGGCGAACAGCGAGTCGCCGAGCAGGGCGCGCTCGGCCCGCGCGACGACGGCGATGAGCGGCGCCTGATCCACGTAGCCCCAGTCGAGGTGCTCGCCGCAGGCGAGGTAGTACAGCTCGTCGCGGAAGTAGCCGTACCGCCCGTTGGTCAGGAAGTGCAGGAGCAGCTTGAAGGCGGAGAGGTAGAGCGCGGCGGCGAGGCCGCCCGGCGAATCGAAGCTCCGTAAAGCTCTCATCCCGTCTACCTCCGCGCCCGCGCGTCAGTGGCCGGCCTGCCAAGCCCTCAGCTTCTCCGAGGGGTAGACGAGCAGGACGATGTTGAGCAGGAGGCTGTCCCTTATCCACAGGAGGAGCGCGGCCTCGACCGCGACGAAGAGGAGCAGCGCGCGCAGCCGGCCGAGTCGGCGTGCGACGAGGAAGCCGAGGGCGCAGGCGGCGACGTCGCCGAGCGAGTTGACGACGGTGTCGCCGTTGTAGCCGAGCGCGGCCGTCGCCTCGCGGTAGCGGTTGATGACGTACTCGGTGTTTTCAATCACCTCCCACAGCGCCTCCAGCAGGACGGCGAGGAGCAGGCTCAGGCGCCGGGGCGCGCGCGGCAGGAGCAGCGCGAGCAGCCCCGCGAAGGCGAACCCGTGCAGGACGTGCGTGAAGCTGTAAGGGTCGAAGAGCTGCTGCGAGGTCTCCGCGCCCCAGGCGTCGCCGAGCCAGAGCCGGAAGCGCCCGCAGGAGCAGAGCCACAGGCGCCCCTCCAGCCGCAGCACGGCGGCCGCCGCCGCCGCCACGGCCGCCGCCGCGAGCCACCACGCCGCGCCCCCGGCACTTTCCCCGCGCCCCACGCCCGGCGAAGCTTCGGCCAACGTCTCACACTCCCGTCTTAAAATTTCGGCCCGCGCGCCGCCGCTACGGCTTGACGGCGCGCGTGGCGATGTAGGTCGGCATGAACTCGGAGAGGCGCAGGTCGCGGTGGCGGTCTTCGTAGAGCCCCGTGAGGCGGAAGCCCGCGTCGAGCTGCCCGCCTATCTGGTCTTCGAGCGTGTGGCCGAACTCAAGGGGCACGCCCGCGTCTTCGAGCCGCGCGCGCTCCGCCGGGTCGAGGTCTTCGGAGTCGGAGTAGGGGAGCGCGTACCTGACCTCAAGCCGCTGGAGCCCATCCTCCAGCGAGCCGAAGATGTAGCAGGCCGGGTTCATGAAGCCCGCGAGCAGCGCGCCGCCGCGGCGGAGCACGCGGAACGCCTCGCGCCAGACGGGGCGCACCTCGGGCACGAAGAGGTTCGAAACCGGGTGGAAGACGAGGTCGAAGCTTTCGTCTCCGAAACGCGAGAGGTCGCGCATGTCGCCCTCGAAGGTCTTCACGTCGAGCCCTTCGCGCTCGGCGACCGAACGGTCCTGCGCGAGCTGCGCCGGCGAGTTGTCGAGCACGGTGACGCGCGCGCCCGCGGCCGCCAGCGTCGGCCCCTGCTGCCCGCCGCCCGAGGCGAGGCACAGCACCTCGAGCCCGCCCATCTGTTCGGGGAACCACCCGCGCGGCGCCGGCTTCTGCTCGGTCAGCAGCACCGACCAGCGCCCGCGCCGCGCCTCCGCGATGACCTCCGGCCCGACGGGCACCGTCCACGGGTTCCCGCCCTCGACCTGCCTGTCCCACGCGCGCCGGTTGTACTCTCTGACGTCCATGCTTTTTTAAAGGCGGTGAGTGACGGGTGACGGGTGATGAGAAGGAGCCCCGCCTTTTCTTATCACCCGTCGCCCGCTACAGGAGCACGATTGAGTCGTCGTTGGGGGCGCGGCGGGACGGCGGCGTCGTCGAGGCGGTGCGCCCGGCGCGCGGGCAGGCGTCGCAGAAGGAGTCGTGGCGGCCGAGCCGGTCGTCGCAGGCGTTGCAGTCGAGCGCCTCGCCGGCCGCGCGCAGCGCGTCGAGGAGCGGCGTGAGCAGGCGCCCGCGCTCGGTGAGCACGTACTCGACGTGCGGGGGGCTGCCGCCCAAATCGCGCCGCTCGATGAGGCGGTCGTGCTCCATGTCGCGCAGCCTGTCCATCAGCGTGCGGCTGCTGATGGGCTGGAGGCGCGCGAGCAGCTCGGTGGTGCGCCGCGGCGCGCCCTGTAGGTCGCGCACGATGAGCAGCGTCCACTTGTCGCCCACGACCTGTAGCGCGCCCCACACGGGGCAGCCGTCGCCCTCACGTCGTCGCATCTGTCCGCCGTCCTCCCTCGACTCGAACTCACCTTGTTGCGTGGGCGCGCCACGTTGGTGCTCGGGCGCGGGACGCTCTCGCGTTCTGGTAGAGACTCCGCCGGTTGGGCGGAAGCTTATCACAAAGCCGCCCCGCCGCGCCGCGAGAATATTTCGGGGGCGGCAGGCCGCCGCCCGCCCCCGGGCTTGCCCGCGGGACGCGTGCGGCGCTATCCTCTCGAAGACCTCAAGGCTTCACCATCACAACGCACGGCGGGCTACCTCATGACCTTCGCGGAGCAGCGCAAGCACGAGCGGGTGTCGGTTGACATCTACGTCTACTGGGGCTGGACCGAGGACTGCCCCTTCCGCGACCGCATCATCAACCTCGGCGTCGGCGGCTGTTTCCTCCGCACCGACCAGGAGGCGCCGCGCGAGCGGCCCCTCTTCATCAAGTTCTGGCTGCCCGACGAGAGAGTCATCCGCGGCGAGGTGCGCTACCACCTCGAACGCGTCGGCCTCGGCGTCGAGTTCAAATGGCTCGCCGCCCACGAGGCCGCGCAGCTCGCCGCCCTCGTCGAACACTATAAGGGGGAGGACGGTAGTCAGTAGTCGGCAGGGCTTCCGCCTCGCGGGCGCCGAGCCGACGCCCGTGCGAACCGCCCTTGCCCTTTGCCTTTCGCCTTCTTTATTATCTGCTCAGTCCCCAGACCAGCCCCGGGCCTCATTCGAGCGTGGAGCGCCGGACTTGTGCGGCGGCGCGAGAGGCGAACGTCGCCGACTATGAGAACCGAGACGTCAGAGGGCGAGGCGGGCTCCGCGGCGCGCGGGCCGGGCACGCCCGTCATCCTCGTCGCCGACGACGAGCCCGTGAACCTCGCGCTCATCAAGCGCAGGCTCGAATGGGAGGAGTACCGCGTCGAGACGGCCGAGGACGGCGGCCAGGCGGTCGAGGCCGCCCGCCGGACGCTCCCCGACCTCGTCATCCTCGACGTGATGATGCCCGTGCTCGACGGCCTGCAAGCGTGCCGCCTGCTCAAGGAGGACCCGGCCACGCGCGACATCCCCGTCATCTTCCTCTCCGCCCTCGACGACACCGACACCAAGGTCAGCGCCCTCGCGCTCGGCGCGAACGACTACGTCTCGAAGCCCTTCCGGGTGGAGGAGCTGCTGGCGCGCGTCCGCGTCGCCATCCGCCTCAAGCGCGAGCGCGACCGCCTGCGCCAGCGCGCCGAGGAGCTGCGCCGCAGCGCGGAGGCCGCCAGCGAGATGTCGATGACGGACGCGTTGACCGGGCTCCTCAACCGCTACGGGCTGCAACGCGCGCTCCAGCGCGAGCTTTCGGAGGCGCGGCGCTACGGGCGGCCGCTCTCGTGCCTGCTGCTCGACGTGGACTTCTTCAAGGCGGTCAACGACACCTACGGCCACGCGGCGGGCGACACGGCGCTCGCGCAGGCGGCGCGCGTGCTCTCGGAGTCGGTGCGCGGCTCGGACGTCGTCTGCCGCTACGGCGGCGAGGAGTTCCTCGTCCTCGCGCCCGAGACCGGGACGGAGGGCGCCCGCGCGCTGGCGGAGAAGATTCGCCGGGCCTTCTCCTCGCGCCTCTTCGGCGACGGCGGCCGCACCTTCCCGCTCACGCTCTCGGCCGGCGTGGCGCAGCTCGGCCCCGACGAGTCCGGCAACGACATGATCGTCCGCGCCGACGAGGCCCTCTACCACGCCAAGCAGTCGGGCCGCGACCGCGTCGAGGCCGCGGACTAAACGCGGAACGCGGAGTGCGGAATGCAGAACCGAGAGCTGCCCGCCTACAGTTCTGCATTCCGCACTCCG
>DASVTS010000045.1:0-77789 GCA_036387455.1 Pyrinomonadaceae bacterium | reverse complement strand
TGAAGAGGGGCGCCCCTCTTCACTATTGCCTTTTTACTTCCCTACGCCCTCCCTTACGGTCGGGCTTCCGCCGTTCAGCCTTTAGTCTGCGCGGCGCGGGAGCCGGCGCGGCGCTCTTCGAGGACTTCCCAGGCTTCCCTGACGCGCGTGTAGATGCCGTCGGCGTCGAGGCCGTACTTGGCGAGGAGGAGCTTGGGGTCGCCGTGCGTGACGATGCGGTCGGGGACGCCCATGCGGACGAGGCGGACGGCGTCGAGGAGCCCGTTCTCCTCCAGCAGCTCCGCGACGGCCGAGCCGAAGCCGCCCGCGAGGTACGCCTCCTCCACCGTCACGACGAGGCGCTTCGTGCGCGCGAGCGCGAGGAGCAGCTCGGCGTCGAGCGGCTTGACGAAGCGCGCGTTGACGACCGTCGCCTCCACGCCGTCTTTCGCCAGGTGCTCGGCCGCGCGGGCGGCCGGGTGCACCATCGAGCCGTAGGCCACAATCGCCACCTCGCCGCCGTCGCGCAGTATCTCGGCCTTGCCGATTTCCAGGATGCGCGGCTCGCGCTTGAGGTCGGCGCCCACGCCGTTGCCGCGCGGGTAGCGCATCGCCGCCGGCCCCTCGTGCGCCGCCATCGTGAAGAGCATGTCGCGCATCTCGCCCTCGTCCTTCGGCGCCATCACCGCCATGTGCGGCACGCCGCGCAGGTAGGCGATGTCGAGGAGGCCGTGGTGCGTCGGGCCGTCGCCGCCGACGATGCCGGCGCGGTCCATGCAGAACTTGACGTTGAGGTTCTGCAAACAGACGTCGTGGACGATCTGGTCGAAGGCGCGCTGGAGGAAGGTCGAGTAGATGGCGCAGAACGGCTTGAGCCCTTCGGTGGACATCCCCGCCGAGAAGGTGACGCAGTGCTGCTCGGCGATGCCGACGTCGTAGGCGCGCTCGGGGAACTTTTCGAGCACCTTGTCTATCCCCGTCCCGTCGGGCATCGCCGCGGTGAGCGCGATGACCTTCGGGTCGCGGCTCATCAGCTCGCACATCGTCTGCCCGAAGACGGCCGTGTAGGCCGGCGCCGAGGGCGCGGAGGACTTGACGGCCGCGCCGGTCTTGAGGTCGAAGGGGCCGGTGGCGTGCCACGCGTAATAGTTCTTCTCGCGCGCCGGGTAGCCCTTCCCCTTCTGCGTCAGCGCGTGGACGATGACGGGCGAGTCCTTGACCTGCTTCGCCTCTTCGAGCGCGCGCACCAGCGCCCGCGGGTTGTGGCCGTCCACGTAGCCGATGTACTTGAAGCCCAGCTCGTTGACGAGCGCGCCCGGCAGCACGGCCGCGGCGATGGCGTCCTTGACGGTCTTGGCCGCGTTGTAGAGCCGCTCGCCGAACGAGGGGATGTCGTGCAGGAGGTCGCCCACCTCGTCCTTGAAGCGGTGGTAGCCTTGGGCCCCCCGGATGCGGTTGAGGTAGCCGGTCAGCGCGCCGACCGCGGGCGCGATGGACATCTCGTTGTCGTTGAGGAGGACGATGAGCCGCGTCTTGAGGTGTCCGGCCTGGTTGACGGCCTCCATCGCCATCCCGCCCGCCAGCGAAGAATCGCCGATGACGGCGACGACGTGGTGGTCTTCGCCGCGCTGGTCGCGCGCCACCGCCATCCCGAGCGCCGCCGACAGCGAGGTCGAGGCGTGGCCCGCGCCGAAGGTGTCGTACTCCGACTCGTCGCGCCGCAGGAAGCCCGAGATGCCCCCGTACTGCTTGACCGTCGGGAGCAGCTCGCGCCGGCCCGTCAGAATCTTGTGCGCGTACGCCTGGTGGCCGACGTCCCAGACGAGGCGGTCGCGCGGCGTGTCGAAGGCGTAATGCAGCGCCACGGCCAGCTCGACCGCGCCCAACGAGGCCCCCGTGTGTCCGCCCACCCGCGACATCGTCTCCAAAATGTAATGGCGTATCTCGTCGGCGGCCGTCTGCAACTGCTCCGGGCGCAGGCGGCGCAGGTCTGCGGGCGAGTCGATCTGTTGTAGGAGGTTCATCGCGCGTAATTCTACTTTAAAAAGCCCGGAGTCTGAAGCCCGGAGTCCTGAGTCCGGGCGCACCGCGCTCACCTTTCCCGAACGCCCGGGGCGCACTTTTTGTTCGGCCGCGCGGGCGCGGGCGCCTGCGTTGACAGCGTCACCCTTCCCTGATAGTCTCCCCCGCGCCTCGATGCCGGGACGCCCTACGGGTTCGCGCCGCCCGGCCTCGCCTGACGCCGTTGGTCCGAACGCCGCGTAGTCACCACGCCGCGTCTCCGTCTTAACCTGAAGCCACCCGTGCCGACCCCGTGTGAGAGGCCCGCCTTCGCGTTAGCGCCCCGGCGCTCGCGCCCGAAGCGCCCCGCCAGGTCAGGCATGCCGGAATGATGCCAGCCATGATTCGACACACCCCCCGCACGCGCCTCGTCTACGCCCTCGCCCTGTTCCTCGCCCTGACGGCCTCGCTCTTCGCCGCCTCGGCGGCGCGCACGCCCCCGCAGGCCGTGGCCGTGCCGAGAGTCCAAGAGCGCAGAGATTTCGAGCAGGAGGACGGCGGGCACATCCGCGAGAGGATAGAGCTTTACCGCCGCCGCCACGAGACCGACCCCGCGCGCCGCCTGCAACTCGCGCGCGCCGACCACGAGCGGCGCGCCGCCCGCGAGAAGATGCGCGCGGCGGGGGAGCTGGAGGTGGAGCCGTCGTGGAGGCCGCTCGGGCCTTCGGACGGCTCCGGGAGGATGACCGCCGTCGCGCCGCACCCGACCGCCGCGGGGACGCTCTACGTCGGGGCCGACGGGGGCGGCGTCTGGAAGACGACCGACGGCGGCGCGACGTGGGCGTGCCTGACCGACTCGCTCAACAACCTCGCCGTCGGGGCGCTGGCCGTCGCCCCCTCCTCGCCGAACATCATCTACCTCGGCACGGGCTCGGAGTCCTCGGGCGGAATCGGGCTGTTGAAGTCCGCCGACGGCGGCGCGACCTGGTCGCTGCCGGCGGGCGTCGCCGCGTCCAGGTTCTACGGCCTGGCCGTCCACCCCGGCAACCCGCAGGAGCTTCTGGCCGCCACCGGCAGCGGCATGCTGCTCTCGACCGACGGCGGCAACACCTGGACGACCGCCGTCAGGAACGCGACCGTCTTCGACGTGGAGCGCGACCCCTCCAACCCGCTCGTCGTGTACGCCGCCGCCTCCTTTTACATCGGCAACGTCGGCGTGCGGTTCCTCAAGTCGTCGGACGGCGGCCGCAACTGGGCGGAGAAAAGCTGGGGCGTGCCCGGCCAGGCCAGCACGTCCGTCATCGCGGTCGCCCCCTCCGACCCGCGCGTCATCTACGCCTCGACCGAGTTCGGGCTCGACGCGTCGTCCGGCAAGCCCTTCACCCACGTTTACAAGTCCTCCGACCGGGGCGAGACCTGGGCCGAGCTGCCGGCCGTCGCCAACAGCGACACCTTCGCCGTCCGCCACGCGCTCGGCGGGCAGGCGTGGCACGACAACGCCATCGCCGTCTCGCCCGCCGACCCGAACGTCGTGATGGTGGCCGGCGTCCACTACATCCGCAGCGCCGACGGCGGCGCCACCTGGAGCCCCCCGCCCTTCACGCCGTCCGCCGCACAGACCTTCTGCCCGAACTGCTTCAACATGCACCCGGACGCCACCGACCTGCGCTACCAGGGCTCGACCCTCTACATCGCCAACGACGGCGGCATCTTCTCGACCCCCGACCACGGCAACACGTCGAGGAGGCACAACGTCGGCCTCACCACCCGGCAGTACTACGCCCTGACGAACGACGCCGTCTTCACCACGCGCGCCCTCGCCGGCGCGCAGGACAACGGCACCGACCGGCGCGACGCCGGCACGTCCTGGACGAACGTCGGCGGGGGCGACGGCTTCGACAGCGCCATCAGCCCGCAGAGCCCGAACGTCGCCTACGCCACCATCCAGTACGGCGACGTCTTCAGGACGAGGAACCTGGCCACGTCGGGCGACCTGTTCGCCAACAGAATCTCCCCGCCGTACGAGGCGGGCGAGCCGCGCCCGTTCCGCACCCTGCTCGCCATGGACATGGCGGCCCCGTCCGTACTCTACACGGCGACCTCCAGGGTCTGGCGGACGACCAACGGCGGCGACACGTGGGCGCCGCTGCCGACGACGACCACCGACGGTTCGGCCTGGGACGGGCAGGGCATTTGGGCCATCGCCGTCTCGCGCGGCGGCGGGCCCGTGCTGATGGTCTCAAAGTCCGGGGGCATCTTCCGCTCGGCCGACGGCGGGGCGACCTGGGCCAAGGTGAAGAACGACTCCTTCGTGAGCAACATCGAGATAGACCCGCGCGACCCCAACACCGCCTACGCCGTCTCGGGCGGCGGCAACACCGTCCTCGCCACCAGGAACGGCGGCGCGACGTGGAGCACGCTGGGGCAGGGGCTGCCGCCCTTCGTCTCGCCGCAGGTCGTCAGGGTGGACCCGTCCGACTCCAGCGTCCTCTACTGCGGGACGATGGCGGGCGTCTACCGCTCGGCCGACAGGGGCGCCAACTGGGCCCCCGTCGGCGCGGGGCTGCCGAGCGTCTCGGTCGAGGACTTGCGCGTGACGGAGGACGGCTCGACGCTGCGCGCGGCGACCTACGGGCGCGGCGTCTGGGAGCTGGCCGTGCGCCAGCCCGCGACCGTGGACATCGCCGGGCGGATGACCGACGGGGCGGGCAACGCGCTCGCCAACGCCTCGGTGCTGCTCGTGCTGGGCGACGAAATCATCGGCCTCGCCCCGACCGACGCGCAGGGCAACTACTCCTTCAAGGGGCTGGCGCGCGGGCGCACCTACGGCGTCCGGCCCGCGAAGCAGTACTTTTACGCCTTCACCCCCGGCAACCGCAGCTTCCCGAACCTGAGCGACAACCAGACGCTCGACTTCGTCAGGGTGAACGCGCCCAACCCGGTTGACGCCTCGCAGTTCTTCGTCCGCCAGCACTACCGCGACTTCCTCTCGCGCGAGCCGGACGCCGCGGGCCTCGCCTTCTGGACGAACGAGATAGAGTCTTGCGGCGCGAACGCACAGTGCCGCGAGGTGAAGCGGATTAACGTCTCGGCGGCCTTCTTCCTGTCAATCGAGTTTCAGGAGACGGGCTACCTCGTCTACCGCGCGCACAAGGCCGCGTTCGGGACGCCCTTCGGCAGGCCCGTCCCACTCACGCGGCAGGAGATGCTCGACGACGCGAAGATCATCGGCGCGGGCGTCGTGGTCGGCGCCGCCGACTGGGAACAGCGGCTGGAGCAGAACAAGCGCGCCTACTTCGACCAGTTCGTCGCGCGCCAGCGCTTCACGGGGTTCTACCCGCAGGCGATGACCGCCGAGCAGTTCGTGGACGCGCTCAACGCGAACTCCGGCGGGTCGCTCTCGCAGCCCGAGCGCAACGCCCTCGTCGCCGACCTCAAGGCCGGCGCGAAGACGCGCGCCGCGGTGCTGCGCGCCGTGGCCGAGGACGCGGACCTCAAGCGCGCCGAGCTGAACCGCGCCTTCGTGCTGATGGAATACTTCGGCTACCTGAGGAGGAATCCCAACGACGCGCCCGACGCCGACCTGGCGGGCTACAACTTCTGGCTCTCGAAGCTCAACGAGTTCGGCGGCAACTACATCGCGGCCGAGATGGTCAAGGCGTTCATCTCGGCCGCCGAATACCGCGGGCGCTTCACGGCCGAGCAGCTCTCCTTCGTCGCCGGCGAGCCGGGGCTCCCCGGCGACGGCGTCATCACCACCGGCGCCGACCCCGGCAGGCTCGACCTGCGCCCGACCTACCCGCTGGCCGGGTTGACGCAGGGGTTGGCCTTGAGCGTCTACCTCGCGGACGAGCCCCCCTCCCTGCCGAACGTCCAGTTCAACTTCACGTTCGGCAACTCGACGCCGGGCTGCGCCACCTCGTTCGGCGGCGGCGTCAGCGGGCGGCGCGAGGTCATCAGCTACCTGGGCGCACGCCAAGGCTTCGCCTTGATCGTGACGCAGGCCGAGCTCAATTCGCTCGTCGCGACCGCGAACGCCTTCCGCCCGGGCTGCGGCTTCACGCTCGCCGACGGGAGCCTCGACGGCTTCTACATCTCGCTCGGCTCCCCGCCGCAGTTCATCCGCCGCCTGGACGCGATGGCCGTCGGGCGCGCCCCGACCTCGTTGCTCGGAGACAAGACGGAGTAGGCCACGCGGCCGAAGGCGCGGGGGCAGAACGTATGCGGGCGGCGCGGCGGGCCAAGGCGTGAAGCTTTGACCCGCCGCGCCGCCCGCACACGTCTTTCAGACTTCGAGGACGAGCTTGCCGAACTGCGCGCGGTCTTCCATCAGCTCGTGCGCGCGGCGCGCTTCGGCGAGCGGGAGCGTGCGGTCTACGACGGCGCGAATCTGGCCGCGCTCGACGAACTTCATGGCGTCGAGCAGCTCGGCCTTCGAGCCCATGAAGGAGCCGAGCAGGTTGAGGTGGCGGTAGAAGACCTGCCGCAGGTCGGTGCGCGCGTCGAAGCCGCTCGTCGCGCCGCACGTCACCAGCCGCCCGTCGCGCTTGAGCGAGAGCACCGACCCCGGCCACGTCTCCGCGCCCGTGTGCTCGAAGACGACGTCCACGCCCTGCCTGTTCGTCAGCCGCCTGACCTCCTTCGGCCAGTCCTCGCGCGTGTAGTCCACCACCTCGTCGGCGCCGAGCGCGCGCGCCCGCTCCCGCTTCTCCTCCGAGCCGGCGGTGGCGATGACGCGCGCGCCCCTCAGCTTCGCTATCTGGATGCCGACCGAGCCGACGCCGCTCCCCGCCGCGTGGACGAGCACGTCCTCGCCCGGCTCGACGCGCGCGCGGGTGACGAGCATGTGCCACGCCGTCACCAGCACGAGCGGGAGCGCCGCCGCCTCGGCCCAGCTCAAGCCCTCGGGCTTCGGGACGACGTTCGCGCCCGGCGCCGCGACCAGCTCGGCGTAGCCGCCGTCGCGGCGGTAGCCGATGATGTCGTAGCGCGGGCACAGGTTGTCGGCGCCGCCCAGGCAGTCGCGGCAGTGGCCGCACGAGACGCCCGGCTGCAACAGCACCTCGTCGCCCGGCTTCACCCAGTCAACCAGCGCGCCCGCCTCGCGCACGACGCCCGCGACGTCGTTGCCGAGGACGTGCGGCAGGGGAATCTCCACCCCCGGCAGCCCCCCGCGCGCCCACACGTCGAGGTGATTCAGGGCGCACGCGCGCACCTCGACCAGCACCTCGTCGGCGCGAATCCGCGGCTCCGGGCGCTCCTCAAAGCGGAGGACTTCGGGCCCCCCGTGCTCGTGGAAGACGACTGCTTTCATGCCCCCGATTTTAGAGTCACGCCCCGCGATTGCAAGCCGCGCCGGGCGGGCCGAGTGTGCGTTAGAGGAGACAGCGCGGGCCGGCTTGTCCTCTACAGTAGACACCCGGCCCCGCCCGCCCACGATAGAAGGCCGCCTTTCGAGTGTCGCGCCGGTTCGGTAGAACGGCTCCCGCTTCCCCCACGCACGGCCGACGCGGCGAAACGTCCTGCCCCGGAACGGCATAGATATGTAGAGAACCACAGGCCGGACGATTGTCTCAGGCGGGGCCGTCGTCGGGGCGGCCTCGCCTGATTTGAAATTGACACGGCGGAACTGTCCGGGGGGTCGCCCGCCGGCCGTTCAGGGAATAAGAATTGCACCCGAACCGCCGCATACAGGCCGCCCCCTCCTCGCCAACGCACGCGGCCCGTGCCCCATCACCAAGTGCGCGAAGGCCCCTCCTCGCGGGCGCCGCGCACTCCCGCAGATAAGGCCCTCGCGCCTTATTGCCTCTGACCTCAACCATCCGCTAAGGAGACGACCATGCCTCAAGACATCCAATCCCTTTTACCGGGGGCGCTACGGCTCATCGCCGAGCAGAACAAGGTGGCCGACCCGCAGCCCGCGGGCTGGGTCGCCGACCGCGTGCCCTCGACCGGCGCGGTCATCTACCGCGTGTACGCCACGCCGAAGGACCAGCCCAACGGGCCGGTCTTGAGCGTGACCATAGACGAGCAGGGGAAGGCCGTCGACGTGAAGGCGCTCGCGGCCGGCGAGAAGGTGGAGCTGTTCCCGCCCTTCCCGCGCGCGGGCGCCGAGGCGCTCAACCCGCAGCCCAAAGTGCGCGTCGCCCCCACCCCCGAGAGCGCGTCCTTCCCCGAGGGCGCGTCCTTCGTCACCGCGGAGGCCACCCTCGCCGCGGGCGGGCCGGCGGCGGCGGCGGCGGCCGTCGCCGTCACCATCAACCCGTCCGTCAACGACCTCAAGCTCATGCCGGGTCAGGTCTTCACCGAGGACATCCACGTCGTCGTCCCGCCCGCGCCCGACCCGCTCTTCGACGTCTACTTCCTCGCCGACACGACGGGGAGCATGTCCAGCATCCTCAGCGCCGTGAAGGCCGGGGCCGCCAACATCATGAATACGCTCCACGCCCAGTTCCCCAACATGGCCTTCGGGGTCGGCAACTACAAGGACTTCGCCAGCTCCCCGCCCGACCCGTACTGCTTCCAGCACCAGCAGTCGCCCGTCGTCAACACGGGGCCCGTCCAGGCGGCCATCAACACGTGGACGGCCTCCGGCGGCGGCGACACCCCCGAGGGGCAGTTCTTCGCGCTCAACCAGATCGCCACGAGCGCGGCCATCGGGTGGAGGCCCGGCGCCAAGCGCATCGTCGTCTGGTTCGGCGACGCGCCGGGCCACGACCCCATCTGCGCGGGGCTGCCCGGCGTCGGGGCGGCCATCACCGAGGCCATCGTCAAGAACAACCTCACGGCCGCGGGGATCAAGGTCCTCGCCATCAGCACGGTCACCGGCCCGCCCCTCGGCCTCGACGACACCCCGTCCCAGGGCAGCTACCCCTGC
Source organism: Pyrinomonadaceae bacterium (assembly GCA_036387455.1). Taxonomy (GTDB): domain Bacteria; phylum Acidobacteriota; class Blastocatellia; order Pyrinomonadales; family Pyrinomonadaceae; genus QHXN01. The sequence goes on along the minus strand of DASVTS010000045.1, from coordinate 68,932 downwards.
GCGAACATCGGCACGGCCGGGCAGGGGACGCGCATCGCCACGGCGACCGGCGGCTCCTACACCTCCGGCGTGAACGCCGGCACCATCAGCGCCACCATCATCTCGACGGTCACGGCGGCGGCGGTGCTCTTCAACAACATCAAGCTCGTCCCGACGGGGGCCACGGCGCCCTTCGTGACCTCGATCAACCCGGCCGCGGGCTACGGCCCCGTGGACAACAAGGGGCACGACTACGTCTTCAAGGTCACGTTCACCGGCCCGCCGTGCAAGAACACCGACCAGGTCTTCACCGGGACGATTGACGTGGTCGGCGACGGGAAGGTGCTCGCGCGCAAGACCGTGAGGCTGACGGTGCTCGCCTGCGAGCGCTACAGCTACGGCGTCAAGTTCCTCTGCGGGCACGTCAAGGAGTCGCCGCCGCACGTGGTGCCGCTGACGCCCAACGCGACGCTCCGCCCCGGCGTCTACGCGACCGAGGTCAACATCCTCAACTACCACAACGAGCAGATCACGGTGCACAAGTACCTCTACCCGCTGGTGCGGCAGAACGAGCCGTTCGGGCGCGAGCCGCGCAGCGTCGGCCGCCGCGGCGAGGACGCCATCACGCTCCCCGCCAAGAGCGCCACCTTCGACGACTGCGCGCGCATCCACGAGATACTGCGCGAGGTGCCCGGCGACGAGCCGCTCTCCATCTACTACCTGGAGATAGTCAGCCCCGTGGAGCTGACGGTGACGGCCGTCTACACCGCCAACGACCTGCGCGGCGTCTCGGTGTCCATCGACGTCGAGCAGATAGAGGGCAAGCAGATAGACAGGAAGTAACCGCCGGCGCGCCGGCGGCGACAAGGCGGAGACAGGAGAAGGCGGCCGGGAAGCTCATCGCTTCCCGGCCGCCTTCTTCTACCGACTACGCCTGCTTCCCCCTTACGGCTTCGGGCCGGCGGCGGCCTTGAAGTCGCCGGACTTGACGATGACGAGGCGGGCGGGGTCGATGTGACGTTTCATGGCGGCGTTGATCTGCTCGGGCGTGAGCGCGCCGATCCTGCGCTCCAGCTCCTCGTCCCAGGCGAGCGTGCGGCCGAGGAAGAGGTAGCTGTTGAGGCGCGAGGCCAGCTCGTTGTCCTGCGCGCGGCTGACCTGCCGCGCCTGGAGCCAGCCGGACTTGGCCGCCGACACCTCCTCGGCCGTGAAGCCGTCCTTGAGCATCCGCGCCAGCTCCTCCTTGAAGGCCGCCTCCAGCTTCTCGACGTTCTGCGGCGCGTAGATGGCCGTCGCCGTGAACCGCCCCCACTGGTCGAGCGCGCTGACGTTGAGCGACGAGCCCGCGCCGTAGCTCAGCCCCTCCTTCTGCCGCAGCCGCGTGGCGATGCGCGAGTTGAGGAAGCCGCCCCCGAGCATGTAGTTCCCCAGAAGGAGCGCCGGGTAGTCCGGGTGGTCGTCGCGCAGGTTCAGGTTGAAGCCGGCGACGAAGAAGGCGTTCGCCTTGTCGGGCGCCGGGAGCGTCTGGTTGCCCGCCGCCACGTCCTTGTAGACCGAGGGCACGCGCGCGAACGGGCGCGGGCTCTTCCAGTCGCCGAAGAGCTGGCGGGCGAGCGTCGAGACCTCCTTCGGGTCGAAGTCGCCGACGACCGTCAGCGTCGCGTTCGAGGCGCCGTAGAAGTCCTTGTAGAACTGGCGCGCCTGTTCGAGCGTGGCGGCCGTGATGTCGGCGATGTCCTCCTCCGAGGTCGAGACGTAGCGCACGTCGCCCTTCGGGTAGGGGCTCAGCGCGCGCCCGAAGGCCGTGAAGGCGATGGTCGTCGGCTCGCTCTTGTTCTGCTCGATCCCGGCGAGCATCTCGCGCTTGAGCTGCTCGAACTCGCCCTCGGGGAAGGAGGGCTCGCGCAGGACTTCGGCGACGAGGCGCATCACCGCGGGCAGGTTCTCACGCACGGTCTCGATGTTGAAGTTGGCCTGCTGCGAGCCGCCCGAGACGAAGGCGCGCGCCTTCAGGCGGTCGAGCTCGTCCTGTATCTGCTGGCGGGTGTGCTTCGCCGTGCCGCGCATCAGCATCTGCCCGGCGAGCACGGCCGCCGGCGCGCGGTTCATCAGGCTCTTCTCGTCGCCGTAGCGGAGGGCCATCTGCGCGACGACCTTGCCGCCGCGCGTCTTCTTCGGCAGCAGCGCCAGCTTGAGGCCGCCGGCCTCCTCGCGCGTGGTGCGCGCCTCGACGTTGGCGGGCGAGGGGTCGAACGCCTCGCCCGCGGCGACCGTCGCGTCGCCCCTGTAGTCCTTGAGCGCGGCCGAGAGGTCGGGCGTCGGCGGAATCTCGGCGCGGTCGGGCTTCGGCGTCGGGATGAAGAGGCCGAGCGTGCGGTTCGAGGGCTTGAAGTAGGCGGCCGCCGCGCGCGAGACCTCCTCGGGCGTCACCTTGCGCAGGCGGTCGCGGTGGAGGAAGAAGAGGCGCCAGTCGCCCGCGCCGATGAACTCGCTCAGGGTCAGGCCGACCCGGTCGGAGTTGTTCATCGTCAGCTCGATCTCCTTGAGGAGCTGGGCGCGCGCGCGCTCGACCTCCTCCTTCGTCGGCGGGTTCGCGGCGATGCCCTCGATGGTCTGGACGAGCGCGTCGCGCGCGGCGTCGAGCGAGTCGCCCTGCCTGACCTCGGCGCCGAAGACGGCGAGCGTCGGGTCGCGCCACTGGAAGTTGAAGCCGAAGGCGGAGCTGGCCTTCTTCGTCTCGACCAGCGCCTTGTGCAGGCGCCCGGCGGGCGTGTCGCCCAAAACCTGCGCGACGATGTCGATGGCGGCGAAGTCCGGGTGCGCGCCCGAGGGCACGTGGTAGAGCGCCTGGACGAACTGCGTGTCGCCGACGCGGCGCAGCGTCACCATGCGCTCGCCGTCCTGCGTCGGCTCCTGCGTGTAAACCTTCTGGATGGTGCGCGCGGGGCGCGGGATGGGCGAGAAGTACTTGTCCACGAGCGCGAGCGCCTTCGCCTCGTCGAACTTGCCGGCGACGAGCAGGACGGAGTTGTCGGGCTGGTAGTAGTTCCGGTAGAAGGCTTGCAGGCGGTCGATGGGCACGTTCTCGATGTCGGAGCGGGCGCCGATGGTCGTCTTGCCGTAGTTGTGCCAGACGTAGGAGGCCGACATCGCGCGCTCCAGCAGGACGTTGAAGGGGCTGTTCTCGCCCAGCTCGAACTCGTTGCGGACGACGGTCATCTCGCTGTCGAGGTCTTTTTTGGCGATGTGGCTGTTGACCATCCGGTCGGCTTCGAGGTCGAGCGCCCAGTTGAGGTTCTCGTCCGTGGCGGCGAAGGTCTCGAAGTAGTTGGTGCGGTCGGTCCAGGTCGTGCCGTTGGGGCGCGCGCCGTGCGAGGTCAGCTCCTGCGGGATGTTCGGGTGGCGCGGCGTGCCCTTGAAGACGAGGTGTTCGAGCAGGTGCGCCATGCCCGTCTCGCCGTAGTTCTCGGAGGCCGAGCCGACGAGGTAGGTGATGTTGACGGTGATGGTCTGCTTCGTCTGGTCGGGGAACAGCAGCACGCGCAGGCCGTTCTTCAGGCGGTACTCGGTGATGCCCTCGACCGAGGTCACGCGCTCGACGCCCGCGGGGGGCGCCGCGGCGCCGGCGGCCGTCTGCCGGGCGGCGACGCGCGCGGGCGGCGCGAGGGCGAACGCGCCCGCGAAGAGGAGCGACAGGACGAGGCGGCGCGCACGCGCGCGCGGGTTAGCCAAGGGGCGGGTATTCATTCTGTTGACCTCCGATGCGTTAAGTCACGGGCGGGTGGTGTTGCGGCCGGGGGCCGCTCAAAGGGGGCTTTCGAACTACGAACGCCGAACGACGAACCGTAAGACGAAAAGTTTTCGGCCTGCCGTGCGGCGTCCCTACTTCGGCGTTTCGGTGTCGGCGCCGTCGGTCTGCTGGCGCGCGTGGTAGGAGGAGCGCGTCAGCGGGCTCGACTCGACGTGCTTGAAGCCGAGCGAGAGCCCGACCTCGCGCCAGCGCGCGAACTCCTCGGGCGTCACGTAGCGCTCGACGGGGAGGCGGCGCGCGTGCGGCTGGAGGTACTGCCCGATGGTCATGATGTCGCACGAGACCGAGCGCAAATCCTTCATCAGCTCGACCACCTCGTCGAACGTCTCGCCGAGGCCCGCCATGATGCCGCTCTTGGTGAGCATCCCGCGCCGCTCGCGGTCGCGCCGGGCGGCCGCGCGTTCGAGCAGCCGGAGCGTCTGCCGGTAGTCCGCGTCCGGGCGGACGCGCCGGTAGAGGCGCGCGATGGTCTCCGTGTTGTGGTTGAGCACGTCCGGCTCGGCGTCGAGCACGGCGTCGAGGGCGTCCTCGTCGCCGTTGAAGTCGGGTATCAAGACCTCGACGCGGCAGCCGGGGTTGAGCGCGCGCACCTGGCGGATGGTCTCGGCCCAGTGGGCGGCGCCGCCGTCCGCGAGGTCGTCGCGGTTGACCGAGGTGATGACGGCGTGCGCGAGGTCGAGCGTCTTCACCGCCTCGGCGACGTGGCGCGGCTCTTCGGGGTCGAGCGGAATCCCCGCGCCCTTCGAGACGGCGCAGAAGCCGCAGTGGCGCGTGCAGACGTCGCCGCCGATCATGAAGGTGGCCGTGCGGTCAGTCCAGCACTCGAAGATGTTCGGGCAGCGCGCCTCCTGACAGACCGTGTGCAGGTTCAGGTTCTCGATAAGCCGTAGGACGTAGTTCTGGTTCGACGGGTCGCCGAGGCGTATCTTCAACCACTCGGGCTTCGGCCGGCGCGGCGGGCGCGCAGGCGTCGGGTTGTTCAGGACTCTCAGTTCGCGGCTCATGTGTGTATGGATTTTACCACCCGCGCGGCCCCGGCTCCTACCGCCCGCGCCCCGGACGCCGACGTCCGGGACGTTGACTCGGCGCACCGGGCCGGTGTAGCGTCTTGCCGCCCGCAAAAAGAGAGTCACGCTTTTTCAGGAAGCTGCGGCTTCGGGGACGTCAACCGGAGACGTCCCACGCCCCACACGTCGTGTAAGGAGGAAGCGATGCGAAACACCTCAAGGATTCTCCCGCTGCTGCTGCTCGCGCTCGCGGCCTGCGCCGTGTCTGCCCCCGAGGCGCGCGCCGACCCGCTCGTCGTCACCGGCGGTTTCGGCTCGGCCGGGAACACGAACGGCGGGCCGTTCACGCTGATAGGGAACAACTTCACGCTGAACGGCGCCACGTTCCAGGGCACGCACTCCTTCCCGGCGCCGGCCGGCAAGACGGTCAGCCTCGGCAGCTTCAACCTCGGCCTCGACATCTCGGGCGGCCCGGCCGTCATCGACGGGGTCTCCTACGGCCACCTCTACTACCAGGGCTTCCTGGGCTTCGGCGCCTCGTACACGCTCCCGTCCGACGCCCCGGCCGAGTTCACGGTCGTCGTCCCGTTCACCTTCACGGGGCAGCTACAGGGCTGCACCGACCCGCAGGGGGCCATCGGCACCTGCCCGGCCGGGGCCGTCGTCTTCAACTCGGCGCTGACGGGCCAGGGGCTCGCCACGGCCGTCCTGACCAGCGTCGTTGACCCCGACACCGGCACGCGCACGTACGGCCTGCGCGGCGTCCGCTACGACTTCGCGGCCGCGACCCCCGAGCCGGCCGCGCTCGTGCTGCTCGCGTCGGGGCTCGCCGGCGTCGGCGCCGCCGCGCGCCGCAGGCGCGGCCGAACCGCACGCCCTTAGCCCGCCGGGGAGAATCAGACCCGCCGTGACTCGCGCGTGACGCGCGAGTCCGCCGCCGAGAGTCCGAAGGCGCGCCCGCCGTTAAGGTCGGGCGCGCCTTCTTTTTCGCCCCGCCGCACGGACGCGCCTTCGGCCCGCGCGGGCGCTTTAGAAAAGTCTTGCCGCGCCGTGCCCGCGTTTAGTACATTGGAAGTGGCCCCGCGGCCGCCCCGTTTGGGCCGCCCGGAGACCGCCGTAACCCGAGCTTTCGGGCCCGGCCCGAGACCCCGCGAGACGCCTCCCGAACTCACCCCGGCACCTTCAGGAACGCCATGGAAATGACCAGATGCCGCCTCTGCGGCGCGCCCGACCACGCGTGGGTGACCGCCTGCAAGCGCTGCGGCGCCGAGCGCCCCGCCGGCCCCGAGCCCGCGCACGACGCCGGGCCGGGCCGCGCGGCGCACGAGTCGGGTTACGCCGCCCCCGACTACACCTCGCGGGGCTACACGGCGCCCGACTACACGGCCGACGCCGCGCGCGGCGAGGAGGCTGGCGCGCGCCCGCGTCCGCGTCCGCGCCCGCGCCCCGCCCCGCGCGCCGTCCAGACGAAGGACTGTCCCACCTGCCTCGCGCCCTGCGCCGCCTCGGCCGGCTCCTGCCCGACTTGCGGCCACCGCTTCCCCGGCATCCGCGCGCGCTACGTCGTCGTCCCGCTCGTGATGGCGCTCATCCTCGCGCTCTTCGCCGCCGTGCGCTACTTCGACGAGAAGGCGAAGGAGACGCGCCTGCGCAACCTCCGCGTGGGCATCGGCATGCGCTACGACCTCATCGACACCGCCAACGGCGCCGTGGAGATGGACGCCCGCCCGACGCCGCAGCGGCCCTGGTTCAGCAGTTGGTTCCGCACCAGGCCGAGCGCGGCGGAAGTCTTCGCGCACAACCTCGAAGTCAGCGGCGGCGCGGAGGCCGTCAAAGCCATCAAGAGCCACCGCGCGACCGGGACGCTCAGCTTCTCGCCCGTGCAGCAGATGGCCGCCTACTACTACGGCGAAAAGCGCCTGCCGCCGCCCGCGCGCATCGTCACCCACTCCAAGGCGCCGGACAAGATTCTGACCGAGTTGGAGCTGGGGCCGGGCGCGGCGCCCTTCGAGCAGCGGCGCACCGTCCGCCGCGGCTTCGACGGCCGGCGCGGCTGGGAGTACGTCGAGCGCTACGTTCACGAGCGCGGGTCGGCGCGGCCGGTGAGGCAGGCGGAGCTGCGCGAGTTCGAGGGCGCGGAACTGGAGCAGGCCAGACAGTACGCGGGCTCCGCCGGGCTCGTCCGGCTGGCCGAGCAGTACAGCTCGCTCGTCATGCTCGAAAACAGGAAGGTGAGCCCCCCGCGCTACCAGGGGGCGAAGGAGTTCGACCGCGAGTGCTACGTCGTGCGCGGGCTCAACCGGCAGGACAAGTTCGAGACCTTCTACTTCGACATCGACACGGGGCTGCTCCTGCGCTTCGACTTCGAGGCGAAGGGGCCGGACGGCCCGACCACCATCGAGACCTACCCCGACGACTACAAAGATGTCGAAGGCGTCCTCCTCCCCTACCGCCTCGCCTTCAAGGCCGACGACCTCTGGATGACGGTCGTCTTCAACGACTTCAAGCTCAACGAAACCGTCCTCGACTCGGCCTTCGAAGCGCCCGCGTCCTGACGCGCACGCCCCTCCCTCCCAGACCCTTCAAGCCGTCGTCGGCCCGACGAAGCGCGCGAGCGCCTCCGGGTCCACGTTGCCGCCGGAGATGACGACGCCGACGCGTTCGACGTCGGGCGGGAGCTTGCCGAAGAGGGCCGCGGCCGCCGCTACCGCGCCCGTCGGCTCGACCAGAATCTTGAGCCGGAAGAGGAGGAAGCGCAGCGCCTCGACTATCTCGTCCTCGGAGACGGTGAGCACGTCCTCGGCGTTGCGTTGCAGCACGGGGAAGGTGAGCGCGCCGGGCGTCTGCGTGCGCATGCCGTCGGCGATTGTGGCGGGCGGCGGGATGTGCACGCGCTCGCCCTTCAGGAACGACCGGCGCGTGTCGTCCGACAGCTCCGACTCGACGGGGAAGCAGCGCAGCCCCGGCCGCACGGCCTTCGCCGCCGCGGACGCGCCCGCGAAGAGTCCGCCGCCGCCGCAGGGCGTGAGCAGCGCGTCCAGGTCGGGCACGTCCTCCAGCAGTTCCAGCGCGCAAGTCCCCTGCCCCGCCGCGACGTAATAATCGTCGTAGGGCGGGACGACCGTCAGCCCCTCGCGCTCCGAGAGTCGGCGGGCGACCTCCTCGCGGTCTTCGCGCTGGCGGTCGTAGGTGACGACCTCGGCGCCGTAGCCGCGCGTGGCCGCCAACTTCGTGCGCGGCGCGTCCGTCGGCATCACGATGACGGCGCGCGCGCCCGCGTCGCGCGAGGCGAGCGCGACGGCCTGCGCGTGGTTCCCCGAGGAGAAGGCGACGACGCCGCGCGCCCGCTCGCCCGCCGAGAGCGAGCGAATCTTGTTCGTCGCGCCGCGCATCTTGAAGGCGCCCGCGCGCTGGAAGTTCTCGCACTTGAAGAAGACGCGGCGCCCGGCCGCCTCGTCGAACGTGCGCGAGGTGACGACGGGCGTGCGGTGGACGAGCGGCCGGATGCGCTCCGCGGCCTCGCGTATGAAGTCGAGTGTCAGCATCAGGGTAGTTGACCGGCTAAGGACTTCTCCTCCACGGGCTCCGACTCGAACACCTCCGCGAAGCGGGCGACGAGGCGGTCCTCGACCTCGCGGAGCGAAAGCTCGCGCCCGAGCAGCTCCTTCAACGAGGTCACGGGCTCGCCCTCGCAGGCGACGATGAGCTTGAAGTATTCGAGGTCGGTGTTGACGTTTAAGGCGAAGCCGTGCGTCGTGACCCAGCGGGCGATGTGGACGCCGATGGCGGCGACCTTGCCGCGAGCGGTGTGGACGCCGGTCAGCCCCTTGATCCTGAAAGCCTCGACGTCATAATCCAGCATCGCGCGAATCAGGGCCTCTTCCAAATCGCGGACGTACTTGTGCACGTCCTCGCGGTCGGGGCTCAAATTGACGACGGGGTAGCCGACGATTTGGCCGAGGCCGTGGTAGGTCATCTTGCCGCCGCGGTTCGACTCGTGGACGGCGACGCCGCGCGCGGCGAGCGCCTCGGGCGCGGCCAGGATGAGTTCGGGCGTGGCGCGGCGGCCGACGGTGAGGACGTGCGGGTGCTCGACGAGCAGCAGCGTGTCGGGCTCGCGCCGGTCGCGCACGGCCAGCTCCGTCTCCTTCTGGACGCGGTACGCCTCGCCGTACTCCATCCGCCCGAGGCGGCGAACTCTCAATCGTCTCGCGTGCATCGCAGTCAGCGGGCTGTTAATCTTCCCCTTCGGCCACATTGTAGCAGACCGGGCGGGGGCGCCGACGCCGCGCGCCCCGCGGCCCGGACTTCAACCCACGCACCTCGGAGGAACGCCAAAGTGAAACCGCTCATCGCAACCGCGGCCGCCTGCCTGCTCCTGACCTTCTCCGCCGCCGCGCAGACGCGCACGCGCCGCACCTCCACGCCGCAGCGCCGGCGCGCGCCCGCGGCGTCGCCCGCGTCGCGGCTCGACCAGACGCGCTTCAACACGCAGCGGCTCGAACTCGCCGGCCTGTCGAAAGACCTGACGCGGTTCCTCTACGTCTACGGCCGGCTCTCGAAGGATTTGGAGCTGACGGGCGCGCAGGCGGGCTCGGACGACGCGACGAGCCAGGCGAAGGCCGGCGTCATCAGGAGCATCAACGTCATGCGCGACCGGCTCGACCAGTTGGAGGGCCGCTTCCGCTTCGAGCAGGGCTTGGCGGCGCAGTACCAGGCGCTGCGCGGCGTCTCGGCCAGCGCCGACCAGGCCGCCCAGCAGGCCGCCGCCAACCGCTTCGACCAGGCGGGCCGCACCCTCCTCGCCGTCGCCGAGAAGCTGACCGACGTGCTGACGGACATGCAGTGAGCTAGAGGCTAGGGGCTAGGGGCTAGGGGCTAGGGGCTAGTTGAAGTTTCATCGCTTCAACTAGCCTCTAGTCCCTAGCCCCTAGCCCTTCAGCCTTTCTTGAAGTAGCCCTGCCGCGCGCGGATGCGGGCGTCGGGGCGGGCGGGCGTGGTGACCTTGATGCGGAGGAACTTGCCGGCCGCCGCCTGGTTGTTCGAGAGGTACTGGAGGAGGTACTGCGCGCGCAGCTCGGCGGCTATCTGGCGGAAGATGGCGTCCAGCTCTTCGTTGCGCGCGGGGACGTAGGCCGTGCCGCCGGTCGCGTCGGCCACCTGCTGCATGCCGGTCTGCGCGCGCATGCTGATCTCGTTCAGGCGCACGCTCGAGCCGCCCGGGTTGACCGCGTAGAAGACGACGTCGGCGCCCTGCACGGCGCGCTGCACGCCGGAGACGGCGCGCGCGTGCCTCGCCTGCAAGTCGCGGCGCGCGGCGGCGCGCTCGCCCAGGGGCCGCGCCCCTTCCTGTGCCTCGGCCTTCTTCTGCTCCTCGTACTCGGCCACCGTCTGCTCGCGCACGGCGGTGCTGAAGTTGTCGTCGCCGTCCGAGATGGCGAGGATGACGCGGCGGTTGCGCCCCGGCGCGTTGTCGGCGAGGTACTTCGCCGCGAAGCTCACCGAGTCGTAGAAGGCGGTCGGCGTCGCGGCGGTCGCCGCCGGAATCTTGAGCATCGCCGCCGCCGTCACCTCGGCCGCGGCGAGCGGCTGCGCCAGCTTCGGCTTGTCGGCGATGGTGACGACGGCCGCGCGGTCCGAGGGCTTCAGCACCAGCCGCAGGAAGCGCGCGGCGGCCTCCTGCTGGAGCGCGAAGAAGCTCTTGGCGGTGACGCTCGAAGAGATGTCGAAGAGGATGACGATGTCGAGCGGCACCTCGTCGGCGGTGCCGACGGCCGCGAGCTCCTGCCCGCGCCCCTCCTCCTCCAGACGGAAGTCGCCGACCTTCAACCCCTGCACGGCGTTCCCCGCCTCGTCCGTCACCGCCACGGGCACGACCACCAGGTTCGAGGTGACGCGGACGACCTCGCTCTCGTCCACCACGTCCTCGGCCGGCTTCGGCGTCGGCGTCGGGCGCGGCGTCGGGGTGGGCACGGGCGTGGGCGGCGGCGGGGGCGGCGCGTCGTCCTGGGTGGACGGCACGTTGATGATGTCGGGCGTCGGCGTCGGCCCTGTCTGCCGCTGCGCCGGCGGGCGGCGCGGGACGACGACGGGCGTCGGCGTCGGCGTCGCGCCGGTACGCGGCCTTCGCGTCTGGGCGCCCGCGCCCGCCGCGACGCCCGCCGCCGGGAGCGCGACCGCCGCCAGCGTCAACAACAGCAGAAGCCTTCTCGCGTCGGGTAAGCGGGTCACCTTGACGACTCCTCCTCAAGACATCCGGCCGGAAAAAGAGAGGTGACGGCGAGCGCGTCCGCGTTCGGCCGTCACCTGTGTCTCGCGAGCTTCCGTGCGGCCGCGCTTACTGGCTGCCGTCGGGGTTGTCCGAGGCGGGGCGGGTCATCTGCGGCGCGCCCTGGATGAGGCCGCGGCTGACGAGCACCTTGACCTCGACGCGGCGGTTCTGCTCGCGCCCCTCGCGCGTCGTGTTGTCGGCCACCGCGTTCGACTCACCGTAGCCGTAGGGCGTGACGATGCGGCGCAGGGGGATGTTGTGGTTCTCGACGAGGTAACGAATCACGGTGTCGGCGCGGCGCTGCGACAGCCGTCGGTTGGCCTCGGTCGAGCCGTCGGCGCTGGCGAAGCCCGAGACTTCAAGCACGTAGCCCTTGGCCTGCAAAGCCTGCTGCGCTATCTGGTCGAGCTTCTGCTTGCTGTCGGCCGAGAGCACGGCGCTCCCGACGCGGAAGAGGATGCTCGTGTTGTTCTGCACCTGGTAGTCGTCGAGGGCCGAGATGCGCTCGTTCGTCGCGTTGACGCCCGAGACCGCCGCGTCCGCGGTCTCCTGCGCGGCCTTGGCGCCGCCGCGGGCCGCGTTCGAGACGGCCGCCAGCTCGTCCAACTGCCCCGACAAACGCTGCGAGTTCTGCTCCACCTGCCCGATGCGCGACTCGGCCTCGCCGACCCGGTTCTCGACCGGCGTCACGTTGGCCTCCACCGTGCGCGCCGTGCGGAGGTCGCCCTCCCTGAAGCGCACCTTCTCGGCGACGAGGTTGGTGCCGTCGCCGCGCCCTTCGACTTCGAGGTTGAGGCCGCGCAGGATGGCCGTCACCCCGTAGTTCGTCCCGCCGCGCAGGAACCCGCCCGTGGTCTTGACGCTGGTCGCGTTCGTCAGCGTGACGGTGGTCGAGACGCCGTTGGCGTCCTGGATGACGAAGGTGTCGGCCTGGCGGCTGGTGACCACGCCCTTAATCTTCATCTTCTGGCCCGAGGCCACGGTGCGCGAGTTGCCGCCGCCGACGCCGGTGCCGCCGCCGCCCTGCGCGAAGGCCGCCGGCGAGAGAGAGAGCGCCAGCGCGAAAGTAAGTGCGATGAATCTAACTCTGTTCGAAACGTTGCTCATCTTTATCCTTCTCCGTTCGTGCGAAAGTCTGTCGGGAGACTTCGCGCGCCGCCGCCCTTAACAGTGCCGACCGGCGCGGGCGTCCGCCCACGCTCTCCAAGCCTGTCGGGTTCTCGCGCCCGGATGTCCGGGCCGCCGGAGCGCTTCGACTTAGAAGTCCCTCCGAAGTTCTCTGCCTAGCGAGGTTGTTCTCTCAGAATTTTCCCGAGTTGCCCGAATTCTGAGCGAACCGCGGAAAGCAAGTCAAGCGGTTTGAGTGGGCGCGGGGCGAAATTGGTTGCGCCCCGGCGATTTATCATCCAATCGCTACCACTCCGCAACAATTGCCGCCGGGGCGGGCGCCCGCGCGGACGCGCGCCCCGGGAACGTATCAACGCGTCCACGAAATGGTGCCGCGGGGGCCGCTTTCGTTACACACGCCGCCGCGCGCCGCGCGGGGCCGCCCCGTTTAACTCGCCTGTCTAAAAAGTTAAGACTTTCTGGCGCGCGTGAGGGCCGCGGCGGCACGGCCTTTGCGGAGTAAGAGTGCGTATAAATTCGACTGTAACGGAGATGTAACAAACGTGAACGCCCGCTCCAACCACATCAAGGTCTGGCCGCACCTGTCAATCGTGTTTCTCGTCTTCGCCGCGCTCGGCGGCGCGGCCGCCGCGCTCTGGATGCGGCACGAGCCGAAGGCCGAGGCGCTGGCGCTGCCGCACGCCGCGCGCGTCGAGCGCGTTGACGGCGAGGTGGGGCTGAGCCGCGACCTCTCGGCCGAAGACGACGAGACCCGCTGGGCCGAGCTGACGCCGAACACGCCGCTCACGGCGGGCGACCGCGTCTACGCGCGCGACGGCTCGACGGCGGCGCTCGCCTTCACCGGCCGCAACTACGCGCGGCTCGACCCCGACTCTTCGCTCGACGTGCTCTCGCTCTCCGACCGGCGCACGCAGCTGGCGCTGCGCGAGGGCTCGGCCGTCTTCGACATCGGGGCGCTCGCGCCCGGCGAGATGTTCGAGGTCGCCACGCCCTACGGCGCGGTGGACTTCCGCGAGCCCGGCCTTTATGCGTTGGGCTACAACGACGACGGCTCGGCCTTCGTCTCGGTGCTGAGCGGGCTGGCGCAGGTCGTGGGCCTCGCCGGCAGCGGCGAGATCGGCAAGGGCGAGATGCTCACGCTTTTGGGTCAGACGGCCGCGCAGGTGGCGCTGTCGCGCCTGAGCCCCGACTACGCGGGCGGCCTGCTCGACGACTACTACGGCTACCGCTACCCCGAAGCGTACGACGGGCGCTACGCCGACTACGACGCGTACCTGAACGACCCTTACTACTACGACCGTTACCAACAGAACACGAGCTACCGCTACGTGCCGGCCTCCGTGCCGGGCGCCTACGACCTCGACCGCTACGGCGACTGGCAGAACCTGAGCGGCTACGGCTACGCCTGGAGCCCGCGCGCCGAGCAGGGCTGGGCGCCGTACCAGCAGGGCTACTGGATGATGGACGACCCGTACGGCCCGACGTGGGTCTCGGGCGAGCCGTGGGGCTACGCGCCCTACCACTACGGGCGCTGGGCGAACGTGGACGGGCGCTGGTTCTGGGTGCCCGACGCGGCGGGCGCGCAGGCGGCCTACTCGCCCGCGCCGGTCGCCTTCCTCCCCCTGACGGACGCGAACCAGATAGGCTGGGCGCCGCTCGCGCCGGGCGACCCGTATTCCACGGCCTACTACGACGCCGACTGGCAGCCGCACTACCTCGGCGACGACCCCGCCGTGCCGGCGCGCCTGACGAACGCCTACGCGCCGGGCGGGCTGACGGTCGTCCCGGTCGAAGAGTTCGGCCGCCCGGTGGAGAGGGAGCGGCTCGCGCGCTTCGACCCGCGGGCGCTCGAAGGGGTGCGGCCCGTGAGAGACCCCCTGTCGGTCGCCGCGCTGCGGCAGGCGTCCTTGCAGAACGCCATCGCCCGCCGCAGCTTCGTCCTGCCGCCGGGGCTCGCCAAGCGCCTCGAAGCGAGGCAGGTCTACGCGAGCACGCCGCCGCCGCGCTTCCGAGACGACTCGACGCAGAGGCTCCGCGTCGCCTCCGTCCCGGAGAAGCAGAAGCGCGAGAAGCTGAAGTTCACGGACGAGCGGCAGACGGCCTCGACCTCCGCGCGCGGTGCCGGGCGCCGCGGCGAGGCGGCCCGCCCGTCGCGCGAAGTCCGGCGCGAGGAGAAGGCCGAGAGACGCGACGCCCGCGAGCGTGACGCGCAGACGCAGCCCGCGCGTCCTGAGCGGGCTGCACGTCCCGAGCGCGCGGAGGGCGAGAGGGTCGCGGCGCGCGCCGAGGAGCGAGCGCGCGGCGAGCGCGGCGGCCCGCCGCGTCAGGCGAAGGGCGGCGTCGAAGACGCGCGGCCACGCGCGGCGGACGCGCGTAGGCAGGCCCAACAGCAGCGCGCGCAGCAGGCCGCGGCCCGGAAGGCGCAGCAGCACGAGTTGATGCGCGCGCGCCAGTCGCAGCCGCGCGGCCGCGCGGCCGAGCGCCCACAGCAGTCGCAGCAGCGCCCGGCCTTCAAGTCGTCCCCGGGACACGCGCGGCAGCAGCAACCGTCTCCCGAGGCGCGCGGCGGCGGCGGTCGCCCCTCCGGCGGCCCGCCCGCACAGTCCGCGAAATCTCAGGGACAGGGGCGCGGCGGCGGCGGCGGCAAGGGTAAAGGACGCCCCTGACGGTTTGAGCCGAAGGAAAGAAAGAGGCGGGCCACACACGGCCCGCCTCTTTTCGTCTCCAGACGCCGCCGCCCGGCGCCGCCTCCTAATCGCTTCGGCCCCCGCCTCAGACCGTGAATTGACCGGCCTCGACAAGACAGTTCCAACTTAGAAATCGTGCGGGAGTATGCCCTGTGAGTCTAGACGTGTCCGCCGGGTTGAGGCCGTACAACTCCCGCATGGTGGGCTCTTCGGCGGCGAAGCGTATAGCTTCTATAGTCGGCCCGGCGACGGCCGCCCTCCGGGGCGAGCCTCTTAAGGCGGCTCGCCCCTTTTAAACCCGCTGCCCGCGCCGGTAAAATCTCGACACCCTCAATCGCCTCTGATAAGCTCCACCCACTTCAGACCAGGAGGCTTAATTCATGAGTTCGACAGAGCAACCGTCTAACGAACCGGCCAGCCGCGACGATATCGCCGCGCCTGACCCCACGTCCGGCCAGCCCGGCGACGGCCCGACCCAGGCGCGCCCCACCAACCCCGGGGCCGCAGAGGGCGGCGAGGGCGAAGGCGCCGACAAGTCGACCGACCGCTGAGCCGGCCGACAGTAGACGGGGGGCGGGTCTCTTCGGGGACTCGCCCTTCCGCTTTCACCCCTATGGCCTATGCCGCGCGCCTCACACCGGCGCGGGCTGCACGATTCACCCCCGAGACGACCCGCCCCCCCGATTCGACCCAGGGCAAATACGCGCGAAATCCTCCTTGCCGGCGCGGCCGGATACGGGCCGGGCGGGCGTGTAATCAGGCAGTCCCGCAGCCGTCTAATAACCCCCCGCATTGGTGATTTGTTAACATACTCAACGGGCACGTCCGAGTTAGACGCCCAATCGGGCGTAATTGCCCTCGGCTTATACGCCCGGATAAAAACAAATGCCCCAAACGGGCGTCTTTACTGGTGGCCTGTAGTACGTCTACTTAGCAGTTAGGCATGCGGAGGAATCGTGGCGACGAACATTACCCAGAAGGTGGATGAGATTCTCGACAATGTCGACAATCTAAATGTTCTCTGCGAGATGTTTTTTGTGCAGAAGAAGTTCACGATCTACAAGAGCATCGCCGCGGCTTTACGTTTGCTGTTGACGGGATCGAGCGGCGATCTGGGACTTGTTCAAGATGTACTCCCGAACTCGCGTTTTTCGCCTCTTGCCGAACGCCCGATAAGCGGAATGGCAGCGGATCACATTTCACTCCCGGCGAACATGAGTCTCATCCATGAGAGTGGCGCTACGATGATTACGTTTGGAGCTAGCTCAGCATTTTGCATTATGAGTGGCCCTAAAGGCGTCGTACAACTTGTCTCGTTCCATGATATTTTTGATTCCACCGCTGCCAGCATTCCGATTGCAAACTGGCTCGACCAACCGTTCTTGCGGCCGGAACGAACACTTTTTGACTTTATCAAAACCATCGGGAACAAGGACGGGGTAGCTCACTTCAACCCTAATACAGATATCGTGGTGCTTCAGAAGTCTGGCTACCTCCATTGGCACCTGATTGCGGAGATCGCGCGAGCCGTGGGCCCTCAGATTGTTGATCAGTTGAATACAGCGTTTCCTACACACGTTCGGGCAGTTCGATAGAGGCACAAGCTGGCAGGTCGGACCAACGACGATTCTGATGTTTGGGGGAGTTGTTTCATTGCCAATAGAATGCGAGCCGGGCCGTGGTGGACCCAGCAGCATGCCTAACAACGGCATGCACCCGACGCCCCATCACGGAGTCTCTCATGCACGTTGCGCGGGGGCGCGGGTGATGCCGGGCGTTAGGTGGCTGCAACCTTCTTAGAAGTACTCTCGTAATAGCGAAGCGAGGGCTTAATGGTAGGCGCGCGGTTAATGTTTGCATTCTTTGACTATTATGTAATTAGAGAGACCTAAAGGGAGTTGATGTGAAGGAGCGCTAAGAAAAGTGAAAGACAACGTCCCGTTAACCTCCGCGTCCCTGCTCTCGATCCTCTTCTTTTCGCTTCACCATTCGGACGACGTTGTTCGCGGGATGGCCCCGGGAGGGTTCGCGAATCTTGTTCCGGTGCTCTTCCTGGTCATTTGGCTGTACGGAACGCTGGCGCTCGCCGGGCGGCGATCGGGGTATGTCATCGTCCTCGTCTTGTCGCTCCTTGCGTCGGGCATCCCACTCCTCCACATGAGGGGGGGAGGTCTTGTCGGCGGCGACATTGCCAGGTCCGGCGGGGCCTTCTTCTTCGTCTGGACGCTCATCGCGCTCGGCGTGACCGCTCTCTTCTCCGTCATCCTCTCGGCACGCGGGCTGTGGAGACTACAACGGGGCCAGCGGCGGTAGCGGACGATTGCCTCAAGCCCCGCCACCTAACAACGGCATGCACCCGACCGCCGACACGCTGCCTGTCATGCTCCGCGAATCAAGCGGGGCGGCGGGTGATGCCGGGCGTTGGCCCGCCCGGGTTGCGTACCGCGTGGCTGTTCGGTGCGTCGGAGTGGCTTGAGGGGATGTGGTGATGGAGGTCGAGGCAGTGCTTCGGGAGGTTCGGGCGGTGCGGGCTCGGCTTGCGCAGGAGGGGCCGGCGGTCACGCGCCCGTTTGAAGGTGATTTCGAGCGCGTATCGCTGCCCGAGCGTGAGTGTGATGTGTTGCGGGATGTGTTGCTTGCGGAGGGGGCGTGTGTGGTGCTTGAGGTCGGGTTGGCGTATGGCAGTTCGGCGTTGGCCATTGGGGAGGCCGTGTTGGCGACGTGCGGCCGGCGCGCGCGCCATGTGGTGATCGATCCGTTTCAGGTGAGCGCGTACTCGAATGTGGGTTGGGAGTTGTTGCGCTCGGCCGGGCTGGGCGCGACCTCGCGGCTGTTGGCCGAGGCGTCGTCGCTCGCGCTCCCCCGGTTGCTGGAGGAGGGGTTCGTAGCGGACGCGGCATTCGTTGATGGGAGTCATCGCTTTCACGAAGTGTTCGTTGACTTGTACTTCTTGCGGAAGCTGGTGCGGCCCGGCGGGTTGGTTGTGCTTGACGACACGGGATGGCCGTCGGTGGGCGGCGCTCTGGCTTACTTCGATCTCAACCTGGGGTGGCGGCCGGTTGATCTGGGGAGGCGACTGGCGGGGCGACGCCTGCCCGTTGAGGTGGTTGAGCCGGCGTTCACCGACTTCAGGCCGTTCTTGCCTTCGGCGTGAATACCCCGCGGCTCAGTCTTCCCGGGGCGCGGGCGGGCTAACGACGGCATGCACCCGACCCGCGACACGAGAATTGTCATATACAATCAAAGGCTTGGGCGGGCGGGTGACGCCCGCGTTGGGCGGCTTCGTGGCCCGACGAAAAGACGGGGGGATTTATGAAGAAGGTAACCGTACTCGTCCTTGTCTTGATTTGTGTCGGGCTCTCCGCCTTCTCTACCGATGCCGGCAGTCCCGTCGGCGGCACACACCTCCCTTCTACCCCGCCGAGGGCGGTCGTCGCCCGTGAGTGGAAAGGGCGGGTCGCGCCGGCGCGCGCCGACGAGTATCACCGGTACCTCCTCGGCGGCGTCGCGAAGCTCCGTGCCATTCCCGGGAGTCTCGGAGCCCAGGTGATGCGCCGCGGGGAGGCGGGCGCGGTCGAGTTCACTGTGATTTCGTACTGGGAGTCGCGGGAGGCCATAAAGGCGTATGCCGGGCAGGACATCGAGAAGCCTCACCACCTCCCCAAAGACCGGGAGATGCTGCTCGAACTCCCGACGCGCGTGCTTCACTATGATGTCACCCACACCGACCTGGCGCAGGTTCGAGTCGGCCCGTAGAGGGCGCCGCCCAACAAAGGCATGCGCCCGACCACCGACACGAAGGTTGTCAGGTAAACCAATCGCGCTGGGCGGCGGGTGATGCCGGGCGTTATGCGTCTTCCTCCTGCGGGCGAAACATCTTATTATCCTCAAATGAAAGTCAAGGAGGTTATTAAAGCCTTGGGGGACGACGGCTGGTATCTGGCTCGGACGAAAGGCAGCCACCGCCAGTTTAAGCATCCCACCAAGGCCGGGACGGTGACCGTCTCGGGGAAGTCGAGCGTCGATGTGCCTCCCGGAACGCTCAACAGCATCTTGAAGCAAGCCGGCCTGAAGTAATGACGAGGTGAAAGATATGCGCTATGCCGTAATAGTCGAAGAGGGCGAGAGCAGTTTCGGAGCTTACGTGCCCGACCTTCCGGGGTGTGCCGCCGTGGGCGAAACGAAAGAGGAGGTGTTGCAGCTAATCCAAGAGGCCATCGAATTCCACATCGAAGGGTTACGCGAAGACGGCCGACCCATACCTGAGCCCTCATCCAGCATTGAATATATTGAGGTACGCGCCGCCTAACAACGGCATGCACCCGACCCGCGACACGAGAATTGTCATATACAATCAAAGGCTTGGGCGGGCGGTTGATGCCGGGCGTTAGACAGCAGCAGGGCGGACGAATAGGAAAGCTCTGATATGCGCGTCATGAGTGACGCTGGACGCCTCCCAAGCCTTTATGATATTACCCGAGCTCGGATCGACGCCTCGCCTACCACCGGAACCGCTAAGGCCCAGAAGGAGCGACTGACTCATGAGTAAGAATGCACCCTCCGCATCGGGCGCGTCGAGCGCGCTATTCGTCCAGGCAGAGGCCGGGCAGGGTTTTGCGGCCCCGCATAATAACCAGCCCGCGAACCTCCTGGTCGTCGTGACCGACCCGGTGACGGGGGAAGCCGTCACCGACCTGGCGCAAAAGAACTTCACGGTCGTCAATCATTTTTCAATCCCGGGGCAGGCGTGCGGGTTCAGTAACAACATAACGGCCTTCAACAACGTGCTGAACGGCGCCTACCAGATACAGGTGAAGCCCAAGGGCTGTGACTGGGTGGCGGGGGCCTACCTGGCGCAGATTATAGTCGCGGCGAAAGGGAGGAGCGGGCAGGCGACCGCTACGTTATTAATTAAGTAGCGGCCGAAGGCCGACTGATGCTGAGCCGCGCGACCGCTCGACGAGCAACGCGCCTGCCGCCCGGGAGTTACTTATACCCGCGCAGGCGACACCCCCCGCAGGCCGGCTTTCTATTTTAGGCGTGCCGGTGGCCCCGGGTTGCGCGCCGGCGTCTGCTGTCTAACAACGGCATGCACCCGACCGCCGACACGCTGCCTGTCATCAATCTCAATCGGGCTGGCGGGCGGGTGATGCCTGGCGTTAGGCTGCCGTAAGTCGAGGAGGGCTATTGGCCATGATTGTAAAGAGAGCGGCCGCCGTCGTCTCGCGGGTCATCGTGATTGCCTCCTTAATCCTGTCCCTGCCACACGACGGACTGGCCTGCAGTTGTCTGGCGCCGCGCGCGAAGAAGAGGGTCGAGGGGGCGGCCGCCGCTTTCAGCGGGAAGGTCTCGAAGGTCGAATACCTCGACCCCGATGAGGAGAGGGTGGAGCCGAGGATCGTCGTGACCTTCGAGGTGTACCGCTCCTGGAAGGGGCCGCGGGACAGGTCGGTAGTCCTCCACACCGTCTATAACAAGTGGACTTGCGAGGGCTACTTCTTCAAAGAGGGGGAGGAGTACCTGGTCTTTGCGGGGGAGAACCGCGGCCACACGGCCGAGAGGTTCGCGCCCGCGAAAGATACGCTCGGGACGAGCCCCTGCGCGACGAAGGAGTTAGCGCGCGCGGAGGAGGAACTGCGCGAACTGGGCCCGGGGCGCAAACCCGAGTAGCGCGCGGCAGCCTAACAACGGCATGCACCCGAAGCATCATCACGCTGCCCCTCATGTTCATGGCGGAGGGGCGCGGGTGATGCCGGGCGTTAGATCGGCTGAAAGCGCCGGCACGGCGGCTGTTAAATAGCTCAGAGTTGCGGGGCGGCGGGTGATGCCCGCGTTGGGCTGCTTCAATAGCGTGAGTTGGAATGGATTGGAACCGCACCTTGTCAGTAATTGTCGCCTGCTTTTATGTCGGGGCGGCGTTATTCGCGTTATTGAGTGAACCTTCGAGGGACACCGTCCTCATCCTGCTAGTGACGTGCCTCCTCGCCGCCGGCGCGCTTGCTATGATTTGGTATGGTGAGGACTGGGGAGGCGCTTCAGTCGGTGTTAGCCAGCTGGGGATTGATCGGGGTACTCCGGGCTGTTTCGTCGTCCTGGGCGGCTGGCTCCTCTTGCTCATCCCCGTATTAGCCGGCGTAGCTTTTTGGCTGGCCCGGTAGAGAACGGCGGAGGCGGGAAGGTGGGAGGAAGTCTGTGCCGTATGTGGGGCGCAGCCCGACAACGGCGTGCACCCGACGCCCCTGAAGCGCCCCCCCTCATGTACGTTGCGTAGGGGCGGGGGTGATGCCGGGCGTTATGCTGCTACTTTTGTCAGGTGTGGGGGAGGATGCAATGAATAGATATATCAAAGGGACGACCTGTCCCCTATTCCTGAGCCTGACTTTGGCTGGCGTCTCGCAGGCTAAAGAATGGCGTGGGATTGTCCCACTCCATTCTAGCCGCGCGGACGTTCATAAAATCCTGGGGGAGCCGACGATTAACGAAGGTAATGTCATAGAGGGTTTTGACATTGATGGCGTACGGGTGCTCGTGATGTACTCGCGTACGCGCTGTCAGCGGGGGCTCCCGGCTGATTGGGGCAACTGGAATGTTCCGCCGGGTACAGTTGTCGACATCAGGGTGCCGTTCGCCGGGGACGCGCGGCTCGCCGAGCTAAAGATTCCGGACATTGAAAAGTATAAGTGGTACGCGGATGATTCCGGCGCCACTTACTATCACGACAAGAAGGAAGGACTCAGGTATTCGGTCAACCGCCTTGGCTTCGTGGATTCAATCACTTATGGCCCCACTGAAGCAGACCTGAAGCTCCTGTGTAAAAAGGATGCGCCTGTCATCAGGTATTAAGAATTGCCCCCAGCGCCGCAGCCTGACAACGGCACGCACCCGACCGCCGACGCGCTGCTGCTCAAATCCCTATAATGGCGCGGGGCGGCGGGTGATGCCGGGCGTTAGGCGTCTCCCTTCCATTTGAGATATGGAATGATGTAGAAAACCCCGTCGTCCGGCGCGCTACGGCCCCGAGCCCGCGCGGTCGTGGCCGGCGGGCCGGCCGAACGAACATCATGGTCGAGAACTCGACGCGACGCGGGCGGTTTTACTGGCTCCGGGTGGCCGTGCCGCAAGTGCTGACCGGCTCGCGCGTGGTGTTGGGGGCGGCCGCCGTGGTTACTGCCTGGGACGGCCGGTTTCACCCGGCTGCCGCGCTCATCACACTCGGCGCGGTGACAGACATCCTCGACGGGCTCCTGGCCCGCCGGCTGGGCGTCGCCGGCGCGTTCGGGGCGCTCTTTGATACTTTCACCGATTACTTCTGCTTCGTCATCGCGCCCTGGGCGCTGTCCCGGGCGCTCGTCGGTGCGCAGGGGAGCACGGTACATGAGGCCCTGATCGGCCTGCCGCTGCTGACGGGGGCGGTTCGCTACGCGCGCAACAGTCTGCTCATTGCCACGCGGGCCCGAGAGGTTCGTGAGCTCCCGGGCCTGGCGACCGTCTTCTTCGCTTTCCTCCCCGTGGCGGCCGTGTTCCTCGACGCCCCGGCGCTCGTCGGCGCGCCGCGGCTCTCGGCAATCCTGACCTTCTTCGTCGTGTCCTTCTCGCTGATGATGGTCACCCCGGTGCGGTATCCGAAGCTCACGAACTTCCGGGGGGCGTCCGCGCCGGTCCTGGTGTTGCTCGTTGCGATGCCGTTCGTCGGCACCCGTGTTCTGGGGGGCGTCATGCTCGCCGTAGGGCTGCTATATGTGGGCCTTGGGCACCTGTTTACCCGAGGGGAGCCGGGTGCCGCCGCGCGCACCGGGCGCGAGGGTCTATGACGTGAACGACGGGCCCGGGGCTCTAACGTACCCGCGACCCCTCCGGGATGTCCTTACCGCGGAGTCCGACGCATAACAACGGCCTGCACCCGACCCGCGACGCGAACCTTATAGTGTTCCTTTGTGGGGCCGGCGGGCGGGTGATGCCGGGCGTTGGGCGTGCCTTTCTTGCAAAGTTGT
Source organism: Pyrinomonadaceae bacterium (assembly GCA_036387455.1). GTDB lineage: Bacteria > Acidobacteriota > Blastocatellia > Pyrinomonadales > Pyrinomonadaceae > QHXN01. The sequence goes on along the minus strand of DASVTS010000045.1, from coordinate 46,058 downwards.
CCCGAGGGGAAAATATGAAAAAGGGATTCAGTGTCAGCGTCGGATTCTTGATTGCTTGGCTATGTGCGAATGCCGTGTTCGCGCAAAATAACCCTGACAGCTGCGAAGTATACCTCGTTGACAGGCAAGCTGCGGGCAAAGTATTTGAGACGTTGACGGCGGCGAAGACCCGAGAAGAAGCAGAGGAGATAATGAACTCGGCGGTTAAGGTTCTGGGGAAATTTACGAGGGAAGTCGGCGAAGAGGTTTTGACCAGCCGAACATTCTCCATCCCTAACAGCCGCTTGAATGCAACGGCCAGCGTCATGTACACCGACGAGTTCCAGGAGAGGATGCTTCTCGGCATCGCCGTCTCGAAAGAAGCGAAGAAAAATGCGCTCGACGACTTGGACAGCGCCGTAGCTGAAGTGAGTTATAGCGACAAACCATATAGCCTCAGGGTGAAGCAATTCATTAAGCTGGGCGGGCGGCCTTTTACCGTTGGAGTGTTCTGCCAGTTTAATATGAAAGGCAGTTCAAAATAATGCCGGCTGCCTGACAACGGCATGCGCCCGACCGCCGACACGACAGCCTTCATCTTCGGCAACCGCTCGGGGCGGCGGGTGATGCCGGGCGTTAGGCGTTCCAGTAGTCTGAGGGGGTAAAGTGTCGTGTTATGAAGAGGCTTATTCTGCTTGCCGTGGCGGCTTTTCTCATCGTCGGCTTTATTTCCCTCTGGCAAATTAGTCGCTCCCGCACGTTTCAATTCTTTGGCCGGCTCACCCCGAGAGTCAACACTTCACAAAAGGTAGTTGCCCTCACTTTTGACGACGGGCCGACGGTGGAGGCGACAGACCACGTCCTCGCCATCCTCGCGGCGGAGGATGTCAAAGCCACATTCTTTGTAACCGGGGCTGAGATCGAGAAGAACATGGCCGAGGGGAGGAAGATCGCGGCCGCGGGCCACGAGCTGGGTAACCATTCGTACTCTCATAAGCGGATGGTGCTCGTCACGCCTTCGTTCGTAGAGCAGGAGGTTGAGCGGACGGATAAGTTAATCAGAGACGCCGGTTATCAGGGTGAAATACATTTCCGGCCACCTTACGGGAAGAAGCTCTTCACACTCCCCTACTATTTATCCAAAACGGGCAGGAAGAGCATCACATGGGACGTCGAACCGGATTCGTACCCGGAGATCGCGGCGGACTCAGATAAGATCACCGAACACGTATTATCGAGGGCGCAACCCGGCTCAATCATCCTCCTGCATGTGATGTACAGTAGCGGGAGGGAGTCGTTGGAGGCGGTGAAGAAGGTCGTAGAAGGGTTGAAGGCGCAAGGTTACAGTTTTAAGACGGTATCGGAACTCTTGGCGACAGGGGGGTAAAGCAAGGCGTGCTCTTTCTGAGCCGCGCCTGACAACGGCGTGCACCCGACCCGCAACAGCTCGGCTCTCAAGCTCAATCTCTTGGGCGGGCGGGTGACGCCGGGCGTTATACCGCAATAACTAAAGGTGATCGTTATGTTGCTTCACCTCCTGAGTGACGTCTTTAACACATCGCTGGCGAGATCGCTGAGGCGTCTGCCTGCTCTTGAGAGTCCCCTGGCTGGCTGCTCACGGCTGCTCTACCGGGCGGGGGGCAGCGCGCCCGTAGAAATTCTTAGGGAGCGGTTACGCCGAGCGGTTACCGACCGCGCGAAGGAGGCGGCGGCCCCCTACCGCACGGTTAATTTGCCGGCTCCGGCCCGCATGGTGGTAGACATCACGGGCCTCATGGGCAGCCTATATTTCGACGGGCGGATGTCTTTCGAGCCGCAGACCACACGGTTCATCAAGGGCAACCTGCCGCGGGGCGGGACATTCGTCGACGTGGGCGCAAACGTCGGGTACTTTTCGGTTCTGGCGGCGGGCCTCGTGGGCGGAGGGGGCCGGGTTTATGCCTTCGAGCCCAACACGCACCTGCACGCGGATTTCCTCCGCTCGGTGCGCGAGAACTCGTTCGAGGACCGGATTCAACTGAGCGGGGTGGCCATTTCGGACGCGGACGCGGACGCGGTAGAGTTCTACATCTCCCTCGCGGGGGCCAACACCGGCCTCTCGACGCTCGCGCCCCATGAAAAGCATCTGGCCTCCGGCTCGCTGTCCCTGTCGCACAAGGTCAACGTCGCCGCGCGCTCGCTCGACTCGTGGGTGAGGGAGTCCGGCCTCGCGCGCATCGACATCATCAAGATAGATGTCGAAGGGGCTGAGGAGTCAGTCATCCGGGGGATGGGGGCGACACTGGCGGACTCACCGCCGCGCTACATCATTTGTGAAACGTACCTGGGCGGGGCGGTTAGCGAGCACCTGCGCACATACGGGTACAGGGCGTCGAAGCTCGACACCACAGAGGAGGGGTGGGGAAACATCCTTTATTCTTTGCAAAAGTAAGTGCCGCCCCGCAAACACAGGTTAGACGGCGGCACGGCGGCATAACAACGGCATGCACACGACCGCCGACACGACGGCTCTCATCTTCGGCAAAGGCTCGGGCGGGCGCTGATGCCGGGCGTCGGGCGGCTCATTAAAACGCTCGCGGACGGGGCGGGTGAGGCAGGGCGTATGCGGACACAGGAGTTCGGTTGTAACCTTTGCTGGCCCGCCGACGCGGGCGCGGCCTGGGGTGCTCGCGGCGGCCTCACTCGCCTGAGAGAGTTAATCGACGAGTCGCATTTCATCGTCGCCATCCTCGCCTGCCCCGGCTGCGGCCAGCAGTACGTCTCGGTCTTCACCGAGATGATCGACTGGGTGGGTGGTAACGACCCGCAGTACTGGACGCTCCTGCCGCTCACGCGGGCCGAGGCCGAGGGCTTGTTGCGGCAGGGGGCTTCTCTGAATGAGATGAGCCTCAATGCGCTGGGTCGTGGAAGGCGCTCGCTCCGGCGCGACCACCCGAAGGACGGGCCGCCGCGGGTGTTCTGGGGGAGCGGCGTCCACGTCGGCCCACACGATTGAGGCCGACCGGGCGCGGGCGTACCCCTGTCGCCTGGCGGCCGGCGCCCCTCGCGGGCTACGGGCGTCGCGCGCTCCGCGTACTCCCGGAGCCGAGTCGCCGCCCGACGGCGGCATGCGCCCGACCGCCGACGCGGCGGATTTCACGTCCCAAATAATGGCCTGGGGCGGGCGCGTGATGCGCGGCGTCAGGCGGCAATGGGTACGCGATAAGGTTTGTTGCCGGTAGAGAAATGGAGACCACTCCTGAAATGTCAGCGGCGGCTTTGGTAGAGTTGCTCCTGCTACTTGAGGGCGCCGCCATACCCGTCTGGCTCGACGGCGGGTGGGGCGTTGATGCCCTGCTCCAGAAGCAGACCCGGCGCCACAAAGATGTTGATATTATTCTGCCTGTAACGGACGTGCCTAAGCTTCAAGGACTCCTGGCGGAACGGGGCTTCACCGTCCGCGGGGGTAAGCCGCCGGACTCGTTCGTTCTCGCGGACGGTGCCGGGCTCGAAGTCGATGTCCACGCCGTCACTTTCGGCGGGGGAGGCGACGGCGTGTACCGGATGCAGAACGGCGAGGATTGGATTTATTCCGCGGAGCATCTGACCGGGCGGGGGAGCGTGGGAGGTGTGAGCGTCAGGTGCCTGACGCCGGAGGCGCAGGTGCTTTGTCACGCCTACGGGTATGCGCCGGCGGAGAAGGACTATCGGGACATGGAACTGCTTGAGGAGCGCTTTCGGGTAGAACTGCCGCCACAACTGCGGCGTGGCGGGACGCAAAGAGAAGAGACGTGACGTAGTGTCGTGGCCGCCTGACAGCGGCATGCACTCGACCCGCGACACGCTTCATGTCATCAACCCCCGCCGGGCCGGCGGGCGCGTGATGCGCGGGGTTAGACGTCTTCGGGCGTAGGCAGTCGAAAGGGTGGGGCGATGTCACAAGCGATCTTGGTCCTCCTTTATCTCTTAGCGGCGGCCCTCCTACTCCCCCTCATCGGGGCGCTCGGCTTCTGGCTCAAGGGAGTAGGCTCCATCGCCCTGCCCGGGCTCGGGCTCATAGTAGCCACGCCGCTGCTGGTGGCGGCGCTGGCGGTCGCGGAGGTCGGGGCGGTCTGCTGCGCCGCGTATTGCGTCCGCTACCTGCCGGCGGCGCGGATGCTGTTCGGGGGCGCGGATTAGTACGCGGGTCTGATGAATCGCCGGACGACATCTAACGGCGGCACGCGCCCGACGCCCCTTCACGAAGCCTCTCACGTACCTTGTGTTGGGGCGCGGGTGATGCCGGGCGTTATGCGCTGTGGCTGTGAGGCGGTTATGTTGTGCCTGCGAACAGCTCGGGAGAACGGAGGGGAAGGATGCTGAAAAGAATCTTGGCCGTGCTGACCGCGGCTGCTCTGACCTGCGGCGCGCCTATCGTTACCGCGTCTGCCCGGGTTACGGGGGCGGTAGGCGTTAAGGGCGTCGCCGCGGACTCCATGACGAAGCCGGGGGCGGAGGCCGGCGCACGACTGAAGGCCGACATGCTCAGGCTCGTGGCGGAGGCGAGGACGAGGGGGCCCGGGCAGTCGCCGCCTCCCCGACGGCGGCCGGCTCAAAATAACGGCTTTAGTAAAGGCCAGAAGGTGGCCGTCGGCGTGGCGGCGGCCGCCGCCGTCATCCTGGTGATAATACTGGCCCGGAGGGGCGACTCGGACAAATTCACTGCCCCGCCGTGCCCACCGGGCCAACTATGCCAGTGAGGGCTGAACGACGGCCGCGCATAACAGCGGCATGCACCCGGCCCGCGACACGAACCTTGTCATGCACAATCGCGGGGCCGGCGGGTGGGTGATGCATGGCGTTAGATGTGCTGGTCGAAGTTTGGGGTGAGATACTGCGCCACTACGGGAGATCACGTATGAGAGAAAACCTTTGGCGCGGATGCGCCTCCCTGGCCTTGCTGCTAATAGTCGCCGGCGGCGCGTCCGCCAGCGGCAAGGTCGTGAAGAACGCGGTCGAGTCCGGGGGAAAGAAGCGCCCCTACTACCTGTTCGTCCCTGACTCGGTCAGTCAGGGTAAGCCTTCGCCTCTGATCGTGCTGCTGCACGGCAGCGGGCGTAACGGGGCCGTCCTTGTTGAGCACTGGCAGAAAATCGCGGAGCTGGAGGGCATCATTCTGGCCGGGCCGGACTCGCGCAACTCGGCGAGCTGGGCCGTCCCTGAGGACGGCCCCCGGTTCCTATTCGACCTGGTGGAGGAACTCAAATCCAAACACCCCGTTGACCCGCGCCGCGTCTACCTCTTCGGCCACTCGGCGGGCGCGATCTTCGGGTTCTTCATGTCCGCGCTCGAGTCAGAGTACTTCGCGGCGGCGGCGGTCTCAGCGGGCGCCTTGAAGAAGGATAACTATTCGCTGCTCGACGGGGCGGAGCGCAAAATCCCGGTGGCGATATTCGTCGGGACGAAGGACCCCCTGTTCCCGGCGGCGGAGGTGCGCAGGACGCGGGACGTGTTCTCCGAGCGCGGGTTCCCGGTCAGGCTGACGGAAGTCGCCGGCCTCGACCACAACTATTACTCGCGGTCGGCGGAGATTAACGAGCAGGCGTGGGAGTTCCTGAAAGGGCATCGGCTCGACGCCGACCCGAAGTATAAAGAGCACCTGTTCAAATCTAACTGACCTAACTGGCGTCCGCCGCCGCACGTCTAACAACGGCATCCACCCGACCGCCGACACGACGGCTCTCATCTTCGGCTATCTCTTGGGGCGCCGGGCGGTGCCGGGCGTTATGCTGCTTCCTAAAGGTCACAGGTGGAGTTAAAGATTCTCACGGGACGAGAATTAATGGGTTCCGGCCTTGCCGAAGAGGTCATAGAGTTCGACCGCCAGAATATGCGGCCGATCTTCGAGAAGGCCGGCATCGAGTTCCCCGAGGAAAAGAGACGCAGGGGCTTGGAAAGCGACCCGACATTCATTATGGCGTTCGACGGGCGGGCGGTTGCCGGCTACCTCGAATACCTACGGAGTTGGAACGACCACGATTACATTTACGTCGGCTCCGTCCAGATAGAGAAGAGGTACCGCGGCGCCCGGCTCATACTCATGCTGTTCGACGAGTTCAGGGCTCGGGTGGCGGGGGAGGACTTTCTGGGGTTCGAGACTAACGTACTGAAGGCGAATACGGCCGCCGTCCGGATGTATCAGAAGATAGGTTTTAGGTTGGAAGAGAACCCCGGGAACGAAGCCTCGTGGTTGGCGAGGGCCGGGAAAGAGATTCTGACCGACTCGCCGGTCGCCGAACTCATAGATGAGTGGCGCGAGAGGCACGCACGTCGCGGCGCCGCCTAACGACGGCATGTACCCGGCCGCTGACGCGACGGCTCTCGTGTAAATCAATCGCCCGGGGCCGCTGCTCTTGCTGATGTAAACTGAAGGTATATGAGACTGGAAGTGAAGAGACTCGGGCCGCGACATGCGTCGCTCGCCGCAGACGTGGGAAAATCTTTTGCCGCGGGAGCCGCACCCCTCGAATACCTGGAGAGATTCCTGGCGAATCCCGCCAACTACCTTATCGCCGCGCACGTCGAGGGCGATCTCGCGGGTTTCCTCCTGGCCTACGCTCTTGAGCGGCTGAATGAAGAATCCCATAAAATGTTCATCTATGAGATCGAAGTCGCCGAAGGCCACCGCCGGAAGGGCGTCGGCACGGCTCTGATTAACTATGTGCGTGACATCGTGAAGCGGGAAAAAATGGTGAGCGCTTTCCTCTTTACAAACTACTCGAATGAAGCCGCGGTTGCGTTTTACAAGAGTACCGGGGCGGAGGTCGGGAACGGAGACGACTTGCTATTTGTATATGAAGGCCAGGCGGTCGCTCGGGGCAGATGATGAACGAACTTCTCAGGCGTTACGCTTTCGCCTTCCTCGCCTTGCGCGCCCTGATTGACCTTTCGCTGGCCGTGGTAATTTATCGCCGGGCCGGGAGCCTCGTGCCCGCCGCCGGGCTCATGCTGGTCTGCTCCGCCTTCTATATTCTTTTGTACTTCGGGCTGAGGAACGAAGAGTTCCCCGGCCGCTACGGGCGCCGGGTCATCTTGTGGCGCGAGCCCGTCGCGTATTGGTTTATCGTCGGGTTCCTTGTAGTCTTTCACCTCTCGGTCACGGTGTTGGTGGCGGGTTCGGTCAGCTGGTAGGCGGGCGGAATGAGGCAGGAGTATAGACAACGGCACGCACCCGCCCGCCGACACGACGGCTTTCAAGTTCCATCGGAAGCTCGGGGCGGCGGGTGATGCCGGGCGTGAGGTTTCTAACCACACCGACGGATTCGATGATCCTCGTACAGCACATTACGTCCAGTTGGTCGAAGGCTTCCCGCGGCGGCCCCTCCGCCGCCCGGAGGAACGCCGTCCCCGAGGCGCTGCCCCTGCCTGACGCGGCGGTCGGCAAACGAGGCAACGCGATACTCCGGCACTCTGCCTCCTACCGCGAAGATAACGACTTCTCCTCCCCGAGCCATGACTCACTCACCGCGGAGGGCGCGGGCGTCATCAGGGTCGGGTGCGTGAGTGTCGAGCCGCTGGGCGGCGGGGCGCGCGTCGCCTTCGACTATGACCTCCGGGCGGCCGGGATGCCGCCGCGGGGCGCACACCCGAGGGCGTCGGCGAAGGCGGACTTCGAGTTGGCCGCGGGCGAGTGGGGGCGGGTGCTCTACAACGGGCGGTTCTCTTCCGACGAAGGGGGTTGGTGGTATCAGAAGACGGTCGTGAACGTCGGGTGCTACGACGAGGTGCGGGCGGAAGCCTTCGTCTCGGCCCGGCCGCTGTACACCATAGACCGGATGGCGAATCTGTGGTGACGGCCACGGCCAAGCCTAACAGCGGCATGCACACGACCGCCGGCACGCTACTTCTCATACTCCCCCGGGGCCCGGGGGCGGCGGGCGACGCCCGGCGTCGGTCGGCTTCATCGTTGCCAGGGTAGACGTTATGAGTCAAAACCTCGATCTGACGATCCGACGCGCCGGGCCCGAGGACGCCGTGGTGCTGGCCGAGTTGGGCGCGCGCACCTTCTCCGAGACGTTCGCCGCCGATAACAGCCCGGAAGACATGGCCGCCTACCTCGACGCGTCCTTCAGCCCCGCGCGGCAGACGGCCGAGTTGAACGACCCCGCCTCCACCTTCTTCATCGCGGAAGTCGGCGGGCTCGCGGCGGGTTACGCCATGCTTCATGCCGGCGGGCCGGCGGAGGGCATCGAAGGCGCTAAACCCGTGGAGTTGGTGCGGCTGTATGTGTCGCGGGAATGGCTCGGCCGCGGCGTCGGTGAGGCGTTAATGCGTGCGTGCGTAGATGAGGCGCGCAGCGCCGGGCACGAAACCATCTGGCTGGGCGTGTGGGAGCGGAACGGGCGGGCGCAGGCGTTCTACCGAAAGTGGAACTTCCGCGCGGTCGGCGAGCACGTGTTCCGGTTGGGCTCGGACCCGCAGACGGACATCCTGATGGAGCGGGCGGTATGATACAGCACGTCATTCACTCCCTCGCGGACGCCGCCGAACAACGGCGTGCGCCCGACGCCCTATCACGAACCCTTTAATGCACGCCGCGCAGGGGCGCGTGTGATGCCGGACGTTAGCCGGCTCGGGTACGTGAAGCTTTGACTTTTCCATGACTGAGGAGGCACGAAGATGTCGAAGCCGAGGCTCAACACCCTTTCGCTCATGCTATCCGTCGTCCTGTGGGGCACGCTGCTCGGCGGGATCGCCTATTCCCACCTCGTATATTTCCCCGCTTACCTGTCCGCCCTGCCCGATTCGGCGGTGGTCGTCAACGGGCCTTACGGCCTGCACGAGGGGAGATTCTGGATGACGATTCACCCGCTGCTCATCCTCTCCCTCATCGTCACCCTCGCCCTGAATTGGGGGTCGCGGGCGCGGCGCAAGCTCATCTTAATCAGCTTCGCCGTCTACGCGCTGGTGATCGTCGTCACGCAAATCTATTTCATCCCCGAATTAATAGCGTTCGAGCGCAGCCCGGGGTCGAGCCTGCCGCCCGCGGAATGGTTGGCACGCGGGCGACGCTGGCAGAGGTTGAGTTGGCTGCGCGGGGCCGTGTGCTACGCGGCCTTCGTGCCGCTACTGCTGGCGCTGACGCTGCCGGGCGCCGTCGAGAAGGAATCGGTAAAGGTAGCCGCCGCCTAACAACGGCATGCACGCGACGGCCGACACGATACCTGTCACCAACCTGCGGGCGTGCGGGGCGGCGGGTGTTGCCGGGCGTCAGCCCGCAAGGTTGATGGGCGTGAAACAAAATACACAAGAAGGAGGGCCAGGTGCGATGGAAAGAACGGCCGAGGTCGTCATCGAGCAGCCCATTAACGCTGTCTGGGAGGTCGTTACGGACAGCCAAAATTTCATCGACTTTACGCAAGGGAGATGGAGTTGGACTCCGTTTGACCGCGAAAAAGCTATGGCTGGAACGGTCTTCAAGAGGAGAATCGCGCGAGAAGAAGAGAATTATAAGGTTCATGAGGAGGATTATTACATCGTTAATTGGGAACCCCCTTATCGGTTCAGCATGGGGGGAAATCCCGACACATGGGATTATGATTTTTCCCTCGCAGAGCTCGGGGAGAAGACAAAGGTTCGAGTTACCATGCGGTTGAATTTGCTGGGCTGGCTACCCCCATATCAGGGGATTGTCGAAAAGACGGCCGATGAATTAAAGGGCAGGTGCGAACGAAAGTGAGCTAAGACGCCGCGGGCTAGCAGCGGCGTGCGCCCGACCGCCGACACGTACGTTCTCAAATACCTCCGGAGGTGCGGGGCGGCGGGTGTCGCCGGGCGTTAGGCGCTTCCCCAACGGCCAACATCGAAATCCTACCAGGGGCGGAACAAGTTTCAGGCAAGCGTTGTCTAATAATTGAGCTTTATCTCCTTCCGGTTGAGGGGCGCTTGATAATGAAGTTTGTGGCCGTTCTAATGGTGCTCGTCGGTCTGGTCATCGGGGAGGGCGCGGCGATGGAGTTCCGCTACTTCGGCCCGGATGCAAGGCAGTTTTGGGTCGGGGTCTTTACGACTCCGGCGAGCGTCTTCTTTATCATCGCCGGCGTCCTGCTCTGGAGGCGTGGTCGGGCAGCACAACGCGTGGTGTTGATAGCAGGATTGGTTATGGCGTGCGCGACCATAGCCGCCACCGCACTCGACGTCATGGGGCCCCCGGCGACACTTCTGGGGCTCGTCGGCGCGCTCCTGGCCACGGGCTGGGCATGGAGGTCTCGCGCCTTAACCGCCTGACGCTCGTCAACCCGAGCGCGGCTAACAGCGGCGTGCAACCCGGCCGCGAGTGGCGTAGCCCTCACGCGTGAGACTTGCTCTTATTCTGCGGCTCGCCGCGGCGGCCGGTGGCGGGCGTTAGCCCGCCGTGTGGCGGCGAAGACCCCGTTCCATGAGATAGAATGACGGCCGACGTTAACTATAATCATGAGGAATCTTTCCAGCGATGAATGAAGCTCGTGTCGAGAGAGTGTCTCCCTTCGCTTGTGTCATGGATGCAATTGAGCCGGACAAACGGCAGCAGCACATCGCCACCGCCGAGCATTTATTCCACTCGGTCGAAGAGATTCGAGAGCTGTCTACCGGCTATGCTTTCCGTTTACCTAATGAACCTGGGGTTCTGCTAAAGGCGGCAGAGTTCATCTCTCTCGAAAAGCTGTGTTGTCAATTCTTCGGCTTCACCATCGAGGTCGGGCCGGAGGGCGGAGATGTCTGGTTACAGTTGACAGGGCGTGAAGGGGTTAAGCCATTTATCCGGGCGGAGATTGGCGAGTTCATGGGTGAGTCAATTGCTTTCATGCCCTCCTCTTCATCCTAACCGGCTCAACCCCGCGGGGGGTTAGAGACGCTCGCGGCCGAGGGGCGCGAGCCGAAGACTCGCGCTCACGGGCGCTTGAAGCGGCGAGAAGACGCGGGTCGGAAGCGCGCCGCGAAGGGCCGGGAAGAGGCCGACGATGACGACGACGATTGACCGGGCGCTCTCGAAGTTGGAGGCGAAGGCGGCCGAAGTCCTGCGATGCGATTGGTGCCGCTCCGTCGCTAACCACGCTCTCTCCTACAACACGAGAGACACGCCGCCCGATAAACTTCTCGCCGTCACCTGCCGTTGGTGCGGCCGGCTGGTCGTCTACGGCGTGGGCGACTTGAAGGAGTGTGAGGTCGAATGTCTCCGCCTCGCCCTCAACGCCGTCCCCGCCGACAGATTCCGCGACGCAGTTCGAGATTACGCGGAGCGCGCCCCACTCACTACACGCGACCGGCGGCGCAAGCCGAGGAGCCTAACGCTCGAATTAACCCGCCGCCCCGAACGATGGTTTTACATGAAATGCAGCGTGTCGGCGGTCGGGTGCATGCCGTTGTTAGATGGCCTTATGGGAGAGAAGCGTTCTCACTCTGGCTCGAATGTCGTCCAGGCGGTCGCCTTGAGAAGAAGTTCGTCCGGCATACTGTTGCCGAAGCCCCTTGACCAGAACCGCTCGACGGAGTTTTCTCAGGTCAGGTACGAGCCGTTCGCCTCAGCCCAGACTTTGAACGGAGTTGCCCGTGTCCACACACGTTGATACATAGAGAAATAATGTTCCAGCGGGCCATCCGGAGACGGCTGAAAAACAAACACCGGCACTTCAGCCGCATCTTTACCCGGCACGTGCGGCACGAGCAGCATGCGGCCCGTCTCGCTCTGCGGATCATAAAAATAAACGCCCGCCGGGAACGGCTCGTCGATGAGGCGAACGTCGAGCCTGCCCTTGACGTCCGCCTGCTGCTCCAGACGGCTCCATATTCGCTTACATTCTTTTAAGGTCCTCATCGACTCCCCTTCCAAGGCTTCCTTATCTTGCCCGAAGGAGTGGGCCGTCATTGCGAATCCCGCCCCGGCGGGATCGGCAATCAACATGTTGATCTCCACCCCGGCTATGATCTTATCCGTGATTACACCCAGGGTGTTTTCAAGCGTGTGGTGCATCGTGGCCCCGATGAGCCAGACATCACTTGTGGCAGCGCTCAACCCGTCTAATTTGACGCCATACAGCGCCATGCTCTGATGCTTGTACGCCACGAGGGGGCTTCGGCGCTCGCGTTCCTTTTGGGCCGCCTCGGCTAAATGTACCTTTAGCGCCTTGATTACCTCGCTCACTTTCGCCGTCCACTTGTCGCGTTGAAGTTGTTTCGGCAGGTCAGCTTCTCCGAGATCGCTGTCCTGCAAGTAGACAATGACCGGCTTACCTGCGCCCCAGAAGGCTCCGACCTCCGCCAGGCACCATCCCGATTTGAGCGAGTTCTTTGTAGCGAGGAACACACACACGGCGCACTTTGTAACCGCCTCGCGCAGCTTATCGCCGAGCACTTGGCCGGCTGCTATCTCGTCGGTGTTCCAGTAGACAATGTTGTGGTTGGTCAACGTGAAGCACAGGTCGTCGAACTTCGCCTCGTCCTTGAAACTGTAACTTATAAATGTGTTCATAGATGCTCCGGCTCGGGTTATTTGGGTTCTGCACGCGAGGACGATCCGTCTAAGGGCCGTTGTGTCCGCGGTCGCGTGCATGCGCTTGTTGGGCGGCGACGCTCCTCCTGAGGTCACGCGGAGCGCGCCGCGAGCAGCACCCGACACGGGGGCGGTAACCCGCGTCACTAAACCATGCCCCACACGCTAAACGCAACTCTTTTCTTTCGTGAGGACGCGGCCCGATAACTTTCAAATGTCGGTCACGCTATAGGCCGCCCGACGCCCGGCATCACCCGCGCCCCAATTCAAGAAACACGAGTGGCAGCGTGGCGGGGCGTCGGGTACATGCCGTTGTTATGCGCGCCCCCGTGCATGCGGCGCCGCCCCGCTGCTGTCACTCCTCAACAGGTCGTCGGCCACTTCCATGAGGATGGGTGGGTGTGACATCTCGGCGCTCCGGCGCATCATCTCCGAGGCTTCGACATCCACGACGCCCTGGCCCTGGGACATTTCCCACGCCTGCCTGTCGGGCCACTGCGCGTATGCCACCCACGTACCGTCTTCCGCACGATGCAGCCGGGAGCCGTAGCTACCCCACCGGCTGAAAATCTCCTCCGTCAGCCTCCGCCAGCCCTCGCGGAATCTGCCCTCCGCCTCCTCTTTCACACGCCACCGGTACAACGCTATAAACATCCGAGGCTCCATTCAAGAATCACGCCCATCTACATGCCTGGCGCCGATGCCGAAGCTTTTCTTGAAGAACTGTCCAGGCGGGTGAATGACCTGACGCCCGAGGGGATGGCGGCGGTCGTCCGCCGCGCCGTCCCGCGCGTGGTCGTTAAGCCACGCGCGGACGGGCGCAAGGTGGTGACGGCTACTTACCGCTTCGCTCCGCCGGTCATATCAGGAACTGCCCCGCTTCCAGAATCTCCTTGACGTGGGAGAGGAAGCGCTCGGCGTCGGCGCCGTCGATGATGCGGTGGTCGAAGGAGAGCGCGAAGTAAGCCATGTGGCGGACGGCGATGAGGTCTTCGCCGTCGTCGGTGGTGACGACTTTGGCGCGCTTCTCGATGGTGCCGACGCCGAGGATGGCGACCTGCGGCTGGTTGATGATGGGCGTGCCGAAGAGGCCGCCGAAGACGCCCGGGTTGGTGATGGTGAAGGTGCCGCCCGCCACCTCGTCGGGCTTGAGCTGCTTGGCGCGGGCGCGCTCGGCGAGGTCGTTGGCGGCCTTCGCCAGCCCCGCGATGGAGAGGTCGTCGGCGCGCTTGATGACGGGGACGATGAGGCCCCAGTCGAGCGCGACGGCCATGCCGAGGTTGATGTCGCGCTTGTAGATGATCTGGTCGCCGGAGACCTGCGAGTTGAAGACGGGGAACTTCCTGATGGCCTGCGTCACGGCCTGGAAGATGAAGGGCATGTAGGAGAGCTTCGTCCCCACCCTCTGCTGGAACTCCGCCTTCTTCGACTCGCGCAGGCGGTGCACGCGCGTCATGTCTATCTCGTAGACGGTGGCGACGTGGGCGGAGGTGCGCTGCGACATCGTCATGTGCTCGGCGATCTTCTTGCGCATGACGCTCATCGGCTCGACGCGGTCGCCCTCCCCGGGCTGGGCGGGCGGCGGCGTCTGCTGCGGCGCGCGGGCCTCGGCCTGCGGCGCGGCGGCCTGCTGCGGCGAGAGCGCCGCGCCCGACTCGATGTAGCTCAGGATGTCGTTCTTCGTCACCCGCCCCGACGCGCCCGTGCCTTCGAGCCGGCTGATGTCTACGTTGTGCTCGGCCGCTATCTTGCGCACGAGCGGGCTCGAGCGCGTGCGGCGCAACTCCTCGGCCGTGCTCTCCGCGCTCGGGCGCGCGGGCGCGGGGGCCGGCGTCGGCGCGGCGGGAGGGGCCGGCGCAGGCGCGGGCGGCGGCGGGGTCGCGCGCTGCTGCGGCGCGGGCGGCTGTTGCGGCGCGGGCGGCGGCTGGGGCGGGGGCGGCGCCGACACGGCGGCCTGGCTCGCGGGGGCAGCGCCCGCGGCGGCGGCGGCCTCCTGCTTCGGCGGCCCGGCCGGCGCGGCTTCGGCGGCGGGCGCGGACGCCTCGCCGGCCTCGCCGATGTAGGCGACGACCTTGTTGACCTCGACCGTGTCGCCCTCTTTGAAGAGCACCTGTGTCAGCGTCCCGGCCGCGGGGCTCGGAATCTCCGCGTCCACCTTGTCGGTCGAAATCTCGAACAGGGGCTCGTCGCGCTCGACGCGCTCGCCGAGCTTCTTCAGCCACCTCGTAATCGTCCCCTCCGCGATGGACTCGCCCATCTGCGGCATCACCACTTCTGTCGCCATTAGCTCACTCCGTTCGCGTGAACCGTAAACCGTAAACCGTGACGAGGGGGAAGACGCTCTCACCCGTCACGGTTTACGGTTCACCGTTTACGGCTTTATTCCGCCGTCGTCGGGTCGATCATGCGCTTGATTTCCGAGACGCGGTTGGCGGGGAAGCCGCCGCGCCGTGCGTGCTCGCGCACGGCCGCCTCGTCCGGCGCGATGTAGACGCAGTAGATTTTGTCGCCCGTGACGTAGCTCTCGACCCACTGGACTTGCGGCCCCATCTCGCGCAGGACGCCGCAGGACTTCTGCGAGACGGCCTGCAACTCCTGCGCGGACAGGTCGCCCGCGCCCGCGATTTCGCGCTCGATGAGAAACTTCGGCATGAATCGCTCCTCCTCCGTTTAAGTTTGCCTTCTCAATACGCGGCCAGCTTGCGCGCCGCCTCCAACACGTCTTTGACCTGCGGCAGGTGGTACTCTTCGAGCGGCGGCGAGTAGGGGACGGGCGTGTCGGTCGCGGCGACGCGCACGACGGGCGCGTCGAGCCACTCGAACGCCTCCCCGGCGATGGTCGCGGCGATCTCGCCGCCGATGCCGCCCGTGCGCGAGGCCTCGTGCAGAATCAGCACCTTGCTCGTCTTCCTCGCCGTCTGGAGTATCGCCCCCCTGTCCATCGGCGCCAGCGTCCGCAGGTCGAGGACCTCGACGTCGAGCCCCTCCTTCTCCAACTCCTCGGCGGCGTCCAGAGCCGTCAGGACCTGCGCGCCGAAGGTGACGACCGAGAGGTCGCGCCCCTCGCGCCTGACGCGCGCCTTGCCTATCTCGACCGTGTAGTCGTCTTCGGGAATCTCCTCGCGCAGCCGCGGCAGGCGGTAGAGCTTCTTGTGCTCGAAGAAGAGGACGGGGTCGGGGTCGCGGATGGCGGCCTTGATGAGCCCCTTCGCGTCGTAGGGCGTGGAGGGCTCGACCATCTTGAGGCCCGCCGTGTTGAGGAAGAACGACTCGGCGTTGAGGGAGTGGAAGGGCCCCGAGTGGACGCCCGCGCCGCAGGGGCCGCGGAAGACCGTGGCGAGGCCGGCGCCCCAGCGGTAGCGGCACTTCGCGGCGTAGTTCGTCAGCATGTCGAAGGCGGGCGAGATGAAGTCTATGAACTGGAACTCGGCGACGGGGCGCATCCCCATCAGGGCCGCGCCGCAGGCCGCGCCGACGATGGCCGCCTCCGAGATGGGCGTGTCGATGACGCGCCCCTCGCCGAACTCGCCGAGCAGCCCGTCCGTCACCTTGAACGCGCCGCCGTACGCGCCGACGTCCTCGCCGATGAGGAAGACCGACGGGTCGCGCTCCATCTCCTCCCACAGCCCCTGCCGGATGGCCTCGACGAGCGTCACCACCCCGCCGCGCGCCGGCCGCTCCGACTTGTGCTCTTTCCTGGTTGCCGTTGACATTCTCGTGCTCAGGCCCACGCCGTCACTTTGACGTGCTTGCGGGCGATGTAAGGACTCTCCGGGTTGACGATAAGGCGTTGCTGCTTCGGATCGACAATCACGTCCATGTCTTCTATCGGAATCGCGCCCAGCAGGGGTTCCACGTCGCCCGGGAAGACCGCCGCCCTCACGGTCGTCGAGCGGTTCTCGAACCTGACCTCAACCGGCCCGACTATCTCGATGCGACGCTCTGTGTCGTCGGCTAACCGCACGGTCTGCTTCTCCAGCACGGGCAGGTCAAGTTGCTGTTTGATGCGGTCGTTGACGACCAGCATGTACGAGCCGGTGTCGACGAGGGCGCTGACGCGCATTCGCTTAATCTCGTCTTCCGGCAGAAAGCCGCGGCGGTGGAGCGCCAGGTCGTCGCCGCTGATGAGTTCGATGTCGGCGTAAGTGAGTCCCATCTTCTTCTCTCCGTAGGAAACAGGTTCGGGAGTAGAAGACGCCTGGCGGCGCGCCTTGTGCTTGTGTGCCGGTAACAGCATCTTTAATTCTCCAGCACCTTCGGGCGGAAGGCCGGGGGGACGGTCGCGTTGTCGAAGACGTTGTAGGCGGCCTTCTCCGGCTCGGGCATCGGCGACGACTCGGCCCAGGCCGAGTCCTCCTCGATTTCGCGGCGGACGTCGGCGACCACCTCGTCCAGCCTCTCGGGCGTGGCGACGCCTTTCGAAATCAGGTGGCGGTGGAAGCGTTCGAGCGGGTCGCGGCGCTCCCAGTATTCGATCTCGCCCTCGGGGATGTAGCGCTGGTCGTCGTGCTCGGCGTGCCCCTTGCGGCGGTAGGTCTTGGCCTCGACGACGACGGCGCCGCCGCCGCCGCGCGCGAACCCGGCGGCGCGGCTCATCACCTCGTAGCAGGCCACCACGTCGTTGCCGTCCACGACGTAGCCGGGGATGCCGTAGCCGGCCGCCTTCTCGGCGAGGTTGGCGACGGCCGTCTGCTTCGAGGTCGGCGTCGAGTAGGCGTACCAGTTGTGCTCGGCGACGATGATGAGCGGGAGCTTCTGGACGGCGGCGAAGTTCAGGCCCTCGTGGAAGGCGCCCGTGCTCATCCCGCCGTCGCCGATGTAGGCGACGGCGACCGTCTCGCGCTTCTGCATCCGCGCGGCGAGCACGATGCCCGTCATCACGGGGATCATGTCGCCGAGGTGCGAGATGGGGCCGATGAACCCCTTCGAGACGTCGCCGAAGTGGATGTTGAGGTCGCGCCCCTCCGAGGGCCCCCACGCCTTGGCCATGTACTGCGCGAAGATGTCGCGCGGCCGGATGCCCTTCACCAACACCGCGCCGAGGTCGCGGATGAGCGGCGCGATGAAGTCGTCCTGCCGGAGCGCGTAGGCCGTCCCCACCGCGGTCGCCTCCTGCCCGAGCGAGCGGAAGACGCCGCCGACGACCTTCGTCTGCCGGTAGAGGTTGACCAGGCGCTCCTCGACGAGCCGCGTGAGCTGGAGCCAGCGGTAGAGTTCGAGCAACTGCCCGGCCGCGAGCGTCGTCTCGCCCGTACAGATAAGCTCGCCCCGCCCGTCCAGCGGGTCCGCGAGCGCTATCGGCCCGGCGCTCGGCGGCGGGAGGAAGACGAAGGGCTCGGCGGCGGCGGCGGCGCCGTCGCCCGGGCCCTGCGCTTCCCTCCCCTTGCCCTTCGCGCCCTTGTCGCCGCGCGGGGCGGTCTTGGTCGTGGGGGTGTTTTTCATAGAGCGGATTAGAAGTGAATCGTCAGCCCGTGGATGCCCTCGGCGGCCTCCATCACCGCCTCGGAGACGGTCGGGTGCGCGTGGATGACGCGGCCCAGCTCGTCGGCCGTGGATTCGAGGTGGAGCGCGACGATGGCCTCGTGGATGATCTCGGTGGCGTGCGGCCCCATGACGTGGACGCCCAGAAGCTCGTCGTACTTCGTCTCGCTGACGACCTTGACGAAGCCCTCCTCCTCGCCGAGGATGCGGGCCTTGCCCGACGCCGAGAACGGGAACTTGGCGACCTTCACGTCGTAGCCCAGCTCCTTCGCCTTCGCCTCGGTCAGGCCGACAGAGGCGACCTCCGGGTCGCAGTAGGTGCAGGAGGGGACGTGGCGCAGGTTAATGGGGTGCGGCTGCTGGCCGGCGATCTGCTCGACGGCGAGGATGCCCTCCTTCGAGGCGAGGTGCGCCAGCCACGGCGTCGGGATGACGTCGCCGATGGCGTAGACGTTCGGCTCGCCCGTCCGGCAGAACTCGTCCACCTGAATCGACCCGCGCTCGACCCTGATGCCCGTGCCTTCGAGCCCGAGCCCTTCGAGGTAGGGCATGCGCCCGACGGCGACGAGGAGCATCTCGGCTTCGAGCGCGACGTCGCCGCCCTTCTCGTCCTTGCCCGTGACGCGGACGCCCGCGTCGGTCTTCTCGACCTTCTCCAGCTTCGTGCCCGTCAGGCACTTGACGCCGCGCTTGCGGAAGGACTGTTCCAGCGCCTTGGAAATCTCCTCGTCCTCGAACGGCATGATGCGCGGCATCAGCTCGACGAGCGTCGTCTCGGCGCCGAAGCGCGAGTAGACGGAGGCGAACTCGGTGCCGACGGCCCCCGAGCCCATGACGATGAGCGACTTCGGCACGCGCTCCAGCTCAAGGATGTGGTCGGAGTTGACGACGCGCTCGCCGTCGGTCTCGAAGCCGGGGATGGGGCGGACGACCGAGCCGGTGGCGATGATGATGTTCTTCGTGTTGATGACCTGCGCCTTGCCGTCCTCGCCCGTCACCTCGACCTTGCCGGGGAGCGCCAGCCGGCCCGTCCCCTTGAAGACGGTGATGGCATTCTTCTTCATCAGGAACTCGATGCCCTTCGAGTTCTTCATCACGACCTTAGCCTTACGCTTCTGCACGTCGTCGAAGGCGAGCCGCACCTCGGAGACCTGCACGCCGAAGTCGGCGAGCCCCTTGTGCGCCATCTCGTAGTGGTGCGCCGACATCAGGAGCTGCTTGGTCGGGATGCAGCCGCGCAGGGTGCACGTCCCGCCGAGGCGCTTGTCCTTCTCGACGAGCGCCACCTTGAGCCCGAGCTGCGCCCCGCGTATCGCGGCCACGTAACCCCCCGGCCCCGACCCGATCACCGTCACGTCGAACTGTTCCGTAGACAAATTGGTTCTCCTCAAAAAGCCGTAAACCGTGAACCGTAAACCGTGACGAGACAAGCCCCGGTTTTCTCTTGTCACGGTTTACGGTTCACGGTTTACGTATCCGTTGGAAATTTTTCAACGTGCATTATAGACGCCCGCGCCCTTTTACTCCAACGGGGCGCCCCGGGCGGCGGCCCTAGCGCTCTTTGAACATGGACTCGTAGTCGGCGGCGAGCCGTTCGAGCGCCGCCTTCAGCTCCGGGTCGCGGCTCGCGGCGTCGAGGTACTTCAACTTGAGCCCGCGCACGCGCTGCGCGCCGTCCACCTCGGCTTCGAGCCACTTGCCGCGCGCGGACGAGTCGCCCGCGAGCGTGCGCTGGCGGAGCGCGCCGATGCGCGCGGACATCTCGGTCTTGCGCGAGTCGAGGAGGCTTTGCGCCTCGGCCACGCCCGCCTTCGGGTCGGGGGCCGACTCGACCTTCAACGCCAGCTCGTCCGTGAAGCCCCTGAAGTCGCGGACGACCGAGTCCACGCGCACGTCGCCGGGGCTGCCCGCGCCCGGGGGGGCTTCGGCCTCCGGGGCCGAACGGCGGCACCCGGCGAGCGCCGCGGCGCACGCCAGCGAGAGCAGGATGGGCGCGAATGTTCTACGCATACACACACTCCACAGGGAATCGGGGAAGCGTTATGATGTAGCAAACTGCGAAAACGAAAGTCAAACCGTTGGGAGGCGGCCGGGGTCACATGCAGCACAGCGAAGGGTTCCTGAAGATGGTCGCGGACGCGAAGACGCGCGTCCGCGAGGTGGACGTCCGGCAGGCTTTGGAGCGTCTGAAGGAAGGCGCGCGCCTCGTGGACGTGCGCGAGGACAACGAGTGGGAGCGCGGCCACGCGCGCGGCGCCCAGCACCTCGGGCGCGGCGTCATCGAGCGCGACATCGAGCGGGAAGTGCCCGACCGCGGCGCCGAACTCATCCTCTACTGCGGCGGCGGCTACCGCTCGGCGCTCGCGGCCGACAACCTCGGGCGCATGGGCTACACCAACGTCTACTCGCTGGCGGGCGGCTGGAGGGCCTGGAAGGAGGCGGGCGCGCCCGTCGAGGGCGGGGGCTGAAGGCGCAAGGCGGTTGCGGCCCGGCGCCCCCGGCGTATAATCCCGTCCGGGTCTCGGCCCGAGGCTCTCCGCCCGAACCGTCGCCACGGCCCGCCGCCGCCCCTTGAGGAGACCGCCATGACGCACACGAGCCGCCGCCCCCTCTTCCTCCTGCCGCTCGCCGCTCTCGCGCTGTCGTGCGCGGCGGCGCGCGCGCAGCAGACGCCCACCGACGCGGAACGCATGCGCGAGGTCAGGCAGTACCGCGAGGAGATGTCGAAGCGCGCGATGGAGGCGACGCGCCGCCGCCGCTTCGAGGAGGGCAAGTCCGACAGCGTCTTCCCCTCCGACACGGAGAAGGGGGCGGCCCGCCCCGGCGTCGTGCGCGCCGCCACGCCCGCCGAGCAGAAGGCGCTCCGGCACAACGAGCGCGGGCTCGAACTCTTCTCGAAGGGCAGGCTGGAGCAGGCGGTCAAGGAGTACGAGGAGGCCATCCGCGCGGCCCCCGCGCTGGCCGCCGCGCACAACAACCTGGGGAGCGCTCACTTCGCCGCCGGCCGCTTCGAGGAGGCGGCCGGCTCCTTCCGCCGCGCCTGCGCGCTCGACGCCGCCTACGGCCAGGCGCACTTCAACCTCGCGCTCGCCTACATCAAGCTCGGCCGCGAGCAGGAGGCGCACGAGGCGCTCGGGGCGGCGCTGCGCGCCTACAACGCGGCGGGCGAGGCGCACCTCAAGGCGGGCCGCCTCGGCGAGGCGGAAGAGTCCTTCCGCGGCATGCTCCAGATAGACCCCGAATACGCGCCCGCGCACCTGCGCCTCGGGCTGGTCTACAACGCCGCCCGCCGCTACGACGAGGCCGCCGCGCACCTCCGTCGCGTCGCCGCGCGCCACCCCGCCAACCCCGAGGCCCACGAAGCCCTCGCCGAATCCCTCCTCGGCCAACGCAAATACGAAGAGGCCGCCGCCGCCGCCGAACGCGCCCTCCAACTCTCACCCGACTCCCCCGACGCACACTACCTCGCCGGCCTCGCCCGCGCCTCCCTCGGCCAACGCGACGCCGCCCTCCCCCACCTCGCCAAACTCAAACAACTCAACTCCCCCGACCTCGCCCAACACCTCTCCGACGTCCTGAACAAGAAGGCGCCGGCTAAACAGTAGTTAGAGCACTTGCGGGATATGCAATATAATCTGAGTCGTTATGGACACGAACCTTATTCAATCTGATCCAGCCGTGATGATGGGCAAGCCCGTTATTGCAGGCACGCGCATCACCGTCGAGCTTATCCTTGAAAAACTAGCCGCCGGTGAGACAGTCGAGCAGATTCTCGATGCTCACCCGCGCCTGACCAGAGAGGCTATTTCTGCAGCTCTAACTTATGCCGCTCAAACTATCCGTGACCTTTCTCCTAAGAAAGCCGCATGAATCTGTTGGCGGATGAAGGCGTGGAGCGGCAAATTGTCGAGCGTTTGCGGCAGGACGGGCACGCCGTTTTGTACATCGCCGAGATGGAGCCGAGTGTCACAGATGATGTTGTTCTTGAGCGGGCGAATGAAATCGCAGCCTTGCTGGTGGCGGCGGATAAAGATTTCGGCGAGTTAGTGTTCCGAGAGCGGCGCCTGAGTTCTGGCGGCGTGGCGCTCCTTCGCTTAGCAGGTTTATCCGGGGAGCGAAAGGCCGAAATAGTCTCAAAGGTGTTTGAAAGACGCGGCCCTGAATTAGCTCACGCCTTCAGCGTCATCTCACCCGGCAGGGTCAGGATTCGCCCGCAACCTTGAATGTCGGTCCATGCCGCGCCTAACAACGGCATGTGGCTTCGCTTAAACTTTGTGCTTGGGCCTGGCTGGGAGTTTGGCGGGGAGGTCGAGGTCGTCATTAGCCAGCACGTCGAGGCAGACGCCCGCCGCCTCTGCGTACTTCAAGAGGATGGGTAGGGGAGGCTCGCGCTCGCCCACCTCATAGCCGGACACGTTGCTCTGATAAATCAAGTCCTCAAGCCCCAGGTGCCTTATCAGCTCGTTCTGAGAAAGACCTAACGCCGTTCGGATGGCGCGCAGCTTCTCCGCAAGGCGCTCCGACCTCAGACGCGCGGCCCTCCCCATTAGAAGCTGCCTCCTAACAGGTGAGCCGGGCGGCCCTTGCCTCTAACCCAATTTTGGGTTAAACTGTCTCTGCGTAATTGATTCGCCGTGAGTGGAGACCTCTCGTGCTCAACGGCGATGCTCATCTCTCCGAGGTTGAGGGTGAGCTTTCGCTTCGCATCCGACCCGTTGCCTTACGTTTTCAAAGACTAGACCGGGCGAGAGGATACCACATGGGTATTTTGGTTAGCGATTAGTAATAGGGGTGCGAGGGGCAGCGCATCTCTATTGCACGCCCGCCCTCACGCCGCACTTCGAGCGCGAAGGCCGCGCACGCCTGGGCACGTGCGCGGCCTTCGCGCTCGAAGTGCGGCGTCAGAGCTTGCCCAGCACCTCGGCCTCGCGCTCGGGGGGCAGCGCGCCGAACCACACGTCCGAGACCGCGCCGCGCTTGACCATGATGAGCGTCGGCGTGCCCGACACGTCGAGCGAGCCGAGACGCGCCTGCACGACCCGCTCGACCGTCACGCCGAGTTCGTCCAGATACCGCCTCCCCTCTTCCGCGTCATGCGGCAGCACGGCGAAGAGCTCGACGCGCCCGCCGCGCGCCGCCGCCTCGCGCGCGAGCCGCCGGTAGAACGGGCCGCTCTCGGTGCAGAAGTGGCAGCCCTTCTGCAAGACGAGGAGGAGCACGCTCTCCTCTTCGGACAAGTCCAGCCCCGCGACTTCAATCTTCGAGCCGACCGCCGGCCCGCGCACGGCCGAGCCCGTCAACAAATACTGTTTCGCCAGCACCGCGCAGAGCGCGACGGCGACGACCGCGATGGCGACGTTGACGACCGTCTCCGACTTACGCGTCCTGTTCTCCATGAGGTACACCGTTCCTGTCGTCGTCGGGGCCGCACCGCGCGGCCCTCAAAAAAATGCGCGCCGACCGCCGGCCGAAGTCCTTAACCGTCGAAGGGTCTTCGACGCGCGGCCGGCGCGCTCGAAGTGACGGCCGCGCTACCAGCTACAACAGTCAATCGCGCAGCGAACCGACGCGCGACGACACGCGCGACGACAACCCTGCTGGTATTCGGGCGGCTCGAACTGGCATTCGTAGTCGCATATCTGCGCGTCTATGCCGCAGCCGCAGTCATCGCCCGAGCAGGCGCGTGCCCCCTCGGGCGCGGAGACCGACACCAGCAACGTCACGAGCAGGAGCAGGAGCAGGAGCTTCTTTCTTAACATGAGCATTCTCCTTTGCAGGTCGGGTCGGGGTTGACGCGGGAGGCATGCGCGGGCCGGAAACGTGGGCGAGGGTTCCGGCGGGGCGGGCGTCGGGCCGCAGGCTCCGGGGCCTTCGTGCCGCAGCCGTCCGAACGGTTCGGCGCACGCTCTTCGTCGTGGGGAGACGGTCGGAGCCTCAATCTACCCGCGCCGAGCCGCGCCGTGAACAGACTTGTGCCGGGACGGACGGCGCCCGTGATGAGTGGGATTAGTCTTGGACGGGAGGGGGCGCGCTCGCGCCCCCTTTCGCGTCGCGGCCGGGCGGCGCGGCCCCGCCGCCGCTAACGGCGGGCGCGCGGAGGGTGTAAAATTGGACGTCAATACGCTCTCTTATATTTGCGAAGGGTGAAGAGTCCTATGGCTAAGGAAGCGGCAGAGCAGAAGGCGGGGACGCGGGTCGAGTCGGACTCGATGGGCGAGGTGGAGGTGCGGGCGGACAGGTATTGGGGGGCGCAGACGGAGCGTTCGCTCCACCACTTTGACATCGGGTTCGACGTGATGCCGCGGGAGATGGTGCGGGCGCTCGGCGTCCTCAAAAAAGCCGCGGCGCTGGTCAACGAGGAGCTGGGGAAGCTCGCGCCGGACAAGGCGCGCTTGATCGAGCGCGCGGCGGACGAGGTGATTGAGGGACGGCTGGACGAGCATTTTCCGCTGCGCGTGTGGCAGACGGGGTCGGGGACGCAGACGAACATGAACGCGAACGAGGTCATCTCGAACCGCGCCATCGAGCTGGCCGGCGGCCGTATGGGGAGCAAGAAGCCCGTCCACCCGAACGACGACGTGAACATGTCGCAGTCCTCGAACGACACCTTCCCCACGGCCATGCACATCGCGGCGGCCGAGCAGATGCAAAAGCTCATCCCCGAGGTGAAGCGCCTGCGCGACGCCATCGACGCGAAGGCGCGGCAGTTCGCGGACGTGGTCAAGATAGGGCGCACGCACTTGCAGGACGCGACGCCCCTGACCGTGGGGCAGGAGTTCGGCGGCTGGGCCTCGCTGCTGGAGCGCGACGTCGAGCGGCTGGAGGCCGTGCTGCCCGGCCTCTACGACCTCGCCATCGGGGGGACGGCCGTGGGGACGGGCCTCAACTCGCACCCGGAGTTCGCCGAGCGCGCCGCGGCGAAGATAGCCGAGCTGACGGGGCTCCCCTTCAAGCCGCACCCGAACAAGTTCGCGGCCCTCTCGGCGCACGACGAGATGGTGTTTGCGAGCGGCGCCCTGAAGACGCTCGCCGCGTCTCTGATGAAGATAGCGAACGACGTCCGCTGGCTCGGGTCGGGGCCGCGCGCCGGCATCGGCGAGCTGGTGCTGCCAGAAAACGAGCCGGGGTCGTCCATCATGCCGGGGAAGGTCAACCCGACGCAGTCGGAGGCGCTGACGATGGTCGCCGTGCAGGTGATGGGCAACGACGCCGCCATCGGCTTCGCCGGCTCGCAGGGCAACTTCGAGCTGAACGTCTTCAACCCCGTCATGATTCACAACCTGCTCCACTCCATCCGGCTCCTGAAGGACGCGTGCCGCGGCTTCGTGGAGTTCTGCGTCGAGGGGCTGGAGCTGAACCGCGCGCGCATCGAGGAGAACCTGCGCCAGTCGCTCATGCTCGTCACCGCCCTGAACCCGCACATCGGCTACGACAACGCGGCGAAGATCGCCAAGAACGCGCACAAGAAGGGCGTCACCCTGCGCGAGTCGGCCGTCGAGCTGGGCCTCCTCACCGCCGAGCAGTTCGACGAGTACGTCAAGCCCGAGGAGATGACGCACCCGTAAAGCGGTAACGCAGAACGCTGAACGCTGAACGCTGAACTGAAAACAAGCCGCCTTCAGTTCAGCGTTCAGCGTTCTGCGTTCTTACGAACTCCGGGGGCGCCGTTCGCATCTAAATTCGTGCGGAGTGAGACCCGCGGCGGCGCTTGCGGGTCTCCGGCCGAAAGCTTATATTTCGCGTTTCGCGCGCGCGGCCCCCGTGGCCGCCCGCGCGGCGGCAGAAACCAAGAGGGACGCAGATGACCACGGCCGTCGAGACTTTGGAAGTGAGGGATTCGGCCCACGCGCCGGCGCTCGAAGACTACTTCGGGCTGTCCGAAGGCGAGCTGTCGGAGCGCATCGGCGCGGCGCGGCGGCGCCTGGGCGCGCGCCTCATCATCCTCGGGCACCACTACCAGCGCGACGACGTCATCGCCCACGCCGACTACACCGGCGACTCCTTCCGGCTCGCCAAGCTCGCGGCCGAGCGCCCCGAGGCCGACTACGTCGTCTTCTGCGGCGTCCACTTCATGGCCGAGTCGGCCGACGTCCTGAAGCCCGGCCACCAGAAGGTGATTCTGCCCGACCTCGGGGCCGGCTGCTCGATGGCCGACATGGCGACGGCCGAGCAGGTCGAAGACGCGTGGGAGCAGTTGGGCTCGCTCGGCGTCCTCCGAGAGTCGAAGGTGGTGCCCGTCACCTACATGAACTCTTCGGCGGCGATCAAGGCTTTCTGCGGCGAGCACGGCGGCGTGGTCTGCACCTCCTCGAACGCCGTCCCGCTCTTCGACAAGTATTTGAAGGAGGCCGACAAGCTCTTCTTCTTCCCCGACCAGCACCTCGGCCGCAACACCGGCGTCAAGTTCGGCATCCCGCTCGACGAGATGGCGCTCTGGGACCCGAACAAGGAGCTGGGCGGCAACACGCCCGAGCAGTTGCGCCGCGCGCGGCTCATCCTCTGGAAGGGTCACTGCTCGGTGCACGGCCGCTTCCGCCCGTGGCACGTCGAGCAGGTCAGGAGAGAGGTGCCGGGCATCAGGGTGCTCGTCCACCCGGAGTGCGAGCGCGAGGTGGTGGAGAAGAGCGACCTCAACGGCTCGACCGAGTTCATCATCAAGGCCATCGAGGAGTCGCCCGCGGGGACGGCCTGGGCGGTCGGCACCGAGGTCAACCTCGTCCAGAGGCTCGCCGCGCGCCACCCGGACAAGCACATCCGCCTGCTCGCGCCCGACCTCTGCATGTGCGCCACGATGTACCGCATCGCGCCGCAGAACCTCGCCTGGGCGCTCGACTCGCTCGTCGCCGGGCGCGTCGTCAACCAGATCACCGTCCCCGCGGAGACCGCCCGTTGGGCGCGCGTCGCCCTCGACCGGATGCTTGCAATCAAATGACGTAAACCGTGAACCGTAAACCGTGACAGGAGAAAAGCTGTCTTCTTCTTGTCACGGTTCACGGTTCACGGTTTACGGTTTACGAAAAAATGGCCGACCCGAACGACCGCGTGCCCGAGAACGTGCCGGGCACTTACTACGTGGACACGAACTGCATCGACTGCGACGTGTGCCGCGACACCTCACCCGAGAACTTCACGCGCGCCGACGCGGGCGGCTACTCCTTCGTCTTCAGACAGCCCGCGACGGACGCCGAGCGCGAACTCTGCGAGGAGGCGCTCATGGCCTGCCCCGTCGAGGCCATCGGCAACGACGGAGAGTAAAGAGCCGTGAACCGTAAACCGTGAACCGTGACGAGAGGAAGGCAACTCCTTCTTGTCACGGTTTACGGTTCACGTTCCTAAATTCTTATTTTTATCCACCCGTCTTCGACGACGACCTCGTAGGTCTCGACGGGCTCGGAGGGGCGGTTGAGGCAGGCGCCGGAGCGCAGGTCGAAGCGCCAGCCGTGCAGCTCGCACTCGACGGCGTGGCCGTGGAGCTCGCCGTCGGCGAGCGGCGCGCCCTTGTGCGGGCAGAAGTTTTCGACAGCGTAGAAGCGCCCCGCCACACGGTAGAGCGCCAGCTCCTTGCCGCCGTGCAGCTCGACCGTCGCGCCGCGCCCCTCGGGCACGTCGTCTACGCGCCCGACGGTGACGAGCTTCCCCTCTCGCGGTGGGATTTTGTGGTTCGTGATTCTACGCCCCGGCCGCTGCATGACTGCCCCGCATCCTAACAAAACGCCCGCGCTAAGGGAAAGGAAGGCGTAAGGATGAAGTGAATGTCGAGCGGCATCCCCTTCATCCTTACGCCTTCCGCCTCCCGCCTTGCTCCCGCTGGCAATCTCGGGCGAAGCGAGTATAATCGGCCGCAAGTTCCCCTCGACGTGAATTCGAAGTGACCCGGCGCGCGCGCCCACGCGTGCGCTGGCGGGCGCGCGGCCGTCGGGGGTTTTCGGGAGGCTTGGGATGTCTGGACGCCGCGGGGACCGGGACGACGACTTTTACGCGGGCGGGGCGCGGCCGGGGCGGCGCGACGAGGGGCCGGGGTTCCGACCCCCGCGCGGCCGTTACGAGCACGACGAGCGCGACGCCGTGCGCGGCGGCCGCCCCTTCGGCGTGCGCGGCGACTACGACGACAGGGCCTACGGCCGCGGCGACTTCTACCGCGACGACTACTACGCGGGCGGCCCCGGCGGCGGGCGCGACTGGCCCGACGAACGCGAGTACGGGCGCGGGCGCGACGAGAGGGAGTACGGGCGCGGGCTCCCGCCGCCGCCCCCGCCGCCGCGCGAGGAGTACAGGGGCGGCGGGCGGCGGCGCGGCGCGACGCGCTCGCACCTGCGCTGCCGCGACATCATGACGCGCGACGTGACGGTGGCCGCGCGCGACACCACGCTCGAAGAGGTGGCCCGCATGATGCGCGAGGAGGACACGGGCGTCATCCCCGTCGTCGAGCAGGGCGAGACGCCTTCCGACTCGGTCACCGAAGTCCAGCGCGTGCCCGCGCGCACCGCGGCCAACGGCCGCCTCGTCGGCCTCATCACCGACCGCGACATTGTCGTGCGCGCCATCGCCGAGGGGCGCGACTGCCGCGCGACCCGCGCCGAGGAGGTGATGACGGCCGAGCTGCACAGCGTCCGCCCCAACGACCGCGTCATCGAGGCCATCCGCAAGATGGGCGACAAGCAGGTGCGCCGCCTGCCCGTCGTAGACCGCGAGGGGAATTTGCGCGGCATCATCTCGATGGCCGACGTCGCGCTCGAAACCGAGGCCGACCGCGAGCTGGGCGAGGCGCTCGAAGAAATCTCCAGCGGCTCCTCTTTCTGGAACAGAATCTTTAGTTAGTGCAGAGTGCAGAGTGCAGAATCAAAGCCCACTGCCTTTCATTCTGCACTCTGCACTCTGACTTCAGCGTTTCTTTTATGGCACGATCAATCGAGCGTTACCTGCGGATGATGCCGAAGACGAGCGGCCTGCGCTGCTCGGAGAACTTCTGGTACCCGGCGGCCGACGTCTACAAGGCGGAGGGCGGGTGGGTGGTCAAGCTGGAGCTGGCGGGCGTCGCGCCCGACGAGCTGGAGGTGGAAATCTCGGGCGACACGCTGCGCGTCGGCGGCGTCCGCCGCGACGAGGCCGTCCGCGAGACGATCTCTTACCACCAGCTCGAAATCACCTACAGCCGCTTCGAGAAGACCATCCGCTTCCCGTGCCCCGTCGAGGGCGCCGTCGTCGAGCGCCGCTACAAGGACGGGCTGCTCGTCCTCTACCTGCGGAGCCCGGACGAGTGCGACTGAAAAGCCATCTCCCCGCATCCCCGGTTTCATACTTCAAGAGGACAATCACCCCTTATGGCTGAAAAGACCCCGAGAGACGCGCAGGAGGAGGGCGCCGCCGCGCCCGAGACGACGCCGCAGGCCGCGCTCCACGAGTCGAAGGAGGCGGGGACGGGCGGGGCCTACGTCTCGCCCGAGGGGGCCGAGCCCGAGGGCGAGGCCGCCAAAGTCTTCGAGATAGCCGTCCTGCCCTTGCAGCAGACGACGATGTTCCCCGGCACCGTCATCCCGCTCGCGGCCGGGCGCCCGCGCTCGGTCGCGGCGGTCGAGGCCGCGCTCTCGACCGAGGAGAAGCTTCTGGCCTGCGTCACCGTCCGCGAGGGGCGCACCGGGCCCGAGGCGGAGGCCACCCCGCCCGGCGACCTCTACGAGGTCGGCACGCTCGTCATGGTCAAGCGCATGATGCGCGTCCCCGAGGGGCTCCAGCTCATCGTCCACGGCACCGAGCGCGTCCGCGTCGTCCGCTGGGCGCAGACCGACCCGCACCTGCGCGCGCGCGTCCGCATCCTGCCCGCGCCCACGGTGCGCGACGCCGACGCCGTCGAGGCGCTGACGCGCAACGTGCAGGCGCTCGTCCAGCGCGCGCTCGCCATGCTGCCGGAAATCCCGCCCGAGGTGCGCACCGCGGTGCTGTCGGCCACGGACCCCATCCAGCTCTCCTACTTCCTCGGCTCCATCCTCAACCTCGGCGTCGAGCAGGAGCAGCAGATGCTCCAGGCCGACACCGTGGACGACCTGCTGCAAATCGCCTACGGCCGGCTCGCGCACGAGATAGAGATCATGGAGCTGCGCACGAAGATCGCGGCCGAGGCGCAGGGCGAGATGTCGAAGGCGCAGCGCGACTACTTCCTGCGCCAGCAGATGAAGGCCATCCAGAAGGAGCTGGGCGAGGACGAGGGCGGCGAGGCGGCCGAGGCCGACATGCTGCGCGAGCGCCTCGACGCGGCCGACCTGCCCGAGGAGGTGCGCAAGGAGGCGGAGCGCGAGCTGCGCCGGCTCGAACGCCTGCCGCAGGCCGCGCCCGACTACCACGTCATCCGCACTTGGCTGGAGTACGTCATCGAGCTGCCGTGGAACAGGTCGTCCGAGGACAGGCTCGACCTCGCGGAGGCGCGCCGCGTCCTCGACGAAGACCACTACGGGCTGGAAGAAATCAAGGAGCGCATCCTCGAATTCCTCGCCGTCGTCAAGCTGCGCCGCGACTCGAAGAGCCCCATTCTCTGCTTCGTCGGCCCGCCGGGCGTCGGCAAGACTTCCTTAGGGATGTCCATCGCGCGCGCGCTCGGCCGCCAGTTCGAGCGGCTCTCCCTGGGCGGCGTCCGCGACGAGGCGGAGCTGCGCGGCCACCGCCGCACCTACATCGGCGCGATGCCCGGCCGCATCGTCCAGAGCCTGAGGCGCGCGGGCGTCAACAACCCGGTGATGATGCTCGACGAGATAGACAAGCTTGGCAACGACTTCCGCGGCGACCCGGCCTCGGCGCTGCTGGAGATTCTCGACCCGCAGCAGAACCACACGTTCCGCGACCACTACCTCGACCTGCCCTACGACCTCTCGAAGGTCTTCTTCATCGCCACGGCGAACCAGCTGGCGCCCATCCCGAGCCCGCTGCGCGACCGCATGGAGATAGTGGGCCTGGCCGGCTACAGCGACCAGGAGAAGCTGCACATCGCGCGCCGCTACCTCGTCCCGCGCCAGACGCGCGAGAACGGGCTCGGGGAGGGCCAGCTCGAAATCACGGACGCGGCGCTCTCCCTCATCAGCGCGCGCTACACGCGCGAGGCGGGCGTGCGCCAGCTCGAGCGCACCGTCGGGCGCGTCGCGCGCAAGGCCGCGCTGCGCATCGCGCAGGACGGGGCGGAGCGCGTCCGCGTGGACGCCGACGATGTTAAAGAGCTGCTCGGCGCGCCGCGCTTCTACCCCGAGGAGGCGCGCAAGGAGCTGCCGACCGGCGTGGCGACGGGGATGGCGTGGACGGAGACGGGCGGCCAGCTCCTCTTCATCGAGGCGACGCTCCTGCCCGGTAGCAACGGCCTCCAGCTCACGGGCCAGCTCGGCGAGGTGATGCAGGAGTCGGCGCGCGCGGCGCGCTCCTACCTCTGGGCGCACGGCGCCGAGTTCGGGCTCGACCCGCAGATGTTCAAGAACTACGGCATGCACGTCCACGTCCCGGCGGGCGCCATCCCGAAGGACGGCCCCTCGGCGGGCGTCGCCATCACGTCGAGCTTCGCCTCCCTGATGACGGGCCGCCGCGTCCGCAACGACACAGCGATGACGGGCGAGATTACGCTCTCGGGGCTGGTCTTCCCCGTCGGCGGCATCAAGGAGAAGGTGCTGGCGGCGCACAGGGCGGGCCTGCGCCGCGTGGTGCTGCCCGCGCGCAACGAGCCCGACACCGAGGACATCCCCGAGGACGTCCGCAAGGAGCTGGAGATAGTCTTCGTCTCGCGCATCGGCGAGGCGCTCGAACAGACTTTGGAGAAGCTCGTCGCGCAGCCGCCCCCGCCCGCCGACCCGCAGGCCGAGGAGGCGCGCGCCGCGCAGCAGCAGAGGCAGGCGTCCGCGGAGCCCGAGGCTTTGCGCGCCGACGCGGGACGGCTTTCGACCGGACGTTTCAAATAAGGGGGCGAGGATGGCGACGAGCAAAAAGACGCAGGCCAAGGCGGGCGCGCCCGAGCGGCGGCGCGGGCAGCAGATGGGCGACGAGCGCAGTCAGCCCTCCAAGATAGACGAGGCGCAGGCCGAGACGCCCGCGCTCAGCGGCCGGCGCAAGGACGCCAACAAGTTCTTCGCCGACGAGTCCTCGCAGACCGTCGGCACGCGGGGCGAGACGCCGCGCGACAACTCTCCGTCCGTGTCGGCCGCCATCCCCACGGGCGTCAAGCAGGGCGAGTCCGGCGGCGAGGCCGAGTTCAAGGCGCGGCAGAAGTCGGCGCGCAAGCCGAGGAAGTGACGCGGGCCGCCGGGCGGACAATCCGAGTCGAGCAAAGGGGGGCGCCTGACCACCACCCGCCCGCCGCCTCGCGCGAGCCTGACTTCAACCACACAGACAAAGGAGAGACCTCATGGCCGAAAAGTCAGACGACAGGGAGAGGGGCTACATCGTCATCTCGACGACCCTGGAGGAGGCCAAGAAGTACGAAGGCTGCAAGGTGATACCTTACGGCGAAATCTACCCCATGATCTACAAACAGGTCTACGGCCCGGCGAGCAAGAAGGATTGTGAGAAGTGGATGGCCGCCAACTGCACCAAGTCGAGCAAGGCGACCATCTGAGATTAGGGGCTAGAGACTAGGGGCTAAAGACTAGGGGCTAGAGGCTAGGGGTTAGGGGCTAGTTGGAGAGCGTACTTCCCAACTAGCCCCTAGCCTCTAGCCCCTAGCCCCTAAAAAAAAGTTGGGGTCGGACTCCCCCAAGCCCGACCCCGATGGCCACTCGCGTGGCCTGCCCCAAAGTTTCACTCGTTCTCAGAAGGAACGCCCGTTAGGTGAGTGCATAGTAGCCCCCGCCCCGGCCCGTTTGGTTGCAATCATATTGCGCTCGCGTGACGAGTTCGAGACAGGCCCCGTCCCTCATTCCCCCGCGCGGCGCGCTACTACTCCTCCTCCTGCGCGCCGGGGCTGATCTTGTCGATCTCCTTCTCGATGAGCGGGAGCAGGCGCATGCGGAGCCGCGCGACCAGCAGGTCGGCCTGCCGGACGTCCTCTTCGAGCCGCGCGCGGCTCGCGGCGGTCTGGTTGTAGAGGCTCTCGACGCCCTTGCGCTCGTTGTCGAGGACGCGCCGCCGCGTGTCGCGCAGGTCGGACGTGCGGGTCGAGCCGAGGGAGCCGACCATCATCACCGAGCGGTCGATGCTGTCGGGGCGCATGTCCTCGTCGAGTTGCACGAGGCGGTTCTTGTAGGTGGTCTCCTTCTCGGTCAGTTCGAGGAGCTGCCGGCGCATGACCTCCGCGCGCTGCTCCGTGCGGCTCAGGAGTTCGAGGTTCTGCGAGATGCGCTTCTGCCTGTCGTCCGGCGACTCGCCCGGCTTGGCCGCGCCCGCCTCGGCCGGGAAAAGCTTCTCGCTGATTTCGCGCAGCCGCGCGTTCAGGGTTTGCAGAGACTTGCGCAGGAGGCTGATCTCGTTCGCCACCGGGTCGGCCGGGGCCGTGCCGACCACCTGCGGCTCCTGCGCCTGCGGCGCCGGGCGACGCTCCGGGGTCTGCGCGGACGCTGACGCGCCGAACAGCGCCACGGCGCACGTCGCGGCCGGGAAGAAACTCACTCGCTTGGTCATCGGCGGAGTCCTTTGCTGAGATTTGCGGACGGGCGATATCACGCCCCGCCCCGCGGGAAGTTCGCTTATTATCCCCGCGCGCGGCGCGGGCGCAAAGCCCGTCTCGGCGGGCGGCCCGGGCGTGAGTCGCCGGGAGGCGCCTAGCGCCCGCGGCCCGGCCGGCGCCGGCCCTTGTTCCGGTTCGGGCGGGCGCCGGCGGCGCCGGGCTCGGGGCCGGCCCCGGCGTCGCCGGCGGCGGACGAGTCCTGCGCGGGGCTGTGGCTGTTGTAGCCGAGGCGGTCGAATATCTTGAGTGAGTCGATGACCTTCAGGGACTCTATCTCGTCGTCGAACTTGAACTGCGAGAGGTCGGCCACCTCGTCGTTGGGGCCGAAGGTGACGACCTGGTCCTGGAACCCGCGGCGGCGGTAGGCCATGACGAAGGCGTTGGGGCCGACGCGGAGGCTGCCGATGTCGCCGCCCCAGTACCCCCCGGCGATGCCGAGCTCGGGGTACTCGGCCGGGCCGCGCAGGCGCAGCGTCTCGCCGCGGAAGTCGGCGTCGCGCCAGACGTCTATGTAACAGTCGCCGGATGTTTCCGCCATGCGTTCCGGGGTCGTCCGGGCGCGCGGCCGCGGCCGGCGCGCGCTCAGTCGTCGGCCGGGTCGTACTCTTCGGACTCCAGCAGCGGCGCCCAGTGCGTCACGCCGCCGACCTCGGCCGGGCGCCCGCCGCCCCGGCCTTCGACGAGCCACCTGCCGCCGACGTAGCGCCCGACCTCCATCCGGTCGCGCGCGCCGTCGTGAATCAGCACCCGCTCGCCCTCCGCGGGCGCCAGCTCGCTCGCCTTGATCCAGGGCATGTTAAAACCCCCGGCCGCGCGAAAGGGTTGTCAGGCGGCGCAGACCTTCGAGAGCGCGCCGGCCCACTTGGCCGCGACCGGCTCGCCGTACATCTGCCGCTCCTTCTCGCGCCGGATGGCGCAGGCCATGCGGAACGCGCGCGCCTCGCCGTACTTCCTGATGGAGACGCTGGTGCGCCCCTTCTTCTCGCGCCCCGCGTTCCAGGAGACTTCGTAGACCTCGTTGAGGTAGACCTTCCCGTCCTTCCCCTTGTACTTCTTCACCGCGCGGCGCACGCCGGCGACGCCGATCTGGTTGCGCGGGTTGTGGCCGACGACCACCCAGTCGGTGCGCGGCTTGCCCAGCTCGCGCTCCAGCTCGTCGCGGCACAGGACGGCCGCCGCTAACGCCTCTTCCTTGCCGCCGTGCTGGCGGTCGGTGACGAACTTCGCCCTCGTCTCGTTGTTGAGCCTCACGCGCACGTACCAACCGTGCATCTTCTTCTGCTCGCTGTCGATGCGACTGATTCCCTTATGACCGGACTTCGCCATGTGTATCTAGACCGAGTTCCCTTCGAGTTAGTTATGAATGACTGCTGACATTCAAACTAAAACCCGCGGGCACGCTTTGTCAAAGAGGGCCGCCCGGCGGGCGCCTGAAAGGGGGAGTAAATGAAGAGGCGCGCCCGTCGAACTCGCGGGCGCGCCTGTCCTTACGTCCTCGTGCCGGGGGCGCCGGGACTCTCGCGCCCGGGGCGGGGGCTCATTTCCGGGCCGCGCCGGGCGCCACCCGCTCGCGGAAGTCTTTGACGAGGCGGTCGGAGAGGCGGCCGAGCGTGGGGAGTTTGAGCGGCCCGGCGGTGGCGCGCCCGTAGGCGGCGTCGCGCAGGGCGTCGAGGTCGAACTTCACCTTGAAGTGGCGGTCGTAGGCGTCGAAGGGGATGGCGAGGCCCTCCATGGCGCTGCCGTGGAAGTTGATGAGGAAGACGAAGTCGGCCTCGCTCGGCTTCTCGGCGACGCGGAAGAACCTCCACTTCTCGATCTCGTCGCGGACCTTCTTCTCGACGTCGAGCTGGTAGTCGAAGTAGTCGCGGTAGGTGCCGCCGCCCTCGGCGTCGGCGCCGACGGTGATGAGCGTCCGCGTGAAGGCGACGATGTAGACGGACTGCCCCTGGCGGAAGCCGAAGGGCGGCCCCCCCGCCTGCGCCCCGGCCGCGGGCGCGGGCGCGAGGAGCAAGACGAAGGCCACCGCAACCGCCGCGGGGCGGGCGTAAAAGTTTCTGCTCATGACGCTCTTCCTTTCAGTGGGTGGGAGAGCCTTGTCGAGGCGCGCCCCCGGGGCCTCGGAGGGGCGCGCCGCCTCAAAAACAATTCCCGTTCACCCGCCGGCCGGCGGCGCCTGCCCGAGCAGCCGCAGCATGTCCGGCCTGTCCTTCACCAGCAGGTAGAGGACGCTCCGCATCCGGCTCATCTCCGACTCGACGTGGTCGAGCCGCGACGAGATGGCCTTCTCGATGCCGTCGAGCCGCAGGTGAACCTGCTCGACCTCGCCCTTGATAATCGTGGTCGTGACTTCCAGCCTATCGGCTTTAACGTCGAGCGCGCCGATTCCGGAGTCAAGCCGTGCGACGTCGTCCTTCGTCGCCGTTGACTCCAGGCGGTCGCGTATCATCTCGACCGTGGAGGCGACGAAGTTCAGCAGGTTCTCCTTCTCTTCCGGTTGCCGTTGACCCATGGCTCAGCAAAGGAAGTTGGCGGCCTTCCCACTCCTTTCGCAAGTGGTCTGGTGCGCCTAGTCTACCACCCACATGTCGCCGCTGTGGATGAGCTTGTGGAGCTGGCCGCGCCCGGAGCGGGCGACCGAGTCCTCGATCTGTTGGGCGAGCAGGTCCTCGTAGGTCTCGCGCCGCACGTCGCGGAAGATGCCCACGGGCTGCGGGAACTCGGGCTGCTCCATGCGCCCGAGCATGAAGGCGACCGAGGGGTCTTCGATGTGTATGTCGTGGACGAGGCAGTCGTTCTCGTTGAGGCCCGTCTCCGCGCCGAGCCGGATGACCTCGGGCCGCGTGCCGTTCATGCGGATGCCGTGGTCGCGGCTCTTGCCGAAGACCATCGGCTTGCCGTGTTCGAGGTAGAGCACGCGCTCGCTCCGCACCGACCGCTCGGTGAAGTGGTCGAACGCGCCGTCGTTGAAGATGTTGCAGTTCTGGTAGACCTCGACGAAGCTGACGCCCTTGTGCTTGGCCGCCGCCTCGACCATCGACGAGAGGTGCTTGACGTCGATGTCGATGGCGCGCGCGACGAAGGTCGCCTCGGACGCTATCGCCAGCGAGAGCGGCGTGACGGGGTAGTCGATGACGCCCATCGGCGTGGACTTCGTCTTCTTGCCGAACTCCGAGGTCGGCGAGTACTGCCCCTTCGTCAGCCCGTAGATGCGGTTGTTGAAGAGGATGATGTTGAGGTCGAGGTTGCGCCGGAGCGCGTGCATGAAGTGGTTGCC
Source organism: Pyrinomonadaceae bacterium (assembly GCA_036387455.1). Taxonomy (GTDB): domain Bacteria; phylum Acidobacteriota; class Blastocatellia; order Pyrinomonadales; family Pyrinomonadaceae; genus QHXN01. The sequence continues at coordinate 9,209 of DASVTS010000045.1, read as the reverse complement.
GCCGATGGAGAGCCCGTCGCCGTCGCCGGTGACGACCCACACGGAGAGCTCGGGGTTCGACGCCTTGATGCCGGTGGCGACGGCCGGCGCCCGCCCGTGAATCGAGTGGAAGCCGTAGGTGTTCATGTAGTAGGGGAAGCGGCTGGAGCAGCCGATCCCGGAGACGAAGACGATCTTCTCGCGCGGGATGCCGAGGTCGGGCATCACCTTCTGGATGCTGTTGAGGATGGCGTAGTCGCCGCAGCCCGGGCACCAGCGCACCTCCTGGTCGGAGGAGAAGTCGGCCTTCGTCAGCTTGCCCGGCGGCGGCGCCGCCTTGCCCGCCACGACCGAGCCCGGCTCGCTCTCGGGCGCCGGCCCGGCGCCGCTCACGTTGCCGCCGACGCCCGCCACGCCCGTCTCGTTCACGCCCTTCTTCAGAAGGTCTTCGCCGCTGTCACCGTTTCCGTTCGTGCTCATGATTGATTCCTCTCGAATGATTGCCGCGACCGTCCTGCGGGCCATTTACTCTTCGACTTCGGGGCGGCGGCCGCTTTCGGCGCCCTCCCACAGGCGCAGGTACTGCTCGCGCACGTAAGGGTTCAGCCCCCCCGCGAACTCGGCCCCGAGGCCGCGCGCCTTGATTAGCTCCTGCACGTCCGCCAGGTCTTTGAGGCGGTCGGGCGCCGTCATCCCCGACGCCAGCTTTAGCTCGACCAGCTTTTCGAGCGTGACGACGCGGACGCCGTCCAGTTCTACGGAAGCCCCGGCCGGGTCGGGGAAGCTGACCGGCTTCGGCCGCCCGTCGCCCGGGTATTCGCCCGCCAGGATGACCTCCACGGGCACGCCGCCCGGCGTGGCGCGGAGGCCCTTGCGCGCCCCCTCGAACGCGGGCAGGTAGCCGAGCCCGACCAGCTCCCGGTGGAAAGTCTCAAGCCCCTCGCGCGTCAGCACGAGGTCGATGTCCTCCGTGAAGCGCGGGTAGCCGTGCGCCATCAGGGCGACCGCGCCGATGACCATGTAGTCAATCCGGTGGCGGTCGAGGTCTTCACACAGCCGCGCGAGCGCGTTGTTCAGGCCCCCCTCGCCCATCAGATAGCGCAGCCCCTCCGCGTAGAGTTCGCGGACGGGCGTCCCTCCGGGCGTGGCGGCGCCGAGCTTCATCGTCCCCCGCGTTACAGGTACTCCTCCACCTTCTTGACGATCTCACGAATCTGGAAGGGGCGGCCTTTGACTTTGGAGTAGGGGACGGCGTCGACGAGGTACTTGGCGCGCACCATCGTCGCGAGCTGGCCGAGGTTCATCTCGGGGATGATGACGCGCTCGAAGCTGCGCAGCACGTCGCCGAGGTTCGAGGGGAACGGGTTGAGGTGGCGCAGGTGCGCCGAGGAGACCGACTTCCCTTCCGCCCGCAGCTTCTCGACGGCCGAGGTGATGGAGCCGTAGGTCGAGCCCCAGCCGAGGACGAGCACCTTGCCCGTCGGGTCGCCGTAGACCTCGACCGCGGGGACGTCCTGCGCGGCGCGGTCGACCTTCGCCTGGCGCATCAGCACCATGAAGTGGTGGTTCTCGGGGTCGTAGTTGACGTTGCCCGTCAGGTGCTGCTTCTCGATGCCGCCGATGCGGTGTTCGAGTCCGGGCGTGCCCGGGAGCGCGTAGGGCCGCGCCAGCGTCTCCTCGTCGCGCGCGTAGGGCATGAAGCCGGCCGGGTCGGAGGCGAACTCGACCTCTATCTTCGGCAGGTCTTCGACCTCGGGGACGAGCCACGGCTCGGCGCCGTTGGCGAGGTAGCCGTCCGAGAGGTAGAAGACCGGCGTCATGTAGCGGTAGGCGAGGCGCACGGCCTCAATCGCCATCGAGAAGCACTCGGCGGGCGTGGCGGGCGCGACGACGATGGCCGGGCACTCGCCGTTGCGCCCCCAGACGGCCTGGAAGAGGTCAGCCTGCTCGGTCTTCGTCGGCAGGCCCGTCGAGGGGCCGCCGCGCTGCACGTTGATGATGACGAGCGGCAGCTCCGTCATCACGGCCAACCCGATGGCCTCCTGTTTAAGCGCGACGCCGGGGCCGGACGTGCCGGTCAGGCCGACGTGGCCGGTGAAGCTGGCGCCGATGGCGGCGCAGACGGCCGCTATCTCGTCCTCGGCCTGGAAGGTCTTCACGCCGAAGTTCTTGTGCCGCGCCAGCTCGTGGAGGATGTCGGAGGCGGGCGTGATGGGGTACGAGCCGTAGAAGAGCGGGCGCCCGGCCAGCTCGGCCGCGGTGACGAAGCCGATGGCCGTGGCCTCGTTCCCCGTAATCTTGCGGTACTTGCCGGGCGCGGTGGCGGCCTTCTTCACCTTGTAGTGGGTGGTGAAGACCTCGGTCGTGTCGGCGAAGTTGTAGCCCGTCCGGAGCGCCACCTCGTTGGCGCGCAAGACCTCCTCGTTCTTCTTGAACTTGGAGCGAATCCATTCGAGCGTCGGCTCCAGCGGGCGGTCGTAGAGCCAGTAGAGGATGCCGAGCGCGAAGAAGTTCTTGCAGCGATCCATCTCCTTGCGCGAGAGCTTGACGCCGGCCTCCTGCAGGGCGCGGATGTTGACCGTCGTGATGGGGAGCCGGTGGACGCGGTAGCCCTTGAGCGTGTCGTCTTCGAGCGGGTTCGAGGCGTAGTCGGCCTTCTTCAAATTCTCCTTGTTGAACTCGTCGGTGTTGACGAGGAGCGTGCCGCCCTCTTCGAGGTCCGCGAGGTTCACCTTGAGCGCCGCCGGGTTCATCGCCACGAGCACGTTCGGCTGGTCGCCGGGCGTGCGGATGTCGCGGCTGGAGAAGTTGAGCTGGAAGCCCGAGACGCCGGGCAAGGAACCGGCGGGGGCGCGGATTTCGGCGGGGAAGTCGGGCAGCGTCGAGATGTCGTTCCCGACGATGGCCGAGGTGTTGGTGAACTGCGTGCCCGTGAGCTGCATGCCGTCGCCGGAGTCGCCGGCGAAGCGGATGGTCACGGTCTCAAGCTCTTCAACGTCTCTCTCCCGCGCCGAGGCGGGCGGGTTCTCGATGATGGCGCTCATGCTCTTCGGTCAATCCTTTGTCAGTAGGAGTCGGACGGGTGGAAGTTTGCCGGAACAGACTTCATCAACTTTTAAGGGTTCCGTGACGGGGGAGTCCCGAGGCGGTTCGTGCTTTCGCATTCATTCTACACACCCGCCCCGCGCAAACTCAAGCCACCCGCCCCGCGCCCCGCGCCGGGCGTGAATTCACCCGCGCGCCGCGCGAAAAGAGCCGGAAAGCCCGCCGCCGCCGCGCCGCGCGCGCGCGCCGTGTCGGGCAACGAATCCCGCGCCCGCCGCCGGCCGCCCGTTTAAACGTTGACAGGGAGGGCCGGCCGCCGGATACTTCCGCCGCCAAAAGCATTCGACGCACACCCGACACACAGGCCGCGGGCGGCCGCCGCCCCGGCGCGAACAGACCACAAAGGAGAGACTGAAGATGAGGGGCAGTTCGTTCCCAACCCTTGCGTTTTTAGCCCTCACGCTTTTCGGCCTTCCGACGGCCGCCGCGCAGTTCCCGAGGCTCCCGAAGATTCCGAAGCGGGAGCAGCCGAAGCCGACCCCGACGCCGGAGGCGCAGCCCGCCCCGGCCGCCGACACACGGCCGGCGGCGCCGCAGCCCGCCCCGGCCGCCGCCGCGACGGCCCAGACGGCGGCGGCCGGGCGCGACCAGCCGACCATCGCCAAAGACTCCGTGCAGCTGACGGCCTTCACCTTCAACTCCTACAAGGGGAACTACGACACTTGGAGCTGGGTGCCGCTCATCAACTACCGCGTCAACGGCCCCATCCCGAGCGGCGGCCAGCTCTACGTCGAGTACACGGTGCCCGGCGGCCCGGCCGTCAGGTTCGATTGCAGCACCGAGGAGACGCCGGCCGACCGCTGGCTGAAGACCACGTGCGGCGGCCGCGAAGGCGTCCCCGAGGAGAAGGCGAGCGTCTACACCGGCCCCTTCAACTTCGCCATCAAGATGCGGAACGAGCTGGCCGGCACCGACACGACCATCTTCACCGGCAAGGCGAAGGTCGGGAAGGTGCACTCCAACGAAATCAGCACCGGCAAGTTCGCCAACCACTTCGTCTACTACGTGGACCACGACTGGAACCTGCCCATCGGCTACGTCTACTACACGGCCGACGACCTCAAGGGCTGGGAGAGGCCCATCCTCAACATCTCGTTCTGGGTGCGCGGCGAGGCGTACAAGCTCGACCCGCACCTCTTCTACCAGGGCAAGGAGGTGGGCCGCATCATGTACGAGGGCGAGCAGGTCGGCAAGGCCAGCTGCGAGTCGGACGTGGATAACAACACCACGCACTTCGTGGACGAGAAGCTGGCGCCGCAGAAGGCGAAGTGGGCGCGCGTCCGCTGCACCTTCAACAACGTGCGCGGCTGGGACAGGTCGGGCGAGGAACCGGGCATGTTCGGGGCGCTCTACCAGCTCGACAAGAACCCGGGCGAGTACGAGTTGAAGGTGCTGTGGAACAACAAGCTGGCGCGCTCCGTCAAGTTCACCGTCCCGGCCGGCGGCAAGCTCGACACCAGCCTCGCCGCCTCGAACAAGCTCGGCACCGACCGCCTCATCGTCCCCGTCACCGTCATCGGCGACCAGGACGGCACCTGGGACAAGGCGGCGTGGAAGACCGACGCCTTCTACGGCAACCCCCTGAGCGGCTTCACGGCCGCGCCCTAGCCGGGGGCCGCACGCGCGAAAAGAAGGAAGCCTCCCGCGCTCGCGGCGCGGGAGGCTTCCTTCTTTTCGCGGCCCGGGAGCGGGCGGCCTAGCTCGCCACGTCGGTCGCGTCCGTGACATCGGAGGTGTCGGAGGCCGACGGCGGGGCGGAAGACGTGTAGGAGGGGCGCGAGGAGCCGGACTTCGACGCGCCGGAGTTCGACGCGCCGGAGGTCGCGCCGCCGGAGGCCGAGGCGGAGGAGGCCGTGGCGGAGGAGGCGTCGGCGCCCTTCTCGGCCTGCTCCTTGAGCTGCACCATGCGGCAGGAGCCCTCGAAGATGGCGCCCTGCTCGATGGCGAGCGTCGGGGTCTGGATGTTGCCCGTGACCTTGGCGGTGCGCCCCATCTCGATGCGCTTGGAGGCGACGATGTCGCCGTTGACCGTGCCGTAAATCTGCGCGACCGCGACCTCGACGTTGGCGTCCACGCGCCCGTTGGTCGAGACGATGAGCGTGCCGTCGGCCGAGGCGACGCGGCCCGAGAGCCCGCCGTCCACGCGCAGCATGCCCTTGAAGTTGGCCTCGCCCGTGAGCGTCGTCCCGTTGCCGACGAAGCCGGTGAGCGTGCCCTCCTTGATGTCGCGCGCGAGCGACTCGCTCTCGGTGACGGCGCGCGAGGTGGTCTGCGTGTAGACCGACTGCTGGTAAGCCTCGGTCGCGGTCGCGCCCGGCGGGGGGGCGGAGCCGGCGCCGGCGCTGCCGTAGCCGGAGTTGCCGGCGGGCGCGGGCGCCTGCGGGGTGTGGTCGGCCGTGTCGTCTGCGGTGTGCGTCTGGTCCTTCGGATTTCTTCCCGGTCTAAACATTTCGCAATTCTCCTCGGTTCGGGAACTCTGGGTTGGTGTCCGGGCCTTGCCGGGGCGGTCCGGCGGCCGGCGGTCGGCCGCGCGTCCGCCCGGCCGGGCCTGGCGTGCGCCGCACGCGGGCGCCCGCCGTCGTATTGAAAAGGAATCTGGTCAGGAGAGGCGGTCGGCGGCTCCACCGCCGGGCTTTCGAACAGACCTTCAAAAACTCTCCGAGAGCGGGCTGATGATAAGGGAATCGCGGGCAATAGTAAATAGCCGTGAACCGTGAGCCGTAAACAGCGACGGGTGAAAAGCTGTCTCCATCTCGTCACGGTTCACGCTTCAACGGCCCCTTGACTTCCGCGGCGTGCGCCGATAAAACGGCTGCCGACCCTGCACAATAAGCACGGACCCGTAATCTTCGCCTTTCAGGAGGGGCTCAAACCAGATGGCCGGTGAGATGGTCGAGTTTCGGAGCAACGGCGGGACGGCGCGCGGCTACCTCGCGCGGCCGGAGTCGGGGCGCGGCCCCGGCGTCGTCGTGATACAGGAGTGGTGGGGGCTCGTCCCGCACATCCGGGAGGTGGCCGACCGCTTCGCCGCGGCCGGGTTCGTGGCGCTCGCGCCCGACCTCTACCACGGCGACGTGGCGCGCTCGCCCGACGAGGCGGGCAAGATGATGATGGCGCTCAACATCGGGCAGGCCGAGAAGGACCTGCGCGGCGCCGTCCGGTATCTTCTCGACCACGAGGCAACGGAAGGCGGGTCGGTCGGCACCGTGGGCTTCTGCATGGGCGGCGTGCTCTCGCTCTACGCCGCGTCGAAGAACGAGCAGGTGGGCGCCTGCGTCGTCTTCTACGGCATCCACCCGAAGGTCGAGCCCGACTTCGGGAACCTGAGGGCGCCCGTGCTCGGCCTCTACGCGGAGCGCGACCAGTTGGTCCCGCCCGAGGCCGTCCGCGCCCTCGAAGAGAAGATGCGGGAGCACGGCAAGTCAATCGAGACGCACACCTACCCTGGCACCGACCACGCCTTCTTCAACGACACCCGCCCCGAGGTCTACGACGCGGAAGCGGCCGCCGACGCCTGGCGCCGCACGCTTGAGTTCTTCCGCAGGCACCTCTAAAAAAAAAGCGGCCGGGACGCCGGGAGGGGGACGAAAGTCAGCGTGACTTTCGTCCCCCTTCACGGTTGCGCGGGTGGGCCCGATGGCTTAAAACAGTCGTGCGGACGGAAAATTTGAAGAAGCGTTTGGAGTCGTAAGGGATGTTCGTCGAGAGCAAGGTTAAGACGAAGCTGCTGCGCCAGATGGGCGAGGCGATTAAAGACTTCGGCATGATTGAGGACGGCGACCGCGTGATGGTCTGCCTCTCGGGCGGCAAGGACAGCTACACGATGCTCGACCTGCTGCTCGACGTGCGGAAGCGCGCGCCCGTCTCGTTCGAGCTGCTCGCCGTCAACCTCGACCAGAAGCAGCCCAACTTCCCGGCCGGCGTGCTGCCCGACTACCTGAAGGGCCGCGGCGTCCCGTTCCGCATCGTGGAGCGCGACACCTACTCGGTCGTCAAGCGGCTCGTGCCCGAGGGCAAGACCTTCTGCTCGGTCTGCTCGCGCCTGCGGCGGGGGATTCTCTACAACACGGCGGTCGAGGAGGGCTGCACGAAAATTGCCCTCGGCCACCACGCCGACGACATCACGGCGACGTTCCTCCTGAACCTCCTCTACGTCGGGCAGCTCAAGGCGATGCCGCCCGTGCTGCGCTCGGACGACGGGCGCAACACCGTCATCCGGCCGCTGGCCTACTGCCGCGAGTCGGACATCGCCGCGTACGCCGCCGAGAAGGAGTTCCCCATCATCCCGTGCGACCTCTGCGGCTCGCAGACGAACCTGAAGCGCGCGCGCGTCCGTGCGCTGGTCGCCGAGCTCGAGCGCGAGATTCCGCACGTCCGCGCCTCGATGCTGACGGCGCTGACCAACGCCGTGCCCTCGCACCTGCTCGACCCCTCGCTCTTCGACTTCAAACGCCTGCGCGCCGCCGCGGGCAACGTCGAGGCCGAACTCGACGCCGCGCTCGGCCACGCCGAACCGGACGACGCGCCCGCGCTCGTCTCCCTCGTTTGAGCGATGGCCGCCACCGGAAGCAAACCGAAGACCGCCGCGAAGAAGGCGAAGCCGCCCGCGAAGCCGAAGCCCGCGAAGGCGTCGAAAGCGAAGACGGCGCCCGCCCCGAAGGCGAAGGCCGCGGCGGCGACTAAGGCGACGAAAGCGGCGAAGGGGAAGGCGGCGAAGGACGTGCTGGACTTCGGCGGGTTCCCGGCGGGGTCGGTGACGGGGCAGGAGGTGACGCTGTGCCTCGCGTGCATCTTCCGCCTGTTCACGCAGCAGTTGGGACTGGCGCCGCGCACCGCCTACAACGAGATACGACGCTACGCGCCGACGGTCGCGGAGCTGACGGCGCGCGAGCCCGGCCGCCCCTTCTTCAAGCCCCCGGACGAGAAGAACCCGCGCTGCCCCTACTGCGACGCGGCGCGGCGCTGGCACGCGCGGCTCCGCGTCCACCGCGTCGAGGGCGGCAAGGCTTCGGACGCCGCGCGCCGCGCGCTCCTCAAACGTCTGGCGTCGAAGGGCGAGCAGTTCCAGGTTCACGAGGAGAGGCTGACGGCGCGGCGGGTCTTCTTCGAGTGGCTGGAACGGCTCGGGCAGGCGCTCGACTTCGAGGAGGACGCGGCGTGGATGCCCGCGGCCGCGCGCGAGTACCTGCAAAGGCGCGAGCCGAAGGAGGACTGGGCCGGGGTCTTCGCGGGCGTCCGGCAGGTGCGCCGCTCGCAGCGGCTCGCCGAAGGCTGGGAGCGCGACGGCGCCCGCCTCTTCCTCGCGCCCGCGCTCTACAACGACGTGCTGCTCGTCCAGTACCTCGTCAGCCGCTCGCACCGCCACGGCGGCCGCACCTTCGAGGGGCGGCTCACGCTCCCCGAACTCGTCGGCCGCATGCGCCACGGCGGCCACCTCGAAGCGCAGGGCATCACCGAGCGCGACCGCTTCGACGTGCTCGAACAGCTCGTCGAGAACCTCACGGGCGGCGACGCCCCCGCGTGCCTCCACTTCGTCATCGACCGCCGCGGCCTGCTCGAACGCGCGAAGGAAGTTTACGACCGCGCGACTTAGAGGTTAGAGGTTGGAGGTTAGTAAGCGCGGCCTTCATCGACGATGGCTGATGAAGGCCGGGCTTCGCTACTCTCAACTACTAACCTCCGACCTCCGGCCTCTGCCTCCCTCACCTGTTCATCTTGTTGAAGTGCAGGCGGAGCGGAGCGGCGAGCGAGATGTCGCGCAGCTCGAAGACGGCGTAGGCCGCCTGCTCGGTCTTGACGAGCTGGTAGACGCCCCGCTGCGTGGTCGTCGAGATGGTGCCGTCGCGCTCTTGCAGGTAGCGCGAAGCCTCCGCGACCGCGGGGCGGGCGTCGCTCTTGTCCTCGCCGAGCGCGTCCACGACGTAGGACTTGAGCAGCTTCGGCCAGTAGGCGGCGAAGAGGCGCTGGCTGGCGAAGACGTCAGCCCAGACCAGCCGGCCGTTGCGCGCGACGACGACGCCCACGACGCCCGGCTGCAACACCTCGCGTTCGAGCGCGCGCATGTAGTCTTCCACCTGCGCGCCCACCTCCTTGCTCGCGTAGACCTCCTGGTAAGTGTCCGTGCT
>DASVTS010000044.1:0-20900 GCA_036387455.1 Pyrinomonadaceae bacterium | reverse complement strand
TACACGGGCGACGTGGCGCGGATGGACGAGGACGGCTACACCTACATCGTCCAGCGCAAGAAGGACATGATTATCGTCAGCGGCTTCAACGTCTACCCGTCCGAGGTCGAGTCGGTGCTCTACGAGCACCCGGCCGTGATGGAGGCCGCCGTCATCGGCGTCCCGCACGAGTACCGCGGCGAGGCGGTCAAGGCGTTCGTCGTCCTCAAGGCCGGCGCGCAGGTCAGCCCCGACGAGCTGGCCGAACACTGCAAGCGCGGCCTCGCCGAGTTCAAAGTCCCCACGCAGGTCGTCCTCCGCGACAGCCTGCCCAAGACGGCCGTCGGCAAAATCCTCCACCGCGTCCTGCGCGAGGAGGAGCAGGCGGAGGGCCAGTGACCGGCTCGCCGAACCGTCGAATCGTCGAATCGTTGGGTCATTTGATTTATCGGCCCACTTATTCAATGATTCGACGGACCGACGAGCCGGCAACCAGATTCCTATGACGACCGACCACGAAGCCATTAAATTCGACATCTGCTGCGCGGCCCGGCTGCTCTACCGGCAGGGGTTGAGCGTCGCCAACGCGGGCCACCTGAGCGTCGCCGTCGGCCCCGGCGAGATGCTCGTCAACCACTTCGGCCCGTCCTTCGCCACGCTCCGGCCCGAGAACGTCGTGCGCGTCGGCTTCGACGGCCGCGTGCTCGACGGCGCGGCTTACGTCAACGACACCATCCGCCTGCACGGCATCATCCACCGCGAGAACCCGCGCGCCCTGGCGGTCGCGCACACGCACCCGCCCTCGGTCGTCACCTTGAGCGCCCTGCGCGTCGTGCCCGAAATCTACGACCAGGAGGGCTGCCTGCTCGCCGACGACGTGGGGCTGGTGGAGGACGACTACGAGGGCCTGGCCGCGGAGGAGGAGCGCGTGATGCCCGTCGCCGACGCGCTGCGCGGGAAGCCGGTCGTCATCCTGCCCAACCACGGCGCCATCACCACGGGCGACAGCATTCAGGTCGCGCTCCTGCGGATGCTCCTGCTCGAAAGCATGGCCGCGCGCCACCTCGCCGTGGCGCGCGCGGCGCGCGACCTCGGGCGCGAGCCGGTGGCGATTGCGCCGTCGGCCGCGCGCCGCGCGAAGGCCGAGATAGCGCGCATCCCCGTCCTGCCGCTCCTGTGGAAAGACTTCCTCGCGCGCCTGCGCGCGACCGACCCCGATTTGTTCGAGGGAAGAGAGAACTGATGAGCTACACCATCAAGCGAGTCGTCGTCGTCGGCTCGGGGACGATGGGCGGGGGCATCGCCGCGCACGCGGCCAACGCCGGGCTGCCCGTCCTCCTGCTCGACGTCGCGCCGGAAGGCTTGACGCCCGAGGAGGAGAGGCGCGGCCTCAAGCTCGACAGCCCCGCCGTGCGCAACCGCGTCGTCGCGGCCGCGCTCGAACGCCTCAAGAAGTCGAAGCCGGCGGCCTTCTTCACGCCCGAGGCCGCGGCGCTCGTCACGGTCGGCAACCTCGAAGACGACTTCGGCCGCGTCGCCGAGGCCGACTGGATAGTCGAGGCCATCGTCGAACAGCTCGGGCCGAAGCGCGGGCTGATGGCGCGCGTCGAGCAGGTGCGCAAACCGGGGAGCATCGTCACGAGTAACACCTCGGGGCTCCCCATCGCCTCCATCGCCGAGGGGCTTTCCGAAGACTTCCGCGCGCACTTCCTCGGCACGCACTTCTTCAACCCGCCGCGCTACATGAAGCTGCTCGAAGTCATCCCGACCGCCGACACACGGCCCGACGTGGTCGAGTTCGTGACCGAGTTCGCCGGGCGGCGGCTGGGCAAGGGCGTCGTCGTCTGCAAGGACACGCCGAACTTCATCGCCAACCGCCTCGGCTCCGTCCTCGGCGCCTCGACGCTCGGCTTCGTGCTGGAGAACGGGTACACGGTCGAGGAGGCGGACGCGATTCTGAGCCCGCTCATCGGGCGGCCCAAGACGGGGCTCTTCCGCCTGCAAGACCTCGTCGGGCTGGACGTGTCCAGCTCGGTCGGGGAGAACCTTTACGGCCTGATACCCGACGACGAGACGCGCGAGGTCCTGCGCAACCAGAACCTCGGGAGCCTGCGCACGACGCAGATGGAGCGCGGCCGCCTCGGCGACAAGACCGGGCAGGGCTTTTATAAGAAGCCGTCGAAGGGCGGGAAGGCCGACATCCTCTCGCTCGACCTTGAGACGATGGAGTACCGCGAGCGGCGCGAGCCCGACATCCCTTCCGTCAAAGAGGCGCTCAAGATTAAGTCGCTCCCCGAGCGCGTCCGGTTCGTGCTCGGGCAGGACGACAAGGCCGGGCGCCTCGCCCGCCACGCCGTCTACCACACGCTCGGGTACGCCTCGCGCCGCGTCCCGGAAATCACCGACCGTCTCGCCGACGTCGACCGCGCGATGCGCTGGGGCTACTCGCACGAGCTGGGGCCGTTCGAGCTGTGGGACGCGCTCGGCGTGCGCCGGACCGCCGACGCGATGGAGGGAGAAGGCGTCGCCGTCGCGGGGTGGGTCAGGGAGATGCTCGACGCCGGGCACGAGACGTTTTACAGGCAGGAGGGCGGCGCGCTCGCCTTCTACGACCCGGCGCGCAAGGTTTACGTTTCGGAGGCGCCGGACGAGCAGACGGTCGGTCTCGCGCATCTAAAGTCTTCGGGCCGCGTGGTGAGGGAGAACCGCGGCGCGAGCCTCGTGGACCTGGGCGACGGCGTGGCGTGCCTTGAGTTTCACACGAAGCTGAACACGTTGGACGGCGACGTGAAGGAGATGCTGCTCGCGTCGGTCGAGGAGGTGGAGGCGGGCGACTGGCGCGGGCTCGTCGTCGGGAACGAGGCGGCGGACTTCTCCGTCGGCGCGAACATCTCGGGCGCGGGCGGCCCCGGCGAAATCGAGCGGGCGGTGAAGGGGATGCAGGACGCGCTCGCGGCGTTGCGCTTCTGCGCGAAGCCGGTGGTGACGGCGCCCGCGGGGCGGACGCTCGGCGGCGGCTGCGAGGTCTCGATGGCGGGGGCGCGCGCGGCGGCAGCGGCCGAGACCTACATGGGGCTGGTCGAGGTCGGCGTCGGGCTCGTCCCGGCGGCGGGCGGGTGCAAGGAACTCGTGCGCCGCGTCGTCTCGCCGCCGATGCGCGCGACGGGAAACGCAGACCCCGTCCCTTTCTTGCAGCAGGCGCTCCAGGCCGTCGCCGCCGCGAAGGTCTCGACGAGCGCCGCCGAGGCGCGAGCGTTCGGCTACCTGACCGACGCCGATTTGATTGTGATGAACCGCGACCACCAGTTGGCCGAGGCGAAGCGGCTCGTGCTCGAACTCTCCGACGCGGGCCACGCGCCCCCGGCGCGCGGCGCGAAGAACTGCTACGCCGCGGGGCGCGACGCGCTGGCGGCCCTGCGCGCCGGGCTCTACGTCATGCAGCAGGGCGGCTACATGAGCGAGTACGACCTGCACGTGAGCCAGAAGGTCGCGTGGGTCTTGTGCGGCGGCGGAATCTCCTCGGCGCAGTGGGTGGACGAGCAGTACTTTTTAGACCTTGAGCGAGAGGCGTTCCTCTCGCTCTGCGGCGAGCCGAAGACGCGGGAGCGCATCGCGCACATGCTCTCGACGGGCAAGCCTTTGCGAAACTAGGGCGGGGGGGCGGACGGGGATGACGCGCACGGCCGAGGAAGAGCAGGCTGCCGGGAACGCGGGGCCGCGGCGGGCTTTGAGCGGGCTCGACTTCATGCGCCAGCTTTTGACGGGCGAGCGCGAGGCGTCTGGGATGGCGCGGCTGATGAACATGCGGCTCGTGGAGGTGGAGGAGGGGCGCGCCGTCTTCGCCGTCTCGCCGGACGAGCGCCACTACAACGGCATCGGCATCGCGCACGGCGGGCTCGCCGCAACGCTGCTCGACTCGGCCCTCGGCTGCGCCATCAACACGGCGATGCCCGCGGGCCGCGTCTTCACGACGCTGGAGATGAAAATCAACTACGTCCGGCCGATGCGCCGCGAGACGGGCGAGGTGCGCTGCGAGGCGCGCGTGCTCCACGCCGGCTCGCGCGTCGCCACGGCCGAGGGGCGCATCGTGGACGCCACGGGCAAGCTCTACGCGCACGGCACCGCGACGTGCATGCTGTTCAGGGCGCGCTGAGGCGGCGCGGCGGGACGGAGGGCGGGCGGATGAAAGTCGGCGACGTGGTGGCGTGGGAGCGCACGTTCACGGACGAGGACGTGCGGCGGTTCGCGGAGTTCTCGGGCGACGGTGGGGCGCACCACCTGCGGCCGGACGAGGCGGGCCGGCTGATGGTGCACGGGCTCCTGACGGCGACGCTGCCGACGAAAATCGGCGGCGACATGAACTTCATCGCGCGCCAGTTGACGTTCCGCTTCCACCGCCCCGTCTTCGGCGGCGACACCGTGCGCTGCGAGGTGAAGATAGAGGGGCTGGCCGAGGCGGGGGCGTACACGCATCTGAAGTCCTCGTGGGTCTGCCGCAACCAGGACGGCAAAGAGGTGATGACGGGCGAGGCCGAGGGCGTCATCAGAATTTGAGACTTAAGTCCTGTAGAACGACGGGAAGGGTTTTTATGAGAGAAGCAGTGATTGTGGCGGGCGTGCGCACGGCCGTCGGGAAGGCGCCGCGGGGGAGCCTGCGCACCGTGAGGCCGGACGACATGGCGGCGGCCGTCATCGAAGACCTCCTGCGGCGCGTGCCGGGGCTCGCGCCCGAGACGATTGACGACGTCGTCATGGGGTGCGCCACGCCCGAGGGCGAGTCGGGGACGAACGTCGCGCGCATCGCGGCGCTGCGCGCCGGGCTGCCGCACGAGGTGCCGGCGGTGACCGTCAACCGCTTCTGCTCGTCGGGCTCGCAGACGATTGCGATGGCGGCCGCCTCGGTCATGTCGGGGATGGCCGAGTGCGTCGTCGCGGGCGGGACGGAGTCGATGTCGATGCTGCGCGGCAACACCAAGTTCAGGCCCAACCCGCACCTCGTCGAGCACCGGCCGGGCGTCTACCTCTCGATGGGCCTGACGGCCGAGAACGTGGCGCGCGACTACGGCGTCACGCGCGAGGAGGCCGACGCCTACTCCTACCGCAGCCACCAGCGCGCGCTCGCGGCGATTGAGGCGGGGAGGCTCAGGGACGACGGCATCGTCCCGCTCGAAGTCGAAGTCCGCGAGGTCGGCGAGGGCGGCGCGGTGAGGGAGAAGCGCCTGACCTTCGACACGGACGAGGGGCCGCGCCCCGACACGACGCCCGAGGGCCTCGCCAAGCTGCGCCCCGTCTTCCACGCGCAGGGGACGGTGACGGCCGGCAACTCCAGCCAGACGTCGGACGGCGCGGCCGCCGTCGTCGTCATGTCGCGCGAGCGGGCGGAGGAGCTGGGCCTGAAGCCGCTGATGCGCTTCGTCTCCTACGCGGTCGGCGGCGTGCCGCCGGAGGTGATGGGGATGGGGCCGGTCGTGGCCGTGCCGAAGGCGCTGAAGCTCGCCGGGCTGAGGCTCGACGACATGGACCTGATAGAGCTGAACGAGGCGTTCGCGTGCCAGGCCATCGCGGTGATGCGCGAGCTGGGGATGGACGAGGCGCGCACGAACGTCAACGGCGGCGCCGTCGCGCTCGGCCACCCGCTCGGCGCGTCGGGCGCGAAGCTGACGGTGCAGCTCATGGGCGAGATGCGGCGGCGCCGGTCCCGCTACGGCCTCGTGACGATGTGCGTCGGCGGCGGGCAGGGCGCGGCGACCGTCTTCGAGAATTTGCAAGTCTGAATTTGAGGTTTCACATCCGAAGTCCTCGGCGGCCCGGCGGGGGCGGGAGGGGAGAAATTGACGGACGGTTTTGACCCTTACGTCGGCTTTCAGGTCTCGCCGCGCGCGAGGGAGATTTACGGGCGGCTGCGCGAGTTCATGGCGGCGCACGTCTACCCGAACGAGGCGAAGTTTCACGAGCAGGTGGGGGCGGGCGACCGCTGGCAGCCGGCGCCCGTGATGGAGGAGCTGAAGGCGCGGGCGCGGGCGGAGGGGCTTTGGAACCTGTTCCTGCCGGAGAGCGAGTACGGCGCGGGGCTCTCGAACCTTGAGTACGCGCCGATGGCCGAGGTGATGGGGCGCTCGCCGCACTTCGCGCCGGAGGTCTTTAATTGCAGCGCGCCGGACACGGGCAACATGGAGGTGCTCGTCCGCTACGGCACCGAGGAGCAGAAGGAGCGCTGGCTGCGGCCCCTGCTCGCGGGCGAGATGCGCTCGTGCTTCGCCATGACCGAGCCGGAGGTGGCGTCGTCCGACGCGACGAACATCCGCGCGAGCATCAGGCGCGAGGGCGACGAGTACGTCGTCAACGGCCGCAAGTGGTGGACGAGCGGCGCGGGCGACCCGCGCTGCCGCGTCGCCATCTTCATGGGCAAGACCGACCCCGGCGCGCCACAGCACCGCCAGCAGTCCATGATTCTCGTCCCGATGGACGCGCCGGGCGTGCGGGTCGTGCGGACGCTCACGGTCTACGGCTACGACCACGCGCCGCACGGCCACGCGGAGGTGACGTTCGAGGACGTGCGCGTGCCGGCGTCGAACATCCTCCTCGGCGAGGGGCGCGGCTTCGAGATAGCGCAGGGGCGGCTCGGGCCGGGGCGCATCCACCACTGCATGCGCCTCGTCGGGATGAGCGAGCGCGCGCTCGAAGCGATGTGCCGCCGCGCCGCGGCGCGCGTGGCCTTCGGCAAGCCGCTGGCGGCGCAGGGCACGATACGCGCTGACATCGCGCAGTCGCGGATAGAGATAGAGCAGGCGCGGCTCCTCACGCTGAAGGCGGCGCTGATGATGGACGCGGTGGGGAACAAGGCGGCGCGCGCCGAGATAGCGATGATAAAGGTGGTGACCCCCAACCTCGCGCTGCGCGTCATCGACCGCGCGGTGCAGGCGCACGGCGGCGCGGGCGTCTCCGAAGACTTCCCGCTCGCCTCGATGTGGGCCAACGCGCGCACGCTCCGCCTCGCCGACGGCCCCGACGAAGTCCACCTCGAATCCGTCGCCCGGATGGAGATGGGGAAATACGAAGTGGACGGTGGCCGGTAGCCGGCGGGCTCCGCCCGGCGGACATCGACACCCGACGGCGGCAGCCCGACCGCGAGGGGGCGTAGGTCTTTCATCGAAGCGCACGGCGGAGGGCAGACGCCCTCCCTCACGGTCGGGCTGCCGACTACCGTCTACCGTCTACTTACTTATGCCTACTGAAATCGAGAGCGTCGCCGGTCTCGTCGAACTCGTCGGCCGCGAGGTCGGGGTGAGCGAGTGGTTGGAGGTGTCGCAGGGGCGCGTCGACGCGTTCGCGGAGGCGACCGAAGACCGGCAGTGGATTCACACCGACCCGGAGCGCGCGGCGCGCGAGTCGCCGTTTAAGACGACCATCGCGCACGGCTTCCTGACGCTGGCGCTGCTGAGCGAGATGGGGCGGACGGCCGTCTCGGTGGGCGGCGTGCGGATGGGCGTCAACTACGGGCTGAACCGCGTGCGCTTCGTCTCGCCCGTCCCCGCCGGCTCGCGCGTGCGCGGGCGCTTCACGCTGGCCGGGGCGGAGGAGATGGTGGGCGGCGTGCGGGCCACCTGGAAGGTGACGGTCGAGCGCGAGGGCGGCGAGAGGCCCTGCTGCGTGGCCCAGTGGCTGGTGCGTTACTTCGTCTGAGCGCGGCGCGCGGGGAGGTGAATTGTGAGCGAGGTCGCCAGAATCGGGAGTCAACTCAAGCGCGCCTCGGAGGGCGGGGCGTGGCACGGGCCGGCGCTGCTGGAACTGCTCGCCGACGTGCCGGCCGCGCGGGCGGCGGCGAGGCCGCTCGCGGGGGCGCATAGTATCTGGGAGATTGCGCTCCACGTCGCGGCGTGGCAGGACTTCGCGCGGCGGGCGCTCGGCGGCGAGCCGATGCCGACGGCCCTCCCCGCGGAGGAGGACTGGCCGCCGGCCGCGGGCGAGGGCGAGGAGGCGTGGCGCGACGCGGTGGCGAACCTCCGGGAAGTCAACCGGCGACTGCGTGAGGCGGTGCGTAAACTCTCGGACGAGGATTTGCACGACGTCGTGCCCGGCCGGGAGTACACGTTCTACTTCCTGCTGCACGGCGTCGTCCAGCACGGCCTTTACCACGCGGGCCAGATAGCCATTCTGAAGCGGGCTTCGGCCCCCGGCGGAGAATCATGAGCAGCATACCTGAAGACGGGGGGCGCACGCGCACCTTCAGTTGGGAAGACCCGCGCGCGCTGGCCGAGGCCGCGCGCGGCCTCTCGGGGCTGGAGTTTCTGCGGAAGGTGGCCTCGGGGGAGCTGCCGCGCCCGCCCATCAGCGCGCTGATGAACTTCGGGCTGGCCGAGCTCTCCGAGGGGCGCGCGGTCTTCACGGTCGAGCCCGCCGAGTACCACTACAACCCCATCGGCGTCGTGCACGGGGGGCTGGCGGCGACGCTGCTGGATTCGGCGATGGGCTGCGCCGTGCACTCGACGCTGCCGGCGGGCGCCGGCTACACGACGCTGGAGGTGAAGGTCAACTTCGTGCGCGCCCTGACGGCCGAGACCGGCGAGGTGCGCTGCGAGGCCGAGGTCATCCACGTCGGCGGCCGCACCGCGACCGCCGAGGGCAAGGTTTTGGACGCGGCGGGGAAGCTCTACGCGCACGCCACCACGACCTGCATCATCTTTCGCAACGAGCGCTGATGGGCGACGCGCACGAGACACGGGCGGCAGAGCCCGCCGACACGCGGCCGGTGCGCGAGAGCGAGCAGTTGGGCTGGGACGCGCTCGCGGCCTACCTGCGCGGGCGGCTGCCCGGCGCGGCCGGCGGGGGGTTCGACGCGGGCGCGCCCCTCGCGGTCGAGCAGTTCCCGGGCGGCCACTCGAACCTGACTTACCTCCTGCGCTTCGGCGGCCGCGAGTTCGTCCTGCGCCGCCCGCCGTTCGGCCCCGTCCCGCCGAAGGCGCACGACATGGCGCGCGAGTTCCGCATACTCGAAGCGCTGCACCCGGTCTTCCCGCTCGCGCCCGAGCCCTTCCTGCTCTGCGAGGACGCGTCGGTCGTCGGGTCGGTCTTCTACGTGATGGAGCGGCGGCGCGGGCTGGTGGTGCGCACGGAGGAGCCGCCGCAGCTCGAAAGCCGGCCCGCCGAGCGGCGGCGCGCGAGCGCGGCGCTGGTGGACGCGCTGGCCGACCTCCACGCGGTGGACGTGCGCGCCCACGGGCTCGACGCCCTGGGGAGGCCCGCGGGGTTCGTCGGGCGGCAGGTGCGTGGGTGGGCGGAGCGCTGGCACCGCTCGCAGACGGGCGAGCTGCCCGAGATGGACGCGCTCGCCGCGTGGCTGGAGGGGCGTCTGCCGCCCGACCCCGGGCGCCCGACGCTCGTGCACGGCGACTACAAGCTCGACAACGTGATGCTCGACGCGGGCGACGTGGGGCGCGTCGTCGGCGTCTTCGACTGGGAGATGAGCGCGGTCGGCGACCCGCTGGTGGACTTGGGAATCCTGCTCGGCTACTGGGTGCACACGGCGGCCGGCGCCGGGCTCGGCAGCGTCGCCACGGTCACGAACCGCGAGGGCTGGTTCACGCGCGCGGAGGTGCTGGAACGCTACGGCTCACGCACCGGCCACGACCTGTCGGGCGTCGGCTTCTACGAGGTCTTCGCCGTCTTCAAGCTGGCGGTCGTGCTGCAACAGATTTTCTTCCGCTACCGGCGCGGCCAGACCGACGACCCGCGCTTCGCCGCCCTCGGCGAACGCGTCGCCTGGCTCGCCCGCGTCGCCGCCGCGCTGGCGGGGAAACAGTAGACGGTAGGGCTTCCGCCCTGCTGACGCTGGCACTCAATGGCGGAAGCCCGACCGCGAGGGAGGGCGTAAGTCTTTCGTCAAAGCGCACGGCGGAGGGGCGACGCCCTCCCTCACGGTCGGGCTACTGCCTACCGTCTACTGCCTACTTCCTTATGAACATCAACGCCGCGATTTTGTGGGAGCAGGGGGCGCCGCTGTCGGTGGAGGCGGCGGAGCTCGGGGCGCCGCGCGCGGGCGAGGTGCTGGTGGAGTTGAAGGCCGCGGGCGTGTGCCACAGCGACCTGCACCCGGCGCGCGGCGACTGGCCGGCGCGGACGCCGCTCGTGCTCGGGCACGAGGGCGCGGGCGTGGTGCGCGAGGTGGGCGAGGGCGTGGGGGGCGTCGGCGCGGGCGACCACGTGGTCTTCTGCTGGGCGCCGCCGTGCGGCGTCTGCCCGCCCTGCGCGGAGGGGCGCCCGGTGCTGTGCGACCGATTGGAGCGGACGACCTACCGCAACCGGCTGCCGGCGGGCGACACGCTGTTGACGGCGCGCGGGCAAAGGCTGGCGCACTACAACGGCACGGCCTGCTTCGCGGACTTCGCGGTGGTGGCGGCCGAGGGCGTGATTCCCGTCCCCGCGGACGTGCCGTTCGAGGCGCTGGCGACGCTCGGGTGCGCGGTCGTGACGGGCGTCGGCGCCGTCCTGAACGCGGCGCGGCCCGAGCCGGGCGCGTCGGCGGCCGTCGTCGGCGTCGGGGGCGTCGGCCTCAACGTCGTGCAGGGCGCGCGGCTCGCCGGCTGCGAAAAGATAGTCGCGCTCGACACGCGCGCCGAGCCCCTGCGGCTGGCGCGCGAGTTCGGCGCGACCGACGCCGTCGACGCCTCCGGCGAGAAGGTGGTTGAGCGGGTGAGGGAACTGACCGGCGGGCGCGGGGCGGACTACGTCTTCGACACGGTGGGCACGCCGGCCACGCTCGCGCAGGCGCTCGGCCTCGCGCGCAAGGGCGGCACCGTCGTCGTCACCGGGCTCGCGCGCCTCGACGCCCTCGCCGCGTTCCCGCTGTTCCCCTTCGTCATGCAGGAGAAGCGGCTGCTCGGCTCGCTCTACGGCTCGGGCCGGCCCGCGCGGGACGTGCCCCGCCTCGTCGGAATCTACCGCGAAGGCAAGCTCAAGCTCGCCGAACTCGCCACGCGCACCTACCGACTCGAAGGCGTGAACGACGCCCTCGCCGCGCTCTCCGGCGGCGAAGGCGCGCGCGGCATCATCCTTTGGGAGTAGTCGGTAGACGGTAGAAAGACAGGCGGCGCGCCCGG
Organism: Pyrinomonadaceae bacterium; assembly: GCA_036387455.1. GTDB lineage: Bacteria > Acidobacteriota > Blastocatellia > Pyrinomonadales > Pyrinomonadaceae > QHXN01. The sequence goes on along the minus strand of DASVTS010000044.1, from coordinate 9,825 downwards.
TTGATGACCGTGACGCGCCGCCTCTGGTTTTTTCTACCGACTACTGCCTACTCACCAAAAGCACCTTGCCGCTGCGGCCGGGGCGCTCGGAGTGTGCGGCGGCGGCGAGGACTTCGGAGAGCGGGTACTCGGCCTCGACGGGCGGCACTATCTCCTGCGTCGCCATCGCGCGGAGCATCGCGGCGAAGGTGGCCTGCTGGCGCTCGGGCGGGGCGGAGCGCATCCAGTCGCCGAGCCAGAAGCCGCGCAGCGTCGTCGTCGTGAAGATCATCCGCCCGCCGTCGACCGGCATCGGCCGCCCCGAGAGCAGCCCGTAGACGAGCATCACCCCGCCGCGCCCGAGCGACCGCAACACGGCCGCGCCCGTCTCGCCGCCGACCGCGTCGATGGCCTTCGTCACCCCGGCCCTGCCCGTAATCTCCTGCACGCGCCCGGCGACGTCCTCCTCGTCGGTGCAGACGACTTCGTCGGCGCCGAGCGCCTTCAGCTCCTCGCCCTGCTCGCGGCGGCGGACGACGTTGATGGTCTTGAAGCCGCGCTGCCGCGCTATCTGGAGGACGACGCGCCCGAGCGTCGAGCCGGCCGCGGTCTGCAAGAGCCACTCGCCGGGTTGGAGCGCCAGCTCCTCGACGGTCATGATCCAGGCCGTCAGGGGGTTGACGACGAACTGCGCGGCCGTCTGGTCGCTGACGCCGTCGGGCACGGGGATGAGCTGCGCGGCCGGGGCGACGACGAACTCGGCCCACGTCCCCGCCACGCCGAGCGGTATCACGCGCTGCCCCGCGCTCAGATGGGTGACGCCTTCGCCGACTTCCGCGACCTCGCCCATGCCTTCGAGCCCCGGCGTGGCCGGCGGCACCGGCAGCGCGCCGTAGAGCCCGCGCACCGTCAGCAGGTCGGAGGGGTTGATGGGGCGCGCGCGCATCTTCACCAACACCTGGCCGGCGCCCGGCTCAGGCCGCTCGACCTCCTCGACGCGCAGAACCTCGGCCGGGTCGCCGAACTCATGGAACCTGACGCTTTGCATGACTGCCTCCTCTGAAAGAAAGGGTGAAGGACGAAGGGTGAAGGATGAAGGATGAAGGAGGCGCTGTCAAAGCTTCGTCCTCCGTCCTTCACCCTCCGAGGGCGGCGCGCAGGGTGGGCGGTATCTCGGCCGGGGCGCCGTCGCGGAGGACGACGACGGTCATCGTGCCTTCGATTGCGAGTTCGTCGGCGGCGTCGAAGACCCGGTATTCGTAGCGGATGGACGTGCGCCCGAGCCTGCCGACCGTGAGCCGCAGGCGGAAGGGCGCGTCGAGTTCGAGTACGCGCGCGAACCTGCATTCGAGGTGGACGCGCGGGAAGTCGTACTCGCGCCGCCGCAGGTCGAAGGGCCAGCCCGCGCCGCGCATCAGCTCGCCCTCGGCCTCCTCGACTAGCTCGAAGATGCGGGGGAAGTGCAGGCGGCCGGCCGCGTCGGCGTCCGCCCAGCGCAGCCGGCGCGCGAACTCTACGGAAGGCGGCGGCATGCTTGCTGCGATTCTACATCGGAATGAATTAGCCACAGAGACACAGAGGCACAGAGCTTTAAGAACAATTTGAAATTTGAGATTTCAAATTCTTAAGACTCTGTGCCTCTGTGTCTCTGTGGCCAACGCCCCGCCCTAGAAGTTGAAGCGGAGGCCGAACTGCAACTGCCGCGGGTTCGAGGCCGAGGTGAAGCCGAGCGGCTCGGTCGGCGCCGCGCCGCGGTTGCCGCGCGCGCGCGTCGAGGCGAGCGCGCGGAGCTGGTCGGGCGGCAGGCTGCCGACGACGTTGTTGATGCCCGCGAGGTTCGTCCGGTTGAAGAGGTTGAAGCCCTCGAAGGTCAGCTCAAGGAACATGTCCTCGTTGAAGTGGAAGCGGCGCGCGAGCCGCGCGTCGAAGCTGTAGAAGGGCTCGCCGAGGCCCGTGTTGCGCCCGACGGTGAACGGGCGGTCGGACTGCGAGCGGCCGTCGTTGTTGGCGTCGAAGCCGAGGAGCAGGTTGAAGGGGCGCCCCGAGCCGGCGATGAAGACGGGCGAGAACGTCCAGTCGCCGAAGACCTTGTCGGCGGCGGAGTCGCCCGCGAGCGGGCTCTGGAAGACGCCGCTGAAGACGGCGCGGTGGCGCTGGTCGAAGGCCGAGACGGCGCGGTCGGCGCGCACGTTCAGGGGGTTCTCCGCCGACCAGTCGCTGTTGAAGTCGGTCACCTCGTCGATGGACTTCGAGAAGGTGTAGTGGGCGTTGAGGCTGAAGTGGTCGGCGAAGCGGCGCTGCACGGAGACGGTCGCCGCGTGGTAGAAGGAGTTGGCCAACGACTCGTAGATGTTGTCCTGGAGCCGGAGCGGGTTGAGGAAGTCGGAGCTGGCAGCCGTCCCCGTGCAGGTCGCGGGGTTGGCGCCGAGGCGGAAGAAGCAGGGCTCGTTGGTGCCCGCCACCACGAGCGACGCCTTGTACTGGTTGACGTCGCGGTTGCGCGTCAGGTGCAGGCCCCGCGTGAAGAGGTAGCTCACTTCGAGCGAGACGCCGCGGCCCACGTCCTGCTGGACGCCCGTGCTCGCCTGGTAGGTGGTCGGCGTCTCGTAGTTCGGCTCGGCGCGGAAGCGGACTTCGAGCGGCGCCCCGGGGCGCGGCGTGATGCCGAACTGCGCGAGGTCGGCGGCCGTGATCGTCCGGTTGCCGATGACGCCCTGCGCGAGCAGCGTCTGGTAGACGGTGAAGGAGGTGGGCACGCCGAGCGGGGCCGAGGTGGCGGTCGAGAGCACGATGTTGATGGGGTCGCCGGGGAGGCCGCTCAGGGTCTTGGTGACGTTCGCCACCGAGTAGATGGTGTAGCCGGTGAATATCCCCGCGCCGCCGCGGACGACGGTCTTGCCGCTCCCGAAGGGCGACCAGGAGAAGCCGGCGCGCGGCTGGATGTCGTTCTTGTCGAGCGGCATGTAGAACGGCTCGTCGCTGATGGAGTAGCGCAGCCCGTAGTTGAGGGTCAGGTTCGGCCTCGCCTTCCACGTGTCCTGCGCGTAGAGCGCGTAGCGGTAGGTGAAGGAGTTGACCTCCGGCGTGCCGAAGCCCTGCTGGTAGACGATGGGCAGGTTGAGGTTGAACGCCTGGAGCGCGTTAATCGGCGTGTTGATGTCGCCGAGCAGCGTAGCGCGCTGCGCGGGGTCGGCGACCCCGGCGTTGATGAAGCCGCGCAGGGAGGCGAGCGTCGCGGCCGGGATGATGTTCGCCAGCGGGATGTTCGGCCCGAAGTTGAAGCGCCCGCCGAAGAACGTCTCGTTGCCCGAGGAGACGTCCGACGCCTGGAACGCGCCGCCGAACTTGAGCGTGTGGTCGCCGCGCACGTGCGAGACGTTGTCGATGACGTCGTAGTCGCGCTGGAGCGTGTGCGAGGGGAGGAAGATGTCGCGCCCGAAGAAGCCGAAGCCCTCGATGTTGAACTCGGGGCCGACGGGGTCGTTCGGGATGACGTCGAAGTCGAGGTAGCGCCACTGGAGCTTCAGCTCGTTGAAGGTGCTGGGGCCGAACTGGTGGTTCTCGGAGAAGAGCACGCCGCCGTTGAGCGAGTCGAGCGTGCGGCCGCGCGAGACGGCCGTCAGGGCGCCGGCCGCCTGGTTCTCGAACTTCGAGTCGTTGACGCTGAAGCGGACGTAGGCGGCGTCGCGGTCGCTGAAGTTGTGGTCGAAGCGCGCGCCGAAGGTCGTCTGGCTCGACTCGAAGGGGAACTGCCCCGAGGCGTTGGTGAAGAGGTTGACGGTGCGCGGGAAGTTGGCCGGGGTCGTCGTCAGCGTGCCGCGCAGGGAGGTGCCGAGCGCGGCGAAGGGCGTCCCGGCGAGGAAGTCGAAGAGGCGCCGCTGCGACGCCGTGATCTGGAAGATGTTCGTCGTGTTGAGGAGGTTGACGAAGGTCGTCTCGTCCTGGCTGAAGCGTTCGAGCGAGGTGAAGAAGAAGGTCTCGTCCTCGCGCACGGGGCCGCCGACCGAGCCGCCGAACTGCTGGCGGTTGAAGGGCGACTTGCCGTCGGGGTTGAAGTCGAAGGCGTAGCGCGCGTCGAAGCGCTCGGCGCGGAAGAGGCCGAAGGCGCTGCCGTGGTGGCGGTTCGAGCCCGACTTCGAGACGATGTTGACGATGCCGCCGGAGGAGCCGCCGAACTCCGCGTTGTAGGAGTTGCGCAGGACCTGGAACTCCTGCACGCCCTCCTGGCTGATGGTCGCCTCGACGCCGCCCGAGACGGTGTTGGTGCTGCCGCCGTCCACGGCGACGAGGTTGCCGCGGCCGTTGTTGCCGCCGAAGGAGAGGCCGGAGTTGGGCGTCTGCGCGACGCGGAAGTCGGAGGCGTCGGCGATGTTGTCGGCGTCCGAGACGCCGGGCGTCAGCAGCGCGTAGTCGAGGTAGTTGCGGCGGCTGATGGGGAGGTTCGTAATCTGGCCCGCGCCGATGACCGTGGACTGCTGCGTGCGGTCGGTGTCGACGACCTCGCCGCCGGCGACCACGTCCACGGTCTCCTGCACGCCCTTGGCCGAGAGCTGGACGGGGATGTTCGCCTGCTGGCCGACGGTCAGCTCGACGCGCGTCGAGCCGGGCGCGAAGCCCCCGCTGGCGGCCGAGACCTTCAGCTCGTAGGCGCTGGGCAGGAGGTTGAGGAAGACGTAGTTGCCCTCCCCGTCGGTCTGGGTCGTGCGGCTCGTGCCCTTGGCCGTGTCGGTGACGGTGACGGCGGCGTTCGGGACCGCCGCGCCGGACGAGTCGGTGACCTGTCCGCGCAACTCCGCGGTCGAGCTGGAGGCTTGCGAGAAAGCGGGGGAGACTCCGGCGGCGACGACGAGCAGGGCCGCCGAGAAGAACCGAGTCAGGCTTCTCATAGTGTTGACATCTCCTTGCGTCAGAGCGAAGTGGGGACGGTCAGGCGGCGCTGGGCCCCCCGGCGCGGGGGGTGCGAGGCGCGCGGCGAGCAGTCCTGGAAAAAGTCCGAAAAAGGGAATGGAACCGGAGCCCGAGAACCGGGGGTATGGTTTACCGAACGGTCGGTAAAGTATCACCGGGGGCTATAAACGTCAATGCTTTTGTTGCGCGCGCGCGCCGCCCCGCGCGTTTGTTGCCGCGGCGAATTATCGGCGCCCGGCGGGGAGATTCAACGGCGGAGGAGGGCGAGAAGTTTCCCCAGCCGGGAACGCGCGGGCGGGGGAGGCGGAGTCGGGACGCGGGGCTCGGCGGGAGCGCCCCGGTTGTCCACCTCGCGCGTCTCGACCAGCACGCCGGCCTCGAACCTGAGGTGCAGCTCGCGCTCGTAGACCGACTCGAAACCCATGTGGACGTACCGCAGCAGCCCGCCGCGCGGCACAACGAGCCAGCCGCTCACCCAGTCCGCGAAGAGGGGTCCGGCGTCGTCAAGCTCGTAGAGCCCTTTGACGTCCTTCAGGTAGAGGCGGCCCTCCTTCACCTCCCACGTCCCGAGGTAGCGGCGCCAGCAGGCGGTCGAGAAGACGACGCCGGGGACGCCCTCGCGCTTCGTCACGAAGGGCTCGGCCGCCGCGGTCAGACGCGGGTGACCGGCGGGCAGCGGCGGGCAGGAGATCATCGACATCTCCTCGCCCTCGTAGACGAGCGTCTCGTGAACCTGTGCGGTCATACCTTCGAGTCCCCGGCCGGCGTCCCGCCCGCCTGCGCGCCGGCGTGCGGGGCGATGAGCGCCTTGACGACGCGGCCGGCGGCGACGGCCGCGAGTGCTTCGCCCGCGCGCGCGAGCGCGTAGGTTTCGAGCCCGAGCCGCGCCCACGGGGCGGAGCGTTCGGCGTCGGCCATCAGGCGCGCGCCGCGGTGGAAGTGTGAGAAGTCCGAGCCCCAGCAGCCGCGCACGTCGAGGTGCTTGCGGTTGAGGTCGAGGTGCGGGTTGAAGGCGACCTCGCCGTGGTCGGTGTACTGCCCGACGACGACGACCGTGCCGGCGTCGCGCGCGTAGCGCATCGCCTCGACGACCGCGCCGGGCGCGCCCGTCGCCTCGATGCAGACGTCGGCGCCGCGCCCGCCGGTCTCTCCCAGCACCCACGCGGCCCGCTCCGCGGGCGCGTGGCGCTCGACGTCGAGCGTGGCCGCGGCCCCCATCTCGCGCGCCGCCGCGAGCCGCGACGCGGGCGCGCCGGTGCAGAGCACGCGCAGCGCCCCGCGCATCAGCGAGAGCGCGACGGCCGAGAGCCCGACGGGGCCGGAGCCGAGGACGAGGACGGTGGAGCCGAAGGGAATGTCGGCGCGCTCGACGGCGTGAATCGCGGTCGGGAGCGCGCAGCCGCCGGCCATGAAGCGCGCGGCGTCCACGCCTTCGAGCGGGATGCAGCGCGTCCCCGGCCTGAGGTAAATCTTCTCGGCCCAGCCGCCGGCCAGCGTGTCCCCGAGCCCGTAGGTGATGCCGTAGACCTTGCGCGAGGGGCAGCGCGTCGTGGACTTGGCGACGAGGCAGTGCCAGCAGGCGTGGCAGGTGCGGTGCACGTCGAGGAAGGTGACGCGGTCGCCCTCGCGGAACGCGCGCCCCTCGACGTCGAAGAGACGGCCGCGAATCTTCTCCAGCCGCCCGACCGAGACGTGGCCCGGCACGAGCGGGTAGGGGACGCCCGCGAGTCGGCCCTGCTGCAAGTGCACGTCCGTCCCGCAGACCTCGCTCAGCTCGACGGCGAGCAGCGCCGAGTCCGGCTCGGGCTCGGGCTCCGCCACCTCGCGCAACTCGACCGGCTCGCCCGGCCCCGGCATGACCGCCACCAGCACTCCGCCCATGCGCACATTATTAACACGGCCGCCCCGCGCGCGGTAACGGTTCGCCGCCCCCCTTTGAACTTTCGCCCGGCCGCGGCTAAGATTTCAGCGACGGCGGGGCGCTCAATTTTAAAGCCTTCACCCCATCCTCATCTTCTGATATAGAGGGGCCGGGATTTCAGTAAAATTCCGTCGCGCTAACGGCCGAATGAATACAACCGAACATCAGACCACCATATTGATCGTAGACGACGCCCCCGACCGCCTGCGCCTGACGGCCGAGCTGCTGACCCAGTCGGGCTACAGAGTCATGACGGCCGGCGGCGGGCGGGAAGCCTATAAAATCGCCGAACAGGCGGGCCCCGATTTAATAGTAAGCGACGTCGCCATGCCGGTGATGGACGGCATCGAGTTGTGCCGCATGGTTCGCGCCCACGACAGGCTGCGGTGGACTCCGATCCTGCTGACGAGCGCGCTGCGCAAGGACAACGAGAGCGTCGTCGAGGGCCTGCGCGCCGGCGCTGACGCCTACCTCGAAGTGCCGTACGACCCGGAGCGCCTGATTACGAAAATAGCGCGGCTCGTCGAGCGCAAGGCGCTGGAGGAGGCGCTCTGGCACGCCAAGGACGAGCTGGAGGAGAGGGTCGGCGAGCGCACGCGCGAGTTGCAGGAGATGACCGGGCGGCTGCTCGACGAGGTCAAAGAGCACGCGGCCGCCGAGCAGAGGGTCCGGGAGCTGCTGCGCCGCATTGTCAACATTCAGGAGGAGGAGCGGCGGAGCATCGCGCGCGAGCTACACGACCACCTCGGGCAGCAGCTGTCGGCGCTCCGCCTGAGCCTCGACCAGATAAAGCAGGAGGCCGCGGGGCAGGAGAATTTGTGCGCGAAGGTGGAGCGCTTTGAAAACATTCTTCGCCGGCTGGACTCGGACGTGGACGTTATGGCGTGGCGGCTCAGGCCGGCCTCGCTCGACCAGCTTGGGCTATCGGCGACGCTCGAACGGTTCGTGCGCGAGTGGTCCGAACAGTCCGGCGTCGAGGCCGAGTTTCACGCCGTCGGGCTGCACGGCGGCCGGCTCCCGCCGGAAGTGGAGATTAACCTTTACCGCATTACGCAGGAGGCGCTCAACAACGTCCAGAAGCACGCCGAAGCGTGCAAAGTCTGCGTGCTGCTGGAGCGCCGCGACGAGCTGCTCGTGCTCATCGTCGAGGACGACGGTAAAGGCTTCGACCCGGACGAGGAGGGGGGCGGCGGCGGGAGCATGGGGCTAATCAACATGCGCGAGCGCGCGGCGCTCATCAACGGCCGGCTTGAGATAGAATCCGTCCCGGGCGCGGGCGCGACCTTATTCGCGCGCGTCCCGCTCTGACACTTTTCCACCCGCACACGATTGCCGGCCGGGGCGTAAGGTTTAAAGGGGAAGGGTAGGCCGAAGCGGGGAGTCAGCGGACTCCCCGCTTCGGCTTTGTGCGCCCCGGACGGCGGGGCGGCGCGGGTTGAAGGAACAAGGCGCGCGGAAGTTGCGTTATCTCAGTGACGGGCGGTACGGCAAGACATCGGAACCGCCCGCGCGTGTCAGCTCACCTCTCAGCGGGAACTTAGGTGGATGTGGGGTCGTGCGCGCGGCGGCTCTCGTGGGAGAGCCCTGCGCGGCGGCCGGCGGCAGAGAGCGCGGGAGTCGCCCGACTCCCGCGTCAGTAAGGAGAAGAGAATGAAGTTACGATTACCAGCTTCGGTCGCGGCGCTCTGTCTGTGCTTCCTGTCCCTGCCCGGGCCGGCCGGTACGGCGGCCCCGGCTTCCGACTGGCCCCAGTGGCGCGGGCCGGAGCGTAACGGGACGTCGCGCGAGCGGGGGCTCCTCAGGGAGTGGCCGGCCGGGGGGCCGAAACTGCTCTGGCGGGTGGACGACATCGGCGACGGCTACTCGACGCCGGTGGTCGTCGGGTCGCGCGTCTACCTGATGAGCAACCGCGGCATGGAGAACGAGTTCGTCCAGGCCCTCTCGACCCGCGACGGGAAGCCGGTCTGGACGACGCGCGTCGGCAACGTCGGCAACCCGAATCAGAACCCGCCCTACGCGAAGGCCCGCTCCACCCCGACAATCGACGGGGACTTCCTCTACGCGCTGGGCTCGGACGGCGACCTCGCCTGCCTCGAAGTCAGGAGCGGCAAGATTCGCTGGCAGAAGAATATCCGCACGGAGTTCGCCGGACAGCCGGGCGAGTGGGCCTACGCGGAGTCGCCGCTCGTCGACGGCGACCTCGTCGTCGTGACCCCGGGCGGCGCGCAGGCCACGATGGCGGCGCTCAACAAGAAGACGGGCGCGGTCGTCTGGAAGTCCGCCGTCCCCGGCGGCGACCCCGCGGGTTACGCGTCGGCGGTCGCCGTCCAGGGCGGCGGGCGCAGGCAGTACGTGCAGCTTTTGAGCAAGGGCCTGGTCGGGGTTGACGCGAAGACCGGCCAGTTCCTCTGGCGCTACAAGGAAGTGGCGAAGGGGCCGGCGCAGTACTTCACGCCGGTCGCGCGCGACGGTCAGGTCTACTGCGGGGCGCTGGGCGTCGGCGGCGGGCTCCTCCGCTTCAAGCCGGAGGGCGCGGGCGTCGCCGCCGAGCAGGTCTACTTCGAGCGCGGGCTGCCGAACGGCATCGGCGGCGCGGCGCTCGTCGGCGACGTGCTTTACGGCACGGAAGCGGGGCAGGGGCTGGTCGCGTCCGACTTCGGCACGGGGAAGGTGAAGTGGAAGAAGGACGGTTTCGGCTGGGCTTCGGTGGCCTCCGCCGACGGGCTTTTATACCTTCACCTCGTGAACGGGGATTTCGTGCTGGTCGAGGCGACCCCCGAGGGCTACCGCGAGAAGGGGCGGTTCACCCCGCCGGCACAGCCGAAGCACAAGCATGTGGGGCCGTTCCCGGAGATGTCGTTCTCGTACCCGGTGGTCGCCGACGGGCGGCTCTACATCCGCGACCTCGGGACGCTGTGGGCCTACGACGTCAAGGCGGGCCGCTAAACGCCCGGCGCCGTCTCTAGGGATGCGGGGGCGCCCCGACAGGGTTAACCCTGTCGGGGCGCCCCAAAACT
>DASVTS010000043.1:0-7609 GCA_036387455.1 Pyrinomonadaceae bacterium | reverse complement strand
GTTTAGGCGAGTCCCCCTTAATTGCAGCGACCGCGCCGATAATTCTCGCGGCCTGGAAAGTCGGGCGTCATATCTGTTGCTTGCTCGAATGTTTTTCGTAAGCCTTGATGATCATCTGGACGAGGCGGTGGCGGACGACGTCTTTCTCGGTGAAGTAGACGAAGGAGATGCCCTCGACGCCCTTGAGGATGCGCTCGGCCTCGATGAGGCCGCTGCGCTTGCCCGTCGGCAAATCGATCTGCGTCACGTCGCCGGTGACGACGGCCTTCGAGCCGAAGCCGATGCGCGTCAGCGCCATCTTCATCTGCTCGCTCGTCGTGTTCTGCGCCTCGTCGAGGATGATGAAGGCGTCCGCCAGCGTCCTGCCGCGCATGAAGGCCAGCGGGGCGACTTCGATGATGCGCTTTTCGAGCATCTTGGCGACGCGCTCGGCGTCCATCAGGTCGAAGAGGGCGTCGTAGAGCGGGCGCAGGTAGGGGTCAACCTTCTCCTGGAGGTCGCCGGGGAGGAAGCCGAGGCGCTCGCCGGCCTCGACCGCGGGGCGGGCGAGGATGATGCGGCTGACCTGCTTGAGCGTGAGCGCCTGCACGGCCATCGCCACGGCGAGGTACGACTTGCCGGTGCCGGCCGGGCCGATGCCGAAGACGATGTCGTTCGACTGGATGGCCTCGATGTAGCGGCGCTGGTTGGCCGACTTGGGCGCGACCTGCTTCTTGCCGGCGGGGTTGAAGCGCGCCTTCGTGAAGTAGTCGCGCAGGGAGTAGTTCCGGTCTTCGGCGGTCTGGGCGAACGCCTCGCGCAGCTCCTTGTCGGTGAAGGTCTTGCCCTCGCGGAAGAGCGCGGCGAAGTCTTCGATGATGCGCGCGGCGGTCTCCTCGTCCCCGCCGTCGAGCGTCAGGTCCTGCCCGCGCGCGTCCACGCGCACGTCGAGGATGGATTCGAGGTACTTGATGTTCTGGTCGTGGACGCCGTAGAGCGTCTCGACGGCCCGCGGCGGAAGCTCGATCTTCTTCAAAAGGCGCTCTCTTCTCCTTGTGACGTGGAAAGCTCTGCGTGGCGGCGCTGGGGGCGGATGAGGCGTGCGAAAGCGGTCTCGGTCATCACGGAAATGACGCTACAACACACCCGGCGGGGGTGTCAACGCGGACTGCGCGCGCCCGCGGCGGGAGCGTCCCTTTGCGTACGCGGGCGGCCCGCGGCCCCCGCCGCCCGCCCGCCTTGACACGCGCCCGCCCGCTCCCTATACTTTGGGCTTTGCTCTGGCGCCCCGGTTCCCGACTGTGGGCCCCGGCGAGCTTTTCAGACGAGAAATAAGAAGAGACGGAGTTGAATTCGAACGATGCCTAATCACAAGTCAGCCGAAAAGCGCGTGCGCCAGAACGAGAAGCGGCGCGACATCAACCGCGGCAACCGCGGGCGCCTGCGCACGGGAATCAAGAAGCTGCGCGCGGCCATCGAGTCCGGCGAGTCCGGGTCGGCGCAGGGGCTTCTGCCCCAGACCGTCTCGCTCATCGACAAGGCCGTCCAGAAGGGCGTGCTGCACCGCAACGCGGCCGCGCGCCACAAGTCGCGGCTCACGGCGCGCGTCGCCGAGTCGGGCAAGTAGTCGTTTAAAAATCGCCGAAGCGAGGCAGGCCGTCCTTTGCGGCCTGCCTCGCTTTTTTGCGCGCGCGGGTGGCGCGGGAGGCGTAGAAGATGCCGGCACCGAACGAGCCCTACCGCAGTGACGAGGAGGCCGGGGAGGTCGTCCGCAGTTTCGAGTCCTGCGAGCTGCCGCCCGCGGATTTCAACCACCGCGAGCACCTGCTCGTCGCGCTCTGCTACCTCCGGAGCGCGGGCGACGCCGAGGCGCTGGGGCGCCTGCGCTCCGGCATCGGCCGGTACGTCGCCGCGCACGGCATCAACCCCGACCTCTACCACGAGACGATAACCGTCTTCTGGATGAAGCGCGTCCGCGCCTACCTCGCGCGGGCGGGCGGCGGCGCCGGCCTCGCCGAACTCGTCAACGGGCTGGTTGCGGAGTGCGGCGGCTCGCGCCTCATCTTCGATTACTACAGCAAGGAGTTGATTGATTCGGAGCGCGCGAGGCGGGGGTGGGTCGAGCCCGATTTGAGGCCGCTGGACTTCTAGGCGGACAGCTCGCAGACGAGCATTTCGAGCTGGAGGCGGGAGCCTCGCTCGCCGCCGCCGCCGAGCGAGGTCTTGATGGCGACGTCGGCCTCGGCGATGCGCGCGATGCGGCGGGCGAGTTCCTGCGCGTCGGCGCGGCGCGCGGTGGCGAGGAACTCCTTGCGCTGGCTGAAGGGCATGTTGACGACGCGGAAGACCTCCTGCTCGGGCGCGCCGCGCGTCATCAGCTCTTTGGCGAGCGCCAGCCGGTGGAAGTTGCTCGCCAGCAGGCCCAGCAGCATCACGGGCTCGGCGCCGTCGTCGAGGAGCTTGCGCAGGGTTTCGAGCGCGCGGCGGCGGTCGCGCGCGATGAGGTGGTCGGACAGCTCGAAGTTCGACAGCTCGCGCGAGCGCCCGACGAGCGAGTCCACCAGCTCCGTCGTAATCTGACCGCCGGGGAGCGCGGCGGTCGCCAGCTTCTCCAGCTCGGTCGCCAACTGCCTGACGCTCGCGCCCACGAGCGCCACTATCTGCCGGAGCGCCCGCTCGTCGGCGTGCGCGCCGAGGTGCTTCAGGCGGTCGCGCGCCCACGCGGCCAGCTCCGCGTCCTTCAGCTCGGCGAACTCGACGCTCACGCAAGTCTCCATCAGCGTCTTGCTCAGCTTAAGCCGCTTGTCGAGGTTGTCGGCGATGAAAATGACGACGGAAGTGTCGGCAGGGCGCGTGACGTAACGTTCTAGCGCCTCGGCATCCTCCTCGCGTAGGGGCGCGCGAGGAGGCTTCCGCGAGAAACCGGTCACGAGCACGACGCGGCGCCCGGCCATCATCGGAAGCTGCTCGGCCGCAGCAATCGCGTGCTGTACGTCCGCAGAGTTGAGGTCGAACGAAGACTCGTTGAACTCGCGCAGCGGCGCGTCCTTCAGCGCCGCGTCCGCCACCACGCGCGCCGCCGCGTCCCGCAGGTAGCCCTCCGGCCCGAAGAGGAGGTAGAGCGGCTCCACCTTCCCCGCCTTCAGCCTGCGCCACAGCTCCTCGCGCGTGATAGTGGACATTTGAATAAGTAGACAGTGGAAAAACGGTGGTTAGCGAATCGTCGTGAAGTCAGCGGCCATCAGGCGGAAGCCTTGCCGACTACCGTCTACCGCCTACGGGTCTTCGTTCACCCCGAAGCCGTTGACGAGGGTGGAGACGAGGCTCTCGGCGAAGCTGCGGGAGAGGCGCTGGACGGCCGGGTCTTCCTCGTTGAAGAAGGTGCGCGGGTCTTCCGTGAACTCGAACTCGCCGCGGAAGACGTACGCCTGGTTGTCGTAGATGACGCGGTTGGTGACCTGGTCGCGGACGGTGACGGCGGCGCTAATCGTCACCTCGAAGATGCGCGCGCGGCCGCGCGAGTCGAGCAGCACGCCGACGAAGTAGAAGTCCTTGATCGTCCCGTCCACGACGGCGTCGGCGCCCTTCGCCTCGCTCTGCACGCGCAGCCCCTTGCCGCGCCGCAGGATTTCCTGCATCACGGACTCGGTGAAGCGCGCCTCCATGCGGTAGCGCAGCGCCTGGTTCTGGAACGCGGGCACCGCCACGGTGCGGATGTGCGCGGGCAGCCCCGTCTTGCTCACGGGCTTGTAACAGCCGCGGAAGCCCGACGCGAAGGCGACGACGGCGGCGAGCGCGGCCGCGTGGAAAAGTCTCTTACTCAGCAGCATCGTTTGAACGACAACCTTTAAAACGTTTCGACCCGGGCGGAGCGTTGACGATACGACACCCGGACGACGGGTGACAAGTGGAAAGGCCGTGAGCCGTGAACCGTGAACCGTGACAAGAAAGAACCGTCTTCCTCTCGTCACGGTTCACGGCTTACGGTTCACGGCCTTTATGGCGTCTACGACGCGGACGGTCTCGACGGCGGCGCGCACGTCGTGGACGCGGACGATTGAGGCGCCGAGCAGCACCGCCGCGGCGACGCTGGCCATCGTGCCGTGGACGCGCTTGTTGACGGGCGCGCCGCCGAGCAGGTGGCCGACGAAGGACTTGCGCGAGGTGCCGACGAGCAGGGGGAAGTCCGAGAAGTCGCGCGCCAGCACGTCGAGCCGCGCGATCAGCTCGACGTTCTGCCTCTGCGTCTTGCTGAAGCCGATGCCGGGGTCGAGCACGATCTTCTCCCGCCTGACGCCGCGGCGCTCGGCCTCCGCGATGCCCCGCCGCCAGTCGTCCGAGACCTCCTTGAGGATGTCGTCCACGGGCTCCTGCCTGTGCATCGTCTCGAAGGTGCCGCGCGAGTGCATCAGGATGAGGCCGGCGTCGTGGCGGGCGGCCACGTCGGCGAGCGCCGGGTCGAAGCGCAGCCCCGAGATGTCGTTGACGATCTGGACGCCCGCGCCGAGGGCGACGCGGGCGACCGAAGCCTTCGTCGTGTCGACCGAGTAAGGGCCCCGGTAGTGGATGAGCTTAATCATCACGTCGATGAACTTCTGGACGCGGCGAATCTCCTCGTCCTCCGAGACGGCCTGCGCGCCCGGCCGCGTGGACTCGCCGCCGATGTCGATGATGTCCACGCCGTCCTGCGACATGCGCTCGGCGTTGTCCCACGCGCGCTTGCGCGTGAACCAGCGCCCGCCGTCGCTGAAGCTGTCGGGCGTGAGGTTGATGACGCCCATCACGAGCGTGCGGCGCCCGAGGGTGAGGCTGTGCCGGGGCAACTCCCATTTACGTGTCATAAGGGTAAGGGCTAAAGGGAAAAGGGGAAGAGGCTAAAAACCCCCTTCCCCTTCACGTGCCGTTTCGTCCCGCCCCCCGCTTTAGGCCGGCGCCGGGTTGCCGCCGGTAATCGGCGGCAGAATCGGCTTGAGCGGGTTGGCCGCGGGCTCCTTGAGCTGCGGGCGGTCGGAGTCGTCCTTGTGCGAGCCGGAGTCGTCGTCGTCGAGCGGGAGGCCGGCGATGATGCGGCGAATCTGCACGGCGTCGAGCGTCTCGCGGTCTAAGAGCGTCTCGGCGAGGCGAATCATCGTCTCGCGGTTGTCCTCGATGATGGCGCGGGCGCGCTCGTACTGGTCGCCGACGAGCTTCTTGACCTCCTGGTCAATCTTGATCGCCGTGTCCTCGGAGAAGTCGCGGTGCTGCGAGATTTCGCGGCCCAGGAAAATCTGCTCCTCCTTCTTGCCGAAGGTGAGCGGCCCGAGGTTCGACATGCCGTACTCGCAGACCATGGCGCGGGCCAGCTCGGTCGCGCGCTCGATGTCGTTCGACGCGCCGGTCGTGATACTGCCGAGGAAGACCTCTTCGGCGAGGCGCCCGCCCATCAGGATGGCGATCTGGCCGAGCAGGTACTCCTTCGTGTAGTTGTGGCGGTCGCCCTCGGGCAGCTGCTGCGTGACGCCGAGCGCCATGCCGCGCGGGATGATCGTCACCTTGTGGACGGGGTCGGCGTTCGGCACCTTGAGGCCGACGAGCGTGTGGCCGGCCTCGTGGTAGGCCGTGACGCGCTTCTCCTCGTTGGTGATGACCATCGACTTGCGCTCGGCGCCCATCAGCACCTTGTCCTTCGCCAGCTCAAAGTCCGCCATGTTGACGATCTTCTTGTTGTAGCGGGCGGCGTTCAGGGCCGCCTCGTTGACGAGGTTGGCGAGGTCGGCGCCGGTGAAGCCGGGCGTGCCGCGCGCGATGACGCTGATCTCCACGTCCTCGCCGAGCGGAATCTTGCGCGTGTGAACCTTGAGGATGCCCTCGCGGCCGCGGACGTCGGGCCGGGGCACGACGACGCGGCGGTCGAAGCGGCCGGGCCTCAAGAGCGCCGGGTCGAGCACGTCGGGCCGGTTCGTCGAGGCCATGATGATGACGCCGTCGTTCGACTCGAAGCCGTCCATCTCGACGAGCAGCTGGTTGAGGGTCTGCTCGCGCTCGTCGTGGCCGCCGCCGAGGCCGGCGCCGCGGTGGCGGCCGACCGCGTCAATCTCGTCGATGAAGATGATGCACGGCGCGTTCTTCTTGCCCTGCTCGAAGAGGTCGCGGACGCGTGAGGCGCCGACGCCGACGAACATCTCGACGAAGTCCGAGCCGGAGATGGAGAAGAAGGGGACGTTGGCCTCGCCCGCCACCGCCCGCGCCATCAGGGTCTTGCCCGTGCCCGGGGGGCCGACGAGGAGCACGCCTTTGGGGATGCGCCCGCCGAGCTTCTGGAACTTCTGCGGCTCCTTGAGGAACTCGATGATCTCCTGAAGCTCCTCTTTGGCCTCGTCCACGCCCGCCACGTCCTTGAAGGTGACGCGCTTCTGCTGGTTGTTCAGGAGCTTGGCGCGCGACTTGCCGAAAGAGAGGGCCTTGTTGCCGCCCGACTGCATCTGCCGGAGCATGAAAATCCAGAAGCCGACGAGCAGGAGCACAGGCCCCCACCACGCCAGGATCGACCAGAGGACGCCGCCCGACGCCTGCTCGACGTTGACGTTCTTGACGGGCGCGATGCCGTTCGCGTCGCGCTCGGTCGCCCTCTTGAACAGCTCGGCCTTGATCGCGTCGCCCTCGAAGGGCGTGCGGTACTCCTGCTTGTCCTTCGTCTTCCAGACGGCCTCGGCCGCCTTAAGGTTTAGCTCTTCGACCTGCCCGTTATGAATCTTCTCGACCAGCTCGCTGGCGGGCGCCTGCTTGGCGCCGCGCCCGTCCTTGTTGACGACGAACTGGTAGAGCATGACGGCCCCGACCAGGATGAGCACCCAGAAAATCAGTTGTCTTGCCGTGGAACTCAAATTCTTCTCGCCTCCGACGCCGATGATACCCCATCTCGGCGCCTTTTGTCGCTCCCCCGCGCCGGCGGGGTGAGCCTCCGAAAATATCCGATAACCGGCCTCGAATTGGATGCCCACGGGCCACCCGAAGTTGTGCCCTCCGTCCCGCCTCGGGCCGCCCGCCCGGCCCCGCCCTCGATTGTAAGAGTCGGGTCGCCCTTTTTCAACGACTTTCCCGGACTCGATAAAGTTTCGAGTTCCGGGTTTCGGGTCGGGAGGGCGTCTTTAACCCGCCCCGCTTTCGGAGCGGAAGAGGAGGAGGCCGCGGCGGCGTTCGACGCGGCCGCCGCCGGGGAGTTCGGCGACGCGCCCGCCGCGCTCGCCGGCCAGAAGGCGCTCGACGGCGCGGACGTGCGCGAGGCCCAGCCGACGCAAATCGCCCCGGCCGCGCGCCAGCCACAGGCGCAGGGCGCGACGCCTGAGCGCCGGCTGCGCGCGGGCCAGCACCTCGACGCGAAGGGGCCGGGCCGCACCCGACTCGCCTTCGGGCGTTCCCTCCCCAGCCTCTTCGAGCAGGGCGGCGGCGAAGGCTTCGAGAGCCCGCGCGTCTTCGTGCAGGAGGTCGGCGGCGCGCGCGATGGCTTCGACGGCGCGCGGGTTGAAAGTCTCCAAGAGCGGCAGGACGCGCCGCCGCAGGCGGACGCGCGCGAAGCCCTCGTCCTCGTTCATCTCGTCCGAAAGGAACTCGACGCCGCGCGCGCGGCAGTAGGCGACCGTCTCGGCGCGAC
>DASVTS010000042.1:0-14402 GCA_036387455.1 Pyrinomonadaceae bacterium | reverse complement strand
TCCACCTCTAGTGTACGAGTTATCCCGCCAGGGGTAGCGCTCGGTAGCTACGTGGAGCATGGATAAACGCTGAATGCATCTAAGCGTGAAGCCAGACCCGAGATGAGACCTGCCAGTGAGACTCGTGGTAGACCACCACGTTGATAGGCTGGGTGTGAAAGCGTGGTAACACGTTTAGCTGACCAGTACTAATAAGTCCCAAGGCTTGACCGTAAAATTTACTGACGAGCAACAAGTGCTTGCACGGTTAGCCTTCAACTTCACTATTCGATTGTCAAAGCCCTTTAGGCTTTTGTTCTTTCAAGTTTTCCGGTGGTTTTGTCGAGAGGGTCACACCCGTTCCCATCCCGAACACGGAAGTTAAGCCTCTCAGAGCCGATGGTACTGCGCGGGAAGCTGCGTGGGAGAGTAGGTCGCCGCCGGATTAATTTTTAAACGACGAGCCCGCTCGGTCTTCAAAGACCTTGAGCGGGCTTTCGTTTTTTCGGGTTCTCTTACAAAATACGCGCAAGGCCCCGCGGCCGGAATCCCGAAACGGAGAGGTTAACCCGCCCGCCATGCGACACCTGCTCGGAATATTCCTGCTCACCTACACGCTCGGCGGCGGCGGCTGCGACGCCGACCCCCAGGCGAACGCGACCGCGAACGCCAACTCGGCGCCCGTGCAGGTTCCCGTCTACGGCTACGAGGTCGTCAACACGTTCCCACACGACGCGGCGGCCTTCACGCAGGGGCTCGTCTTCCACGACGGCGCGCTCGTCGAGAGTACGGGTATCGAAGGGCGCTCGACGCTGCGCCGGGTCGAGCTGCAGACGGGGAAGGTCCTGCGGAAGGTGGACGTGCCGCGCTACTTCTTCGCCGAGGGGCTGACGCTCTTCGGGGGCAAGCTCTACCAGCTCACCTGGAAGGGCGAGAAGGGCTTCGTCTACGACCCTCAGTCGTTCCAGAAGTCGGGCGAGTTCCCCTACGAGGGCGAGGGCTGGGGGCTGACGCACGACGCCGACTCGCTCATCCTCAGCGACGGCTCCGACCAGATACGCTTCCTCGACCCGGATAACTTCCAGGTCAGGCGCACGATCAACGTCAGCGACCGCGGCCGCCCCGTCGAGGAGCTGAACGAGCTGGAGTACGTGAAGGGCGAGATTTACGCGAACGTCTGGCACCAGGACCGCGTCGCGCGCATAGACCCGCGGACGGGTCAGGTCAAAGGCTGGATAGACTTCGCGGGGCTGCTCCGGCCGGGCGACACGTCCGACCCGGAGGCCGTCCTCAACGGCATCGCCTACGACGAGCGCGGCGACCGCCTCTTCGTCACGGGCAAACTCTGGCCGAAACTTTTCGAGGTCAGGCTCAGGCAGAAATAGTCCCGCGGGCATCAAAGAGGGGCGATGTCTTTCGAGAGCTACTTCCGCGCGTGCTCCTACGCGATGATCGCGTGCGGCGTGCTGGCGCTCGCCGTCTCGGGCGGGGTCGGGCCGCCGCTCGCGGCCGCGTTCGCCGCGGTGCTCTTCGCCTCGTGGAGGCTGAGCGAGACGCGGTGGCAGTTGTCCGAGCGCGCCGGGATGGTAATCGTCCTGCTGGCGCTCCCGGCCTTCTACCTCGACTGGAGCGTCCAGCGCGCCGGGGCCGCAGACTCGGCGGAACAGGTCTACGCGGGCGTGAGCGCGCTCGTCCACTTCACGCTCCTGCTCTCGTCCATCAAGCTCCTTCAGGTCAAGTCCGACCGCGACTGGCTCTTCCTCTACCTCATCTCGTTCTTCGAGGTGCTGCTGGCCGCGGGCCTGAGCGCGAGCCCCTCGTTCCTCCTCTCGCTCGGCCTCTACGTCTTCGCGGCGCTGCTCGCCGTCGTCTGCTTCGAGTTGAGGAAGTCCGCGCGCTCCGTCCCCCTGAGCGAAAGCCGCCTGCTCGTCGCCAACGAGCCCGGGTTCTTCCGGCGCGGGCGCAGGCGGGCCAAGGGCGAGCGCGCGCTGCGGCGCCTGCCGCTCGCGGCCGCGTGCCTCTTCCTGGCCATCTTCGGCCTCGCGCTCCCGATTTTCCTCATCACGCCGCGCGCGGCCGAGAACACGCTCTCGATTCCGGGCGGGTCGGCCTCTTCGGGTTTCGTCGGCTTCTCCGACCACGTCACGCTCGGCGACATCGGCCGCCTGAACGAGAGCAACCAGCTCGTGATGCGCGTCCGCGTGGAGGCGCCGGCGCGGGGCGGCGGCCCGGCCCTGCGCTGGCGCGGCGTGGCGCTCGACCGCTTCGACGGGCGGCACTGGGCGCAGTCCGACGCGGCCTCCGCCTACCCCGACTTCGACGGGAACCTCTTCAAGCTGGGCACGACCGAGGACATCACGCGCCTGACGACGCAGACCTTCTTCGTCGAGCCCATCGACACGCCCGTCATCTTCGCCGCGCCGCGGGCGCTCGCGCTCCAGGGCGCTTTCCCTTACGTCAGGCGCGACCGCGACGACGGCCTCGCCTCGCGCCCGCACACGCTTGAGAGGGTCACCTACACCGTCCACTCCGACACGCACGAGCCGCCGCCCGAGCGCCTGCGCGCCGAGTCGGCCGTGCGCCCCGCGGGCGTCACGCCCAACCTGCGCCGCCCGCTTGAGTCTTACCTGCAACTGCCGGCGAGCCTCGACACGCGCGTCGGCAGCCTCGCCGTGCTGGTCGCGCGGCAGGCCGGCGCCCGCAACGCCTACGACGCCGCGCGCGCCGTCGAGGCCCACCTCAACCGGAATGCCTACGGCGGCGCCTACGGCTACTCGCTGGAGATGCGCGCCAAAGGGGCCGACCCGCTCTCGGACTTCCTCTTCAACGTCCGCGCCGGCCACTGCGAGTATTTCGCCACGGCGATGGCCGTCATGCTGCGGACGCTGGGCGTGCCGACGCGCGTCGTCAACGGCTTCCAGCCGGGCGAGTACAACGCGGCGGCCGACGCCTTCGTCGTCCGTCAGGCCGACGCGCACTCGTGGGTCGAGGTCTACTTCCCCGGGGAGGACGCGTGGGTCACGTTCGACCCGACGCCGCCGGACGGCCGCCCCGCGGGCACGAGCGGGACGGGGCTCACGGGCCAGTTGCGGCGCTACGCCGACGCGCTGGAGCTGTTTTGGATTCAGCACGTCGTCGCCTATGATAGGCAGGGTCAGCGCACGCTTGCGCGCACACTCTCCAGCCAGATCAGCTCGTACCGCCTGGCCGCGTCGGAGTCGGCCGACGGCCTGGGTGCGCTCTTCGCGGCCTGGACGGGAGGCAAGGGCGGGGGGCCGGCGGCCGTGCTGGCCGCGGCGGCGACGTCGCCGCTGGTGCTCGCGCCCGCGTCGCTCCTCTTCGCGGGCGTCGGCCTGCTGTGGCTCCGCCGCAGAGGGCTCGCGGGGCGCGGGCGCGGCGCGAAGGGCGGGGCGGGGACGACCGCGGCGGCGGTCGTGGAATTTTACGAGCGGATGAGCGCGTCGCTCGCGTCGCGCGGCCTGAGCCGCCGGCCCGACCAGACGCCGCTCGAATTCGCCGAGGCGGTCGGCACGCCCGAGGTGCTGGCCATCACGAAGGCTTACAACCGCGTCCGCTTCGGCGGCGAGGGCCTGTCGGCCGCCGAAGGCAGGCAGGTCGAAGAATGGCTGCGGGGCCTTGAAGGTTTACAGAGTTCATGAAGAAAGTCGGATTTATCAGTCTGGGCTGCCCGAAGAACCTCGTTGACAGCGAGGTGATGATGGGGCGGCTCAAGCAGGAGGGCTACGAAATCACGAGCGACGCGGCCGAGGCCGACACGCTCGTCGTCAACACGTGCGGCTTCATCGACGCCGCGAAGAAGGAGTCCGTGGACGCCATCCTCGAAGCCGCGCGCCTCAAGTCGGAGGGGAAGTGTCAGCGCCTGGTCGTCGCCGGCTGCCTCGTCGAGCGCTACCGCGACGAGCTGCGCGCCGAGATGCCCGAGGTGGACGCCTTCATCGGCACGAGCCAGATTAACGACATCACGGCCGCCGCCGACTCGCGGGTCAACACGCGCTCCCTCCCCGTGCTGCCGCTCGGCAACCAGACGGCGACCTACCTTTACGACGAGTCGACGCCGCGCGTGCTCGCCACGCCCGGCCACTACGCCTACGTCAAAATCGCCGAGGGCTGCGACCGCCCGTGCGCCTTCTGCTTCATCCCGCAGATGCGGGGCCACTTCCGCAGCCGGCGCTTCGGCTCGGTCGTGGCCGAGGCGAAGCGGCTGGCCGAAGCCGGGGTGAAAGAGATAATCCTCGTCGCGCAGGACTCCTCGCGCTACGGCGAAGACCTCGGCGAGCAGGACGCGCTCGCCCACCTGATGCGCGAGCTGTGCCGCGTGGACGGCGTCGAGTGGGTGCGCGTGATGTACACGTACCCGACGCACATCTCCGCGGCCTTCCTCGACGCGCTGGCCGAGGAGCCGAAGGCCGTCAAGTACCTCGACATGCCCTTGCAGCACGCGTCGCAGAACGTCCTGAAGCTGATGAAGCGGGGCGGGAACCGCGAGAGCCTGGAGCGCCTCATCGCGCGCGTGCGCGAGCGCGTGCCCGGCGTCGCCGTGCGCACGACCTTCATCACGGGCTTCCCCGGCGAGACCGAGGAGGACTTCGAGGAGCTTCTGGCCTTCGTCAAGGCGGTGGAGTTCGACCGCGTCGGCGTCTTCACCTACTCGGACGAGGAGGGGACGGCCGCGTTCGACCTGCCCGGCAAGGTTGACCCGAAGGTGGCGCGCAGGCGCCGCGACCGCCTGATGAAGGCGCAGTCGCGCATCTCGCTCAAGCTCAACCACGCGCGCGTCGGCCGGACGGCGCGCGTGCTCTTCGAGGGCGCGTCGGAAGAGACCGACCTGCTCTGGCAGGGCCGCACCGAGGCGCAGGCGCCCGACATCGACGGCTGCGTCCTCATCAACGACGCGCCCGAGGGCTTCGAGCCCGAGCCCGGCCAATTCGTCAACGTCGAAATCACCGAGGCGCAGGAGTACGACCTCGTGGGCAGAATCGTTTAAGAGGCTTCAGCCCGTACTCTCCCCATGACAAAGCCGAAAGAGACAAGCGACTCATTAACCCATCCGATAGTCGAGCCGGCCCACATAGTCGTGCCGGAGAGCCGGCGGACGGCCGGCGACTACGCGGCGATAGCGCTGGCGACGTGGGGCGTCGGGCTCATCCCGCTGGCGCCGGGGACGTGGGGCTCGGCCGTCGGCGTCGGCCTCTACCTCGCGCTGGCGAGCGGCGCGCAGAGGGCTTTCGACTCGGCGGTGACGCGCGGGCTCGACGTCTCGCCGCAGGCTTTCCCCTTCGTGCTCAACACGGTGCTGCTTTTCGCCATCCTCGTCGTCGCGCTGGCGGGGATGTGGGCGGCGACGCGCGCGGAGAAGCTGCTGGGGAAGAAGGACCCGGGCGCGGTCGTCGTGGACGAGGTGGCCGGGCAGTTGATTACGTTCCTGTTCGTGCCGTGGCTGGCGGGCCCTTGGACAATCTTCGCGGGCTTCCTCGCCTTCCGCGTGTTCGACATCTGGAAGCCGTACCCCGTCCGCCGTCTCGAAGGCTTGGGCGGGGGCCTGGGGATTATGGCCGACGACATGCTCGCCGGCTTCTACGCGGCGGCGGCGATGTCGCTGCTGGTCACGATACGTCTGGTCTACTGACGGGAGGGCTTTGGATGGCAGAGACGAAAGACCCGAAGGCTTCGACGGAAGAAACCGGCACGCCCGAGCGCGACGCCGAGGCCACGAGCAGCGAAACCCTGAGCGACATCGAGGCGGGCGAGAAGGTTTCCGGCGGCGGCTCCGCCGGCGGCTCAGAAAGCAGCCCGCTCGAAGGCTCCTCCCCGACACCCGACTCCGGCGGCCACGGCGGCCGCGCCGACGGCAGCGACTCCGGCGGCCCGATGTGACTTTTTGAAGGAGTCAGGAGTCAGAATGATAAAGCGGCCTCCGCCTTATCATTCTGACTCCTGACTCCTGACTCCTGACTCCCTCCCTTCCTATGTCCGACATCAAAATTTTCGTCGCCGACGACGTGAGCGAGGGCGGGCTGGGGCCGCTGCGGGAGGCCGGGTTCGCTTTGGAGAAGCGGACGGGGCTGAAGGGCGGCGAGCTGGCCGAGGCCGTGCGGGGCGCCGACGGGCTCGTCGTGCGCAGCGAGACGCGCGTGACGGCGGAGCTTTTGGAGGCGGCCGGGCGGCTGCGCGTCATCGGGCGCGCGGGCGTCGGCGTGGACAACATAGACGTGGCGGCGGCGACGCAGCGCGGCGTCGTCGTGATGAACGCGCCGGACGGCAACACGATGACGACGGCCGAGCACACGCTGGCGCTGCTGCTCGCGCTCGCGCGCCGCGTCCCCGAGGGGCAGGCGAGCCTGAAGGCCGGCCGCTGGGAGCGCAAGAAGTTCGTCGGGGTCGAGCTGCGGGGGAAGACGCTCGGGATAGTCGGGCTCGGGCGCATCGGGCGGGTCGTGGCGAGCCGCGCGCTGGGCTTCGAGATGAAGGTCGTGGCCTTCGACCCGTTCGTCGCGCCCGAGCGGCTGCGGGACGAGGGGATAGAGCTGGCGTCGCTCGAAGAGGTCTGCGCGCGCGCCGACTTCGTCACCGTCCACGCGCCCCTCACGCCGGAGACGCGCGGCATCATCGGGGCTCGGGAGCTTCAGCGGATGAAGCCGGGCGTGCGCGTCATCAACTGCGCGCGCGGCGGGCTCATTGACGAGGGCGCGCTCTACGAAGCGATTACAGACGGGCGCGTCGCCGGCGCCGCGCTCGACGTCTTCGAGGAGGAGCCGCCGCCCGCCGGGCACCCGCTGCTCGGGCTCGAAGAGGTGGTCGCCACGCCGCACCTCGGCGCCTCGACGAAGGAGGCGCAGGAGGGCGTCGCCGTCATCGTCGCCGAGCAGATGCGCGACTTCTTCCTGACGGGCGCCGTGCGCGGCGCGGTCAACGTCCCGGCGGTCGGGGCGCAGGAGTTGAAGGCGCTGGGGCCGTACCTCGACCTGGCCGAGCGGCTCGGGCGCTTCCAGGCGCAGCTCGTGGACGAGCCCGTGCGCTCGGTCGAGCTGGAGTACGCGGGCGAGGCCGCGGCCTTCGACTCCGCGCCCGTCACGCGCGCCTTCCTCGCGGGGCTTTTGCGGAACATGAGCGCGCGCGTGAACGTCGTCAACGCGCTGCTCATCGCGGAGGAGCGCGGCATCGGCGTCACGGCCGCGCACAAGCACGCCGCGGCGGGCGCGGAGTCGCGCGCACCCTTG
Source organism: Pyrinomonadaceae bacterium (assembly GCA_036387455.1). Lineage (GTDB taxonomy): Bacteria > Acidobacteriota > Blastocatellia > Pyrinomonadales > Pyrinomonadaceae > QHXN01. The sequence goes on along the minus strand of DASVTS010000042.1, from coordinate 7,185 downwards.
CGGACGCGCGTGCGGACGACTTCGGGCGAGCACACGGTGGCGGGCGCTCTCTTCGGCCAACAGGCGGACGGGCGCGTGACGGAGATAGACGGCTTCCGCATCGAGGCCGTGCCCTCGGGCAACATGCTCCTCACGCGGAGCAGCGACGTGCCCGGCGTCATCGGCCGCGTCGGCACCATTCTCGGCGACCACGGCGTCAACATCAGCCGCTTCCACCTCGGCCGGCGCGAACGCGGCGGCGAGGCGATGGCCGTCATCGAGACGGACGCCCCGCCCGACGACGCGACGCTCGAAGAGCTGCGCGCCTTCGAGCCGGTCATCTCCGCGCGCCTGATTGTGCTGTAGGGCTTAGGGCGTCGGGCTACAGACCCTGGCCGAAGACGGGGGGCTGCGGCGGCTGGTCGTAGGCCACGGGCGAGAGGCTGCGCGCGATGAGGACGGACGCCCCCGCGCCGATGCCCGCGCCGACGAGCGCGAAGACGTAGGCGAAGAGCGCCCCCGAGTCGGTCAGCGCCCCGACGATGCCGCCGACGATGGCGCCCGTCACCTCCCCGCCTATCCAGAGCACCACCGTCATCACCTTGAACCAGCCCGTCTTGCGCCCTTTCGACTGGACGATTTCTCCCACGTGGCGCGTGAGAAAGATTAGGACGATGATCTCAAGCATTCCTCTCTCCTTGAGGCGGAAGGTCGGTCGAACTTCGTTGCGGCGCGCCCGGGGCGCCGCCTCACTCGATGACGAAGCGCGCGCGGCGCGTGGTGCTGGCCTTCGCGGCGCGGTCGATGGCCGTAATCTGTAGGACGTAGCGGCCCGGCTGGAAGGTGTTCAGGTTCAGCTCGGCCATGTAGGGCATCTGCGCGTTCCCGGCCGCCTCGTTCGGCTTGAGCCTGGCGAGCGGCGCGGTGAAGACCGGCTGGTCGTCGCGGAAGACTTGCACCTGGAGCGCCACGTCGGGCTGCGAGCCGGCCAACGCCGCGGGGTTGTAGACGTAGGTCAGGAAGCGCATGTAGGACGTGCGCGCGAAGCGGCGGCCGACGCTGAGCAGGACGGAGCGCGGGATGTCTTCCGGCTTCGGCGACGCGGGCGCCTGTCCGGCGGTGCGCTCGCCGATGAAGAGGCTGCTCATCGAGAACTGCTTCTTGATTTCGGGCACCTCGACCCAGTCCATCGCGCTGCCCGTGCGCCCGCTCCCGCCGTCGCGCGCCGCCGCGCGCACCTGGTAGAGCCCGGGCGGCACCGCGATGCTGAAACTGTAGACCACGTGCTGCTCCGACGCGGGGACGGCCGGGTTGGGCGTGACCGTCAGCTTCCGGCCGAACTGCGTCACGCTCTTGCCGCGGTCGTCGATGACGACGCCGAGCACGTCGAACTCGGCGTGCGGCTGCTCGCCCGGCGCGAAGGTGAGGGCGTCGCGGTCCAGCTCGACCGAGACGGTGAGCACCGGGCTCCCCTTGTCGTCCTGCACGAAGCCGACGGCCAGCGTGGTCGGCAGCCCCGCGCGCGGCAGCGGCGCGCGTAGCGCCTCGACCAGCTCGCGCCCGCCCGGGTCGGACTTCTTCCCGGCGGGCGGGGCCGCCTCGGGCTTCTTCTCCGCCTCCTTCTTCTTCCTCTCGGCGCGCGGCGACTCCTCGGCCGGCGGGGCGCTGTAGAAGCCGCGCCGCACCATCACGCGCAGCTCCGGGCGCCCGGCGACGCTCACCTCGATGCGGCGGTACTTCGGGGCGGAGGCGCCGGCCCCCGCCTCCGGGCGCCACGCCAGCAGGTAGTAGAGCGCGGTCTCCTTGAGCGCGCCCGTGACGACGCGGCCGAGGGCGTTCGTGTTGACGAGGGCGCGGCCGCCCGTGTCGTCGGCGAGCTGGTAGAGCGGCGCCTGCATGGCCGACGCCTCGCCCATGTCCACGGCCGAGAGCCGCCCGGTCAGGTCGAAGTTGCCGCCGGTCGAGGCGTCGGCCCCGGTGGTGCGCAGGCCCTGCGCGTCGAGCGAGTAGATGACGACGCCGGCGCGCGCCGCCGCGTCCGAGATGAGGCGCAGGCGCTCGCGCAGCAGCGAGTCGCCGTCGTCCACGATGAAGCCGTCCGAGATGAAGAAGAGGATTTTGCGGCCGGGCAGCGGGGCGTAGCCGCGGACGACCGATTCGAGCGTGCCGAGCGTGTTGCGGGCGATGTGGTGCGACTGCTGGACGATGACGCGCGCCCGGCTCTGCACCATCGACTCGGCCATGCTGCGCGAGAGCAGAGGGTTCTCGCGCAGCATCTGGTCTATGAAGTAGCCGAGGACCTGGGCGTCGTTCTTCTCGATGGCCGCGGCGTGCGCCTCGGTCATGAGCGGGCTCTGGCCGTCGCGCACGGAGTAGGGGCGGGGGTTGATGCGCGCGGCGGCGGCGCGCAGCACGGCCTTGTTGTCGGTCAACTGCTGGAGGAAGCCGACCTGCCCGCTCGCGGTGAAGACGGCCGCCTCGTCGTTCTGCCCGACCTCGTCTTCGATGAAGCGCAGCAGCATCCGCTTGATGTGCACGGTGTTGCCCGGCGAGAGGTGCAGGTCGTCAACGAAGAAGAGCACGGTGCGCCCGCGGTCGAGCGGGAGCGCGCCGCCCGGCGAGGCGCCGCCCGCGCCGCCGCGCGCCGCGGCTATCTGCGCGTCCTCGTTCACCGTCCCGGCCTTGATGCGCTCGAAGAAGGCGATGGGCTGCGGCCTGCCGTCCACCTTCAGCTCGAACTGCTCGGGCTTGAGCCCGTCCACGAACTTGCCCGACTTGTCGAAGACCATCACGTCCGTCTGCACCAGCTCCGAACTGATGCGGACGACCTCTTCGTCGTCCCTCGGGGGCGCGGGCGTCTGCTGTTGCGGCCGGGCCGTCTGCGGCGGCGGCGGGGCCGGGCTCGGTTGTGCGTTCGGCGGCACCTGCGCGCGCGCGGGTGCGGTCAGGCAGGTCGCGGCGAGGAGCGCGGCGGCGAGGCGCTGGCGTCGGGGGCTTCTTGATGTCATGGCGGAAAACCCTTGTCCGGACCGTTGGGGAGACGGCGGCGGGAATCTTACCACGCCGCGCCGCGCCGCGGGAGGGAAACCGCGCGCGGCGTGGCGGCGAAACTTTCGACCCGACGCGGCGTATATGCACGCGTCCTTCTAAACCACGGGCCGCGCGCCGCGGCTGCCGGCCACACGAAACCTTGAGCGAGCAGCACCCGACCCTCAGGCTGGAACAGGTCACGAAGCGCTTCGGCGACTTCACGGCCGTGGACGCCTTGAGCCTCTCGGTCCGGCCGGGCCGCATCTTCGGCCTGCTCGGGCCGAACGGGGCGGGGAAGACGACGACCATCCGCATGATCGTCGGCATCACCGCGCCCGACGAGGGGGCGGTCGAGCTGTTCGGCGCGCCCGTCGGCCCGCGGGCGCAGAACCGCATCGGCTACCTGCCCGAGGAGCGCGGGCTCTACAGGAAGATGAAGGTCGGCGAGCAGCTCCGCTTCTTCGGCGAGCTGAAGGGGATGTCGGCGCGCGAGGCCGACGGGGCGGCCGACCGCTGGCTCGGACGCCTCGGGCTCGGCGACCGCAAGGCGTCGAAGACCGAGACGCTCTCGAAGGGCATGCAGCAGAAGGTGCAGTTCGTCGCCACGGTGATGCACGAGCCCGACCTGCTCGTCCTCGACGAGCTGTTCTCCGGGCTCGACCCCGTCAACGTCGAGCTGATGAAGGAGGTCGTGCTGGAGCTGAAGGCGGCGGGGCGCGCCATCATCTTCTCGACGCACATGATGGAGCACGCCGAGAAGCTCTGCGACGACATCTGCCTCCTCAACCGCTCGCGCAAGGTGCTCGCGGGGACGCTGCGCGAGGTCAAGAGCGGGTTCGGCCGCGACGCCGTCGCGCTGCGGGCCGAGGGCGCGGAGGGCGTGCTCGCCGACGCGGCGCTCGTGCGCGGCGTGCGCCCCGCGGCCGACTACACGGAGGTGTCGCTGGCCGCCGGCGCCGACGCGCAGCAGCTCCTGCGCCGCCTGCTCGACGCGGGCGCGCGCGTCCACAGGTTCGAGCGGATAGAGCCGAGCCTGCACGACATCTTCATCGAGAAGGTGGGGGAGGGCGCGTGAAGAAATTTCTGGCCGTCGTCCGGCGCGAGTACGTGCAGGGCGTGCGCAACAAGGGCTTCCTCATCTCGACGCTGCTCGCGCCGGCCGTCATGGCGCTCTTCTTCGTCGTCCCCCTCCTGCTCGCCACGCTGCGGACGGGCGGCGCCACGCGCGTCGCCGTCGTGGACCTCACCGGCGGCCGCCTCTACGCCCCGCTGAGCGAGGCACTGGCGCGCGGCGGCCGCGGGGACGAGGACGAAAAGAGGCGCCCGCCGCGCGGCCTGCGGGACGAGGAGTTCGAGGCGCGCTTCGCGGTCGAGCGCGCCGAGCCGGGCGGCCTCCCGTTCGAGGAGGTGAAGGAGGGCTTGAGGCGGCGCGTGCTCGACAACAAGCTCGACGCCTTCCTCGTCATCCCGCCCGGGGTGCTCGAAGGCGGCGCGGCGCAGCTCTACGCGCGCAGCGCCGGCGACCTCTTCACGCGCACGGTGCTGGAGCGGAGCCTGTCGCGCGTCGTCGCCGACGAGCGCCTGCGCGCGGCGGGGCTCGAAGGGGCGCGCGTGCGCGAGCTGACGCGCGCCGTCGAGGTCGAGCACGCGCGCGTCACCGCCGGCGGCGAGCAGAGCGCGGAGGGCGCGGGCGCCTTCATCCTCCCCTTCCTCGTCGGCACCTTCATCGTCGTCGCCATCATGATGTACGGGCAGGTCATCCTCTCGGCCGTGGTCGAGGAGAAGACGACCCGCATCGTCGAGGTGCTCTTCTCCAGCCTGCGCGCGTTCCCGCTCCTGCTCGGCAAGCTCGTCGGGGTCTCGCTCGTCGGCTTCACGCAGTTCGCCATCTGGGCGGCGATGTTCCTCGGGCTGGGGCTCTTCGGCGGCGGGGCGGTCGGGCTCGGGGGCGGCGACTTCGCGCTGCCGCGCGTCCCGGCGGCGGCCCTCCTGCTCGCGCCCGTCTTCTTCACGCTCGGGTTCTACGTCTACGGGACGCTCTACGCGGTGGTCGGCTCGGTGGTCACGTCCGAGAAGGAGGCGACGCAGATCGTGATGCCGGTCAGCTTCCTGCCGGCGCTCGCCATCTACCTCGCGTTCCCCATCATCAGGAACCCGAACTCGCCCTTCTCCTTCTGGGTCTCGATGGTGCCGTTCTTCTCCCCCGTCACGATGCTGGTGCGGATAGTCACGGAGCGGCCGCCCGCCTGGCAGATCGCGCTCTCGCTCCTCGTCGGGGCCGCGACCGTCGTCGGGATGGTCTGGGTGGCCGCGCGCATCTACCGCACCGGCATGCTCATGTACGGCAAGCGCGCCACCATCCCCGAGATTCTCAAGTGGGTCAGACAGCCCTGAAGCGGTCAGCTTTCAGCTTTCAGCCAATCCACGCATGCCGACGGAAATAGAGAAGAAGTACAGGCTGACGCCCGAACGCGTCGAACCTTTGCGCGGGCGTTTGAGGGAGGCCGGCGCCGAGGGCGGGGGCGCGGCGGAGTTCGAGGAGAACGTCATCTACACGGGGCCGGGGCTCGACCCCGGGCGGCGCGTGCTGCGGCTGCGTCGCTTCGCTAAAGAGGGCGCGCGCGCCACCTTCACCTTCAAGGAGCGCGGGCCCTCGGGCTCGGCCGTCAAGCGGCAGCGCGAGGAGGAGACCGAGGTCGCGGACGCCGAAGCGATGGCGGCGATTCTCGAAGCCCTCGGCTACCGCCCCGCGCTCGTCTACGAGAAGCGCCGCGAGACGTGGAAACTCGCCGGCACCGAGGTCGTCATTGACGAGTTGCCCTTCGGCCTCTTCGTCGAGATAGAGGGCGAGGAGGCCGACATCCTCGCGGCCGAACGACTCCTCGGCCTCGACGCCGACGCCGGCGTCCACGAGCCCTACCCCGAACTCACGCTCCGCCACGGGACGAAGCGCGGCGACGTGGTGGAGGCGCGCTTTCAGGGGAGCGAGATGGGGCGTTGACCCTCGGGCGGGCCGCTCCCGGCGGGCGGCAGAAGGTCTGAGAAGTCGTAGACGATGCCGCCGTCGTCCTCCACCTCAGGGGTCGCCGCGCCCTGCAACACCATCCGCTCCAGCGCCGCGCGGCTCTCCTCAATGCTCAGGCGGCAGTGGAGCGCGACCACGCCCACCGTCAGCCGGCAGCCCCTCGCCTCGGCGAGCTGAAGGATTCTGTTCTCGACGTCTACGTTCGGCCGCGCGGGGGCGGCGCGCATGAACTTCCACGCGGCGAAGACGCCGGCCGCGGCCAGCCCGCCGAAGAGGACGACCATCCCCGCCAACACACCCGCCTCCTTCGGGTCGCGTTTGACCACCAGGTCGGCGACGGCGGCGACGACGAAGAAGAGGCTGACGAGGGCGACGCCGATGCCCAGGATGCCGCAGCCGTAGCGGAGGACGCCGGGCGTCGGGCCTTTCGGACTCTGTGCGTGGTTGGGGGTCATCCGAAGCCTTGCGGCCGCGCGTGAATGGTCGAGCGAGCGGCGAGTATAGACGGCGCCCGGTGGGCTTTCAAGTCGGACGCGGGACGATAAAAAAGAGGCGGCCGCGCCCAGTGCCGAGCGCGGCCGCCTTCTCAACGTACGGGAGCCGGGGGGCTCTTACATGCCCATCCCGCCGCCCATGCCGCCCGGCATCGCGGGCGCCTTGTCGTCCTCGGGTATCTCCGAGATGAGCGCCTCGGTCGTCAGCATCAGGCCGGCGATGGACGAGGCGTTCTGCAGGGCCGAGCGCGTGACCTTCGCCGGGTCGATGACGCCGGCTTCGACGAGGTCTTCGAAGGTCTCGGTCGCGGCGTTGTAGCCGTAGGACTCCTTCTTGGCCTCGCGCACCTTCTCGACGATGACCGCGCCCTCCTTGCCGGCGTTCTGCACGATCTGGCGGAGCGGCTCTTCGAGCGCGCGGCGGACGATGGTCACGCCGATCTGCTCGTCGGCGTCGCCCTCGCCCTCCTCGTTGGCGCGGAACTTGTCGAGCGCCTTGGCCGCGCGCACCAGCGCGACGCCGCCGCCCGGGACGATGCCCTCCTCGACGGCCGCGCGCGTGGCGTGCATCGCGTCCTCGACCCTCGCCTTCTTCTCCTTCAGCTCGGTCTCGGTCGCCGCGCCGACGCGGATGACCGCGACGCCGCCGACGAGCTT
>DASVTS010000041.1:0-37669 GCA_036387455.1 Pyrinomonadaceae bacterium | reverse complement strand
AGAATGAAAGACAGGCCGCCTCTCATTCTGCACTCTGCACTCTGACTTCCGCACTCGCAGCTTAACTTCTGTCTCCAAACTCATTCATGCGCGGGCCGCGCTCGCTGCTGTCCCTCCAGGGCTGGCGCGACCTCGTGTCGGACTCGATGGCCATCGACATCGGCTCGACCTCGGTCATCATCGCCGTGCTCGGGCGCGGCATCGTCGTGGACGAGCCGGCGGTCGTGGCCGTCAACAAGATCACGGGCGAGGCCGTCGCCGTCGGGCGCGAGGCGCACGACATGCTCGGGCGCGAGTCGCGCGACGTCTCGCTCGTCTACCCGCTGGTGGACGGCGTCGTCGCCGACTTCGAGCGGACGCAAAGCATGCTCGACCAGTTCGTCCGCCGCGCCCGCAGCGGCATCTCGCACTTCAGCCGCCGCGCCGTGATGAGCGTGCTCTCGGGCATCACGCAGGTCGAGCAGCGCGCGCTGCTCGCCGCGGCCGAGTCCGCCCACATCGGCCGCGTCTACATGGTCGAGGAGGGCCTGGCGGCGGCCATCGGCGCGGGCGTCTCGGTGGAGGATAAGAACGCGTCGGCCGTCGTGGACATCGGCGGCGGGACGACGAACGTGGCGGTCGTCGCGCGCGGCATGATCGTCTACGCGCAGGCCGAGCGGGTCGGGAGCCTCGACATCGACGAGGCGATTATCGACCGCCTGCGCCGCCACCACGGCCTCATCATCGGCGCGCCGACGGCCGAGACGCTGAAGAAGGAGCTGGGCTCGGCCGTCGAGCCGGCGAACCCGGCGCGCTCCCTGAGCGTGAAGGGGCGCGACGTGCAGTCGGGCGCGCCGCGCGCCGTGGACGTGACGAGCGAGGAGGTCTGCGTCGCCGCCTCGGGCGTCGTCCAGCGCCTCTCGCGCGTGGTCAACCGCGCCCTGGGCGAGCTCCAGCCCGAGGTCGCCGCCGACATCTACGACCGCGGGATTATTCTGACGGGCGGCGGCGCGCTCCTCGACGGCATGGCCGAGTTCCTCCAGCGCGAGACGAAGCTCCAGACGCGCCTGCCCGCCGAGCCGCGCTACGCCATCGTCAACGGGCTCTCGCAGCTCTTCGACGAGCCGCTCCTGCTCCGCCGCGTCTCCCGCAACGACCAGTCGCACCTGCTCGACGAACTCGACGAGGCGGCCGGGGCATTTGAATGAGTAGGCGGTAGACGGTAGACGGTAGTCAGTGGACTCCGCTCCCCGGGCCTCGCCGCCCTCAGGCCACCGGCCGGAGGAGGGGAACATTTTTCTACCGTCCACTGTCTACTGATTACTGTCTACCGGGTTATGAATTTTCTCGGCCTCTTCAGGCGGCAGATACAGGTGGCGCGCGTGGCGGGGATACCCGTGCGCATCGACTACCGCTGGTTCGCGGTCTTCGCGCTGTCGGCGTGGGTCATCGCGGTGAGCTTCGGCGAGGGGACGCCGGTGACGCAGTTCGTCCGCCTGGGCGCGTGGGCGGCGTGGGCGGCCGGGCTCCTGACGACCTTCGCGCTCTTCCTCTCCATCTTCGGCCACGAGCTTTCGCACGCGCTGCTGGCGCGCGCCGAGGGGATAGAGAGCGACGAGATAGTGCTCCACCCCTTCGGGGGCCTGACGCGCCTGCGGCGCGAGCCCGACAACCCGCGCGCCGAGTTCCGCATCGCCATCGCCGGCCCGAGCGCGAGCTTCATCATCGGGGTGCTGGCGCTCGCGGGCTTCTACCTCTCGCGGCTCGCCGGGCTCGACGCCCTGGGCGCGGCGCTCTCCATCGTCGGCTTCTGGAACTTCACCATCGCGGCCTCGAACCTCCTGCCCGGCTACCCGCTCGACGGCGGCCGCGTGCTCCGCGCCTTCCTGTGGAAGCGGACGGGGCAGCTCGAAGAGGCCACGCGCGTCGCCGGCCTCGGCGGCCAGCTCATCGGCGGCGCGCTCGTCGTCTTCGGCGGCTACTTCTACCTCCGGCTCGGCGACCCCTTCATGGGGCTCTGGCTCGCGCTCGTCGGCTTCTTCCTCTTCGACGCCGCGCGCTCGGTCACGAGCCCGCGCAAGAGCCCGCGGACGGCGGGCGACGCGATGACCGCGCCCGTCACGGTCGAGCCCGACTCGACGGTCGGCCACTTCGTGGATCACGTCCTCGCGCTCCACCGCCAGGAGGCGTTCACGGTCGCGCACGACCGCCGCCTGCACGGCATCCTCACGCTCAGGGATTTGAAGGAACTGCCGCGCGAGCGCTGGCACCAGACGCGCGTCCGCGACGTGATGCGCCCCGTCGCCGGCAACCTCTTCGTCGCCCCCTCCGCCCCGCTCGCCCGCGCCGAGCGCCTGCTCGAAGAGAACGGCGCCGGCGCCCTCGCCGTCGTGGACGACTCCGGCCACCTCGTCGGCCTCCTGCTGCGCGGACGCGTCAAGCGCCGCGCCCGGGCCAAAGCCTGAAGCCCCCGCCGGCGCCGCCTAACTCCCGAGAATTGGCTCCGCGTTGATTTACGCCCGTTTCCGCGGCATAATCGGCGCGGAGGCGTGTAAAGCATACAAGGCGGAGGTCGCTTAGGTTGGCGGCGCCCGGCGCGCTGTTCGCCAACGGGCTGACAACTGTATTCAAATTCGCCCCCGCGCCCCGCGAGCCGAGACAATGAAAGAAGCCAACAGCCGACGGCTTGCAGCTGACAGCAGACGATGCTTCTTCAGGCGCACAACCAGTTCTGGCAGTCCCTGCGCGAGCCGCGTAACCTCGTGGACGTCGCGCTCGTCTTCCTGCTGGTCTACGCGCTGCTGAGGGCCATCCGCGGGACGCGGGCGGCACCGATGGCGGCCGGCATCGGCGTGCTCGCGCTCATCTACTGGGCCGCCGCGCGCTACAACCTGGCGACGCTCGAAGCCATCCTCGGGCTCGCGCCCTTCTACGTCGGCGTCGCCATCATCGTCCTCTTCCAGAACGAGATTCGGCAGGCGCTCGTCACCTTCGGCAACCGCTTCCGGATGCCCTTCCTCGCGCGCCACCGCGGGCAGTTCGGCGAGGGCGTCTACGACGAGATCGTGCTGGCGGCGACGACGCTCGCCTCGACCAAGACGGGCGCGCTCGTCGTCGTCGAGCGCGGCGTCAACCTCCGCAACGTCATCGAGGGCGGCGTGCAGCTCGACGCCGAGCTCTCCTACGACCTGCTGGTCACCATCTTCAACCCGGCGACGCCGCTGCACGACGGCGCGGTCGTCATCCGCGGCCACCGCGTGGCGGCCGCCTCCTGCTTCCTGCCGCTGACGCTCAACCCCCTGCTCTCGAAAGACCTCGGCACGCGCCACCGCGCCGCCATCGGCATCACCGAGGACACGGACGCCGTCGCGGTCGTCGTCTCCGAGGAGACGGGCTTCGTCTCCTTCGTCCAGGACGGGCAGATACGGCGCGGGCTCGACGCCACCAGGCTGCGCGACGCCATACTCGACGCGCTGGAACCGCGCGCCCGCGCCGCCGAGCCCGCCGCCGAGAAGCAGGCCGAGGCGGACGCTTTATCTACAGAGGCTAGAGGCTAGAGACTAGAGGCTAGTTAGTTGCGCCGTCGCAGACGTTGAATGTTCGCCGGCGCCCGCCCAGTTCTCACCGGCCCCTGGACTCTAGTCCCCAGTCCCCAGACTATGGCTTCCAGACTGACGACAAAGCGGGTCGGGTTGGAGCGCGGCGCGGCGCGGCGCTGGGCGCGCGCCCTGCTCTTCGAGGACTGGACGCTGAAGCTCCTGGCGCTCGCCATCACGCTCGGCCTCTGGTACGCGGTGACGACGCAGCGCGCGCCCGCGCAGATGCGCCTGCGCGCCGTGCAGCTCGACTTCATCCTCCCCGAGGGCGTGGACGTCGGCAACGACCCGGTGGACGAGGTGGACATCACGCTCGAAGGCAGCCAGGGCAAGCTCGCCGAGCTGAACGCGCGCAACCTCGTCGCGCGCGCCGACCTGACGGAGCTGCGCGCCGGCGACCGCGTCCTGCGCCTGACCGACAAGAACGTCTCGATGGACTTGCCCGAGGGCGTCCGCATCGTCAACATCAACCCGCGCAGCCTCACGCTCCACCTCGAACCGCTCGTCGAGCGCGACGTCCCCGTCGAGGCGCGCTTCGAGGGCGCGCCGCCCGAGGGCTTCCGCGCCGGCGCCGTGCAGGTCGCGCCCGCGAGCGTGCGCGTGCGCGGCCCCGAGAGCCACGTCGCCGCCGTCGAGCGCGCCTTCACCGAGACCATCTCGCTCGCCGGGCACCGCGAGACACTCGTCCTCCCGCAGGTCGCCGTGGACATCCCCGACCACAAGGTCGTGCCCGTCGAGTCGTCGGTCTCGGTGCGCGTCGAGATAGGCGAGGAGCAGGCCGAGCGCCGCTTCCCGGACGTCCCCGTGCGCGCGGCCACGGGCGCGCCCGTCTCGCCGCAGACCGTCGCGCTCACGCTGCGCGGGCCGCGCTCCATCGTCGAGGCGCTCCGCCCCGAAGACGTGCGCCTCGTCGTCGAGGTCGCGGAGGACGGCGGGCCCGCGCCCCGCCTCTCGCTCCCGCCGAGCGCGCAGGGGCGCGTCGAACTCTACAACACCAACCTCCCGGAGTTTGCGTTCAACAGATGAGGAAACTTTTCGGCACGGACGGAATGCGCGGCGAGGCGGGTCAGTTCCCGCTCGACGCCGCGACGGTGACGGCCGCCGGGCGCTCGCTCGCGCGGCACCTGAAGGGGCGGCTCGGGCCGCCGCAGGTGGTGACGGGGCGCGACACGCGCGAGTCGGGCGCGTGGATCGAGCGCGCCTTCGTCGAGGGCGTGCTCTCGGCCGGGGGCCGGACGGCGTCCGCGGGCGTCATCCCGACGCCGGGCGTGGCCTTCCTCGCGCGGGTGATGCCGGCCGACGCCGGCGTCGTCATCAGCGCCTCGCACAATCCCTTCCACGACAACGGCATCAAGATTTTCGCCCCCACGGGCCGCAAGCTCGACGACGCCACCGAGCGCCTCATCGAGGCCGACATCTACGCCGAGAGGGAGTCGGGCGCGGCGGCCCCCGGTTTCGACGAAAGCGCCCCGCCGCCGGGCGAGGAAGACCGGGCCGGTTACATGAGGTCGGCGTCGGCGCTGCGCGGGCACTACCTCGACCACCTCGTCGGGGAGGTCGCCGCCGGGCTCGACCTGAGGGGGCTCAAGGTCGTCGTGGACTGCGCCAACGGCGCGGCCTCGGAGTACGCGCCCGCGCTGCTCGGGCGGCTGGGCGCGAGCGTCGTCTCGACCTTCGACGCCCCCGACGGCCGCAACATCAACCGCGACTGCGGCTCGCTCCACACCGAACACCTCGCGGCGCGCGTCGTCGGGGAGGGCGCCGACCTCGGCGTCGCCTACGACGGGGACGCCGACCGCGCGCTCTTCGTGGACGCGCGCGGCCGGCTCGTGGACGGGGACTCCACGCTCTGGGTGCTGGCCGGGCGGATGCAGGAGCGCGGCGAGCTTGAGGGCGGCCGCGTCGTCGCCACCGTGATGAGCAACATCGGGCTGGAAATCGCGCTGCGCTCGCGCGGCGTCGAGCTGCTGCGGACGGACGTCGGCGACAAGTACGTGCTGGAAGAACTCCTCCGCACGGGCTCCTCGCTGGGCGGCGAGCAGTCCGGCCACATCATCTTCCCGCGGCTGAGCCTCGCCGGCGACGGCATGGCGACGACAATCAACCTCCTGCGCGCCGTCGTCGAATCGGGGCGGCCACTCGGCGAGCTGACCGAAGGCTTCAGGCGCTACCCGCAGGTGCTCGTCAACGTGCGCGTCCGGGAGAAGGCGCCGTTCGAGGAGGTCGAAGAGGTCGCGGCGGCGGCGCGCGAGGTGCGCGGGCGGCTGGGCGACGGCGGCCGCCTGCTGCTGCGCTACTCCGGCACCGAGCCGCTGGCCCGCGTCATGATCGAGGGCCGGAGCCAGGAGGAGATTGACGCGCTGGCCGAAGGGCTCGCCGGGGTCATCCGCCGGCGGCTCGGCGAGGGCTGAAATTGCGCACCGTGAAAATCTTACTCGCCGGCGGGCGTAAGATTTACACGTCGCCCCTTTTTTACCCTCGGGCTTGCAAAAGCGCTTGCATAAAACCCGGTAAAACGAAGGGCTTTCAGGGGCGCCGGCGGATTGCCCGCATGGCATGGGCCTTGCGATATGGAGTGTGGGGCAAGAGAGACGGTTGGTGGATCCTCCGTCTCAGTGGTTGCTGGGGTGAGGACAGTGACCACACATTAGGAGGGCGCGGCATTCCCCAAGTTTGCCGCGCCCTCTATTATTTTCCGCCCGCCCCGCACGCCTGACGGCCGAGCCCTTCGTGCTACAATCCGGCCGAACCTTCAGTTCAGACCAAACTTCAAGAGGACACGCGCGCTTCGGCGGAAGATGGACCCGGGCGATTACCGACGCGAATACGCAGCCTACCGCTCGGCGGTAGAACTCGCGCGCTTCGAGCACCACGCCGGCCTCAGCCCCGCGCCCGACCCGCGCCGCGCCGAGGAGCGCTACGCCGACCTCTGGACGCGCGACGCGTTCGAGACCTTGCGCCGCGCCTCCGACGAGACGCCCGCCGAGTTCGAGACCGAGCGCGCCGGCCTGCGCTCGCTCGCCGGCTCGGCGGCCGTCGCGCACGCCGAGACGCGGGCGCGCGAAGCCGCGGGCGAGCTGGCGCGCTGCGAGGATTCCGGCTCGTTCGACTGGGGCGGCGCGAGGGTGAAGGCGTCCGAGGCGACGCGCCTGCTCGCCGCCGAGTCGGACGCCGCGAGGCGTCGTGAGCTGACGCGCCGCCGGCTCGACGCCGTCCTCGCCTGCGACGACCTGCGCGCGGCGCGGCTCGAAGCGCTGGGCGAGGGCGTGCGCGCGCTCGGCTTCGAGAGCCGTCGCGCGCTCTACGAGGATTTCACCGGCGCGGGCCTCGAAGCCCTGGCCGCGTCCGCGGGGGCCTTCCTGCGGCGGACGGAGGCGGCCTACATGACGGCGCTCTCGGCGTGGGCAACGCGCGCGCTCCCGCCGGGGCTCGCGCCCGAGTACGCCGACCGCTTCTTCTTCGAGAGCGCCGCCGGGACGGAGACGCGCCTCCCGGCGCGCGACTTCCGCGAAAGCTACGCCGCGACGCTCGCCGGCTTAGGCGTGCGCCCCGGGTCGCAGCCGAACCTGCGCGTTGACGAGGAGCAGCGTCAGGGCAAGTCTCCCGACACGGCCTGCTTCGCGGTCGCGCCGCCCGGCGACGTGCGGCTGGTCGTCGGCGCGGGCGGGGGCGGTCTCGAATTCCAGCGGAGGAGTTTCGCGGAGGGCGGGCGGGCGCAGTCGCTCGCGTGGGCCTCGCGCGAGACTTCGCGCCGTCACCCTGAGTTCGTCCACCCGGCCGACGCGGCGACCGGGGCGGGGCACGGGCTGCTGCTCTCGTCCCTCTTCCGCGAGCCGTCGTGGCTGGCCGCGCGGCGCGGGACGCGCGCGGGCGAGGCCGAAGAGAACGCCCGCGCTTCGGCGCTCCTCGACCTCTACGAGTCGCGGCGCGACTGCGCCGCGCTCGCCCACGCGCTCGCGCTCGAACGCGCCGCCGACCCGCGCTCCGAAGGGCTCGCCGAAGAATACGCCTCGCTCCACACGGAGGCGACCGGCTTCCGCCACGAGGCGGGGACGGCGCTGCTCGACGCCGACGCGTGGTTCGAGCCGGCGACGCGGCTGCGCGCGCGCCTGTTCGCGGCCTCGTTCCGCGAGCACCTGCGGGAGCGCCACGGCCGGCGCTGGTTCGAGTCGCGCCGCGCCGGCGAGGAGTTGATTGACGTCTGGAACACGGCCTCTCGTTACGGGGTCGAGGAGCTAGGGCGGCTGGTGTGGGGCGGCGGGTTGAGCTTCGACGTCTTCGCGGACGCGTCCGTCCGTGCGCTGGGGGGCGCGGATGGCTGAAGGGACGGGTGTGTTGAGCGTGCCCGTCCGCCTGGGCGGCGGCCGGAGTTATCGCGTCGAGATAGGCGCGGGCGCGCTCTCGCGCCTCGGCGCGGCGGCGCGCGAGAGGCTGCCGCGCGAGGCGCGCAAGGTGGCGCTCGTCTCGAACCCGCGCGTGTTCGCGCTCTACGGCGAGCGCGCCTTAGCCTCGCTGAGCGGCGAGGGCTTCGAGGTCGCGCACTGGCTGATGCCGGAGGGCGAGCGGTTCAAGACGCTGCGGACGGCCGAGCGCGCCCTCGGCTTCTTCTCGGAGTGCGGGCTGGAGCGGGGCGACGCGGTCGTCGCGCTCGGCGGCGGGGTGGTCGGAGACCTCGCGGGCTTCGCCGCGGCCGTCTACCTGCGCGGCGTCGCGTTCGTGCAGGCGCCGACGACGCTGCTCTCGCAGATAGACTCCTCGGTCGGCGGCAAGACCGGCGTCAACACCCTCGCGGGCAAGAACCTCGTCGGCGCGTTCCACCAGCCGTCGGCCGTCGTCGTGGACACGGACACGCTCGGGACGCTCCCGCGGCGCGAGCTGACGGCGGGCTGGTGCGAGGCCGTCAAGCAGGGCGCGGCCGGCGACCGCCGCCTCTTCGAGCGGACGAAGAAGTTTTTGACGGAAGGGGCGCCGGGGGGCGGTAACCCCCGGGGCGGCGCGGGCGTCAAAGGGTCGGGCGCGGGGCGCGGGGAAGAGCTCGCGCGCATCATCGCGGCCCAGTGCGCGTTCAAGGCGCGGATAGTGGCGGGCGACGAGCGCGAGGAGTTGGCGCACACGGGCGCCCGCTCGCGGAAGATTCTGAACTTCGGCCACACGGTCGGGCACGCGCTCGAACGGGTGACGGGCTACCGGCGCTTCCGGCACGGCGAGGCGGTCGGCTACGGCTGCCTCGCGGCCGGCGAGATTTCCAGGAGGCTAGGGCTGCTCGACGAATCGGAGCTAGAATCGCTGCGCGGGGCGGTGGCGCTCGCCGGCCCGCTGCCCGCGGCCGGCGACCTCGACGCCGAAACCATCCGCCGCGCGCTGCGTAATGATAAGAAGGCGGTGGGCGGCAGCGTCCGCTGGGTGTTGCTCGAACGCCTCGGGCGCGCGCGCGTCGTGGACGGCAGGGAAGTCCCGGCGCCTGTAGTCCTCGCTTCCATCCGTGCGGCGCTCGGCGCGGCGCGGACTCTCCCTAAAGTTTCAAGAGGGCACGCCAGATGACCGTGGCAAATCAGGAGCGCCGCGCGCCGCGCGGCCGCGGCGAGCGCGGGGGCGCGCGCTTCAACTTCGCCGTCACCATCCTGCTCATCGCGCTCGCCGCCTACTCGGCCTACAACTACGCGCCGGTCTGGTACAAGTCGTACCGCTTCAAGGACTACATGCAGGAGACGGTGAACAAGGCCGCCTTCCCGCCGGGGCAGACGACCGAGTGGGTGACGCAGCAGCTCCGCGCCGGGGCGAAGGAGCACGAGCTGCCGGCGGACGCCGAGTTCCACGTCCAGCGCGAGGAGGGGCGCATCGCCGCCCGCGTCACCTGGTCGGAGCCCGTGCAGCTCCCCGGCTACACCTACGACTACGCCTTCGACCACACGGCCCGCAGCAGCGGCTATATCAGTCAGCCGTGAGGCGGTAGACGGTAGAAGGAAAGGCGGCGCGCCCGGTTGGTGACCGTGGCGCGCCGCCTTCTGTTTTTTCTACCGACTACTGACTACTGTCTACTTCCCTCAACCGGTTACCGCCGTCTGCCTGCCGCCCGCCGCTATCTGGACGAGGGCGGGGGAGGCGGCGGCGAGCCAGGTCGTGGGGCAAACGCCGCAGCGCGTGCAGGTGTCCACGGAGGGGCACGGCGCGGTCGAGCGCGAGATTTGGGCGCGGCCGTGCTCCTTTTCGAGGAAGGGGCGGCCCATGCCGGAGTCCACGATCTCCCAGGGCAGCACCTCGTCGTAGGCGCGGGCGCGGGAGGTGTGGAAGTCCGGGTCGACGCCCGTCTCGCGCAGCGCGGCCTGGAGGTCGCCGCGGTGGCGGGCCGCCGCCTCGATGACGCGCGCGACGCGCCGGTCGCCGGAGGAGTAGAGCGCCTGCTCGTGCGCGATGCGCGAGGACATCACACGCACCTCGACGTTCGGGATGCGCGACATGGCCTTCGAGAGCCACTTCAGGCGGCGCTTCAGCTCGCGCTCCTCGCAGATGGGCTCCCACTGGAACGGCGTGTTCGGCTTGGGCACGAAGCCGTTTAAGGCCGGGATGATTTTCCCCGCGCGCCCGAACTTCTTCCCGGCTTCGAGCATCCTGTCCTTGATGCGCTCGACGAGCCCGACCATCGCTTCGAGGTCTTCGTCGGTCTCCGTGGGCAGGCCCGCCATCATGTAGAGCTTGACGGTGAGCATGCCGCGGTCGAAGACGGCGCCGCAGATGTCCACGATCTCGTCGTTCGTGAGGTTCTTGTTGATGACGCGGCGCAGGCGGTCGCTGCCCGTCTCGGGCGCGACGGCGATCTGCTGGTCGCCCGAGGCGACGAGCGCGTCCAAAAGCTCGTCCTCTATCTGGTCGAGCCGGAGGCTGGAGACCGAAATCCTGTAGCCCATCTCGCGCAGGCCGCTGAGGATGTCGCTGATTTCCGGGTGGTCGCAGACGGCCGTCGAGACGAGCCCTATCTTGTCGGTGCGGCCGCGCCACTCGGCGGCCTTCCTGAGGATGTCGCGCGCGGGCACGACGCGCGGCGGCCAGTAGTTGAAGCCCGCCCAGCAGAAGCGACACCCCTGCGAGCAGCCGCGCGAAATCTCGACGAGGAAGCGCTCGCCCATCTCGGCCTCGGGCGCCCAGATGATGGAGGACGGCGCGAAGACCTCGGGCTCCTTCAGGCGCGCGACGATGTCGGCGTCGCCGCGCCGCATCGCGCGGCGCAAGGAGCCCTCCTTCGGGTTCTCGGCCGCGACGATGCGCCCGACGCTCGCGGGCACGCCCTCGGCCTTCGGAGCGTAAGCCTCGACCGTCCCGTCCGGCTTGTACGTCACCTCGTAGAGCGACGGCACGTAGAAGCCGCGCCCCACGCGCGCCAGCTTCAGCAGCAGGTCTTCCTTCGCCCCGCCCTCCTCGGCGTTCTCGAACAGGAGGTCGACGAGCCTGGGGACGAGTATCTCGCCCTCGCCGACGGCGACGACGTCCGTGAACTCGGCGATGGGCTCGGGGTTGAGGAAGGAGGCGGCGCCGCCCATCAAGACGACGGGGTCGTGGCGCGTGCGGTCTTTCGCCCACACGGGCACGCCCGCGAGCCGGAGCATGCGCGCCATGTTGAGGAAGTCGGTCTCGAAGGAGATGGAGAAGGCGACGACGTCGAAGTCGCGCACGGGCGTCTGCGACTCCAGCGTCAGGAGCGGCGTGCCGCCCCGCTCGTACTCGCGCAGCTCGGCGTCGTCGGGCAGGAAGACGCGCTCGCAGGAGACGTCGGGGACGCGGTTGAACAGCTCGTAGACCGACTGGAACCCGAGGTTCGCCATCCCGACCGCGTAGACGTTGGGGTAGCACAGGGCGACGCGGAGCCGCGCGCCGCGCTTCAAGACCCAACCCTCCTCGGCGGCGAGCTTCCGCCGGTAACTCTCTACAACTTTTTTCGACATTCTTTCGCCAAAACTAAAGACGGCAAGACTGAGTTGGATGCAACAGCCTTGCCGCCAGTTTACCGGGTTTCTCCGGCTTTAGCTATTGACGCACGCTTTCGAGGAACGCCTTGAGCTTGCGCGAGCGGGAGGGGTGGCGGAGCTTGCGCAGCGCCTTCGCCTCTATCTGCCGGATGCGCTCGCGGGTGACGGCGAAGTGCTGGCCGACCTCTTCGAGCGTGTGCTCGGAGCCGTTGTGGCCGAGCCCGAAGCGCATCTTGATGACCTTCTCCTCGCGCGGGGTGAGCGTGGCCAGCACCTCGTCCGTTATCTCGCGCAGGTTCGAGGCGACGACCGCGTCCGCCGGGTTGAGAATCGAGCGGTCCTCGATGAAGTCGCCGAGGTGCGAATCCTCCTCCTCGCCGATGGGGGTCTCAAGGGAAATGGGTTCCTGGGCGATCTTCAAGACCTTGCGCACCTTCGAGACGGGGATGTCCATCTTGCGCGCTATCTCTTCGCTCGTCGGCTCGCGGCCGAGTTCCTGCACGAGCGCGCGGCTGGTGCGGATGAGCTTGTTGATGGTCTCGATCATGTGGACGGGGATGCGGATGGTGCGCGCCTGGTCGGCAATCGCGCGGGTGATGGCCTGGCGAATCCACCACGTGGCGTACGTGCTGAATTTATAGCCGCGCCGCCACTCGAACTTGTCCACCGCCTTCATCAGCCCGATGTTCCCCTCCTGGATCAGGTCGAGGAACTGCAAGCCCCGGTTCGTGTACTTCTTCGCAATCGAGACGACGAGGCGCAGGTTGGCTTCAATCAGCTCGCGCTTGGCCTGCGCGGTCTCGGTCTCGCCGGTGACGATTGATTGGAGCGAGCGCTTGATTTCGACGGGGGCGATCTGGTGGTCGGCCTCTATCTGCTGGAGCCGCTTGCGCGCGTTGGCGACGTGGCGCTTGTACTCCTTCTCGTCGTCGGGGCGCAGGCGCTTGCGCTCCAGCTTCTCCGTGTAGCCGGCCGCCTCGTTCTCGGCGACGCGAATCTCCTTGTGGACTTTGCGGATGGAGTTGATGAGGCGCTGGCGCGCGTGCTCGGTCAGGTTGAGCTGGCGCATCTCCTGCGCGATTTCGAGGCGCGTCCGCGCCACCTTGCGCTTGAGGCGCAGGGTCTTCTTCGAGGACTTGCCGCGCGTAATCTTCTGCTCGGCGCGCAGCTTCTCCCATTCCTTGAGCCCCGCCTTGAAGGCGCGGCGGATGTTCTCGATGCCTTCGAGCGTCCAGCGCAGGTACTCGTCGGCCTTGTCCTCCTGCCCCGTCAGCTCGGCCTGCTCCGAGAAGGTGACGTAGTCCCGGATGCTGAGGCGGGCGGCCTCCAGCTCCTCGCCGATGCGGAGCAGTTCCTTGACGGCGATGGGCGAGCGCGAGATGGCCTTCTGCGTCTTGACCTGCCCGCGCTCGATGCGCCGGGCGATGGAGACCTCGCCCTCGCGCGTGAGGAGCGGGACGATGCCCATCTCGCGGAGGTAGAGGCGGACGGGGTCGTTGGTCTTATCCAGGACGCCGGCCGAGAGGTCGAGTTCCAGGTCTTCGTCGAGGTCGCCGTCCAGGTCTTCGGGCGCGACCGCCGAGACGGCCGAGACTTCGATGAGGCGCTCGTCGGAGTCGGTGACGGTGATGTTCGAGCCTTCGAGCTTCTGGAGCACGTCCTCGATGTCGTCGGGCGAGACGATGTTGTCGGGCAGCTCGCGGTTGAGGTCGTCGAACGTGAGGAACTTCTTGTCGCCGCCGAGTTCGAGCAGCCGCTGCATCACGTCTTCCTGGTCTTTCTCTTCCATGCTCATCTTCTAATCCACCTCGGGGTCGCTCGAAAGGCGAAGGGGCTCCGGCGGCCGGCTCGCGCGGGGTCGGTCGGTCGGTTCAGGTCGATGAGGGTGCGGGGCCGCCGACGCTACCCGCGTGCGGGAGCAGCGCCGAGCGCCGGCGTTTCAGTTCCAGGTCTTCCATGATGAGCGCGTCGCGGCGCGCGTCGTCCCCGGCGCGGTCGGCCGACGTGATCTCCGCGGCCAGCTCCCTGATGCGCCGGTCGTAGCTCATCAGGCGGAGCGTCATCAGGCAGCTCTCCGCCTCCGGGAGGAAGGCGTCGGTGGCCTCGCCCTCGGCGCGCTCGGGCTCGTGCATCAGGACGAGCGGCACGACGTCGGCCGCCACCGCGTCGCCCTCCGTCAGCGCGCCGAGCGTGGAGAAGTCCACCCGCTCGCCGCGCGCGTCCAGCTCCTTGAGCGCGCGGTAGATGGCGCCGGTCGGCAGGTCGGCGTAGTCCGACTCCTCGATTCGCGGGAGCAGCTCGCGGCGCAGCTCCTCGTCGTGGACGAGCAGCTCCAGGAGCCTGTGCTCGGCGACCGTCGGCGCGGCGGTCTCGGCGCGGACGATGCGCCTCCTGACGTCGGCGGCGTCGGCGGCCTTCGGGTCGCGCGCGCTCACGCCCTTCCAGAGTTCCCGGCGGAGGCCCTTCTCCTCGACGCGGAGCGCGTCCATCACCATGTCAAAGTACTCGCGCTTCTGGATGGGGTTCCGCACGGAGCGGACGAAGGGCAGCGCCTCCTCGACCGCCTCGGCCTTCTGCGCGGGGTTGCGCAGGCTGCGGTCGCGCGTGACCTGTTCCAGGACGAACTGCATGTGCGGGACGGCCAGGCCGCGGCGCCGGTTGTACTCCTCGGCGCCCTGCGCGCGGACGAACTCGTCCGGGTCGGCGCCGTCCGGGAGGACCAGAACCTTGACCTCGAAATCTTCCGGGAGCAGGACTTCTATTGCGCGTTTCGCCGCGTTGATGCCGGCGCGGTCACCATCATAATTGACGACCACTTTGCGCGCAAACCTGTTCAGGAGCTTCGCCTGCTCGGGCGTCAGCGCCGTGCCGAGGCTCGCCACGACGTTGCGCACGCCGTGCTGGAAGGGGACGATTAAGTCCAGATAACCTTCGACGAGGATGGCGAATTTCTTCCTCCGTATCTCGTCGCGCGTGACCCCGAGGCCGAAGAGGTGGCGCCCCTTCGTGTAGGCGGCCGTCTCGGGCGAGTTGAGGTACTTCGGCTCGTCGCCCGGGCGCATCGCGCGCGCGCCGAAGGCGACGGGCCGCCCCTGCGCGTCCGTCACGGGGAAGATGAGGCGGCCGCGGAAGCGGTCGTAGTAGCCGCCCTGCTCCTTCTTCACCACCAGCCCGCTCCGCTCGATCTGCCCGATGGTGGCGCCCTTGCCCTTGAGGTAAACCCCGAGCGCGTCCCAACTGTTCGGCGCGTACCCGAGGCGGAAAGTCCTGACGGTCTCCTCCGACAGCCCGCGCCCCTCGACGTACTCGCGCGCGGCGCGCGACTCGGCGTTCTCTTCCGCGAGGTGGCGCTCCCAGAATTCGAGCGCCCACGCGTTGAGCTGGACGACCTCGTCCGACTCCTTCCGCCTCGCCTCGAACCGCTTGTCGTCCACCACCTCGGGCAGCGGCACGCCCGCCTTCTCCGCCACCACCTTCACCGCCTCCGGGAACGAAAGCCCCTCCAACTCCATCACGAAGTTGAACACTGACCCTCCCTTTGAACAGCCGAAGCAGTAGAAGATGTTCTTCGACGGGTTGACCGAGAAGGAGGGCGTCTTCTCCTGGTGGAAGGGGCAGCAGGCCATCCAGTTCGCGCCCTTCTTCTTCAGGGTCACGTAGTCGCCCACCACGCGGACGATGTCCGCCTGCCGCCTCAGGTCGTCGATGAATGTCTGCGGGTAGCGCATCGCTCTACAGATTCAAGCGCACGGGGCGGGCGCGTGGCAAGGGCGCGCGGGCGCTCGGGGCGCCTACAGGGTATGCGCGAAGAAGCGTTTTAGTTTCTCCGCGTCGAGCCGGCCGCCCGTGCGGACGCCGCTGCACACGTCGAGGCCGAAGGGGCGGACGGCCGCGACCGCACCGGCGACGTTCTCGGGCCGGAGGCCGCCGGCGAGGAAGACGGGGACGGGCGACGCCTCGACCACGCGGCGGCTCACGCGCCAGTCGTGCGTGCGCCCCGTGCCGCCGAGTTCCTTGACGGCGAGCGCCGGGTTGCCGGAGTCGAGCAGCAGCGCGTCCGCGTGCCGCGCCGCCTCCATCGCCTCCCCGAAAGACTCTTCGCCCGTGACGTGGACGACCTGCACGAGCGAGACGCCGGGCAGCCGCGCGCGCAGCTCGCCGTAGACCCCCGCGCTCACGCGGTCGCAGAGCTGCAAGGTGTTCGTGCGGCAGCGCCGCTGCTGCCCGACGATGGGGGCCGCGTCCCGCGCGCACGTCAGCAGGAACGTCGCCACCGGCGGCGGCACGCGGGCGGCTATCTCCGCTATCAGCCCCTCCGCGATGACGCCCGGCCCGCTCGGCATCTCCGACACCAGCCCGACGGCCGCCGCGCCGCACGCGACCG
Organism: Pyrinomonadaceae bacterium; assembly: GCA_036387455.1. Classification (GTDB taxonomy): domain Bacteria; phylum Acidobacteriota; class Blastocatellia; order Pyrinomonadales; family Pyrinomonadaceae; genus QHXN01. The sequence goes on along the minus strand of DASVTS010000041.1, from coordinate 21,749 downwards.
CCGCTCGCATCTCCTCGACGCTCGTGATGCAGCAGACTTTGACCCGCGGCCCCATACGGCTCACCTACTGTTTCAGCTCGACGACCGTGGCGCCGGCGCCGCCCTGATTCTCGGGGGCGAGGTCGAAGCGCGCGACGTGCGGGTGGTGGCGCAGGAGGTCTGCGACGGCGCGCCTGAGCGCCCCCGTGCCGTGGCCGTGGATGACGCGGACGTGCGTGTGCCCCTGGAGGAAGGCTTCGTCGAGGAAGCGGTCAACCTCGTCGCGCGCGTCGTCGGTGGTGCGACCGATGAGGTTGAGCTCGGCCTCCACGGACTCGCGCCCGCCCCTGAGCTTGACCTCTGTGCCGCGCTCCGACATGCGGCGGAGGCGCCCGGCGAGCGTGTTGTCCTCCTCCTTCCGCTTCCGTGGCTGCGCCTTGACGAGTTCGAGGTTCGAGACCTTCTCGCGGAAGCGCAGGTTCTTGACGCGCACCTCGGCCTCGCCGTCGCTGACGCGCTCGACCGTGCCGGTCATGCCGAGCGTCGTCAGGCGCACCTCGTCGCCGGCCGCAATCTCGCGCGGCGCGTCGTCGGCCGGCGAGGTCGCCGCCGCCGAAACTTCGTCCGCGTCGGGCGCGCCTTTGACGCCGCGGACGCCGCCGGGGTCGCCGCCGCGCTGCGGGGCCGGACGGGCCTCGGCCCGCGCCTTGGCGGCCTCGCGCCGGAGTTCGGCGGCGCGGCGCTCGGCCTCGCGCTCGACGCGGACGCGCTGCGCGCGGTCTTCCACCTTCGAGTAAAGCTCGCGCGCCTGCCGCTCGAAGTCGGCGACGGCGCGCTCCAGAATCCGGGCGAACTCCTGCTGGCGCTCGCGCTCGCGGCGCGCGGCCTCCGCTTCGAGCGCGCCGTAGCGCTCGGCCACCGCGCCGCGCTCCTCTTCGAGCGCGCGGCGCAAGGATTCGGCCGCCTCGGCCTCGCGCTGGATGCGGCGCAGGTAGGCGTCGGCAGCGAGCGTCCGCTCGTCCACGCGCGCGCGCGCCGCCTCGATGATGTCGTCGGGCAGGCGGAACCGGCGCGCGATTTCGAGCCCCGCCGACGAGCCCGCGACGCCGACGAGCAGACGGTAGGTCGGCTGCAACGTGCGCTCGTCGAACTCGACGCTCGCGTTCTGCACGCCCTCCTCGTTCGAGGCGTACATCTTCAGCCCCGAGTAGTGCGTCGTCGCGACGACGTGCGCGCCGCACGCGCGGCGGAAGTGGTCGACGACCGCGACGCCGAGGGCCGAGCCCTCCTCGGGGTCGGTGCCCGTGCCGACCTCGTCGAGGAGGACGAGCGCGGGCGCCCGGCACTCCTCGACCATGCGGCGGATGTTCGAGATGTGCGAGGTGAAGGTGGAGAGGTTGGCGGCGAGCGACTGCCGGTCGCCGATGTCGGCCAGCACGGACTCGTAGGGCGGAACCCTCGCCTCGCGCGCCGGGACGTGGAGCCCCGAGAGCGCCATCAGCGAGAGCAGCCCCGCCGTCTTCAGCACGACCGTCTTCCCGCCCGCGTTCGCGCCCGAGATGACCATCACGGGCCGCGCCGGGTCGAGGCGGAGCGAGACGGGCACGACCTCCAACCCCTGCCCGCGCAGATTCTCTTCGAGCAGCGGGTGTCGGGCTTCGACGAGTTCGAGGGCGTTCTCTTCGTCAATCGTCGGCTCGACGGCGCGCAGGTGCGCGGCGAGCGCGGCCTTCGCGCCGACGAAGTCCAGCTCGGCCGCGGCCTCGGCCGCCAGCTCTATCGAGTGCAGCTCGGCGCGCAGCTCCTCGGTGAGCGTGGAGAGGATGCGCGTCACCTCGCGCTCCTCGGTCTCGCGCAGGGCTTGCAGCTCGTTGTTCGACTCGATGGTCTCCAAGGGCTCGACGAAGACGGTGGCGCCCGACGAGGAGAAGCCGTGCGCGACGCCCGCGACGCGCCCGCGGTGGTCGCTGCGGACGGGGATGACGAAGCGGTCGTTGCGCAGCGTGACGAGCTGGTCCTGAATCGCCTCCTCGGAGCGGCGCATCAGGGTTTCGAGCGAGCGCGTGATGGTCGAGCGCATGCGGACGATGTCGGCGCGGATGCGCGCCAGCTCCGGGCTCGCGCGGTCGTCCAGCTCGCCCGACGGCAGAATCTTCGAGAAGACGCGCGCGGCCAGGCCGGGCAGCGTACGGGGCAGGTCTTCGACGACCCCCCACAGGACGGGCGCGGCCTCGCGCTCGGCGGAGACGGCGGCGCGCGCGTCCGACGCCTGCTCGCACAGCCGCGCCAGCTCGAGCAGCACGAGCGGGTCGAGCACCGTGCCCTCGATGCGCAGACGCGCCAGCGCCTCGGCCGGGTCGCTCAGCTCCGAGAACGACCAGCGCGCCCCGCGCGCGCGCATCTCCACGCACTCCGACACCGCGCGCAGCGCCCGCCGCACCTCCGCGGCCGACGCGAGCGGCGCCAGCCCGTCGGCGCGCTCCCGCCCCATCGGCGTCTGCGCGTACCGCCGCACGAGCGCCCGCGCCCCCTCGTACTCCAACGTCCCGAAAGCCTGGTCGTTCATCGTTCGTAAATAGTAAACCTTAGGCGCGTGAACCGTGAACCGTGAAAGACCGTGAACCGTGAACCGTAAACCGTGACAAGTAAAATCGTGTTCTTTCTTGTCACGGTTTACGGTTCACGGTTCACGGCTCACGGCTCTGTGCCGGCGGCGCTCGGTGCCGATCATGGCGGCGTCGAAGAGGCGGGCGGGGTCGAGGAGGTGGACGGTCTCGCCGTCGCGGGTGAGGGTGGCGCGGGCGGGCAGCGCGTGCGGCTCGGGCGGCGGCGCGAGTTCGTGCGGCGCGAAGGAGACGCGGTCGGCCGTCTCGCAGGCGAGCGCCAGTTGCTCGTCGCCCGCGAGCGAGACGACGAGCGCGCACTCTGCGGGGCGGCGTTCGGGGCCGCGGCCCGCCGTCTCGAACAGCCGCGCGGGGTCGAGGACGGTGCGCATCCGCCCGCGCACCGAGACGACGCCGAGGACGGGCGCGGGGGCGTGCGGCAGCGGCGCCGGCTCCGCCCAGCGCGTGACGCACTCGCACTCGTCGGCGTAGACGGCGAAGGCGAGCCCGCCGAGGCGCATCAGCAGCGCCTCGCGCTCGTCGCGCGTCGCGGCCGCGGGGTCTGTGTCCGTCTGCTCTCGCATGTGTTCGCGCGGGGCAAGGTGAGTGCCCCGGTTCTAGCACGCGCGCGAGAGCCGAGGCAAGGCGGGCGGGCGCCGGTCTGGTAGACTGTCGGCAAACGACTTCGTCGGGGGGGCGGCGGCGGGCGCCGCGGGGGTTTGAAGATTTATGAGCACGAGAGTGTGGCTGTCGGCCGCGTCGCTCTGCCTGCTGCTGGCGGCGGGGGCATGGGCGCAGGCGGGGAAGGGCGGTGGAGAGGTGCCGGGTCGGCGTGAGGGGCGCGTGCGCGCGCCGGAGTTGGAGGGGGGGCGCGGGTGGCTGAACACCGCGGGGCCGCTCACGCTCGCGGGGCTGCGCGGCAAGGTCGTGCTGCTCGACTTCTGGACTTACGGCTGCGTCAACTGCATGCACGTCATCCCCGACCTCAAGCGGCTCGAAGAGAAGTACCCGAAGGAGCTGGTCGTCATCGGCGTCCACTCGGCCAAGTTCGAGAACGAGAAGGAGACCGAGAACATACGCCGCATCGTGCTCCGCTACGGCATCGAGCACCCCGTCGTCAACGACGCCGACTTCCGCATCTGGAACGCCTACGCCGTGCGCGCGTGGCCCACGCTCGTCGTCATCGACCCGGCCGGCTACGTCGTCGGCTACGCCTCGGGCGAGGGCAACTACGACGTTTTAGACAAGGCCGTCGGCGAGCTGGCCGCCGACGCGCGCCGGCGCGGCACGCTCGACGAGCGCCCGCTCAAGCTCGCGCTGGAGCGCGCCCGCGTCGGCGACCTGCCGCTCGCCTTCCCCGGCAAAATTCTCGCCGACGAGCGGGGCGACCGCCTCTTCATCTCCGACTCGAACCACAACCGCGTCGTCGTCACGCGGCTCGACGGGACGCTTGTTTACACCGTCGGCTCGGGCGCGCGGGGCCGCGAGGACGGCGACTTCGCGCGCGCGACCTTCGACGGCCCGCAGGGGCTCGCGCTCGACGGCGAGACGCTCTACGTCGCCGACACGCGCAACCACTCCGTCCGGCGCGTGAACCTTAAAGGCCGCACGGTCGAGACCTTCGCGGGCACGGGCGAGCAGTTGCGCGACTACAGCCTTCGACCGGACTCCCCGCCGTCGCCGCAGCCGCTCAGCTCGCCCTGGGATTTGTACCTACAGGGCGGCACGCTCTACGTGGCGATGGCCGGGCCGCACCAGATTTGGGCGCTCGACCTGAAGACGCGCCGGGCCTCGGTCTTCGCCGGCTCGGGGCGCGAGGCGCGGCTTGACGGCCCGCCGGGCGAGGCGGCCTTCGCGCAGCCGTCGGGGCTCGCGGGCGACGGCCGCACGCTCTACGTCGCCGACAGCGAGTCGAACATCATCCGCGCCGTCGGCCTCGGCCCCGAGCCCGCGCTGAAGGTGTCGCCGCCTATCATCCCCGTCAACGCCGGGGAGGACGTGCTGACGCTCGCGGGCGGCGACCTCTTCGAGTTCGGCGACCGCGACGGGCAGGGCGACGACGTGCGCTTACAGCACCCGCTCGGCCTCGCGCCGCACGAGGGGCGGGTCTTCATCGCCGACACGTACAACCACAAGATAAAGATTCTCGAACCGCGGGCGCGCAGGGTTACGACCTTCGCCGGGACGGGGAAGGCGGGACAGGCGGACGGCGCGCGGCCCGAGTTCTACGAGCCGGGCGGCCTCTCCGTCGCGCGCGGCAAGCTCTACGTCGCCGACACCAACAACCACGCCGTCCGCGTCGTAGACCTCATGACGAAGCAGACCGCGACGCTCGTCATCCGCGGCCTCACGCCGCCGCCCGCGCCCGCCGCCGCGGCCGCGCCGGAGGAGGCGGGCGCGGGCGGCGAGCAGTTGAAGCTCCCCCCGCAACGCCTCGCGCTCGGCGGCGACGCCGCGCTCGTCGTTGACGTGTCGCTGCCCGCCGGCCACCACCTCAACCCGTCCGCGCCGCAGCGCTACGCGGTGCTGGTCGAAGACGGCGCGCAGCGCCTCGCCCTCGGCGCCGTCCCCGACCCGAAGGCTTTAACCAGAACGGACAAAGACCTGCGGCTCCCGCTGCGCCTGCCGCTGCGCGCCGACGCGCCGGGCGCGGCCCGCCTGCGCGTCTCGCTCAACCTCTACTACTGCCGCGAGGACAACACGGGCGTCTGCCGCATCAAGACGCTCGTCTGGACGGTGCCCCTGGAGCTGACGGCCGCGCCCGGCGCCCCGCGCGAGGTCAGGCTGCAAGGGAAAGTTGAGTGAAGTAGACGGAAGTAGGGTTAGCGTCGGTGGCCGCGGCGCGGAGCGCCACTGGCTACTGCCTTCAGTTCCGCGAGAGGTCGCCTGTCTCGTCGAGGAGGTCGGGCCAGAGGGCGCGGCTGTGCTCCAGCTCGCGGTCGAGTTCGGCGCGCGTCCGGCGCAGCTCGGCTTGCAGTTCGGCGTTGGCGCGTTCGAGGCGGGCGATGTGTGCCTTCTGCTGGCGCGTGCGCGCCTCCAGGAACATCGCGTAGAAGTAGAGCAGGCCGGCTATGGCGGCCAGCGTCAGCGCGAGAACGAGGGCGGCGTAAAACTCCACGGCTTTTTTCCCTGCTTGTTAGTTTACCCAATTACTACCCCTTCCCGCGATTTTGCGCAAGTCCCGTGGCCCCGGCGCGCCGGGTTTGTTTTTTTCGGCCGCGCGTTATAATGCGTCGCCGGGCCGCCGCCGCACCGCGCGGGCGCCCGGCCACTCCCCGGACGGATTAATACTGTTACGGCCTTCAAAGACCCCCGGCGGGTCACACCCGGCAAGGAACAAACATGCGTAGACTTTTCCCCTCGTCAGCGACGCTGCGCCTGTGCGCGGCGTTCGCGCTCCTGGTCTCGAACGCGGGCGCGGCGCGCAGGGCCGCCGCGCAGCAGCCGCGGCCGACGCCCGGCCCGGCCGCGAAGGTCGACCGCCCCCGCCTCGAAGTCATCGAAGACCTCTCCGAGTCTCTCGCCAACGACCTCCTCGAACTCTCCGTCGCCACGCGCGACGGCGACCTCGCGCGCACCGCCGAGTTCTTCCCCGCGCGCGTGCGCGCCGCGGCCTTCCCCTCGCGCCCGACGGCGACGAAGCCGTCGGTGAAGTGGATTGTCACGCACGGCTGGGAGGCCGACGCCGCGACGACGACGAGCGTCAGCGCGGCCGTCGTCAACGCGTCCGCCGGCGCGACCGCCGCGGCGACGCCCGCGCCGCAGATGGCGCGCGCCGACTTCCTCCGCGGCTGGGCCGACTTCCTCTCGCACTTCTCCGAGGTCGAGGACGCGCGCTTCAAGGTCAAGGAGGCCAACTTCGACGAGCGCGCCGACTCGGTGCACGGCGCGAAGGTGCCGACGGCCGAGGTCGGCGCTTCGGGCAGGGCGCGCGTCGCCTTCTACGTCATCGGGCGCGACACCGAGGGGCGGCGCGAGTGGGCGCGCGGCACGGCGATGGTCGAGGTGCGCTACGACGCGTCGAAGCGCTGGCAGTTCGACTCCTTCACGCTCGCCTCTTTCGACTCGATGGTCGCGGGCGTTGACCTCTTCTCCGAGGTCGCCGTCCCGGCGGGCCTGGGCGCCGAACTGCCCGCGTTCGGCACGCCCGGCGGCGTCGGCTTCATGTGGCACGGCGCCGCCGCGGCCGACTTCGACGGCGACGGCTGGCAGGACCTCTTCGTCACCGCGCCCGCGCGCAACTACCTCTACCTCAACGACCGGCGCGGGCGCTTCCGCGACGCCTCGGACGAGGCGGGCGTCCGCGTGCTCGCCACGGGCGTCGCCCCGCTCGCCTTCGACTACGACAACGACGGCGACTCCGACCTCTTCATCTCGAACGTCGGCGGGCAAATCCTCTTCGAGAACCGTCTGAGGCAGGACGGCAAGCTCCAGTTCGCGGACGCTTCCTCCGAGTCGGGCGTCGGCGGCGTGCAGGCCGTCGGCTTCTCGGCCGTCGCGGGCGACGTCAACGGCGACGGCCTCCTGGACGTCTACGTCACCTCCTACAACCGCTACGGGCAGGTGACGCCCGACTCGTGGTTCCGCGCGACGAACGGGACGCCCAACCTGCTCCTCGTCAACCAGGGGCGCGGCGAGTTCCGCGAGGAGGCGAGGAAGTGGGGCGTGGACGACTCGCGCTGGTCCTACGCCGCGCAGTTCGCGGACGTGGACGGCGACGGCCGGCAGGACCTCTACGTCGCCAACGACTTCGGCGAGAAGGCGATGTTCGTCAACCGCGGCGACCGCTTCGTGGACGAGGCGAAGGAGCGCGGCGTGCTCGACCCCGGCAACGGCATGGGCGTCAGCTTCGGCGACTACAACAACGACGGCCTGCTCGACGTCCACGCCTCGAACATGAGCTCGACGGCGGGCAACCGCATCCTCGCGCGCCTGTTCCCGAACCAGGGGCCGAAGGAGAACGTGCTCAAGAAGCTGGCCGCGGGCAACAACCTGTTCGAGAACACGGGCGGCGGCCGGTTCCGCGACGTGACCGCGGAGGTCGGCGGCTTCGGCGGCGGCTGGGCGTGGGGCGGCGGCTTCATCGACTTCGACAACGACGGCTGGGAGGACATCTACACGCCGAACGGGTTCATCTCGGGCAAGTCCATGAAGGACACTTGAAGCCAGTTCTGGCGTCAGGTCGTGACGCAGTCGAATGACGAAAAGCAGGGCAAGGGCGCGCTGCGCGCCGACCAGAACCAGTTGATGTTCGGCGAGGGCTTCTCCTTCTCCGGCTACGAGCGCGACCCGCTCTACCTCAACACGGGCGCGAAGAAGTTCGTGGACATCTCGGGCGTCTCGGGGATAGATTCCATCACCGACGGGCGCGCGGGCGTCTTCGCCGACTTCGACAACGACGGCGACCTCGACGTCTTCATGACGGTCATCCAGGGGCAGTCGCACCACCTGTTCCGCAACAACGTCGGGCAGGAGAACAACTGGCTGCGCGTCTCGCTCGAAGGCGGCAAGTCGTCGGGCCGCGACGCCTTCGGCGCGGTCGTCCGCGTGAAGACGGCGGCCGGGACGCTCACCAAAATCAAGTCGGGCGGCTCGGGCTTCATCTCCGAGCACGACCCGCGCCTGCTGTTCGGGCTCGGCAAGGACGCGGCCGCGCAGTCGGTCGAGGTCACGTGGCCGGGCGGCAGGGTCGAAAAGTTCGAGGGCGCGTTCAGCGCGGGCTCGAACGTCTTGCTGCGCGAGGGCGCGGGTCGTGCCGAGCTGCTGGCGCGTGCGAGCGCGCGGCTGCCCGACCCGCTGACGCGCGCCGAGACGTTCGCGCGCGGGTTGAAGTTCGCGGCGGGCGGCCCGGCGCCCGACCTCGCGCTGAGGACGCTCGAAGGGAGACGGTCGTCTCTGCGCGGGCTGCTCAGGCCGGGGCGCCGCCTGCTCGTCAACGTCTGGGCGACGTGGTGCACGCCGTGCCGCGCGGAGATGCCCGAGCTTGAGGCGATGCGCGCGCGGCTCGCCGCAAAGGGGATAGACCTCGTCGGCCTCAACGTGGACTCCGAGCCGCGCGCCGACGTGCGCGGCTTCCTGAGGGAGAACCGCGTCGGCTACCCCGTCTACGTCGGCGGCGTGCCGGCGATAGAGAAGCTCTACGCGACCGACGAGCTGTCGGTGCCGATGTCTTTCCTCGTGGACGAGCGCGGCGTCGTCACCGAGATCATCCCCGGCTGGTCGCCCGCGACGCGCAGGCGCTTCGCGGCGCTCGCCGGCGCGCAGTGAGGGATTCGGCCGCCTGCCCCGGGCCTCATCGGAGTGATTCGGCTTAACTCGACAGGAGGGGAAACAGATGCCATACGGGAGAGAGCGTTTGACCACGGCCGCGCGCGCGGGCGTCGCGGCGCTGCTGCTCGCCCTGTCCGGCGTGACGGCCGCGGCGCAGACGACGTGGACGCTGGCGTGGAGCGACGAGTTCAACGGGCCGGCGGGGTCGGCCCTGGACGGGACGAAGTGGGTCGCGGAGGTCGGCAACGGCTCTAACGGCTGGGGCAACCACCAGCGCGAGTACGACACCAACTCGACGAAGAACGCCTCGATGGACGGGGCCGGCAACCTCGTCATCACCGCCATCAGGGAGTCGCTCGGGAATAAGTACCGCTGCTGGTACGGGGTGTGTCAGTACACCTCCGCGCGGCTGAAGACGCAGGGCAAGTTCGAGCAGGCGTACGGGCGCTTCGAGGCGCGCATCCGGCTCCCCTACGGGCAGGGCATCTGGCCCGCCTTCTGGATGCTCGGCAACAACATCCAGACCGCGGGCTGGCCCGCGTGCGGCGAGATAGACATCATGGAGAACATCGGCCGCGAGCCCTCGCTCGTCCACGGCACGATTCACGGCCCCGGCTACTCGGGCGCGAGCGGCATCGGCTCGCAGTACGGGCTGACCTCGGGCGCGTTCAGCGACGCCTTCCACGTCTTCGCCGTCGAGTGGGAGCCGAACCAGATACGCTGGTACGTGGACGGCCAGCTCTACCAGACGCGGACGCCGGCCGACCTGCCCGCCGGCTCGGCCTGGGTCTTCGACCACCCGCACTTCGTGCTCCTCAACCTCGCCGTCGGCGGCTACTGGCCCGGCGACCCGGACACGACCACCGTCTTCCCGCAGAAGATGTACGTGGACTACGTCCGCGTCTACCGCTAGGCGCGGGCGCCGCCCTCCGCCCCACACCTCAACGGCATTCGTCCGACCCATTGGAGAAGGAGACGCGCAATGCTCAGGAAGCTTCTGCTGCTCGTCACGCTCTCGGCCGCGCTGCCCGCGGGCGCCTCGGCCACCCCCGTCTCGGTCTACGGCGCCTGGCTCTGCGGCAACGACGCCTGCACGTGGGCGGGCGTGCGGGACATGGCGGACTTCGACGCCAAGAACCGCTGGCTCGTCAACCGCGGCGACGGGGTGCCGTCGGTCAACCTCGTCGTCCTCAGCTTCGTCCAGCCCCTCAAGCTCTTGAACCGCACGACCGACGCGCAGACCCTGAACGGCGTCCCGCGCGGGATGACGCCCGAGGTCGTCAACTACTTCAAGAGCCGCGGCGTGCGCGTCATGCTCTCCATCGGCGGCATCACCTACGTGGACGCCTGGAACCAGGCGCTCGCCGCGAACGCCACGCAGCTCGGCCTCAACGCCGCGCAGGTGGCGCAATCCTTAGGCGTCGGCGTCGAGATTGATTACGAGGAGAACACGAGCCCGAACCTGACCGGGCTCCAGTCGTTCATCAACGCCTACCGCTCCGTCCACCCCTACGACGCGACGGGGGCGAACCACGCCGCCCGCCTGACGATTGACCTCGCGGCCGGCGACCGCTGGCTCATCGCCCTGACGCGTAAGGCGACGGCCGACTGGCTGGGCACGACGACGCCCGTGCTCGACTACGCCAACGCGATGGTGACGAGCAAGCAGTTCAACAACGCGGCCGACGCGCAGTCGAACTGGCAGGAGCACATCGACGGCAAGGCGCAGTACGACCCGCCCATCCCGCCGCTGGCGGCGGCCAAGTTCACCGGCGCGCTCTACATCGTGACGGGGCAGAGCCCGTGCGCCGAGTGCGTGAACTTCGCCTCCTCGCTCATCAGCTCGACCGGCGCCTACGTCCAGAACGTGCAGACGCGCGTCGGGAGCACGAACGGGATGCTCGGCTACATGTTCTGGGCGGCCGAGTGCCCCTCGACGCGCCGCATCTGCACGACGCCGCCCAACAGCTGCGAGGGCGGCGTCGGCGTCGGCGGCAAGACCTACAACATCCCCGTCCCAATGCCCGCGCTCAGGCAGAACTGAAGACCGCGGAGACGCGGAGACACGGCCGGAAGTCTTTCAGCCGTGTCTCCGCGTCTGCGTGTTTAAATCCCGACCGATGCGAGACGGAATCAAGAAAGCGCTGGTGCTCGCCACGCTCCTCGCCTGCGCCGCCGCGTACCTCGCGGGGCCGGTCCTGAGGGAGGCGTGGGGGCAGGCGCGCGCCGGGTCGCCGCTGGCGCGCTGGCGGCCGGGCGGGCGCGACAACTCGGGCGTGCGCTACGTCGGCTCCGAGACCTGCGCCGGGTGCCACACGCAGCAGGCGGCGCAAGCCTCGACCCCGATGGGGCGCGCGGCGCAGGCCGCCCCGGACTGCGACATCCTCAAGACGCGCCCGCGCATGAGCTTCCGCCAGGGTCGCTACACGTATCAAATCACGCGCGAGGGGGCGGGGAGCGTCTACACGGTCTCCGACGGCGTCTCGCAACTCTCCGAGCCCGTCCTCTTCTGCTTCGGGCAGGGCGCGGCCGGGCAGACCTACATCTTCCGCCACCGCGGCCTGTACTTCGAGAGCCGCGTCAGCTACTTCCGGTCGCTCGACGGCCTCGACGTCACCATCGAGCACCCGCGCGCCGAGCCCGCTTCGCTCGAAGACGCGCTCGGCCGCCCGATGACGGCCGAGGCGGCGCGCGGCTGCTTCGCCTGCCACACGACGGCCGCCGCGGGCGAGGCGGGGCTCCGGCCGGAGCGCGTCGCGGCGGGCGTGAGCTGCGAGGCGTGCCACGGGCCGGGCGAGCGGCACCTGGCGGCCGTGCGCGCGAAGGAGACGAAGAGCCTGCACATCTACAACCCCGCCGGGCTCGACGGGCTGGAGCTGTCGCAGGAGTTCTGCGGCGCGTGCCACCAGAGTTTCGAGACGGTGATGGGGCTCGACGCACAGGGCGGCGCGGCCAACGTGCGCTTCCAGCCCTACCGCATCTTCAACAGCCGCGGCCACCTCACCGAAGACCGCCGCATGAGCTGCGTCGCCTGCCACGACCCGCACGGCCCGCTCGAACGCGACCCCGCGAAGTACGACGCCAACTGCCTCTCCTGCCACCTCTCGGCGCCCAAGGAGCCGAAGACGCACGCGCGCGCCGCCGCCTGCCCCGTCGAGACGAAGCGCTGCGTCACCTGCCACATGCCCAAAGTCGACCTGCCCTCGATGCACTTCAAGTTCACAGACCACTGGCTCCGCATCGCCCGCCCCGGCCAGCCCGCGCCCAGATGAAAGGATGAAGGCGGAAGGATGAAGGGGATGCCGAACGGCATCCCCTTCATCCTTCCGCCTTCATCCGTCATCCTTTCACTTGTGCGTCAGCTTCCCGCGCAGCTCTATCTGTTCGGAGGAGCGGCCGACGAGGACGTCGAACTCGCCGGGGTCGGCGCGCCACTGCCTGGCGGCGGCGTCGTAGTAGGAGAGCGAGCGGCGGTCGAGGCGGACGGCGACGCGGCGCGACTCGCCGGGCTTGAGCGTGACCTTGGCGAAGCCCTTCAGCTCCTTCGGCGGGCGGGGCAGGCGCGCGTGCGTGTCGGAGACGTAGACCTGCGCCACGTCGGCGCCCTCGCGCTCGCCCGTGTTCTTCACCTCGAACGAGACCTCGTAGAGCGCGCCGCCCTCGGGCGCCCCCGTCATCGGCATCACCGTCAGGTCGGAGTAGCGGAAGGTCGTGTACGAAAGCCCGTGGCCGAAGGGGAAGAGCGGCCTGACGTTGTTCTTCTCGTAGCCGCGGTAGCCGACGAAGACGCCCTCCTTGTACTCGACGCGGTTGGTGCCCGCCGCCGCCGGGTAGTAACTCGCGTGGGTCGGGTTGTCCTCGCGCCTCCGCTCGAAGGTGACGGGCAGGCGCCCCGAGGGGTTGACGTCGCCGAGCAGGATTTCGGCCAGCGCCGTCCCGCCCTCCTGGCCCGCGTACCACGTCTGGACGACGGCCGGCACGCGCTCGACCCACGCGCCCATGTCCACGCCGCCGCCCGAGGTGAGGGCGACGATTGTGTTGGCGTTGGCCTCGGCCATCGCCACTATCAATTCGTCCTGACCGGGCGGGAGCGCGAAGGTGCGGTCGGCGCCCTCGCTCTCGGTCTCGTGGTCGAAGCCCGCGGCGACGACGACCGCGTCGGCCTTCGCCGCCATCCGCTGCACCTCCTCGGGGACGTACGCCCCGCGCCGCACCAGCCCCAGTCGCAGCTTCGCCCCGAGCCACGCCGAGCGGCCCTTCTGCTCCAGCACGACCTTGTGCGGCGCCGCCGTGAGCGTCAGCGCGGAGACGGCCGCCAGCTCGCGCGAGGTCTTCCAGTTGTCGAAGACGAGTTTGTCGTCTACGTAGAGGCGGAAGAAGCCGCCGTCCTCGCCCGTCGCCTGGACGAAGACGTCGTGCTCGCCGGCCGCCTGCGGCGTGTAGTAGCCCGTCCAGCGCCCCGAGAGCGTGCCGTCGGGGAAACCGGCGGGCGCGCCGAACGCGCGCTCGCCCGGGCCGTAGGAGACGTGCGGCTCTTCGCGCGTCACGGCCGCCGCGCCCTTCAGGTCGTCGGTCTTGAAGTATTCGGCCTTGAGCCCCGGCTTGCCGTTCGCCGCGGCGGTCGTGTACTTCGTCGCCTGCGCCAGCTCGCGGAGCGAGGGGACGCCGGGGTGGTAGTAGACGTTGACGGAGGACGGCGCGAGCGCGTTGCTCAGGCCCTCCATGAAGCTGACGGCCGCGAAGGGCTCGACGCGCGCGCTGCCGCCGCCGACGGGCACGGCCGGGTAGGCGTTCGGCCCGACGACGAGCACCGTCCGCAGCTTCTTCCGGTCGAGCGGCAGCACGCCGCGCTCGTTCCTGAGCAGCACGGCGCCCTCGCGCGCCGCCTGGAGCGCGGCCTGCCGCCCCGTCTGGTTGAAGCGCGGGATGGTCGCCTCGGTCTGCTCGCGGTCGAGCCAGCCGAAGCGGGCGGCGGTGCGAAGTATCCGGCGCACGTGCTCGTCTATCGTGGCGGCCGAGACCTTGCCCTCCTTGATGGCGGGCAGCAGCACCTTCCGGTTCATGTGGGCGGCGAAGGGCATCTCCAGGTCCTGCCCGGCGTTGACGGCGGCCACGCCGTCGTAGGTGGCGAACCAGTCGGACATCATCACGCCGTCGAAGCCCCACTCGTCGCGCGCGACCTCGGTCAGCAGGTGCCGGCTCTGCGAGGCGTGCTCGCCGTTGACGAGGTTGTAGCTGCTCATCACCGCGCCGACGCGCGCCTCCTTGACGGCCGCCTCGAAGGCGGGGAAGTAGAGTTCGCGCAGGGCCCGCTCGTCGACTACGGAGTCGGTGTTGTGGCGGTCGTACTCGGAGTTGTTCGCGGCGAAGTGCTTGACGGTGGCCGAGACCCCCTGCGACTGGACGCCCCGGATGTAGCCGACCGCCATGCGGGCGGCGAGGAAGGGGTCTTCGCCGAAGTACTCGAAGTTGCGCCCGTTCGCCGGCGAGCGGTAGAGGTTGACGCCGGGGCCGAGGAGGAAGTGGACGCCCTTGGCGCGCGCGTCGCGCCCTATCTCGGTGCCGACGCGCTCGGCGAGCTGCGGGTTCCACGTGGCGGCGAGCCCGACGCCGCCGGCCATCGCCGTGGCGGGGCCGAAGTTGCGCACGCCCAGAGGCCCGTCGGCCATCTTCATGCGCGGGACGCCGAGGCGCTTGACGTCGCGGACGAAGAAGCCGTCGGTGCCGCCGAGCAGGTCAATCTTCTCCTCCAGCGTCATCTGCTTGAGGATGGCCTCGACCCTCTGCTCGACGCCCTGCTGCTGCTGCTGATGCGTCTGCGCGCGCGGGGCGGGGGCGGCGAGGAGGGTGACGAGGGCGACAAAGGCGCGGAAAGAGTTTTTCATTTTGTTCACCTCGGCCGGGCTACTTCTTCGGCGGGTTGGCCAGTTCGCGGACGCGTCGGCGCCAGTCGGCGGGCGCCGCGCCTGCGAGCTGCGGCCGCTCGTAGGCCGCGACGACCAGCTCGCGCAGCGCCGGCAGGAAGGGGAATTCGAGCGCGGCCTTCGGCTTCGCCGCCGCGGCCAGCACGGCGAGGCGGGCGTCGCGCCACTCGGCCGTGGGCGCGACGCCCGCGCCGATGTAGCTCAGGGCTTCGAGCCCTATCTCGCCGGCCGACGCGAGGTCGCGGGCGAGCGGGCGCGCCTCGGCGAGCGCGGGCGAGCGGTCTATCAGTACTTCGAGCGGGGCTTCGGCGTCGCGCCACGCGGAGAACGTGGCGCGCAGCGTGCTGAAGTGCAGCGCGAAGCGCGGCGCGTCCGAGAGCAGGAGGTCCACCCGGCGCGAGAAGTCGCGCGCGGCGGAGGAGTCGGGGCGCGCCACGTCCACCAGGCCCGTGAGCGGCGAGAGCATCGTCTGCGGCCGCTCCTGATAGCGCCGGTACTCCTTCACCGGCTCGACGACGGAGACGAGCGTCTGGAGCGCCGAGGTGTCCGCGCCGCCCGCGAGCCGCCGCAGCATGAAGCCCTGGTTGCGCTCGTGCGTCAGGCCCAGTTCTTCGAGCCGGACGCCGGTGACGGCGAGGCGGCGGTACATGTCCTCGACGTCCCGCACCTCGCGCGGCGACCAGAGGCGCTCGGCGATGGCGGCCGTGCGCGGCCAGATGCGCGAGTCCACGGTCTCGGGCGTCACCCACTCGGCCCACATCGTCGCCTCGCCGCCGAGGACGTGCGCCGCCTCGGCCGCGCTCAGGGTGCTCCCCTCGGGCACGGGGTCGTTGAGGTAGTGCTCGGAGGCGGGGAAGATGAGGTCGATGTAGTAGCCGTTCGAGAGCACGCCGTCGTAGCCGCGCCGCGCCGCCTCCGCGAGCGCCTGCTGGCCGCGCCACGAGTGGATGACGACGTCCTTCGGCAGCTCGGGCTGGAAAATCTCGTCCCAGCCCATCATGCGCTTGCCGTTCTTCTGGAGGATTTTCAGCAGCCGTTGGTTGAAGTAGGTCTGGAGGGCGTGGTTGTCCTTGAGCCCCTGCTTCTTCATGAACTCCTGAATCCGCGGGTTGGCGTCCCACTGCTTGCCGGTGTTCTCGTCGCCGCCGATGTGCATGTAGGCGTCGGGGAAGAGCGCGGCCATCTCGCCGAAGAAGGCTTCGAGGAATTTGTAGACCTCCTCGCGCGTCGGGTCGAGCGTGGGCTCGAAGATGCCGGGCCTGCGCTCGATGGCGTAAGGCCCGGGCGCGCTCCCCAGCTCCGGGTGGCCGACGAGCCAGGCGGTCGCGTGGCCCGGGAGGTCGAACTCCGGCACGACGCGGATGCCCCGCTGGCGCGCGTACTCGATGACCTCGCGCGCCTGCTCCTGCGTGTAGAAGTTGCCGTCCGAGCCCAGCCGGTGCAGTTTGGGAAACTTCTTGCTCTCGATGCGGAAGCCCTGGTCTTCGCTGAGGTGCCAGTGGAAGACGTTGAGCTTGACGGCGGCCATCGCGTCGAGGTTGCGCTTGACGACCTCCATCGGCAGGAAGTGGCGCGCGATGTCCATCATCAGGCCGCGCCAGCGGAAGCGCGGCCGGTCGTCAATCGAGACCGCCGGGAGGTAGAAGCCCCCGCGGTCGCCTTCGAGCAGCTGGAGGAAGGTCTCCAGGCCGCGCAGCGCGCCGACCACCGTCGCCGCGCGCAGGCTGGCCTGCCGCTCCGTGACTTCCAGCGTGTAGGACTCGTCCTCGTCCACGGCGGGCACGGCCTTGCCCGGCCCGCGCGCCTCGACCACGAGCGTCGCGCGCGCCGGGTCCGCCGCGAGCCCGCGCGCGAACTCCAGCACCGTGCGCCCTTCGAGCCTCCGGACGGCGCGGTCAATCCCCGCGCGCAGGCGTTCGTCCACCGCGCCGGCGGCGGCGACCGTGAACGACTTGTCCACGGCCAGCCTCCCGGCGCCGAAGCGGACGGAGGCGGGCACGGGCATCAGGTTGTGACGCGTGACGGCCGGCGCCGGCGCCTGCGCGGCGGCGGACTGTAGGACGAAGGACAGGAGCAGGAGGGCGGGGACGAGCCTGTAAGCTTTCATGTGTTCCTCGGCGCGGGCCGGGGGGGCGGCGGGCGAACGCGCGCGCCAGACCCGGACGGCTGTTTTTTGAATGACGGGAAATGCTCTCTCGTGAACTTCGGTGGACAACGATTAAAACAGACGCCCGGCCGCCGTCAACCGAAATTGTTCGGCGGGGCGACAAAACTTTTTCGATGACCCGCGTCTTTAAACTCTGCTATCCTGCGTGCCCGCGCCATGAAATCTCTCAAGATAGGCATCAGCGGAGTCCGCGGAATCGTCGGCGAGACCTTCACGCCGGAGCTCGCCGTCGGCTTCGCGCAAGCCTTCGCCACCTACCTCGACGCCGGGCGCGTGCTCGTCTGCCGCGACACGCGCGCGTCGGGGCCGATGGTGCGCGCGGCCGTGCTCTCGGGGCTCTTGGCCGCCGGCTGCGAGGTGGTGGATTTGGGCGTCTGCCCCACGCCGAGCCTGCAACTCTCCGTCCGCCGCCTCGGCGCCGTGGGCGGCGTCTCCATCACGGCCGGGCACAACCCCGAGCCGTGGAACGCGCTCAAGTTCGTCCGCAGCGACGGCCTCTACCTCAACGCGACGCAGGCCGACGAGCTGCTCGACATCTTCCACCAGGCCGAGTTCGCCAAGGCCGACTGGCGCGGAATCAAGAGCAAGGTCGAGGAGCGGGACGCCGTCGCGCCGCACCTCGAAGCGCTCGCCGCCGCCTTCGACGTCGAGGCGGTGCGCGCACGCCGCCTGAAGGTGGCGGTGGACTGCTGCAACAGCTCTTGCTCCCTGCTCTCGCCGCGCTGGCTCGGACTTCTGGGGTGCGAGGTGCTGGCCGTCAACGACGACCCGACCGCTCCGTTCCCCCACGCGCCCGAGCCGCGGCGGCAGTCGATGGCGCAGCTGCGCGCGCTCGTCCTCGCGGGCCGGGCCGACCTCGGGCTGGCGCACGACGCCGACGGCGAGCGCCTCGGGATAGTCACCGAAGAAGGGGAGATTCTGTCGGAGGAGGCGACGCTCCCGCTCGCGGCGGAGATTCAGTTGAGGCGGAAGACGGGGACGGTGGTGACGAACGTCTCGACGAGCGCGGCGGTCGAGCGCGTGGCCGCGCGCCACGGCGCGACGCTGGTGCGCACGCCCGTCGGGCAGGCGTTCATCTCCGAGGCGATGGCCGAGACCGGCGCCGTCATCGGCGGCGAGGGCTCGGGCGGCGTCGTCGTCCCGCGCGTCCAGCTCACGCACGACAGCGCGGCGGCCACCGGGCTCGTCCTCGAACACATGGCGACGACGGGCGAGCGCGTCTCCGAACTCGCCGCCGCGCTCCCGCGCCTCTCGATGCTCAAGCACGACCTGGCGGTCGAGCCCAACCGCATCCACTCGCTCCTGCAACGACTCTACGAGGAGCTGGAGCGCGAGGGCGCGGAGTACGACCAGACCGACGGCGTCAAGGTGACGTGGCCGGACGGCTGGGCGCACGTGCGCGTGTCGAACACGGAGTCGCTCGTCCGCGTCATCGCCGAGGCCGACACGGCGCCGCGCGCGCAGGAGTTGCTCGACTGGGCGCGCGACCGCCTGGGGAGGTGAAGTCCGGGGCGGCGGCCGCCGCCCTCACCCCGAAGTTCTCATCTTGTAACGAGGAGCGAAAAGACGATGACTCTCAAACTCAAACGCCGCGCGTTGCTCGGCGCGCTCGCCGGGGCGCTGCTCCTGCTGGCGCCGCCGGCCGCCGCGTCGGCGCAGGCGTGGCCGAAGATTCTGGAGGGCGACGAGCTGACGCGCGTCGTCCCTTCGAGCTTCTACTTCGAGGGGCAGAGCGCGCCGACGCAGATGCGCAACGCGGCGGCCGTCCAGCTCGGCCCCGCCCGCTTCACGATGGCGGGGCTCGTGGACACCTCGGGCTATTCGAGCGAGGTGCAGGCCAAGTACGTCGGCTTCATCATCACCGACTCGCCCGTCACCGTCGGCGGCGCGCGGCTCCCGACCGGCGCCTACGGCTTCGGCTTCAACGGCGGCTGGCTGAACGTGATGGACGTGGGCGGCCGACGCATCCTCTCCGTCCGCACGCGGCGCGACGCGGACATCCAGAGGCCGCGCCCGCTGATGATGACCGAGGCCCGCAACGGCGTCCGGCTCTACGCCGGGCGCGAGTGGGTGCTGATTTCTTCGCGTTAAGACAGCCGGGGAGTGTGAAGCCGTGAAAAACTACGCGACGCTGTTCGCCCTCGCGCTGTGCGCCGTCTTTCACCCCGGCGCTCCGGCGCTCGCGCAGACGCGCCCGGCGCCGCGCGTGCTGTTCGACGACTTCAGCTACACGCACCGGCGCGAGCTGGCGCGCAACGGCTGGATAGTGCGCACCGCGCCGGGCTGGCCGGGCATCCCCGGCGCGACGTGGTGGCCGGAGGGCGTCACCTTCGTCGGCGAGGAGGGCGGGGCGGGGCGCCGGAACCGCGCCCTGCGCATGACCTCGCGGACGGACGGCACGGGCGCGGGCACGCGGCAGACGCAGGTCTGTCACCAGCGCAAGTACCTCGAAGGCACCTACGCGGCGCGCGTGCGCTTCACCGACGCGCCCGCCGAGGGGCCGGGCGGCGACCAGCTCGTCGAGAGCTTCTACACCATCAGCCCCCTGAAGGCGCCGTGGGACATGGACTACAGCGAGCTCGACTTCGAGTACCTGCCCAACGGCGGCTGGGGCATCGCGGGGCCGACGCTCTACGCGACGACGTGGGAGACCTTCTACCCGGAGCCGAACTGGAAGAAGGACAACGTCTTCGACACGTGGGCCGGGACCCGGGCGGGCTGGCACACGCTCGTCACGCAGGTCGCGGGGGGCAAGGTCAGGTACTTCGTGGACGGCAAACAACTGGCCGACCACGGCGAGCGCTTCTACCCCGAGTCGCTCATGTCCATCAACTTCAACCTCTGGTTCATCCGCGACGGCGCGGCGAAGACGACCGAGCCGCGCAGCTACCAGGAGGACGTGGACTGGGTCTTCTTCGAGGCCGGCAGCGTCCTCGCGCCCCCGGAGGTCGAGTCGCGCGTCGCAGACCTCCGCCGCCGCGCGGTCAGGTTCCGCGACACCGTCCCCGCGCCCCGGCCGGCGCTGGAGTCGCCTTGTAATTTCTAAGGACTGAGGACTAAGGACTGAGGACTGAGTTAAAACCTCGATGACGAAAACGGCGCCCCACTCAGTCCTCAGCACTCAGTCCTCAGCACTTTTCTTATGAGGGCCATACCGACACTCAAGATAAGCATCTCGGGCGTGCGCGGCGTGGTGGGCGAGTCCTTGACGCCGACGCTTTTGGTGCGCTTCGCGCAGGCGTTCGGGACGTACGTCGGGCCGGGGACGATTGTCGTCGGGCGCGACACGCGGACGTCGGGCGAGATGGTGCGGCAGGCGGTGATGGCGGGGCTGCTCTCGTCGGGCTGCCGCGTCATAGACCTCGACGTGTGCCCCGTCCCGACCGTGCAGTTGTTGGTGCGCGAGCGCCGGGCGCGCGGCGGCATCTGCATCACGGCGAGCCACAACCCGGCCGAGTGGAACGCGCTCAAGTTCATCAACTCGGCGGGCCTCTTCCTCGCGGCGGCGCAGGCGCGCCAGCTCCTCGACATCTACCACCAGGGCGAGTACGCGCTGGTGGCGGGCGCGGAGATGCGCGAGGTGACGCGCGAGGCCGGCGCGATTGACCTCCACGTCAAGGCGATACTGGACGCGCTCGGGCCGCTGCCCGGAGGCGCGCGCAAGCTGCGCGTCGCCGTGGACTCCTGCAACGGCGCGGGCTCGGTCGTCGCGCCGCGCCTGCTGGCGGCGCTCGGCGCCGAGGTCTTCCCCGTCAACACGACGCCGGACGGCCTGTTCCCGCGCGGGGCGGAGCCGGTGCCGGAAAATTTGGGCGACCTGTGCCGCGCCGTGCGCGAGTCGGGCGCCGACGTGGGCTTCGCGCAGGACATGGACGCCGACCGCCTCGCCGTCGTGGACGAGCAGGGGCGTCCAATCGGCGAGGAGTACACGCTCGTGCTGGCGGCGCGCTACGTGCTCGCGCGAGAGCGCGGGCCGTTGGTGGCGAACCTTGCGACGACAATCGCGCTCGACGCCGTGGCGCGCGAGTTCGACTGCCCCGTCTACCGCTCGAAGATAGGCGAGGCCAACGTGACCGAGGAGATGCGGCGGCACGGCGCGGTCGTCGGCGGCGAGGGGAACGGCGGCGTCATCTACCCGCGCATCAACTTCGCGCGCGACAGCCTCGTCGGGATGGCGCTCGTCCTCCACCTGCTCGCGGGCGACGGCCGCCGCGTCTCGGAAATCATCGCCGGCCTGCCGCGCACGGCGATGGTCAAGGAGAAGCTGGCCTGCCGCTCAGACCGCATCGGCCGAGCCCTGAAGGCGGTGCGCGAGGCTTACGCGCGCTGGCCGCAGGACACGCGCGACGGCGTGAAGGTGACGACGCCCGACGGCTGGTTCCTCGTCCGCGGCTCGAACACCGAGCCCATCATCCGCCTCGTCGCCGAGAGCGCGACGGAGGGGCAGGCGCGCGCGCTCGTCGAAGACCTGCGCCGCCGCGTCGAGGAGTGCGTCGGGGAGTGAGAGGGGGTGAGGGCATGAGTGGGCTGACCGGCATCGAGGGCGGGGCGGCGGGGCGCATGCGGTCGCTCGACGTGTTCCGCGGGATGACCATCGCCGGGATGATTCTGGTCAACAACCCGGGCGACTGGGGCGCCATCTACGGCCCCTTAGAGCACGCGTCGTGGCACGGGTGGACGCCGACGGATTTGGTCTTCCCGTTCTTCCTCTTCGTCGTCGGCGTCTCCGTCACGCTCGCCCTCTCGCGCCGCGCCGAGGCGGGCGGCGGCAAGCGCGACCTGTACGTGAAGATTCTGCGCCGCTCG
>DASVTS010000040.1:0-1506 GCA_036387455.1 Pyrinomonadaceae bacterium | reverse complement strand
GATGTTCATCCCGCGCGTCTTGTCCACCTTGTTGAAATCGATCTCGGGGAAGATGAGCTGGTCGCGGATGCCGAGCGTGTAGTTGCCGCGCCCGTCGAACGCCTTCGGGGAGACGCCGCGGAAGTCGCGCACGCGCGGCAGGGCGACCGAGACGAGGCGGTCGAGGAACTCGTACATCCGGTCGCCGCGCAGCGTGACCATCGTCCCGATGGGCATCCCCTGGCGCAGCTTGAACGAGGCGATGGATTTCTTGGCGCGCGTCGTGACGGGCTTCTGGCCCGTGACGGCGCGCAGCTCGTCGGCGCCCGTGTCCACGATCTTGGCGTTGGCGATGGCCTCGCCGAGCCCCATGTTGATGACGATCTTCTCGACGCGCGGGATCGCCATCGGGTTCTCGATGCCGAACTCCTTCGCAATCGCCGGGGCGATCTCCTTCTGGTAACGCTCTTTCAGTCTGGCTGCCATTGTCTTTTGAAAACCTCCCCGCATCTCTCGGTCCCGGGTCTCGCCCGCGCGCGGGCGTTTCCGGGGGTGCGGCCGAACCTTGACCTTATTCCTTGTCGAGCGCCTGGCCGCTGCCCGAGGCGACGCGCGTCTTCGAGCCGTCGGCCGCCACCTCGTAGCGCACGCGCGTCGGGCTCCCGTCGGCCGGGTCGATGAGCTGGACGTTCGAGATGTCCACGTAGGCTTCCTTCTCGATGATGCCGCCGGGCTTGTTGGCGCCCGGGTTGGGGCGCTGGTGGCGCTTGACGACGCCGACGCCCTCGACCTTCACCTTGCCCTCGGCGGGCTTCACCTCCAGCACGCGCCCGCGCTTGCCCTTGTCGCGCCCGGCCATGACGATGACCTGATCGCCCTTCCTCACCTTCGACCGCTTGGTTCCCGTCTGCGTCATGACTTAAATCACCTCCGGCGCGAGCGAAACGATCTTCATGAAGTTGCGGTCGCGCAGCTCCCTCGCCACCGGCCCGAAGACGCGGGTGCCGATGGGCGTGTCGTCCGGCTTGATGAGCACGCACGCGTTCTGGTCGAAGCGGATGTAGGTGCCGTCCTTGCGGCGCACCTCCTTACGCGTGCGGACGACGACGGCGTTGTGCACCGTCCCCTTCTTCACCGCCCCGTCGGGCGCGGCCTCCTTGACCGTGACCTTAATCTTGTCACCTAGGGAAGCGCGCGTCGCCTTCGTCGAGCCGCCGATGGCCTGGATCATCTCCACGCGCCGCGCGCCCGAGTTGTCCGCCACGTCGAGCGACGTCTGCATCTGGATTGCCATAGCTCACTCCGTTCGCGCGTGAACCGTGAACCGTGAACCGTGACGAGAGGCTTTCATCTTGTCACCGTTCGCGGTTTGCGGTTTACGGCTCTTACTTTTCCGCCTTCTGAATAATCTCGACGACGCGCCAGCGCTTGTGCGCGGAGAGGGGGCGGGTCTCGACGATGCGCACCTTGTCGCCGACGGTCGCGCCCTGCTCGTTGTGCGCCATGAACTTCGACGTGCGGCGGACG
>DASVTS010000039.1:0-132479 GCA_036387455.1 Pyrinomonadaceae bacterium | reverse complement strand
CCGCGTCCGACGGCCGGGTTTATAACCGAAGCCGCGCCGCGCGGCGCGCGGCCGTTGAACTTTAGCGCGCCGGTCGGTTACCGTAGGCCCGATGAAGAAACGGATGTTGAAGGTCGTGTTGACGGCGTCGGCGCTTCTGCTCGCGGCGGGCGCGGGGCCGTCGGCCGCCGCCCGCGTGGGACGCTGGCGCGCGGCCACGGAGGAGGAGTTGAGGAAAGTGCTGCCCTCGCGCGCGCCGGTCGTGAAGGAGAACATCGAGACCGAGTTCCGCACCGCCTCGGGCGTGACCGACGGGCGCGGCCGCTTCATCGCGGGCGTCGTCATGATAACCGCCGGCTACTCGGCCGAGGGGCTCTACTCGCACTACTTCGTCACGCAGGCGCCGCTCCGCCTGGGCAACCTGAGCCTGCCGCCGGGCCAGTACGTCTTCGGCTACAAGCGCGCGGGCGAAGACTTCATCCGCATCAGCTTCTACCGCGCGTCGGGCGGCGAGCCGGTCGGCGAGGTGGACGCGCACCGCGGCAAGGGCAGCCTCGTCCGCTCGCTCCTCATCAGCCCGCCCGCGGCGGGCCGCGGCAACATCCGCATCGGGCGTTTCTCCCTCGACTTCAGGGTGACGGATTAGAGCGTTCCCCGACAGCCGCCCTCCCTCACGGTCGGGCTTCTGACACGAAGGCCGCGTCCAACTAAAGGTTGACGCGGCCTTCAAACTTTTGAGGCGTGGCAAGGTCGGCGCTTCGTGATAGCTTGCTGACGCATTCCGCCGAAGCTCTACCGCCTCGCTCCAACGGTCAACGCTGTCAACAGCCGAGAGAGTATGAAACTGTCGCCCCCCCTACGCGTCGTCGTGCTGGCGCTGCTGCTGTTCTCGCCCGAAGTCACCGCGCAGATAACGGAAGCCACCCTCCAGGGTCGCGTCACGGACGAGGCCGACCGCGCGCTCGTCGCCGCCGAAGTCACGGCGCGCAACGACGCGACGGGGCTGACGCGCACGGCCGTCACTGACGGCGACGGCGGCTTCCGCCTCGCCAGCCTCCCGCCCGGCGCCTACACCGTCGTCGCGCGCGCGCAGGGGTTCAAGACCTTCGAACGGCGCGGGCTCGCTCTCAACGTCGGGCGCACGGTGGAGATGAGCGTCAGGCTGGAGGTCGGCGAGGTGCGGGAGACGGTCGAGGTCACTTCGGGTGCCGACGCCGTCGGCGTCTCGCGCGAGGGGCGCGTGACCGACACGCTCACGCGGCGCGAGGTGACGGAGCTGCCGCTCGCGCAGCGCGACGTCTTTTTGCTCCCCCGCCTGAGCGCGGGCGCCACGGCCATCCCCGGCGCCGCCAACTCCACCAAGCTGTCGAACTCGCCCGTCGTCACCGTCAACGGCAACCGCTACCGCGGGAACAACTACGTCCTCGACGGCTCGATGAACACCAACCCGAACAACACGGGCGAGCCGGCCATCGTCCCCTCGGTCGAGTCGGTCGAGGAGGTGCAGGTGCAGACCTCGAACTTCTCGGCCGAGTTCGGGCGCGGCAGCGGCGCCGTCATCAACCTGCGGACGATGTCGGGCACGAACGCCTTCCGCGGGCGCCTCTGGGAGTACCACCGCGACGCCGCCCTGAACGCGCGCAACTTCTTCGCCGCCGAGCGCTCGCCGCAGGTCTTCAACCAGTTCGGCGCCAACCTCGGCGGCCCCTTGGTCAAAAACAGGACATTCTTCTTCGGCTCCTACGAGGGGACGCGCAACGCCCTCGCGCGCGCCCTCTCCTTTCAGGTCGAGACGCCCGAGCTGCGCGAGCACGTCGCGCGCACGCGCCCGAACAGCGTCGCGGCCCGCCTCTTCCGCGACTTCCCCGCCCCTTCGCCCCTGCCGGGCGCGGGCGCGAGCCGCTACGCCAACCAGAGCAACGTCACGCTCGACGGCGTGACGCTGCCCGCGACGGGGAGCGCCACCGTCAACCTGCACGACTACGTCCGCTTCGACCAGTATCTCTTCAAGGTTGACCACTCCTTCCGCGGCGGGCTCGACAAGCTGACCGCGCGCTGGATCGGCGAGCGCCAGCGCGACGAGGGCGGCACAAGCTCCTCGACCGCGACGCTCGGGCAGGCCGCGCGCGGGATGCGCGGCCCCTTCACGGGCGACTTCTACAACCTCAACCTCGGGCACATCCGCGTCCTCGGCCGGAACGTCAACGACCTCCGCTTCTCCTTCCAGATGATTAACACCGTCCGCGGCGACGAAGACGCGGTCGTGCCGCAGATTACAATCACGGGCATCACCGCGCCCTTCGGCGACGTCTTCAGCTCGGGCACGCGCCTGCGCACCTACGAGCTGCGCGACACGCTCACGCTCGACCGCGGCCGCCACACGCTCCGCACCGGCGGCGAGGCTCGGCGCATCTTCAAGGGGCTCTCCATCGGCCCCGCGAGCGCCGGCACATTCTCCTTCAACGGCGTCGCGGATTTGGTCAACGACCGGCCGTTCCGGCAGACGCTCACGGTTGACCCGGCGACGGGCCGGCCCGCGGGCTTCCCGCGCTACTTCACGCTCTACGAGACGGGACTGTTCTTTCAGGACGACTGGAAGGTCAGCGGCCGCCTCAACCTCAGCCTCGGGCTCCGCCACGACTACTTCGGCACGGCGCGCGAGCGCGAGGGGCGCCTCTCCTCCATCATCCTCGGCGCGGGCGCCACGTTTCAGGAGCGCGTCGCCAACGCGTCGGTCGGCCGCGTCGGCCGGCTCTACGACCCGCAGCGGCTGAACCTCTCGCCGCGGCTCGGCGTCGCCTACGACCCCTTCGGTGACGGCAAGACTTCGGTGCGCGCCGGCTTCAGCCTCGCCTTCCAGCCGCACCACGGCCAGTCCATCACGGGCGCGCGCGCACTACCGCCCGACGCCGTGCAGGTCGTCAGCCAGCCCTCGACCGGCGTCGGCACGCGCATCCTCTACGACGTCCCCGTCCCCTTCAACCCCGAGTTCGCGCGCGGCCTGAACGCGCGGGGCGGCGTCAACCCCCTGCCCGGCGAGACGGCGCGCATCCGCCCCACCGGCTTCGTCATCAACCCGACGATTAAGACGCAGTACGGCGAGAGCTTCTTCCTCAACGTGCAGCGGCAGCTCGGCCGCGGGTGGGTGGCGGAGGCGGGCTACACCGGCACGCTCGGCGTCAACCTCGAACGCATCGACGACGTCAACCGCTTCAACGGCGACCTGCTCGACGGCCGCGAGGACAGGCTCAACCCGAATTTCGGCACGCTGCTCTTCGTCACCAACGGCGTCAGCTCAAGCTACCACGGCATGACGGCAGAGCTGCGGCGCTCCTTCGCCGACGACATCTTCGTCCAGGCGAACTACCGCTTCGCCAAGTGGCTCGACACTTCGAGCGACACCTCGACGGGGCAGTTTCAGGACAACGCCGAGCCCGGCAAGGGCGCGCAGGACGTCGACTGCCTGCGCTGCGAGCGCGCCCGCTCGCTCTTCGACATCCCGCACCGCTTCTCCGCCTCGGCCGTCTGGTCGCCGAAACTTCTGCGCGACGGCGCCCGCGCGTGGGCGCGCGTGCTCTTTAACGGCTGGCAGCTTTCGGCGACGCTGACGGCGCAGTCGGGGCGACCCTTCTCCGTCTGGAACGGCGCGTCGTTCCGCGCGGGCGGCGACTACAACCTCGACGCGGGCGGCGGCGCCGTCGGCGGCGGCTTCTACGACCGGCCGGACGCGCCCGCGGCAGGGAGCATCCCGACCGGCTTTTCACGCGCGGACTTCCTGAACGGCCTCTTCCCCGCGGGCGCTTTCCCGAGGCCGGAGCCGGGGCGCAACGGCAACCTCGGCCGCAACACCTTCCGCGGGCCGCGCTACACGACGCTCGACGCGTCCCTGTCGCGCGCCGTCCGTCTCGGCGAGACGCGGAGCCTGCAACTGCGGCTCGACGCCTTCAACGCGCTCAACAACGTCAACCTCTTCCTGCCGAACTCCGATTTGTCGCTCCCGAACTTCGGCAAGTCCACGCAGGCTTTCGACCCGCGCCACCTGCAACTGGGCGCGCGCTTCATGTTCTGAACCGCCGCGGGCCGGCGAAGGTGTCCACGATGATGAAATACACGCTGTCGCTCGTCCTCGCCGTCTCGACGCTCTGCGCCGCGTCCGCGCGGACGCGGGCCGCGGACGCCCCGAAGTCTAAGGCCGCGCCGCCCGCGCCGTTCGTCGCCGTGGCGGAGTTGGAGAGGGCGGCGCGCGCGAAGGTGTCGGCCGCGCCGCGCGCCGCGCTGGCCGAGGCGGGCGCGGAGGGCCTGAAGGCCGCCGTGCCCGCCGACCCGCTCGAAGGCCCCGAGGCGCCCAACTACATCCGCGCGCTGGCCCGACAGACGCAGGCGGCGCCGCAGTTCGCGCGCCTCGTGCGCGTCGCGCTCTACGGCGGCACGCTGCCGCCCGAGACGAAGATGGGCGTGGCGCTGCGCGTGGCGCAGCAGCTCAACAGCCCGTACACGGGCGCGCACGCCGCGCGCTGGCTGCGCGCGAGCGAGCGCGGGCGGGCGCTGCTCTCGCGCGTGCGCGGAGGCAGGCTCGAAACGCTGACGGCGGCGGAGCAGGTCGCGCTCTCCTACGCCGACGCCCTCACGCGCGGCGTCCACGACGTGACGGACGACGACTTCGCCCGCGCCCGCTCCTTCTACAACGACGCGCAGCTCGTCGAGCTGACGATGGCCGTCTGCTTCTTCAACTACTTCGCGCGGATGAACGAGGGGCTCGGGCTGCCGGTCGAGACGTGGGCCCTCGACGGGCAGCCGGGGACGCCCGCGTCGGTGGCGGCTTACCGGCCGCCGCCGGCGCGCGTCGCGCTCATCTCGGACGACGAGCTGAGCGCGACCGCGGCAATCGTCGCGGCGTCGAAGGAGCCGCAGAAGCCCTCGGCGGGTCTGGGATTGGGCGTCGCCAACTCGCAGCGCGCGATGCTGCGCGTGCCGGACATCGCGCTGGCGTGGCGCGCGTTCGGGCAGGCGGTGCGGGAGGGTGCGTCGGTCGGCCGCGACATACAGTTGCAGGTGAGCTTCGCCGTCTCGACGGCCAACGGCTGCCGCTACTGCACGCTCCATCAGGTGCTCGGGCTGCGGCGTCTGGGCGTGGAGCCTTCGAAGCTGGTGGCGATGAGGAAGGACGACGCGGCGCTGACGCCGCGGGAGCTTTCGGCCGTCACCTTCGCGCGCCTCGTCACGCGCGCGCCGGCCGCCGTCTCGGACGAAGACTTCGGAAAGCTGAAGTCGGAGTTCGGCGAGCGCGGCGCCGTCGAGGTGCTTTTGCAGACCTGCGCCTTCAGCTTCATGAACCGCTTCACCGACGGCCTCCGCCTCCCCTCCGAGGACGAGGCCGTCCGCGTCTACCGCGAAACCTACGGCACCGACTGGCGCTGAGTCAGAAAGAGGATTAACCACGGAGACACGGCCTGTTGAATCCAGCCGCGTCTCTGTCAGCGCCCGGAGGCGAGAATCTTGCGGAGCTTGGTGCGTGCCTTGTGGAGTTGCGACTTGGAGGTGCCGACGGCGCAGCCGAGGAGGCGCGCGACCTCCTCGTGGTCGTAGCCCTCGACGTCGTGGAGGATGAAGGCCGCGCGGTATCCGGGCGGGAGCTGCGCGATGGCCTTCTCAAGCGCGACGCGGTCTATGAGCTGTCCGGCCTTCGGCGCCGAGGGCGCGCGCCATGACTCGTGCGGGCGCTGCGCCTCGTCGTCTTCGAGCGCGTCCTCGCGCCGCGACCTGGTCCGGCGGAAGCGCATGAGCACCTGGTTGACGGTCAGGCGGTGCAGCCAGGTCGTGAAGTTGGCCTCGCCGCGGAAGCCGCCGACCTTGCGCATGAGGAGGACGAAGACCTCCTGCGTGATGTCCTCGGCCTCGGGCACGTCCTGAGTCATCCGCAGGCTGAGGCCGTAGACGAGCCGCCGGTGGAGCCGGAACAGCTCCTCGAACGCCTGCATGTCGCCGCCGGCTGCGCGCTGCGCCAGCTCGTAGTCGGACGCGCGCACGGCCGCCGTCTCGGGCGCCGACGCGGCGGGCCCTTCGTTCAAAAACGCCTCTGCCTGCATCTTATCTCCGCTTAAAAGTCGCCGCTGTTCAGGGCGTGTCGCCGGGGTCGCCTTCCTCGATGACGCGGACGCGGCCGCGGAAGACCTTGTAGTCCGCGTAGCGCACCTTCATGCGGACGTGGACGACGTGTCCGCCGGGGAAGTTGAGGTCGTCGTCGGCGTAGGTGTAGGTCGGGAACCAGTACTTGCCGTCTATCTGCTCGCGGTAGGTCTCGAAGGTGGGAAAGCGCTGCTTGCCCTCGGGAACGCCCTTGCCGCGCGTCTTGACGATCTGGAGGTCTTCGGCCTCGACCCAGATGCGGCCCTGGAAGAAGCGCTCGCTGACCTTCTTCGGCGTCACCTTCGGCGCCACGTCGAAGACGTACGTGTCCAGCTCGTCGACCTTCTCGCGGCCGACGTAGGTGAAGTTGTAGAGGTCCATCTTCGACGCTTCGAGGGCGAAGGGCTGGACGCCGCTGAGGTCTTCGAGGTCTTCGTTGGTGAAGCTGATTTCGGTCAGCGTCGGCACGGGGAAGCGCGTGATGCGCTCGAAGCGCTCGCCCGCGTCGTTGAAGGTGAACTGCGAGACGCGGTTGTACTCGCCCGAGACCTGGCCGCCCACGCCGATGGTCTGGAGCAGCGCGTCGCGCGTGAAGGTGTAGCCGTTGAGCGCCTTGCGGAACTCGGTCTCCTTCTGCGTGAAGGCGCGCACGATGCGTTTGACCTCGACCGCGCCGCCCACGGGCTGCTGCTGCGCCGGCTGCTGCTGCCGCGCGGCGGCGAAACCGGACGCCGAGAAGACGAGAAAGAAGGATAAGAACAGACGCCTCATGATTGCCGCCGCCTCCGTGGGTGAAAAGTCCTGACGAGCCGTATGCGCGCGGGCGTCGTCGGGGCCGCCGGGTCGCGCCTTAACTTTCAGCGCCCGTTTCGATGATTTCGGGGCGGCCGGACAAGTAAAGAGTTCGTCACCCTTGTGTAAAGATTTGTAAACGGGGCGCGAAAGTTAAGGAAAAGGGAGGCCGACCCGCGCCCGGCCTCCCTCGGCCGGGGGGCCTACGCGCCCGATATGAGTGCGGCCCCCGGATATTAAATTTTCGCCCCGCCCGTCGGCCGGCGCGTTTAGAAGCCCTCGCCGTCCGGCGGGGGCGCGTGCCGGCCGCGCCTCTGCTCGTGCTGCTGCCGCAGCTCGGCGATTTTCGCCTTCTGCGCATCGGTCAGGAGGGCGTAGACCTGCGAGAACATCCTCGCGTGCGCCACCTCCAGCTCGACGTGGATGTTGGCGCGCGCCTGTGCCGCGGCGCGCGCGGCCGCCTCGTCGAAGGCGCCGTCCTTCAGCCCGTCGAACGGGCCTCCGCCGGGGCCGGTTTTCATCAACTGCTCGTGCAGGCCCTTCGTGTTCTCGCGGAAGGCGTCGGCAATCTGCTTGACCTGCGCCTTCTGCGCGTCGGTCAGGTCGAGCACCTGCGACAGGTGGCCCACCAAATCGCCGCCGGGGCCGCCGTGCATTCCGCCGGGGCCGTGGTGGCCGCCCTGCCCGCCGTGCTGCCCCAGCGCGGCGACCGACATCAACAAAGCCGCGGCGAACGCCGCGGCGCCGCCGATAAATCTCTTCCTCGTTATCATCATCTCCTCATCCTTTCGTCCGAGTTGTCTTTGGTGCGGCGAGGTACGTTCTCGCACTCCTTGTCGCCCATACTTCTACGCCAAAACCTCCCCCCCGTGTGTAAAGAGTCGGTCAACCGCGGGTAAAGTTTTGTCAACGCGCGCCGACACTTCTTTACGGACGCCCGGCGGCGGCTGGGATAGAATGAGGCGTTAGTTTAGCGCCGCCGCGCCGCCGGGAGTGGGTTGATGGAACGTGTGCTGATTGTTGACGATGACCGCGAGCTGTGCGAGCTGGTGGCGGAGCTTCTGGGCGAGGAGGGGTTCGAGATTGAGGTGGCGAACCGCGCCGAGCAGGGGTTGGAGCGCGCCCTCTCGGGCGAGCACTCGCTGGTCGTGCTCGACGTGATGATGCCGGGCATGAGCGGCTTCGAGGTGCTGCGCCGCCTGCGCGCGCAAGGGTCGGGCGTGCACGTGATGATGCTCACGGCGCGCGGCGACGACGTTGACCGCATCGTCGGGTTGGAGATAGGCGCCGACGACTACCTGCCGAAACCCTTCAACCCGCGCGAGCTGGTCGCGCGCACCCAGGCGATTCTGCGCCGCGTGCGCCCCGCGCGTTCGGACGGGGCCGCCGCGACGCCGGGCGAGACGCGCGCGGCGGGCCGCCTCGCCGTGGGCGACGTCGAGGTGGACGCGGGCACGCGCCAGGTCTGGCGCGACGGGCGCGCGGTCGAGCTGACCAACGTCGAGTACGAGATTCTGCTCGCGCTGCTCTCGTCGGCCGGGCTCGTCGTCAAGCGCGAAGACCTCGTGCGCACCGTCCTCGGGCGCGAGCTGTCGGTCTTCGACCGCAGCATCGACATGCACATCAGCCACCTCCGCAAGAAGCTCGGCCACAAGGCCGGCGACGCCGAGCGGATTAAGACCGTGCGCGGCGTCGGCTACGTCTACGCGCGGCCGGGGCCGGGCGCCTGAACTTCGGGCCGCGGGCGGGCGACTAACAACGACGGTTAAAAACGACGGCCTTGCGCAGTCTCTTCTTAAAAGTCTTCCTCTGGTTCTGGCTGGCGATGGTGGTGGTCGTCGGCGTCTTCGCGCTCACCACGCACCTGACCCGCCCGGAGCCCGACTTCCGCCCGCCGCAGTTCATCGAGGCCGTGCTCGCCAACTACGGGCGCGACGCGGCGGCGGCCTACGAGTCCGGCGGCGGGCCGGCGCTCGAACAGTATCTGCGCCGGGTCGAGCGCGAGACCGGCATCCGCATGCACCTGTTCGACGCCGACGTCAGAGAGTTGACCGGCCGTGAGGTGCCCGGGCCGGTGCGGGAGGCCGCCGCACAGACGGCGCGGACGGGCGAGTCACTCTTCCGCAACCTCTACCCCGGAATGCTCGAAGTGAGGCCGGTGCCCGCGCGCGAAGGCGGCCGTTACGTCTTCGTCACGCCGATGCACACGCAGGGGCCGCCGCCGGGCCACCACCACGGCCCTCCGCCGCTCCACGGGCCGTTCGGGATGTTCGAGGACAGCCCCTCGGCCCTGCTGCTGCGCGCGCTGGCGGTCATACTGGCGGCCGGCGCGCTCTGCTACCTTCTGGCGCGCTACATGGTGGGGCCGGTGGTCAAACTCCGCGAGGTGACGCGGCAGGTGACCGAGGGCGACCTCTCGGCGCGCGTGGGGCCGCGGCTCGGCCGGCGGCGCGACGAGCTGGCGGCGATGGGGCACGACTTTGACGAGATGGCGACGCGCGTCGAGACGCTGGTCGGCGCGCAGGCGCGACTGCTGCGCGACATCTCGCACGAGCTGCGCTCGCCCCTGGCGCGTCTGGTCGTGGCGCTCGACCTCGCGCGCAAGCGCGCGGGCGCCGCCGCCGCCGGCGACCTCGACCGCATCGAGCGCGAAGCGAAGCGGCTCAACGAGATGATAGGCCAGCTCCTCACGCTCACGCGCTGGGAGAGCGACGGCAACGGCGCGCGCCTTGAGACTTTCGACCTCGCCGCGCTCGTCCGCGAGGTCGCGTCCGACGCCGACTTCGAGGCGCGCGCGCGTGGCTGCTCGGTCGTCCTCGAAGAGGCGGGCGCCTGCGAGTTCAGGGGCACGCAGTCCTTGCTGCGGAGCGGGGTCGAGAACGTCGTCCGCAACGCCGTCGGCTACACGCCCGAGGGCACGGCCGTCAGGATTTCTCTCAACTGCGGCGCGGGCGACGGCGGGCGGGCCGAGGCCGTCATCAGGGTGCGCGACGAGGGCGTGGGCGTGCCCGAGGAGTGTCTGACAGACATCTTCCGCCCCTTCTACCGCATTGACGATTCGCGCACGCGCGAGACGGGCGGCACGGGGCTCGGGCTCGCCATCGCGGAGCGCGCCGTCCGCCTCCACGGCGGCACGGTCAAGGCCGCCAACTCACCGGGCGGCGGCCTCGTCGTCGAGCTGCGCCTCCCCTTGCATGAGATTTGAAATTTCAAATCTCAAATTTCTCATCTGAATTATCTCGGCGCGATTTTGTGTGAGGGGCGGCCGACGTGTATGTGCGGGCCGGTGGCGGTGCCGGGGATGGCGAAGCGGAAGGCCGTGAACGGAATCCCGGCGCCGCGCAGGTACTCCATCAGCGCGCGCCCCTCGGCGCTGTCGGGGTTGACGCCGACGTCCATCGCGTTGTGGTGCGCGTAGCCCCAGCGGTCGTGCACCGGCGACTGGCCGAAGGAGCTGACGGGGAGCTGCCGCCCGAAGCTGCGCGCGAAGAACTGGCCGACCGCGCCCGCCTCCGCGAGCGACCACGCGCGCGTCCCGCCGAAGCGTATGTACGCCGTCGTCGTCAGCACCGCGCCCGACGCGCGCGGCCCCGCCGCCTTCGCCTTCGCCAGAGCCTTCGCCGCGGCCTCCTCGGCCTCGGCTTCTACGAGCGTCTCGGCTATCTGCACGTCGGCGTTCTTCAACTGCCCCTCGACGACCTTGACCTTCGCGCGCGCCGTCTCGGCCTCGCCCTCGACGCGCTCCAGCTCGCGCTTCGAGACGAGGCCGGCGCGGTAAAGCTCGGCCGTCTGCGTGACGCGCTCGTCGGCCTTCTTCACGTCCCTTTCGTAGAGGTCGAGCAGTTGCCCGAGGCTCGCCTTCACTTCCCGCGTAGCCTCCACGAACTCCGCGCGCAGACGGGTCAGCTCGCCCTGCGGCGTTTCGGCCGCGGCCGCTTTCGGCTTCGCCGCCGTCGCCTTCGCTTTGCGCCTCGGCGCGCGCGAACGCTGCCACGCCGTCGCCTCCGCCGGGCAGAGGGCGAGCCACGAGGCCAGAGCCAGCGCCGCCTTCGTCACCCTGCCCGCGACTTTCATGCGCGCTACTTTATCAAAACCCGGCGCCCGCGCGCACAATCCCGGCGGACGGGAGGGGGTTCGTCCCGGCCGGCGGCTGGGTTCAAGCCTTCTAGGTAGTCAACAGCGCCAGCAGGGGGAGGTGGTCGGAGGCTTCTTTGAGGACGGGCGCTTCGGTCAACACCTTGCATTCCTTGAGGCGGTTCTCGAAGCGTTCGGGCAGGAAGACGAAGTCGAGGCGGACGTGCGGGTCCCACGTGGGGAAGGTGTAGCCGCGCTCCTCCGGGCGGTGGAGGTGGCGGAAGCCGTCGAGGTAGCCGGCCGCGAGCATGATTTGAATCGTCTGGTAGCGCACGCTCCCGCCGCTCAGCCAGACCATCGGGCGCAGGCGCATCGGGAGCTGGCGCCAGTCGAGCCGCTCGCCCGGCGCCAGCGTGTTGAAGTCGCCGACGAAGACGTGAAAGTCCCTCTCGCGCGTCCCCACCCAGGCCAGCATCGAGCGCAGCTCGCGCATCCGCCGCCGCTCCGTGAAGAAGGAGTGCACCGCGCTCAGGTGCACGCCGTAGACGTGTAAGCCCAGGCCCTCGGGCTCAATCTCGATGAAGTGGCGTTTGGAGCCGCGCGGCCTGTGCCACTCGTGGCGCGCGACGGGCAGGCGGCTCAGGTAGGCGAGCGAGCGGCCCGGCTCGGCCGCCCAGACCTTCAGGCCGGTCTCCTCGGCGAGGCGCCGGACGACGCGCGGCTCGGTCGCCTCCTGGAGTACGACGAGGTCGGGTTCGGCGAGGCGGATGGAGGCGGCGAGCTGCGACTCGCGCCCCGCCCCGCCGAAGCGGACGTTGTAGCTCAGGAGCCTGAGCGTCATCGCTCTAATCTCCGACTTTGCCGATGAGCGTCAGGTAGGGCTGACCCAGCCACTCCCCGCGCATCTTCATCCAGATGTCGCGCGTGGCCTGGATGTTGACGGGGCGCTCGACCATCGCCTGGAGCCGCTCGCGCAGCGGCACGAGGTTGGGCGCGATGTCGGGGTCTTTGTCGCTCAGGGGCTTGGTGTGGACGCCGGGCAGGTAGAAGCCGTCGAGGATGTACTCGCCGAGGATGTCGGCGCCGACGAAGGTGAGGTCGAGGTCGCTCGTGCCGGGGCCGTCGGCGTCGAACGGCGCGCCGTCGTCGTAGCGCTCGCCCGTCACGGAGCTGCCGCGGAGCACGACCGCCGTGCCCTCGGGCACCGCCGCGCGCACCACCTCGCAGAACTCTTCGAGCCGCCGCTCGTCGCCCCCGAACGCGAGCTTCACCACGCGCTCGCGCATCTCCTGCTCCGTCATCCCCCAGGCTTCTTCAGACAAGTCACGCCCTCCGTTGTTTTGCCGTCTCGCTATCCTAACACCGGGCCGCGCGCCGCCGCACCGCCCGGGCGGGTCACATTTATCGCTTTGACTAACGGGCGGTGAGGGATATGATGCCCTTCCCCGTCACCTCTCGTTTTAAGGCTCAGACAGACCTTCAACCCACGGAGGGTACACAGATGCACATAAGCCTCGCACCGAAGCGCCTGCGGCCGCTGGCCGCCGCCTGCCTGCTCGTCATCTGCGCGTGCGTCCCGGCGTCGGCCGGCTGGACGACGAGCGGGAACAGAATCATCGCGCCGAGCGGCGCGGAGTTCCGCATCTCGGGCATCAACTGGTACGGCTTCGAGACCTCGGACAGCATCGCCCACGGCCTCTGGACGAAAGACTACACGGTGGTCGTTGACCAGATCAGGCAGTACGGCTACAACACCATCCGCATCCCCTTCTCCAACGCGATGTGGGAGCTGAACCCCGTCCCGAACCCGAACCAGCAGAGCGCCTGCCCTTCGTGCCAGGGCAAGCGCGCGCGGGACATCCTCGCGCTCATCGTCAACTACGCGGGCTCGCGCGGGCTCCACGTCATCCTCGACAACCACCGCTCGACCACCGGCAACTCGGCCGAGGGCAACGGCCTCTGGTACGTCGCCTCGGGCAAGACCGCTTACACCGAGCGGAAGTGGATTGACGACTGGGTGAGCGTCCAGCGCTGGGCGCACGGCCTCCCGCAGACGTCGGGCGGGACGGACACCGTGACCGTCAACTACTACGCCGCGGACGGCCTGCCCGTCGTCCTCGGCTACGACCTGCGCAACGAGCCGCACACGCCCTCGCGCACGGCCTACCTCGACGGCGCGACGTGGGGGAGCGGCGACGGCATCGACCCGCGCACGAACCCCAACCCGAACCCGTTCGCGCCGGCCTGCGTGGCGACCTCGACCTGCAAGGACTGGCGGCTCGCGGCCGAGCGCGCCGCCGACACCATGCTGGGCGACGCGCTCACGCGCGGCTGGGAGTACCCGCTCATCTTCGTCGAGGGCGTGAGCACCTACCCGACGGCCGCCGGGACGATGGCGGCCGGGCCTTACGACTGGTACTGGTGGGGCGGGAACCTTCTGGGCGTGAACGGCAACGCCGCCAACCCGGGCGCGCCCGTCGTCCTCAACGCGGGCGGGAGCGCGTCGGGGCTGGGGCCGGCGGTGAACAACCAGCTCGTCTACTCGGGCCACGACTACGGCCCCGTAGAGTACCGGCAGGCGTGGTTCAACGCCTCGACCTGCTACCGCAGCGGGTGCTCGGCTTCGAGCCTGGCCGACGTGTGGAAGAAGTTCTGGGCGCACCCGAACCTCGCCGGGGGCGTCAACCCCGTCTGGCCGGGGCACGCCTCGTACCCGTGGGGGAACACGGGGCACGCGGGCTACACGCAGGCGCCCGTCTTCATCGGCGAGGTCGGGACGGGCAAGACCGACGCCGACCTCTTCACCTCGGGCGCGGGCTCGCAGGGGCAGTACTTCACGGACATGGTCAACTTCATCCAGAGCAGCTACACACGCACGGCCGCCAACGACCCGGGCGTCCCCGTCAGCTCGCTCCACTGGACGTACTGGGCCGTGAACACGGAGGACGCCTACGGCCTTCTCGGGAGCAACTACACGGGGCTTGCGAACGCGAAGAAGGAATACTCGTTCCTCTGCACGATTCAGCAGGGGCCGCTCGCCGTGCCCTTCGGCGCCGGCGCCGGACAGTGCGGCTCGACGGGGCCGCTGCCGAACCCGCAGTGAGTGCGGCCGGCTCAGGATAATTTTCGACGCGGAGACGGGACGGCACGGCTAATTTGATTTAGCCGTGCCGTCCCGTCTCCGCGTCGAAGTGTTTTAGCCGGCTATTCCGTGTTCGACGTACGACTGCGTCAGCTTGCGGAAGTGGTAGCCCATCGCCGCGAGGGTGACGGCGTGCGGAAAGTTCCGGCGGTGCGAGGTGAGCGTGCGCTTCATGTAGCGCCAGAAATCCATCCGCGCGCCGTCGAGCACGCCGAGCACGAGGGCGATGCGCGCGAAGGCGGCCACGTCGCTCGCCAGTCGGCTCCGGCGCGGCTCGGGCCCCTGCGTCAGGTGGGAGAGGCAGTCGAGCGCCCGCTGGTAGTACTCGGCCGGGCTGTAGATGGTCGAGAGGATGCGTTTGTACCCCTCGACGAGCCGGGCCGCCTCCATGCGGGGGACGAAGTTGAGCGACGCCTCGGTGTTGTTCCCCGAACTCTCCTTGAGCAGCCGCCCCTCGCGCTTCAGCCGCCGCCAGAGTTGTGTGTCGGGGAGCGCCGTCAGCAGGCCGACCATCGCCAGCGGGATGGCGCTCTCGCGGATGAAGTTTATCTGGCGGTCGAAGATGTCCTCGGGGTCGCTGTCGAAGCCGACGATGAAGCCCGCCATCACCTCCAGCCCGTAGGACTGAATCTTGCGCACCGAGTCGAGCAGGTCGCGGCGCGTGTTCTGCCCCTTCTGCGCCTCCTTGAGGCTCTCCTCCACGGGCGTCTCGATGCCGAGGAAGACGCGCCGGAAGTTCGCGCGCCGCATCATCTCCAGCAGCGGCTCGTCCTCCGCGAGGTTGACGCTCGCCTCGGTGAGGAAGGAGAAGGGGCGGCCGCGCGCCTCGGACCACTCGATGAGTTCGGGGAGCAGGAGGCGGACGTTGCGCTTGTTGCCAATGAAGTTGTCGTCCACGATGAACACGAGCCCGCGCCACCCCGTCGCGTGCAGCGCGTCGAGCTCGGCCAGCACCTGCGCGTTGGTCTTCGTGCGCGGGACGCGGCCGTATATCTCGATGATGTCGCAGAACTCGCAGCTGAAGGGGCAGCCGCGCGAATACTGGATGCTCATCGCGCTGTAGCTGTCGAGTTCGGCGAGTCGGAAGTGGGGGACGGGGGTGGCGGTGAGCGCGGGGCGCTCGGGGGCCTGGTAGACGGGCTTCGGCTCGCCGCGTTCGAGGTCGGCGAGGAACTCGGGCAGCGTCGCCTCGGCCTCGCCGACGAAGATGTGGTCGGCCTCGGGCAGGTGTTCCGCGCTCGTCGAGACGTAGGGGCCGCCGACGACGACGCGCTTGCCGCGCGCCTTGCTCCGCGCGACGACGCTTTCGAGCGACTCCTTCTGCACGATCATCGCGCCGGCGAAGACCAGGTCGGCCCACTCGATGTCGGAGTCCTTCAGCGGCCGGACGTTCATGTCCACCAGCCGCCGCTCCCAGCCGTCCGGCAGCATGGCCGAGACGGTCAGCAGGCCCAGCGGCGGGAAGGGCGCGCGCTTGCCCTCGAACTTGAGCGCGTGACGGAAGCTCCAGTACGTGTCGGGGAATTCCGGGTAGACCAGCAGAACCTTCATCTCGCGTCCTCCTCAGCTGGGGTTGACCTCAGTCGCGCGGCAGGCGACTGCGGCCTACTTCCGGGGGAAGCTCGTCTCGGGGGTTCCGGTGTCAGACCCGTTTCCGGGGGCGGTCACTCGCCGGCCGACGCGGCGATGGCGCCGCTCACCTCACTCCCGCGCCGGCGCGACTCGCGCCACTTGGCGAAGCCCTCCCGCACGAGCCCTGAGATCGTCCGCCGGTTGTCGTAGACCAGTTTGGCCCACGCGCGCCGGTTCATCTGCGGGAAGTAGATGCCGCGGAAGAAGAGGCGGGAGACGAGCATGCTGAGGCGGTACTGGAGTTCGTGGTCGGCGATGGCCTCGACGGCCTGCGCGTTCCTCTCGGGGCTGTAGGACGCCTCCCACGCGCGGCGCGTCTCCTGCCGCGCCTCCTCGATGGTCATCTTCAGCGGCGCGTGCGCCATCACGAAGGGGGCGAAGTCGAGCCAGTGCTTGGGGCGCGCGAGCCGGCCGGCCTTCTCCAGACGGTCGTAGAGCGGGGTGGCGGGGAACGGCGTGAGCTGGCCGAAGACGGGCAGCCCCGGCGGCCACGACTCTATCTCCCGCACCGTCCGCTCGGCCACGCCCGGCGTGTCGTTGTCCATGCCGAAGATGAAGGAGGTGATGGCGAAGATGTTGCGCCGCGCGAGCCGCTCC
The DNA here is from genome assembly GCA_036387455.1 of Pyrinomonadaceae bacterium. Taxonomy (GTDB): domain Bacteria; phylum Acidobacteriota; class Blastocatellia; order Pyrinomonadales; family Pyrinomonadaceae; genus QHXN01. The sequence goes on along the minus strand of DASVTS010000039.1, from coordinate 116,137 downwards.
AGGACGGCGCCGTACTCCGAAGGCTTGCTGAAGTTCTTGTTGACGTCGGCCATGTTCGCCGGGTCGATGGACTCCATCCCGATGAAGACCCACTTGCCGCCCGACGCGGCGATGAGGTCCACCAGCTCCTCGTCGCGCAGGAGGTTGGCGCTGATCTGGGCGACCCACGGGAGCTGCGCCCCGGCCTCGATGATGTCGCGCAGAAGCTGTTTCGTCCGCTTCAGGTTGATGGCGAGGTTGTCGTCGATGAAGAAGACGGCGATCTGCCCGCGCTCGCGCCGCGCGCGCTCCTTGAGGCGCAGCAGCTCGTCGATGACCGACTGGTTGGTGCGGAAGCGAATCGAGTCGCCGAAGAAGCCCGTCACCGTGCAGAACTCGCAGCCGTAGGGGCAGCCGCGCCCCGTCTCAAGCGGCACGACGTGAAACTTGCCCCACCCGCCGCCGAGCCGCCTCAGGAGCGGCTGCGCCACGCCCGGGACGAGGTTGAACTGTTCGAGTTCGAGGCTCTCCCAGGGGATGTGCGGGTAAGGCTGGAGGCTCGGCTTGCGGTCGTTGCCCTTGGCGTCGCGCTCCGGCTCGTAGACCTCTTTCAGCTGACCGCGGGCCGCGTCCTCGACGATGAGCGGCCACGTCTCGTCGGCCTCGCCGAGCGCGACGGCGTCGGCGTGGCGCGGGCCGCCCGAACGCCCCAGCGCCTCGTCGGGACATTCCGTGACGTGCGGCCCGCCCATCACGACGGGGACGCCCGCCGCGCGCAGCGCGTCGGCGAAGCGGTAGGCGCGCGCGATCATGCGCGTCATGGCCCCGATGCCGACCAGCCCGACGCCCTGCTCTTTCACGTAGCTCACCAGCTCGTCCTCGGTCAGCGCCTTCGCGTTGCCGTCGATGAGGACGACCTCGTGACCGGGCGGGGTGAGCGCCTGGAGGAGAAACATCCAGAGGTGAGGCATGAAGTTGCGCGTCACGCCGTTATCGGGGTTGTAGAGTAAAATCTTCAAAACGCCTTCTTCCTTGCTGTCTGCCGGTGGTCGAACCTGCTTAATTGTGGCTTGTCTGTCGGGGGTAAGAGACGAAAAGCACGCCGCGGGGCCGGGTCGCCCCTTCGCTACTCTAGCTGCGCTGAGCGGGCGGGAGTATAACAGAAATGCAAGCCCCCGCGCACCGTCAACTTCAACCCGGTGTCTTCTCGCCGGGCAGCTTGGCCTCGGGCGCGCCCTCGCGCGCCGCCGCGTGCTCGATGACGGCGTTGACCTTCCCCCCGACGAGGATGGCCGCCCCCGTCAGGTAGAACCACAGCAGCAGGACGATGACCGCGCCGAGCGAGCCGTAGGTGACGCTGTACTTGTCGAAGTAGCTCAGGTAGAGGCGGAAGCCGAACGAGACGAGCAGCCAGAGCGCGACGCCCGCCAGAGACCCGGGCGTTATCCAGTACCACTTCTGGTGTCGCAGGTCGGGCGCGAAATAGTAGATGAGCGCGAAGGCGAAGAGCACGAAGCCGAGCACGATGGGCCACTGGATGACGTCCCACGCGGTCAGGAAGGCCCCGCCCAAATCGAAACGCTTCGCCAACCCCTCGCCGATGCCCCCGCCGTAGAGCACAATCGCCAGCGCCGAGATGATGAGCGCGGCCAGCGCCATCGTCAGCCCGAGCGAAATCAGGCGCACCCGCCACCAGGGGCGCGACTCCCGCACCCCGTAGGCCGAGTTCAAGGTGTCGCCGACCGCGCCCATCCCGAAGGACGCGAACCACAGCGCCGCCAGCAGGCCGAAGGAGAGCTTGCCGCCGCCGGCCCCCTCCGTAATCTCCTCGACCGTGGCGCGGACGAGCTGCGAGGCCGTGCGCGGGGCGACGGCGGAGAGGTAGTTGAGCATGTTGCGGCGGAGCTGCGTCCCCGACTCGGCGAAGTAGCCGAGCATCGCCGTCAGAAAAATCAGGAGCGGGAAGAGTGCGAGCAGGAAGTAGTAGGAGAGCGCGGCGGCGCGCGTCAGGAGGTCGCCCTCGTATGCGTCCGACCAGACGCGGCCCGCGAGCTCACGCAGCCTCAGCCCGCCGAGCCTCCAGGCCGACGCAATCGCCTTCTGGTCGTCCCTGTCCATCACCCCGAGGCCGAGGCCGCGCGCGCCTACGTTCGAGAGCCGTTTACTCGTCAGAAAAAGTTGCCCACAAAGGCGAACAGGCGCGTCAGCCTTGGGGGCCTCGCGCCTGTTCTATGTGGCTCACTGTCCTCACCCCAGCAAACCACTGGGCGGAAGGTTTCACCGACCGCCCGGTTGAGAAAGACAATACACGAAACCCCGGCCCGCTGTCCAGTGAACACTCGTTTTTTTTTAAACCCGGTTAGGCGCGCGGCGATTTCGCCCCTTTTGCACGGTAAAGCCGAGAAATTTCCCCGACAGTTTTTCTACCGACTACTGTCTACCTCTTTTCGCGCTTATAATACGCGCCGTCCAAAAGCTCTGTCGTATGTCCGGCGAAAGGTAGAGGGAGGGAGTCTTTGTGTCGGCCCAGCTCACGGTGAAGAAGAGCAGCATCTACGGGAAGGGGTGTTTCGCGCTCGCGCACTTCCCCGCGCGGAAGAAGATAGCCACCTACGCGGGCGAGCTTGTCCGCGGCAGCCGCAAAATCGAGGCCCGCCTGCGCCGCCAGCAGGAGGCGGCCATCAAGATAATTCGCATCGACGATGACACCGCCGTGGACGGCGCCGTGGGCGGGGACGAGACGGCCTTTATCAACCACTCCTGCGACCCCAACGCCTTCATGCGCATCGTCCCCGGCCTCAAGGTCGCCATCTTCGCGCGCCGCGACATCCGCCCCGGCGAGGAGCTGACCATAGACTACCGCGACCCGAACCACCCGGCGGTCTGCAAGTGCGGCGCGGCCAACTGCCGCTCCCGGCGGCGCCCGCGCGGCGAATGAGCCTTAAACTTCAAACCTGAATCCGGCGCCCGGGGTTTCTCGCCGCAGAGACACGGAGGCACGGCTTTTAATCTAAAAGCCGTGCCTCCGTATCTCCGCGGTGAACTGTTATTTCGGGGGGTTTCAGCGGGCGGCGGTGCTGCCGGCGAGGACGTAGGACTGCTTCTCGCCGTCGAAGGCGACGCTGGCGAGCGTCTTCGAGCTGCCGCCGTCAACGAGCTTGAGGTTCATGGTCATCTGGCCGTCGGAGCGCGCCTCGGAGCGCGCCTCGGAGCGGGCGACGACCTCTTTCGACTTGCGGTCGAGGACGGTCAGCTCGTTCTTCTGGTCGTCGAAGCTGAAGCGGTAGGTGCCGGCCTTGACGACCGTGCCGCCGACGGCGAAGTCCTGGCCGACGGTGATGGTGCGGCTCTTCACCTTGGCGAACGCCGGTGCGACGCAGACGAGGGCGAGGAGGATAACGGTGGCGATGCGGGTCGTGGTCTTCTTCATCTTGGAATCCTTTCGGGTATGGGCTTGGGCTCGTCGGGCGGCGCTCCCGGCGTGCCGTATGGCGCCGCAGTCACACGCGCTTTACGGGGTCGCGCGCCGGGACGTTCGGCGAATGTGACGACCTGCCGGAACTTTGGTTCGAACCGACGATGTCATGGGGCGAGACGGTAGGTTCGCGGCGGCGCGCGAATGTGGGACGCGGCGCGCGCCTCCAAAGGGTTGGACGGAACTGTGTATGGGGTGGAAAGTCGCGGGGCGCGAGGCTACTGCGGGCGCCTCTTCTGCGAGCGGAGCGCCTCGGCCCTCACCAGCAGTTCGAGCTTGCGGCGTTCGGCCTCGGGGAGGTTGGGCGTGTAGCGGAGGCCGAAGCCTATCTCCTCGGCCGAGTAGATGACGTGGCCCCAGAGGGTGACGACGCCCGCCGGGAGCAGCAGCTCGACCTTGACGAGTTCCCCGCGCTCGACGAGCAGGTCGTCGGTGAGGACGAAGCAGCCGGCCGTGCTGATGTCGGTCACCGTGCCGTCGCGCGCCGCGCGGCGCCCCTGCCAGCGCGCGCGGAGGTTGACCTTGTAACGCTCCACCTCCCTGCGCTCCATCCCCATGTAGACGTCCTCTACTTTCATGGGGCGAAGGGCGCCGCCAGCTTGAGGCAGACGGGCGAAGGCACGCCCGCCGTGTGTCCGGCCGGGCGGAGTGCCCCCGTGCGGCGGTCGAGGCGGAAGGTGACGACGGTGTCCGACTTCTGGTTGGCCGCGAGGAGGAAGCGGCCCGTCGGCTCGATGACGAAGTTGCGCGGCGTGCTCCCCTCGGTCGGCGTGTGGCCGAGCGCCCGCAGCGCGCCCGTGCGCGCGTTGACGGCGAAGCCGGCGATGCTGTCGTGCCCGCGGTTCGACGTGTAGAGGAAACGCCCGTCGGGCGTGAGGTGGATGTCCGCGCCCGTGTTCGCACCGGCGAACCCCTCGGGCAGCGCGCTCAGGGTCTGCAACTCGCTGAGCGTCCCGCGCGCGGGGTCGCGGGCGAGCGCCGTCACGGTCGAGTCCAGCTCGTTCATGACGTAGACGAAGCGGCCGCGCGGGTGAAAGGCGAGGTGGCGCGGCCCCGCGCCGGGCTTCATGGAGACGGACGGCGGCGACGCGCGGCTCAGCGCGCCCGTCCGCCGGTCGAAGCCGTAGACCATGACCTTGTCCGTCCCGAGGTCGCACGCGTAGGCGAAGCGGTTCGCGCCGTCGAGCGTGACGCTGTGTGCGTGCGGCGCCTCCTGCCTTTCGCGGTCGGGGCCGGAGCCCGCGAACTGCTCGACGTCCACGGCCTCGCCGAGACTCCCGTCGCGGAGCGCGGGGAGCACCGCGACGTTCCCGCCCGCGTAGTTCGCCACCAGCACGAAGCGGCCGTCGGCGGCGACGGTCACGTAGCAGGGCGCGCCGCCCTTCGACGCGCGCTGGTTGAGGAGGCGGAGCGCGCCCGTCTTCCGCTCGACCGCGAACGCGCTGACCGCGCCGCTCGCCGCGCCGCCGAAATCCTCCACCTCGTTGACCGCGTACAGGAGACGGCCGCCGCGGTCGAGCGTCAGGTATGAGGGGTTGACGACGCCCTCGGTCGTGCCCACCTGTTCGAGCGAGCCGTCCGCGAGGTCGAGCCGGTAAAGGTAAATCCCCACGCTCCCGCCCGACGTGTACGTCCCGACGTAGAGGCGCATTTCCTTCGACGCGGCTTTGGGCCGCACGTCCGCCCGCGCCTTGCCCGCCAGCGCGGCCCCGAGCGCGCCCAGCCCCGCGGCCTTCACGAACCCGCGACGCGTCGAAGCGTCGCCTCGTCTACGGTCAGTCATATGGGGAGGCATTTTCCGCGCGCAGCAAACATCTTTCAAGCGTCGGGGGCGCCTTTTTCATCCGTCGCCGCAACGCACGCACGCGTCCGCAGTTAATGCCGCGTTTGTCCGCACGTTTCACAGCCGCGGGCTTCGGCCCGAGGCTTGCAGAAGCTAAGCGCGGGACGAGAGTCTAACTTCGGGGGCGATAAATGTCAGAAGCCACTTCCTACACGAGCCGGGATGCGCGCGCCTACGGGCTCGCGGACTGGTTCCAGCCCGGGCGCGTCCTGACGGCCCACGCGCAGGTCTTGTTGAACCCGCTGGTCTACGCGGTCGAAGGGCTGACGGGCGGCGTGCAGCGGCGTTGGCGGCGCGAGCGCAGGCGGCGACTCGTCGGGCGCTCCTACGACATGGCGCTGGAGATTGCGCGCCTCCTGCCGCGCGGCCGGCGCGTGCTCGACGTGGGGTGCGGCAGCGGCTTCATCGCGCACCACCTCGCGGGCGTGCTCGGCGCGCGGGTCACGGGGATAGACGTGAGGAGGCGCGCGGACGCGCCGATTGAGTACGCCTGCTTCGACGGCGCGCACTTCCCCGCGGCCGAACGTTCGTTCGACGCCGTGCTGCTCTGCTACGTGCTGCACCACGCGCAGGACCAGCGCGCGTTCCTCGGCGAGGTGAGGCGTGTGTTGAAGGGCGGCGGGCTGGCCGTCGTCTACGAGGACGTGCCGGCGCGCGGCTGGGACCGCGCCGTCTGCGCCGCGCACGACCGCGCCTGGCGCGCGCGCACCGGCCCCTGCACCTTCTGGCGCGAGCCGGAGTGGCGCGCCCTCTTCGAGGCGGCGGGCTTCCGCGTCGTCTCCGAGCGCCCCCTCTCGCGCTGGCGCAACCTCGCGCACCCCGTCCGCCGTACCCTCTTCGTGCTAAAGGCCGCGTCTTGAACCTTCGCCCCTCACTCGTACTTGAGCGCGACGAGCGGGTCTACGTTCGCGGCGCGGCGCGCGGGGATGAGGCAGGCCGCGGCGGTCACGCCGATGAGGATGGCCGAGACGGCCGCGAGCGTTAAGGGGTCGGCGGCCTCGACGCCGTAGAGCATGCTGGTCGCCAGCCTCGACAGCGCGAGCGCGGCCAGGAGCCCCACGGCGACGCCCACCACCGCGAGCTTCAACCCTTGCAGGACGACCATCAGCAGCACGTCGCGCTTCTGCGCCCCGAGCGTCATCCGGACGCCTATCTCGTGCGTCCGCTGCGTCACGCTGTAGGCCGTCACGCCGTAGATGCCGAGGCACGCCAGCCCCAGCGCCGTGAACGCGAACAGGCTCAGCAAAAGCGTCCGCCAGCGGCGCGCCGACACCGACCTCTGCAACACCTCTCCCATCGGGCGCACGCCGTAGAGCGGCACGTCCCTGTCCACGCGGCCGACCACGCCGAGCAGCGTGGGCGCCGCGCCCGCCGGCGACGACTTCGCGCGGACGACGACCGACATGAACGGCCACGGGTCTTGCGCGTAGGGCACGTAGACGGTCGGCGGCGCCTTCGCGGCCAGCGAGATTTGGCGCACGTTGCCGACGACGCCGACCACCTGACTCCAGTCGTCGTCCAGCTTAATCAACTTCCCCAGAGCGTCTTCGCCCGGCCAGAAGTGGCGCGCCGTCGCCTCGTTGACGACGACGACCCTCTGCGCGCCCGCCACGTCGCGCGCGTCGAAGTCGCGCCCGGCGAGCACGGGGATGCTCATGCTGCGGAAGTAGCCGGGGCTGGCGGTGATGTAGTCGGGCGTCACCTCGGCCGAAGGGTTCTGCGGCGCCTGCCCCTGCACCTCCACGCTGCGCGTGCTCCGGCCGAAGTTCATCGGGATGCGCGAGACGACGGCGGCGGACTCGACCTCGGGCGAGCCCGCCAGTTCCTCAAGCACGCGGCCCGCGAAGGCGGCGCGCTGCGCCTTCTCGGGGTAGCGCGCCTGCGGCAGCGTGAGCTGCGCCGTCAAAACCCGCTCGGGGTCGAAGCCGGGCGAGACGTCGAGCAGACGTTCGAGGCTGCGGATGAGCAGGCCGGCGCCCGTCAAAAGCACCGCCGCCAGCGCAATCTCCGAGACGACGAGCACCCTGCGCGCGCGGTTCGAGCGCGCGCCGCCCGAGCCGCTGCGCCCGCCCTCCTTCAGCACGCCGTTCAAATCCTGGTCGGCCAGATTCAGCGCCGGGAAGAGTCCGAAGACCAGCGCCGACACCAGCGAGACGAGCGCCGTGAAGCCGAGCACGCGCGCGTCAAGCCCGAGCGGCGCCCCGCCCAAAACCTCGCCGGGCACGAGCGCCTTCAACGGCGCCAGCCCCCACAGCGCGAGCAGCACGCCCAGGCCCCCGCCCGCCAGCGCGAGCAGCAGGCTCTCGGTCAAAAACTGCCTCACCAGCCGCACGCGCCCCGCGCCCAGCGCCAGCCGCAGCGCAATCTCCTTCTGCCGCGTCGCCCCGCGCGCGAGCAGGATGTTGGCGACGTTCGCGCACGCGATGAGCAGCAGAATCGCCACCGCGCCCACGAGCAGCAGGAGCGCCGACCGCGTCTCGCCCACCACGTCCTCGTGCAGCGAGACGACAACGGCAGAGACCACCTCCTCGGCCTCGCCGTACTGCTGCTTGAACCTCGCGGCGACGGCGTTCGACTCCGCGCGCGCCTGCTCCAGCCCCGTGCCCGGCCGCAGGCGCCCGACGACGTTGAAGTACTGCGTGTCTCGCCGCGTCGTCGGGTCCTGCGTCGGGCGCAGCGGGTGCTCGGGCACGGCATAGCGCGAAGAGGCCCACAGCTCCGCCCCCGCCGGGAACTGGAAGCCCTCGGGCATCACGCCCACCACCGTCCGCGGCTCGCCGTCGAGGTCAATGCTCCTGCCGAGGACTCCCACGTCGCCGCCGAAACGCTTCTGCCAGAGCGCGTGGCCGAGGACGACGACGCGCGGCCCGCCCGGCGCGTCGAGCGCGGGCGTGACGGGGCGGCCGTGCCGCGGGGCGACGCCCAACACGTTGAAGAACTCCGGCGAGACGACCACCCCGCTCACGCGCTCGGGCCGATCCTGCGAGGCCATGTTGAAGGACGTCTCGCGGTAGGCGGCGAGGTGCTCGAAGGCGTCCACGCCTTTATAGCCTTCGAGGAAGTCGGCCGGCGAGATGGAGAAATCCTCGCCCTGCGCGTCGCGCGCGTAGAGCTTCACCAGGCGCCCCGACTCCGGGTAGGGCAGCGGCCTCAGCAGCACCGCGTCGATGACGGCGAAAATCGCCGCGTTGGCGCCGATGCCGAGCGCGAGCGTCAGCACGGCGACGGCCGTGAACCCCTTGTTCTTCAAAAGCGAGCGCGCCCCGAAGCGCGCGTCGCGCAGGATGCTCTCCAACATGCCGCCCCCCTTCACCTCGTAAGCCGCGTCGCGCACGGCGCCCACGTTGCCGAAGCTCCGCAGCGCGAGGCGCCTCGCCTCGCCCGGCGCCATCCCGCGGCGGACGTTCTCCTCCGTCTCCATCTCGACGTGAAAGCGCAGCTCCGCGTCTATGTCGCGGATGACGCCCTCGCGCCCGAACAGCCCGCGCAGACGCGCCCCGAAAATGTTAAGCCACTTCGACACGCGCGCCCCTCAACCGGCCTGCCGCACCTTCGCAATGGCGAGCGACAGCCGGTCCCAGCTCGCCTCCTCGACCCCGAGCTGCGTCCGGCCGTCCTTCGTCAGCGTGTAGAACTTCGCCTGCCGCCCCGTCTCGCTCGTCTCCCACCGAGACGTGACCCAGCCCTTCTGCTCGATGCGGTAGAGCGCCGGGTAGAGCGAGCCCTGCTCGACGCTCAACATCTCCTCGGACAACTGCCGTATGCGCTGGATGACGCCGTAGCCGTGCAGCGGCCCCAGGCTCAGGGCCTTCAGGATGAGCATGTCGAGCGTGCCCTGGAGCAAATCTGCCTTGTCCTTCGCCATCAGAGCCTCCCGTATCTCGAACGATACCTAGAATGGGTAGGCATGATATGGGCGGAAGCCTAGATTGTCAAGGCATAAAACGGTACGCGTGATCCCGCGCGGTCGCGGATTACGCGTTATCAGGGTGAGGGCATCTGCCCCACGGAGGTTTCGGATGCGGAAAGCTTACACAGTCACGGCGGAGGCACTGATCGAGGCCCCGGCCGAACAGGTCTACGCGATTCTGGCGGATTACGACGAGGGGCACCCGCACATCCTGCCGCGCAAATACTTCAATTTCCTCGCGGTCGAGCGCGGCGGCGTGGGCGAAGGCACGGTCATCCGCTTCGGGATGCGCGCGTTCGGCAAGACGCGGGAGGCGCGCGCCGTGGTCTCGGAGCCGGAGCCGGGTCGCGTGCTGGTCGAGAGGGTTCTGGACGAAGGCGGGCCGGTGACGACGTTCGTCGTCGAGCCCGAAGGGCAACACTCGCGCGTCACCTTCAAGACCGAGTTGAGCGCCCCCGCGGGTCTGGCCGGCGCGGTCGAGCGGTTCATGGCGACGAGATTCTTACGGCGCGTCTACGCGCTGGAGCTGGCGCAGCTCAACGACTTCGCGCGGCGCCGCAGCGTCGTGCGGCTCTGGACGACGCTGGCGGCGGCGTAAAGGGCCGTTTCCGCGGCCTGCGCCGGGGAAAAGACGCCTAAACCTGAAGGGTGAGGCTCAGCGGACGGCTGAGCCTCACCCTTCCTTCTTTGCCCCGTCGGCGACCTCACCGGGCGAGGCGTTCAGTTGACGATTATCTTCCCCTTGTACATGTTCATCCCGCAGGTGAACTCGTACTCGCCGGGCTTCGTCGGCGTGACCTCGATGTGGACGGTGCCGTCCACCGGCAGGTGGGCGCGCCTCCCGAACTCGGGGAGCACCACCTCCTCGCCGCACGGCGTCGACTCGCGCCGCGTGAAGTTGAGCCGCAGCGGGCGCCCGGCCTCGGCCACGACGGTCGCCGGCTGGTAGCCGCCCTTCACCGTGACGTCCACGACCTGCACGCCGCCCGCGGCCGCGTGCGCCGCCACCGACTCGCCCTCCCAGAGCCAGAAGTACCACACTATCCACCCGATGACGCCGAACCCGACGAGCGTCACGACAATCTGCGTTGCGTTCATGTCCTTCACCCCCTTCACCGCCCCGGCGCGAACCGGCGCAGGCGGTTGGCGTTCGTAACCACCGTGATGCTCGACGCGGCCATTGCCGCCCCCGCGATGATGGGCGAGAGCAGAAGCCCGAGGACGGGGAACAGCGCGCCCGCCGCCACCGGGATGCCGAGCACGTTGTAGACGAACGCGCCGAAAAGATTCTGCCTGATGTTCCTGAGCGTCGCGCGCGAGACCTCGACGGCCGTGACGACGCCCCTCAAACTCCCGCCGACGAGCGTCACGTCGGCCGCCTCGATGGCGACGTCCGTGCCCGTCCCGATGGCGAAGCCGACGTCCGCCTGGGCCAGCGCCGGCGCGTCGTTGATGCCGTCGCCGACCATCCCGACGAGGCCCGGCCTCCGCCCGTCGCGGCCTTTCAGCGACGCGGCCTCGGCCTGTAAAAGCTCGACCTGCCGCGCCTTCTCCTCGGGCGCCACCTCCGCGAGCACGCGCTCGATTCCGGCCTGCCGCGCGACGGCGCGCGCCGTCCGCTCGTTGTCGCCGGTCATCATCACCACCTCGATGCCCAGCGCGCGGAGCGCGCGCACGGCCTCGATTGAGTCTTCTTTGAGAGTGTCGGCGACGCCGATGATGCCCGCCGCGCGGCCGTCCACGGCCACGAACATCGGCGTCTTGCCCTCGTCCGCGAGCGCCGCGTCCGCACGCCCGAACGCGTCGGCCGGCACGCCCGACTTCTCCATCAGCCTCCGGTTTCCGACGGCCACGCGCCGGCCCCCGACCGTCGCCAGAACGCCCTGCCCGGGCACGGCCTTGAACTCCTCCGGCTCTCCGAGCCGCACGCCCCGCGCGCGCGCGCCGCCGACGACGGCCTCGGCCAGAGGGTGTTCGCTCCGCCGGTCGGCGACCGCGGCCAGTCGCAGCAGCTCCTCCTCGCCGAAGCCGCCGAGCGGCAGCACGTCCGTCAACTCCGGCCTGCCCTTCGTGAGCGTCCCCGTCTTGTCGAGCACGACGGTCGAGAGCTTCGAGGCCGACTCCAGCGCCTCGCCGTTGCGCACCAGCACGCCGTGCTCGGCCGCCTTGCCGACGCCGACCATCAGGCTTATCGGCGTCGCCAGGCCCAGCGCGCAGGGGCAGGCGATGACGAGCACCGCAACCGTCGTCACGACCGCGTGGTTGACCGCCGGCTCCGGCCCGAAGTTGAACCAGGCGAGGAAGGTCAGCACGGCGACTATCATCACCGACGGCACGAAGTAGGACGAGACGGAGTCCACCAGCCTCCCGATGGGCGGCTTCGAGCTTTGCGCGCGCCGCACCAGCTCGACAATGCGGGCCAGCGCCGTGTCCGCGCCGACCTTCGTCGCGCGGAAGGTGAACGCGCCGGTCTTGTTCACGCTCGACCCGACGACCGCGTCGCCCCTCCTCTTCTCGACCGGCACCGACTCGCCCGTCACGACCGACTCGTCCACCGCCGACTCGCCTTCGAGGATGCGGCCGTCCACCGGCACCTTCTCGCCCGGCCGGACGAGCACGGTGTCCCCGACCAACACTTCCTCGACCGGGACGTCCAGTTCCCTGCCCCCGCGGATGACGCGCGCGGTCTTCGCCTGTAGCTCAAGAAGCTTTTTGATGGCGTCGCTCGAACGGCTCTTAGCCCTCGCCTCAAGCGCCTGCCCGAGCAGGATGAGCGCGATGACGATGACCGCCACCTCGAAGTACATCCCGCGCGTGCCGGCGGGGAAGAGGCCGGGGGCGACGACCGCCGCCGTCGAGTAGGCCCACGCCGCTCCCGTCCCCAACGCGACGAGCGTGTCCATGTTCGTGTTGTGGTTGAGCAGGCCGTTCCACGCGCTCTCGAAGAACTGCCGCCCCGACCACGCGAGCACCGGCAGCGTCAAGACCGCCGAGACGACGCCAATCAGCCGGTGGTGCTCCATCAACACCGCGCGCAGCCCCGGCACGAACTCCGCGAACATCAACAGCACGAGCGGCACGCCGACCGCCGCGGCGAACCAGAACTTCCGCATCAGCAGGCGGTAACTCTGCTCCGACGCCTCTTCGCCGCCGCCGTCCGGCGATGCCTCGTGGTGTCTGTGAGGCGCCGCCGCGTGGTGCCCGTGCGGGCCTGCCGCGTGGCTTTCGAGCCGTACCGGAGCCGCGGCCGGGGCGCAGCAGCCCGCGCGTGCCGGCCCCGCCTGTACTTTCACTTCATCTTCCGTCGATACCATCACACTCACCTTCTTCCTCTGCCGCAGGGCTTGTGCGGGCCTTCAGGCGCCGCGCTTCCGCCCCTTAAGCTTTTCCTTGCCGTGCGCCGCGTGCTCGACCGCCGAGCCTTCGATGAGACCGCAGACGTGGCCGGGCGCGCGGCCCACCTCGTCCCACTCCGCGAGCGTGTGCTGTAGCTCCTCGCGGTAGCGGTGCAGCTCGCGCAGGCGCTCGTCCAACTCGGTCAGACGCCGCCGCACAATCTCGCGCACCTCGTCGCAGGGGCTCTCGCCGCGGCGCGCGTCCTCGACGATGCGCCTGATTTCGTCGAGCGAGAAGCCGAGCGCCTGCGCCTGCTTGATGAAGGCCAGGCGCTCCAGCACGTCCTCGCCGTAGACGCGGTAGCCGCTGAAGGTGCGCGCCGCCTTTTCGAGCAGCCCGCTCTTCTCGTAGAAGCGGAGCGCCTCGATGCCGACGCCGCTCCGCTTCGAGACCTCGCCGATCTTCAGCATCCGGCGCCCCTCCTCCTCGGCCACGACCTTCGTCCCCCGTTTCAACTCTCGCATCGTTTTCGCACCTCCCGCGTCTTACGTGATGTCAGTATAAAGTCTGGACTCGCCTACAGGGTCAAGCGGAAATTTTGCGGCCTCACATTCCGGCGTGCCCGCCGCCCGGGCGGCCGCCGAGGCGTATCCGCAGGAAGCCTTTGAACGAGACGGGATTGCGGCCGTAGACCGCGTCCAGAATCTCCGGCTTCGAATAGAAGGTCGTGTCCCCGCCGAGGCCGAGCTTGAAGGAGTCGTTCTCGTAAATGTCGCGCACGTAGCCGAAGGTGTAGGCGCCGACGCGGAACAGCGGGTGCGCGTGCCGGCCGAAACCGAGGTCGACCAGCTCCTCCTCGCTCAGGATGTCACGCCGGTCGGCCAGCTCAAGCCGCGTGTAGAGGTAGTTCTTGTCGAGGAAGTTGAGCGTGGATTCGAGCACGTAGCCGTTGAGCTTGAACTCCTCGCCCCCGTGCCCCTCGCGGTTGCGCCCCCAGATGAAGGCCGCGGCCAGGTTGCCGCGCTTGAGCGGGCGGTTGTACTGGACGGAGGCCGTCTGCCGGTGCGTGTCGCCCTCGTGCAGAAGCTCCGGGTTCTTCAGGAAGCCGTAGGAGTACTGGAAGACCCAGTTCCGGTTGGGCGCGACCGAGACGCGCACCGAGCGCGAGTTCCAGGGGCCCGCCTCGAAGCCGTACCTCTGCTCGTCCGGCTCGCGCCCGTTGAAGACCGAGCCCTCGACTTTCAGCCAGCGGTAGGTGAAGCCCGTCGTGAGGACGCCGAAGGCGATGTGCGTCGAGTCCTGTAGGTGGTGCGAGAGCGGCGCCGAGGGGTTCTCCGAGGCCGAGGCGCGGTGCATGAAGGCGACGGGGCCGAGCGCCGGCTCGCCTGGGTAGCCGAAGTACGCGAACCACGAGCCGCGCTCGCCCACGGGCAGCGTGTAGCGTGCCGAAAGCTCCATCAGGAGGTCGTGCGGGTGCTGGGCGTCCACGATGGGGCGCCCCTTGTAAACCTCGCCCGACTGGAAGAGCTGCGGCGAGCCCTTGCCGGAGTAGGTCAGCGGCTCGGCGCTGAACATGCCGCGCAGCTCAAGCGTCCCGCGCCCGACCTGCCGCGAGGCCATCGGCATGAACCAGTTCTGCGACTCGAACTTCGTCACCCCGCGCGGCCCGCCCTGCGCGTTGACGCCGAGCTTCGCCTCGCCGTGGAACATCAGCGTCCAATCGCCCGCCTGCCTGTGCAGCATGTACGCGGGCGTCGAGGCCGGCTGCCACGAAGTGCCCGAGGCGTCGCGGTTCTCCCCCATCTCGTGGCCGCCCCCGCCGTGCGCTTCGTGCCCCGCGTCCTGAACTTCCGTCCCGGTGTGTCCCTGCGCCTCGTGTCCCTCGCCGGCCGCGGGCGTCGGCGTGGGGGTTGCCGTCTGACCGTGCGTGTGCGTCGGCGCGGGCGAGGGCGTGGCGGCGGGCGTCGGCTGCGGCTGGCCGTGCTGGTGGTGTTGCGCCGCCGTCCGGTGCGCCGAGGCGGAGAGCGCCAGAAGCGCGACGAGGAAGAGGCGGCGGAGCGTTGCGACCGGTTTCGAGTTTTTCATGACTGACCTCCGAATCAATAATTCCGGGCCTGTCCCGGCCCACGGAGACAGTCTAAGCTCTGTAGCCGTCTACAGAGTCAAGCCCTTCTTCTTTTAATTTAACGACCGTGTGCCGGCTCGGGATTTCCGGCGCCGGCGCCGGGGACTTCCGACTCCGACAGACAGCGAATAAGGCGTTCGTAGTCTGTAAAATCCTCGACGACGTGACTCGCCCCCGCCTGGCGCAGTTCCGCCGCGCGCTCACCGCTTCCGACGCCCACGAACGCGAAGCCGAGGTTTTGCGCGGCGCGCACGTCCCACAGCCCGTCACCGAGGCTGACGACCCTCTCGAAATTCTCGCAACCGTAGAACTCCCGCGCGCGGGCGACGGCCGCCAGCAGAATCTCCTCCCTCGAAAGTCCGTCCTCGGCGAACGCGGCGGGGGCGCCGCCCGTCTCCAACCCCGCCGCGCGGAGCTTCAACTCGCCCGAGCCGCGCCAGCAGCCCGAAGCGACCGCCCACGCCCAGCCCGGCTCCCGGCCCAGACGCGCGAGCGCCTCCGCCGCCCCGCCGATTTCCGCGAAGAGAGTCGCGTCCTTCGAGCGGTAGTCTTCCAGCAGACCGACGAAGCGGCTCTGAAAACTCGTCAACTCGCCCGCGTCCGGCGCGCGGCCGTAACGCCCGCGCAGAACCTCGCGCGTGATGAAGGAGTCGGTCGTGTGCGCGTACTCGCCCCAGTTCGTGTTCATCCCGACGACCGCGTGCGCGTCGGCCATCGCCTGCACGAAGCAGACCGAATCCACGTCGTTCGTCTCGGTCAAAGTGCCGTCAATGTCGAAAATCGCCAGTCTCATCCCTCTCCCCCTCCCCGCGCACTCTTTGAAAGGACACGCTTGGGTCGCCGCCCCTTCCTTTCATTAATAAGGCGTCTGACATTCTATTCCAGACCGCGCCGGAGAGCCGTTTATTCCAGCCGTTGACGGGGCGTATCAGTGGTTATACCTCTAAAAAATCTGTCCACTTATTGGTTAAAAAATTTCCCTTGACGCGCCGAACTTCTTTATGGCATAAGTTGTCCGCCCCAAAAAACTCTTACTCTCTAAATTGCTCCCTCTTTGCAATAAAAGTATCCGTCTGCGCATCGTTCCGTATAGCGCCGGCCGGCTCCCCCCGCTCCGCGGCCTGTGCTTCTGTTTGTTAACAGATTAATAGGTCAAGCCAATTCACCTTCGCAATTCGCATTTGTAGCCTTTGCACGCCCTTTTTCGGCCTTCGTTAAAGGTGGCTAAGTTCTGGTCGGAATTATTGTGGCCGGCGGCCGCGCCCCGTCTCTGCCGGGGCGGCGGGGGCGGCCGCGTCAGTCAACGTAAATCTCTGGAGGGCTTATGCGGAACAAACACGTTCGCGGACGGGGAAGCATTCTGGCGGCGGTCGCGCTGGTCACGGCCGGCACGCTCGCGGCCCTGGCCTGGGGTCTCGCGGCCTCGGCGCAGTCTCAGACGCTCTTTAGCGACAACTTCGAGGACGGGAACTCGACGGGCTGGACGAAGTCGGGCGGCACCTGGGCGGTCGTCTCCGACGGGTCTCTGGTCTACAGGCAGTCGTCCACCAGCAGCGACGCGCGCTCGCGCGCCGGGTCGTCGTCGTGGACGAACTACGCCGTGCAGGCGCGCGTCAAGGCGCTCAGCTTCAACGGCACCGACCGCTTCGTGGCGCTCGTCGCGCGCGCGCAGAGCAACACGAGCTATTACTACCTGACGCTGCGCAACAGCAACCGCCTCGAACTGAAGAAGCTCGTCTCCGGCTCCTCGACCACGCTCGCCTCGAAGGCGTTCACGGTGACGACGGGGACCTGGTACACGCTGCGCATCGAGGCGAACGGCAGCACCTTGAGCGCCTACGTGAACGGCGTGCTCCAACTGACCGCGAGCGACACGCAGTTCGCCTCCGGCAACGTCGGCGGCGCGACCTTCAACGCGTCCGCGGAGTTCGACGACTTCGTCGTCACCACCCTCTCCGTCTCGCCGACGCCCACGCCCACGCCCACGCCGACCCCGACACCTACTCCCACACCCACGCCAACACCTACCCCGACGCCCACGCCCACGCCCAGCCCGACGCCGACGCCCGACCCCGGCGCCGGCCCCGTGGGCTACGCCTCGGTCAACGCGCTCGGCCAGAACGGGACGACCGGCGGCGCGGGCGGCCCCGTGGTGACGGTCTCGACCTCGGCCGCGCTCCTCGACTACATCTTCAGGACGGGGCCTTACGTCGTGCAGGTGGACGGGATGATTACGGTGCCGGCGGCGATGCACAAGGTCGCCTCCGACAAGACCATCGTCGGCCTCGGTTCCAACTCGGGCATCAGCGGCGGCGGGCTCAACATGACGAACGGCGTGAAGAACGTCATCATCCGCAACCTGAAGTTCATCAACGCCTCGGACGACTCCGTCAACGTACAGGAGTCTTCGCACCACATCTGGATTGACCACTGCGACTTCTCGTTCGGCTACGACGGGCTGCTCGACATCAAGCGCGGGTCGGACTACGTCACCGTCTCGTGGAACCACTTCCACGACCACGACAAGACGATGCTGCTCGGCCACGACGACGCGAATTCCGCACAGGACCTCGGCCACCTGCGCGTGACCTACCACCACAACTGGTTCGACGGCACCGTGCAGCGCCACCCGCGCGTGCGCTTCGCCGAGCCCGTCCACGTCTTCAACAACTTCTACACGTCGAACAGCGGCTACGGCGTGGCCTCGACGATGAACGCGGGCGTGCTGGTGGAGGGCAACTACTTCGAGAACGTCCCGAACCCGACGGTCACGGCGACGGGCGACAGCGACCCGGGCCGCCTCGTCGCGCGCAACAACTTCTTCGTCGGCTCGGGCGCGCCGCAGACGGCCGGCTCGGTCTCCGAGCCCTCGGCCTACTACAGCTACACGCTCGACAACGCGGCGGACGTGAAGTCAATCGTCATGGCCGGCGCCGGCGTCGGCAAGCTCGGCTTCTAAACCCTGTCCGTGCGCGCGGGGGCGCCGCTTGACGCCCCCGCGCCGCGCGGCTAACCTCGAACCATCCGACAAATTTAACAAGGGCATGGGTGAGGGCAGTTTGAAACGTCGCCGCAAGAAGCCGCACCGCGTCCACATGGGCGACCGCGGTGTCTACATCTTCGAGAGCCGGCACAGCCCCGACTTCCGGATGGGGCTGGTCGCCCAGGACTTCCACCACCTCTACGTGGTGCGCGAGGGCCGCGGCTTCATCGAGACCGAGCACGAGCGGGTGCCCGTCCGCGAGAACCAGCTCGTCTACGTGCCCGCGAGCGTCGCGCACCGCCCCGTGGACGACCCCGACGCCCCCCTGACGCTCATCATCCTCTGCTTCTACGAGAGCGTCTTCGGCGACTGCACCTCGGCGGCCGAGAGCCTGCACCTCTTCCGGCGCGACTTCCCCGCCCTCGACGCCTTCAAGGTCGGCGACAACTACACGCGCCTTGAGCTGCGCAACCGCCTCAAGGCGATCTTCGTCGAGCAGATGCAGCAGAGGGAGGGCAGCCGCTCCGTCATCCTCTCGCAGCTCATCGAGCTGCTCGTCTTCCTCGCGCGCACCTACGTCGAGCACCGCGCGCTTTCGCCCTCCGACCCGGGCGCGGCGGCCTTCGCCGGGAGCCTCCAGTTCATTGACGACAACTTCTACCGCCCGGTCAAAATCGAGGAGCTGGCCGACCTCGCCAACATGTCCTACCGGAACTACACCGAGCATTTCAAACGACGCACGGGCCGAACCGTCACGCAGTACCTCAACGAGCGCCGGGTCGAGTACGCCAAGCGGCTCATGCTCGAAACCGACGACATCCTCTTCGCCTCGTCCGAGGCCGGCTTCGGCGACCTGACGCACTTCTACCGCGTCTTCAAAAAGCTCACGGGCCAGACGCCGAAGCAGTTCATCAACGTCCGCAGACACGCCGCGGCGGAGTCCGAAGCCGCCTGACGGCGGCCGCCCGGCCGCCCTTCACCACCCTCAATCCTGCCGAATCCGCCAACTTTGCCGGATAGTCCAAAAAGGGACTTCCGAATCATCCAATGTGATTTTTCTGTTGTAATAATCTAGCCGTTACCCGCCCGCATTTCGCCGCCCGGCGAGGTGTGCTCAATCTGCAAAGAAAAAGTTGTCCGAATCCCCTAAGCGCCCGGAGGCTTCTTAGGGGATAATCCCCACATCAAACAGTTGTCCAAAAACGTAGGCAGTCGAAACAGCCGGCGACGCGCCAGAGGCGCCTTTCTCCTGTAGGGAAGGCATTGGTAGTCAAGGGGAATTTCTAAGGAACATGAACGCAATGAGAACCATCAGAAACCTCAGCAAGCAAGTCTCACTCGCTCTTATCTTCACGCTTCTGTTGCAGACGGTCGCGGCCGCCGCGACCATCGTCAAAGACACGTTCGCCGACGCGAACAGCCAGAACCAGTCGCTCTCGAACAACTCCGTCCGCGTCTTCAACGGGCGGGCGGGCACCGTCCGCACCGACGCGGCCGGGTCGGTCAACTTCAACATCGCGGCCGCCGGCGGCTCCGAGGGCTTCTGGGGCTTCTTCACCGACGGCGCGCCCGTCGCGCTCGGCGTCGGCGACCGCCTGAAGGTCTCCACGAAGTTCACCGTCCAGAACATCAACGCGACGAACTTCGGCGCCGACCTCCGCTTCGGCCTCTTCGACTCGAAGGGCACGCGCACGACGGCGAACACGACGGGCGGCATCAACAGCCCCTCGTTCGCGGACGACCCGGGCTACGCCACGCGTCTGGCGGGCACGGCCGCTTCGGCCACGCCGCCCTTCACCGTCCA
Source organism: Pyrinomonadaceae bacterium (assembly GCA_036387455.1). Classification (GTDB taxonomy): domain Bacteria; phylum Acidobacteriota; class Blastocatellia; order Pyrinomonadales; family Pyrinomonadaceae; genus QHXN01. The sequence goes on along the minus strand of DASVTS010000039.1, from coordinate 96,682 downwards.
CCGCCGCGTGAGCCCGAGCGCCACCGACCCGCTCGCCAACGTCATCAGCACGACCGTCGCCGAGTACACGGCGCTGACCGTCACGGGCGGCTCGGGCCGCGCGCCGCTCGCCAACGGCGTCCCCTACACCTTCAGCTTCCAGGTCGAGCGCGTCTCGGCCACCGACACGAAGGTCACGGTGACGTTGACCGACGGCGGCTCGTTCACCCTCAGCTCGACGGCGACCGAGACGAGCCAGACGCCGGCGACGACCTTCGACTGGTTCGGCTTCCGCGTCCCGAACGGCTTCGCCTCCGACGTGAACTTCACGGAGTGGGCGGCCGACTACACGCCCGCCGCCCCCGTCATCACCGCGCAGCCCCAGCCCTCGAACCTGACGGTTCAGGTCGGCAGCAACGTCACGATGTCGGTCGCCGCCAGCGGCACCCAGCTCTCCTACCAGTGGTTCAGGAACGGCGCGCCCGTCGCGGGCAACGCCTCGGCCGCGACGCCTTCGCTCACCGTCACGAACGCGCAGGTCTCCGACACGGGCAGCTACACCGCGGTCGTCAGCAACGCCGGCGGCAGCACGACCAGCACGCCCGTCCAGCTCACCGTCAGCGAGGGCGAGGTCGCCCCGCCGCCGACCATCGCCGCGCAGCCCGCCGACACGACGGTCACGAACGGCTCGCCCGCGAGCCTCTCGGTCACGGCCGCCGGCGAAGGGCTTTTCTACCAGTGGTACAAGAACGGCGCGCTCATCCCGGGCGCCACGTCGCAGTCGCTCGACTTCACCTCGGCGCAGGTCGCCGATGCGGGCAGCTACCACGTCGTCGTCAGCAACTCGGGCGGCAGCGTCGCCAGCTCGGCCGCGCGCCTGCTCGTCGTCTCCTCGATGACGGCCACCGGCTTCGGCCCGGCCGCGGGCGCGGCGAACGTCAACCCCGACGCGCAGCTCAAAATCACCTTCGACCAGGCGCCGTCGGTCGGCAGCTACGGCAAGGTTCGCGTCTACAACGCGGCCGACAACACGCTCGTCGACACGGTCGACCTCGGCGTTGACACGAACACGGGCGTCCACGCGCCCGGCCCGCAGTCGGCGCGCTCCATCGGCGGCTCGTCGTGGCAGTTCAACTACCACCCGGTCATCGTCGAGGGCAACACCGCGACCATCTACACGAAGACGAAGCTCGCCTACGGCCAGTCGTACTACGTGACGATGGAGCCGGGCGTCATCAACGACGCCGCGGGCGCCCCCTTCGTCGGCGTCGCGGACGCCAACGCCTGGAGGTTCTCGACCAAGACGGAAGGCCCCGCGGCGGGCGCCACCGCGCTGACCGTCGCCGCCGACGGCACGGGCGACTTCGACACCGTGCAGGGCGCGATTGATTTCGTCCCCGCGAACAACGCGCAGCCCGTCACCGTCAACGTCCGCAAGGGCAAGTACACCGAGATCGTCTACGTCCGCTCGAACAAGCGCTTCGTCACCGTCAAGGGTGAGGACCGCAACGAGAGCGTCATCCAGTACGCGAACAACGAGAACCTGAACACGGGTTCGAGCCCGCGCGCCGCCTTCGGCGTGGACGCGCCCGACTTCACGCTGGAGAACATCACCGTCGTCAACACCACGACGCGCTTCAACAGCGAGAACCGGACGCGCCAGTCCGAGGCGTTCCGCGGCAACAACGACCGCATCCTTCTGAACCGCGTCAACCTCAAGTCCCTCCAGGACACGCTCCTCCTCCAGAGCCAGTCCAACCAGGGCGGCTTCGTCAACGAGAGCTACATCGAGGGCGACATCGACTTCCTGTGGGGCACGGGCGCCGTCTACTTCCGCAACACGGAAGTGAAGATGATGAACTCGAACGCCTACTACACGCAGATCCGCAACGGCGCGGGCAAGAGCGGCTACGTCTTCGTCAACTCGCGCTTCACGGCCGCGCCCGGCGTGACCGGCGCCTACCTGACGCGCATCGACCCCGACCAGTTCCCTTACTCGCAGGTCGTCCTGATCGACTCGGTGATGGGGCCGCACGTCCGCCCCGACGCGTGGCGCCTTGACGACAACGCGAAGGACGGCTTCCTGGCCCCGCTCACGCAGGAGGGCTACCCGAACGTCCGCTTCTGGGAGTACAACTCGCGCGACGAGGCCGGCAACCCGGTTGACACCAGCCAGCGCCACCCGGTCTCGCGGCAGATCACGGCGGACGAGGCGGCCTTCTGGCGCGAGCCGGCCAACGTCCTCGGCGGCTGGGAGCCGGAGCTCGGCACCTCGACCATCTCGCTCGCGGGCCTGAACCAGACCTACACGGGCCAGCCGGTCGCGGCCGCCGTCATCACCGAGCCGGCCAACCTCGCCGTGCGGGTCACCTACAACGGCGGCGCCGAGGCCCCGGTCGCGCCGGGCTCCTACGAGGTCGTGGCGACCATCACCGAGCCGGGCTACAACGGCACGGCCACGGGCACGCTCGTCATCGAGAAGGCGACGGCCGTCGTCAACGTCGGGAGCGCGGCCTACACCTACGACGGCACGCCGAAGTCGGCCGCCGTGGCGACCGACCCGGCCGGCCTCGGCGTCGAGGTCACCTACAACGGGACGGCGTCGGCCCCGACCCAGCCCGGCACCTACGCGGTCGTGGCGACGGTCGCGGACGCCAACTATCAGGGCACGGGCTCGGGCACGCTGACCATCAACGAAGCCCCGAACACGCCGCCCGTTCTTTCGCTCCCGGCCGACATCACGGTCGAGGCGACGGGCGCGGCCGGCGCGGTCGTCAGCTTCAACGCGACGGCGACCGACGCGGAGGACGGGACGCTCGGGGTTGTCTACAACCGCCAGCCGGGGACGACGTTCCCGCTCGGCACAACCACGGTGACGGCCACGGCGCAGGACTCGAAGGGCCTGACGGCGACCGGCACCTTCAACGTCACGGTGCGCGACACGACGGCCCCGGTCATCCAGAGCCTGACGGCCACGCCGAGCGTCATCTCGAAGGTCAACGGCAAGATGACGCCCGTCACCATCAGCGCCGCCGTGGCCGACGCGGTTGACTCGACGCCGACGACGCGCATCATCGACGTCACCGGCAGCGAGAACATCGCCGGCGACTGGCAGATTACCGGTGACCTGACGCTCCAGGTGCGCGCCAAGTCCACCGCGAAGACGGGCCGCGTCTACACCGTCACGGTCGAGAGCCGCGACGACGCCGGCAACGGCTCGACCCGCACCGTCACCGTCACCGTCCGCTAAGGGCGTGACCTGACACGAGAAGAGGGGCCAGCCCGAGCGGCTGGCCCCTCTTTTTTTATCTTTCCCGGCGGCGCCCCACCAGAATCACGTGCCCCCTCAAGATGCCAGGGTTCGGTTCCGTTCGCGCACGTTCATGGAAGAGGTCGTCCCGGTCACGCCGCTGCCGGCGACGACGCGCGCGTTGCGGCGACAACGGCCGCCCGCGGGCTCAGTGACGCCAGGCGTATTTGGCGCCCGTCCAGTAGAGGTATCCCGCCTCGTTCGCCAGCGTCTCTCCGATGACGTCGCCCGTCAGGTCTGCCGGCCGCCCCTCCGCGCGCCGCGCGGCCTGTGCCTCCACGCGCGTCACGAGCTTCAACCCGCCGCCGACGGCGTTCTTGAGCAGGTAGGTCTGCGTCGCGGCGGGGTTGCGCCAGCCCTCGGCCCTGTGCCCGTGGACGACGGCCAGCAGCAGGTCGCCCTGCGCGACCGTCACGCGCTCGGGCTTCTCGCCCGGCTTGAGCCCCGCCAGCGCGACGCCCGGCAGTTGCACCTTCCGCGGGTCTTCGAGAATCCAGTTAGCCAGCTCGTCGTTTATCTCCGCCAGCTTCGCCCTGACCGGCCGGACGACGACGGCGACGTCCTGCGAGTCGTCGCCGTTGAAGTCGCCGGTGACGTAGCTCCCCTCACCTCCCCCTTCGACGACCAGCGCGCCGCGCGAGACGCGACCGACGCACTCGCGTAATTCTTCGGGCGAGGCCGCGGCCTTTTCCGCCCCCGGCCGCGCCGCGACCGCGGGCGGCGGTTCGCCGTTCTGCCGCGACGCGGGCGGCGCGGACTTCGCGGCCGGAGCGTCGGCTGCGGCCGGCTCGTCCTTGCGCGTAGGCTCGGAGCAGCCCGCGGAGTGAAGGCAGAGGGCGGCGAGGAGAGTTGAAGCGGCGGCTTTCAGAAGCGTGAGACGGGACACTTTCATCGTGCCTCCCGGTGTGTGTGGAAGTTTGGAATTGGGGCGAGTCCGGGCCACAGGCCGACCCGGACTCGCCCTTTTCAACCCGCCGGCCGCGTCGCGGTCAGAGGGATTCGAGGAAGGTGATGAGCTGCCGCTTCTGCGTCGCGGTCAGCAGCTTGTAGTTGTTGATGACCGAGGTCGCCTCGCCGGCGTGGCGCAGGATGGCCTCGCTGAAGGTGAGCGACGCGCCGTCGTGCATCAGCCTCGTGCGCGTGCGGACGCCCCAGAGCGGCGCGGTGCGGACTTTCCTGCGCGTCGTCTGGCCGCCGTTCTGCACGATGCCGTCGCCCGTGCCCACGTCGTGCAGCAGGAAGTCGCCGAACGGCCGGATGATTTTACTCCCGAGCGCGGTCGGCACGGTGAACGCGCCCCCGTTGATGACCGTGCAGGGCTTGGCCGTCAGGATGGACGGGACGTGGCACACGCTGCAACTGAAGGTCGGGCCGTTGGGCGTGGGCATGCTGGCGAAAATCTGCGCCCCCGCCGTCACGTCGGCCAGGTACTTGTTGATAATGTCCTGGTCGCGCGGCGGCGCCTTCGTGGCGCGCATGAAGCGGGCGAAGACCTTGACGTCCTGCGCCGTGTCCTCGCCGCAGATGATGTTGGCGTTCGCGTCGCAGGGCTGGTTGTCGGGCACGGGGTCGAAGCCGGAGCCGAAGCCGACGAAGCGGCCGAGCGAGGTGTTCTCCTTCAGCACGAGGAAGTTGGTGATGCCGATCTCGTTCAGGTAGGCGTCGCCCGAGAACGAGAGCAGGCTGGCGTGCTGGTCCTTCCAGCCGAAGCGCGCGACGCGCTTGGCGTTGCCGGCTTCGAGCACGGGGACGCTGATGGCCTGACCCTGTATCTCGCCGCCGGTCGTGCCGGGCTGGTTGTTGGCGATGGCGACGAGCGTGCCGTCGGCGATGGCCTCGACGAAGCCGTCGCCCAGCGTGTTGAGCGACGTGCGGAACGTGCGCACGCCCTCGGAGGCGGTGATGGCGGCGCCGCCCCCGATGATGCCCGCCGTGTAGAGCGGCGGCACGCGCTCGTGCGCCTTCGAGTTGGTCGCGCGGTCGTTGATGAGCGAGCCGCCGGGCGCGTCGACGAAAATGGTGTTGCCGTAGGCGTCGGTCGCGTTGTGCCCGGCCCGCAGTTCGGTAATCTGGCTGATGGCGCCGGTCACAGGGTCCTGGTGGCATTCGGAGCAGGCCTGCGCGTTGTAGACGGGGCCGAGGCCGTCGGCGATGACGTCAACCTCCTCGAAGGTCACGCGGTCGGCGTCGAAGGTGGCCTGGCCGACCATGCCGTTGGTCTTGTTGTCGAAGCCGGTCGGCGCGGCGGTCGGGGCCGGCGTGGGGCAGGCGGTGATGGCGTAGGCCGAGCCGTCTTCGGCCGGCATCACCGTCGCGTCGGACTCCGACGTGGCGGACATTTCGGTGGTGGAGGGGGTGGCCGTCTTGGTGCCGCCGCTGGCGCCGGTCGGGTCGGCATCGGTTCTGTAAGTATAGGTAGTCGTGTCGTTGGTCGCCACGCCCTCCGTGCTGTAGTTGCCGCTGGAGGACGTCGCGGTGGCGTCGGTGTCGGAAGCCACGTTCGCCTGGTCGGCGCTGGCGGTGGTGGAGGTCTGGCTGTGGGCGGTGCGGTTCCAGGCCGTCGGCAGCGCGGCCGCGGCGAGGAAAAGCACGAGAACTGTTAACTTGAGGCTCTTCATCTGTCTTCCTCCTAGAGAAGTCGGGACGGGGGCCGGACGCCCCGGTCCGAGGGCAGACCAGTAACTGCCGCGGGCGGCGGCAGAAGTGCGGAGTTGAGGTTCGCGCGGTGAAAGGGTTCGGTCGCGGCTAAGGACTTAGCGAGGGCGCCCGTGACCTTTGCCGCTCAGGCAGTCTGCGCCAACTCCGAAAGGCCGGCGCCTGCGTGGCTGGTCGCCCGACGGGGCCGCCGCCCCGCCGCGTCAAAGGGCTTGCGGGCGGGCGGAGGCGTCGTCCGAGTCGGGTTGGGCGTAAGGGTGCCGCCGCGACGACGAGGCTGTCGCATCTACAGCGAATTCGTGCAGCGAGTCGGTTCCCCTCCGGCGAGCGGGAACGAGCGAAACGTGTGGACAGAAAACGGGGGTCGTGGTTAGCGGGGAACGACGGGGCGGTCGAGAGACGAAACCTAACGAACTGCTTTTGAGGTTCGCGTAGCTTATTCCTCATCAACGGGCGTGTCAATGATTATTTCGAGGAAGGTTAACCGCGGAGAAGCCGGGGTAGATTTCACAAGAAGCGGGTGCGCGCGTTCGACCGATTGAGCAAGCCTTAACCAAATTATTCGCCTCGAAGGCAACAACGGTTTTCCACACCGGCCATAAAAATTTGTAATCGGCAAGAGGTTTTTGGCAACCCGGCCGGCGTGAGATACTGGCACGCGTTCGACGTAAAACTGCGGCCGCTCTACCTGTAAACCCGCGCGCCTTACGAGATGAGATGAGCACAAAATGGATCGTCCATAAATTCGGCGGCACGAGCCTGGCCGACGCCGCGCGCTACCAGTCCGTCGGCCGCATCCTGCTCGCGGGCCGGCGTGAAGGCGTGCGCACGGCCGTGGTCGTCTCGGCGATGGGCGGCGTCACCGACGGGCTGCTCGATGCGACGGGGCTGGCGGCGCGGCAGGACGAGGGCTACCGCACGCGCCTCGACTCGCTGCGCGGGCGACACCTTGAGACGGTCGGCGGGCTCTGGCTCGACGAGCCGCGGCGGCGTGCGCTGGCCGAGGTCGTCGAAACCGACTTCAGGCAAATCGAAGAAGTCCTGCGCGGCGTCTGGATCACGCGGCTCGACTCCGAGCGCATACGCGAGTTCGTCTCCGGCTACGGCGAGCTGTGGTCGGCGCAAATCCTCCACGCGCACATGGCGGCGGCGGGCGCGGGCTGCGACTGGCTCGACGCGCGCCGCGTCCTCGTCGTCGAGCCCTCGGCGGCTGCCGTCGCCGTGGACTGGGAACGCTCGCGCGCGCGCCTTGAAGAATGGGGGCGCGACGAAGCGGGAGCTGACTTCGTCGTCGTCACCGGCTACGTCGCCTCGACGCGCGAGGGCGTGGCGACGACGCTCAAGCGCAACGGCAGCGACTTCTCGGCCTCCATCTTCGCCGCGCTGCTCGGCGCCGAGTCCGTCACCATCTGGACGGACGTGGACGGCGTCCTCAGCGCAGACCCGCGCCGCGTCCCCGACGCGCTCGTCATCCCCGAGCTTTCTTACGAGGAGGCCGCCGAGCTGGCCTACTTCGGCGCGAAGGTCGTCCACCCGAACACGATGGCGCCGGCCATCGCGCGCGGCATCCCCATCTGGATTAAGAACACGTTCAACGCGGACGCGCCGGGGACGAAGATAGCGGGCGCGCCGCGCACGGGGACGCCCGTGAAGGGCTTCGCCACGGTCGAGGGGATGGCGCTCGTCAACGTCGAGGGGACGGGCATGATCGGCGTGCCCGGCGTCGCGCACAAGCTCTTCGGCGCGCTCGGCGCGGCCGGCGTCTCGGTCGTCATGATTTCGCAGGCCAGCTCCGAGCACTCCATCTGCTTCGCCGTCCCTTCGACCCAGTCGGAGCTCGCGCGCCGCACGGTCGAGGACGCCTTCCTGGCCGAGCGCCACCGCGGCGAGGTGCAGAAGGTCGAGGTGGACGAAGGCTGCTGCATCCTGGCGATGGTCGGCGAGGGGATGATCGAGCGCGTCGGCGTCGCCGGCCAGTTCTTCGGCGCGCTCGGCAAGGCGGGCGTCAACGTCCGCGCCATCGCGCAGGGCTCGTCCGAGCGCAACATCTCGGCCGTCATCGCGCAGCGCGAGGCGACCAAAGCCCTGCGCGCCGTCCACTCCGCCTTCTACCTTTCGAGCCAGACCATCTCGGTCGGCGTCATCGGCACCGGGCTCATCGGCGGCACCTTCCTCGACCAGCTCGGCCGCAGGCTCGAACGCCTCCGCGCCGAGCGGGGCATAGACCTGCGCGTGCGCGCCGTGATGAACAGCCGTCGGATGCTACTCCACGACCGCGGCTTAGACCCTTCGGGCTGGCGCGACGCGCTCGCCTCGGGGGGCGAGGATTCAGACCTCGAACGCTTCGTGGAGCACGTCCACGCCGCGCACCTCCCACACGCCGTCGTCATTGACGCGACGGCCAGCGACGAGATGCCGCGCCACTACGAGGGCTGGCTGGCGCGCGGCCTGAACATCATCACGCCGAACAAGAAGGCGAACTCCGGCCCCGCCGAGCGTTACCGGCGCTTACGCGAGGCCGCGCGGCGCCACGGCCGCTACTTCCTCTACGAGACGAACGTCGGCGCGGGGCTGCCCATCATCCACACGCTGCGCGACCTCGTCGAGACGGGCGACGAGGTCAGGCGGGTCGAGGGCGTCTTCTCGGGCACGCTCTCCTTCATCTTCAACTCGCTCTCGGAGGGGCGCGCCTTCTCCGAGGTCGTCCGCGACGCGCATGCGCGCGGCTTCACCGAGCCCGACCCGCGCGAAGACCTCTCGGGCACGGACGTCGCCCGCAAGCTCATCATCCTCGCGCGCGAGTTGGGACACGAGGTCGAGCTGGAAGACGTGACGGTCGAGAGCCTCGTCCCCGCCGAGCTGCGCGCGGCGAGCGCCGAAGAGTTCATGAGCGGCCTCTCGCAACACGACGGCGTGATGGACGAGCTTCTGCGCGGGGCGCGCGAGCGCGGCGAGGTCCTGCGCTACGTCGGCACCATCGAGGAGGGCGGGCGCGCGTCGGCCGGCCTGCGAGCGTTCCCCTCCGGCCACCCGTTCGCCAACCTGCAAGGCAGCGACAACGTCGTCAGCTTCCGCACCGCGCGCTACGACGCGCAGCCGATGATCGTCCGCGGCCCCGGCGCCGGCCCCGAGGTCACGGCCGCGGGCGTCTTCTCGGACATGCTCCGGCTCGCCTCGTTCCTGGGGGCGCCGCAGTGAGCGGCGACTTCGTCAGGCAGAGTGCGACGGCGTTCGCGCCCGCGACCGTGGCGAACGTCGCCGTCGGCTTCGACATCCACGGCTTCGCGGTCGAGGCGGCCGGCGACCGCGTGACCGTGACGACGACCGACGAGCCCGCCGTCACCATCCGCGAAGTCACCGACGCCGACGGCGCGCCCTACGGCCCGGAGATACCTTTAGACCCCGCGCGCAACACGGCCACGGTCGGGCTGCTGGCGCTGCTCGAAGAGCACAAGCCCGGCTTCGGCTTCGAGGTCTCGGTCGGCAAAGGCATCGCGCTCGGCTCGGGCATGGGCGGCTCGGCCGCCTCCGCGGTCGCCTCGCTCGTCGCGGCCAACTCACTGCTCCCGCGCCCGCTCGACACGGAGGCGCTGCTGCCCTACGCGCTGCTCGGCGAGCAGGCGGCCAGCGGCGCCGTCCACCCCGACAACGTCACGCCCTGCCTTCTGGGCGGCCTCGTGCTCGTCCCTTCACTCTCGCCGTTCCGTTACGTGCGGCTGCCGGTGCCGCGCGAGATGCTGACCGTGCTCGTCCACCCGCACGTCCGCGTGGACACGCGCGGCGCGCGCCGCATGCTCCGCGACAGCGTGCCGCTCGCCGACTTCGTCAGGCAGACGGCGGGCCTCGCCGGCTTCGTCGCCGGCTGCTACACCGGCGACCTCGGACTGATAGGCGAGTCGCTGCGCGACCACGTGGTCGAGCCGCAGCGCGCCCCGCTCATCCCCGCCTTCGCGGAGGTGAAGGCCGCGGCGCTCGCGGCCCGCGCGCTGGGCGCCTCCATCTCCGGCTCCGGCCCGACCGTCTTCGCCTTCGTCACCTCGCCCGCGGCGGCCGAGCGCGTCCGCCACTCCATGCTCCGCGCCTTCCGCGAACACGGCGGCACGGAAGCCGACTCCTGGGTCTCGCCCGTCAGCGAACACGGCGCCAGAATTTTGGACAGGCAATGATGCGATTTCGCAGCACGCGCTCGGCGCAGCCCACGCTCGGCCTCTCGGAGGCGATGTTGACCAGCCTCGCGCCGGACGGGGGGCTCTACGTGCCGGAGAGTTTCCCGGAGTTCACGCCTGAGGACTTCGAAGGGCTTGAGTCGTGGCGGGACGTCGGCGAGCGTCTGCTCGCGCCCTTCTTCGAGGGCGACGCGCTCGGCGCGCACTTGGGGGAGATTTGTGACGAGGCTTTCGACTTCCCTCTCCCCCTGCGCGAACTGGACGACGTGACGGCCGTGCTCGAACTCTTCCACGGGCCGACCGCCGCGTTCAAGGACGTGGGCGCGCGCTTCCTCGCGGCCTGCGTCTCGCGCCTGCCGGGCCGCCGCACCGTGCTCGTCGCCACCTCCGGCGACACGGGCGGCGCCGTCGCCGCGGCCTTCCACGGACGCCCCGACACCCGCGTCGTCATCCTCTTCCCCCGCGGCAAGGTCTCGCCGCGGCAGCGGCGGCAGTTGACCTGCTGGGGCGGCAACGTCAGAGCCTTCGCCGTCCGCGGCGACTTCGACGACTGCCAGCGCGTCGTCAAGACCGCCTTCGCCGAACGCGGCTGGGCCGAATCTCAAGGTTTACTGTCGGCCAACAGCATCAACCTCGGGCGCCTCCTGCCGCAGACGGTCTACTACGCCGCGTCGAGCCTCTGGTACGTGCGTCGGCACGGCGAGCCCGCCGGCTTCGTCATCCCTTCGGGGAATCTCGGCAACGCCGTGGCAGCCTTCTGGGCGCGACGGATGGGCCTGCCCGTCCGCGAGATAGCGCTCGCCGCCAACGCCAACCGCGCCGTGCCCGACTACTTCGACAGCGGCCACTGGGCCGCGCGCCCGACCGTCGCCACGCTGGCCAACGCGATGGACGTCGGCAACCCTTCGAACGCCGAAAGGCTCCTCGACCTGCACCCGGACTTTAACGAGCTGGGCCGCATCGCGCGCGCCTTCTCGATAACCGACGCGCAGATTGAACAGACCATCCGCGCCGCCGCCTCCGCCCGCCCGCCTCAAATCTGGGACCCGCACACGGCGACGGCCGCCCTCGCGCGCGAGCGCATCGGCTCGCCGCACTGGGTCGTCGTCGCCACGGCGCACCCCGCGAAGTTCGAGTCAACCGTCGAGCCGCTGGTCGGCCGCGAGGTCGAGGTGCCGCCGTGCCTCGCCGAACTGCTCGACCGCCCCGAACACTTCGAGGAGCTTGAGCCCACGTTCGAAGCCCTCGCGGCGGCGCTCGTCAGAAAAGAGTAACCGCGGAGACGGCCCCTGCGGGTCTAGGCTGATCCTTTTTGCGCGCCGGCTGCGCGTGGGGAGGTAGCGGGCGTGGTGAAGAGAAGGGCCGCCCGTATCAAACGGAGGTGACGAGTAATCATGAGCGAAGAACTGATAGCCGCCAACCTGGCCGCGGTCGAGGCGCATTTCCACAGCGAGGCGAGCAACGAGGTCGAGAAGGCGCTTGAGCTTTACACCGACGACATCGTGTGGGAGTCGCCCGCGCGCGACCTCGTCTTCCGCGGCAAGGAGGCGACCGGCGAGAACTACCGCAGGATGTTCGGCTCGTTCAAGGTCGAGGAGTTCCGCTGCCTGCAACGCTTCGCCACCGAGGACCGCGTGATTGACGACAGCGTCGCCACGGTCGTGCTCGTCGGCGACGGCGTCGAGAACGCGCCCGCGCCCGTCGGCTCGAAGGTCGAAATCAGGCTCCTGCACGTCTTCGAGATGAGGGACGGGAAAATCTCCCGCGAGCTGGTCTTCGAGAACTGGCGCGTCATCGCGCCCGCCGTCCCGCGCATGCCCTACGCGGCGAACGTCGCCCGCTTCAACCCGCAGCACCCCGCCTTCTAAAAGGGCAACGAACGCGCAGCAGGCCCGGCGTCGCACGAGGGCGCCGGGCCTGCTGCGCGTTCGGCCGGCGCTACAGGCGGACGGTCTGCCTCTCTTCGTGCGAGCGTCGCGCCGCCTCGATGATTTCGAGCACGGCGACGGACTCCGAAGGGTCTACGGGCGGCGGCGCCCCTTCGCGCAGAGCGGAGACGACGCCCCGGTAGAAGCACTCGTAGCAACCGGGTTCGGTGCGCTGTGGGCGCAAGTCGTCCCCCGCGCCCGTCAGACCCCAGTCACCTTCCGACTCCTCGCCCCAGCCCGCGTCGCCCGGGCGTGCGCCGCGCTTGAGCGCCTCCTCCTGCACGTCCAGCCCGAACTTCGTGTAGGCCGCTTCGCTCCCCAGCACGCGGAAGCGCGGGCCGGGTTGCGCGGCCGCCGTGCTCATCCAGAGGTGCGAGCGGACGCCGCCCGCGTGTTCGAGGGCGACGAAGGTGTCGTTGTCGGCCAACACTTCCGGGTAGGGGCGCCCGAGTTCCGCGTAGACGCGGCGGGCCGGCCCGAAGAGCAGGAGCGCCTGGTCTATCAAATGACTCCCGAGGTCGTAGAGCAGCCCGCCCGCGTCCTCCGGCGCGCCGCTCTGCCGCCAGCCCGACTTCGCCCGCGGCCTCCAACGCTCGAAGCGCGATTCGAAACGCAGCACGCGCCCGAGACTCCCGCCCTCCAACAGGCGGCGCACCGTCAGGAAGTCGCCATCCCAGCGCCGGTTCTGGAACACGGTCAGCAGAAGCCCGCGCCGTTCGGCTTCGTCCCTCAACCTCCTGCCTTCCGACGCCGTCGCGGCCAAAGGCTTATCCACCACTACCGAAAGTCCCGCACCCAGCGCGGCGAGCGCCAGCGGCGCGTGCGTGCGGTTGGGCGAGGCGACGACGACGAGGTCAAGCTCGCCCGCGCGTGCCCAAAGCTCCTCCGGCGTCCCGAGGACGAGCACGCCCGTGTATGCGCGCCGCGCTTCGTGCGCGCGCTCGGGGTTAGAGGTGACGACCGCCGCGAGCCGCAGCCCCTCCGTCGTCGAGACGAGCGGGGCGTGGAAGACCGCGCCCGCGAGCCCGAAGCCGATGAGCCCCACCCTTATGTCGCCGGCCGGCGGCGTCTCGTTCTTCGCCATGCGGGCATTGTACAATCTGTCTTACTTCGCGCCCGGGACTTTTGCCCCGGGGCCGCGCCCGACGCTTCATTTATGCACCCCCGCAACGCCTTCGCGCTCGCACTGACCGCCGCCATCCTGGCCGCGTGGTTCGCGCTCTACAAGACGGACGCGCTGGCGGCCTGGCTCGCGCTGGCGGCCGCGGCTGCCGGCGCGGCCGCCGCGCGACTTTACACTTCCGAGGGGAGCGGGCGCGGCGAGGCGGGCGGCGAGGGCTGGCTGACCCCGGCCGAAGCGAAGGGCGGCGAAGCGGGCTTGCACGAATCGGTCGCGTCGGGCGAGGTGCCGGCCGCGGAGCTGCTCAAGGCGACGATGGACAGCATGCGCGAAGGCGTCGTCGTCATTGACAGCGCGATGCGCGTGGTGGCGCTCAACAACGCCGCGCGCGCCACGTTCCGCTCGGGCGGCACGTTCGCGCTCAGCCCGCGCCGTCTGAGCGACCTGACGCGCAACCCGACCATCTACTCCGCCTTCGCCGGGGCCGTCGCGCGCGGCGTCCGCGCGGAGGTTAAGGTCGAGGCCGACGCCGGCGACGGCCGCCGCGTCTTCGATTTGCACGTCGCCCCCCTGCGCGAGCGCGAGGCCCTCTACGGCAGCGGCCTGCGCGGCGCCATCGGCGTCTTCTTCGACGTCACGCGGCTCGAACGGCTCGAACTCGTCCGCCAGGAGTTCCTCTCGAACGTCAGCCACGAGCTGCGCACGCCGCTGACCGCCGTCATCACCTTCGCCGACACGCTCGAAGACGGGGCGCTCGACGACCCCGAGACGGCCCGCGGCTTCCTCAACGTCATCCGCCGTAACGCCGAGCGCATGCGCGCGCTCATCGAAGACATCATGGAGCTGTCGTCAATCGAATCAGGCGGGGCGCGCGTGGAGGCGCGGGAGGTTGAACTCTCCACTGTCGTCGAGGAGACGTTCGCCGCGCTGGCGGCCAAAGCCGAAGCCCTCGGCGTCGCGCTGCTCAACGAGGTGCCGGCCGACGCCTTCGTCCGCGCCGACCCGCGTCGGCTCGAACAGTTGCTCACCAACCTCGTGGACAACGCCATCAAGTTCAACCGCCGCGGCGGCGCCGTGACGGTGAGCCACGAGCGCACAGACCGCGACCGCGTCAGCGTCTCGGACTCGGGCGAGGGCATCCCGTCCGAACACCTTTCGCGCATCTTCGAGCGCTTCTACCGGGTTGACCGCGCCCGCTCGCGCGCGCTCGGCGGCACGGGGCTCGGGCTCGCCATCGTCAAGCACCTCGCGCGCGCACACGGCGGCGAGGTGCGAGTCCGCTCCACCCCCGGCAAAGGCTCCACCTTCACGATAGAACTGCCGTACGAACAGGCCGCCGAGACGGACGCCGCGTGACGCGGGCACCAGCCTGAATGTCAGCGGCCTGCGTCGGCGGGCGTCGTTTCGTGCCGCCGCCGGTGCTCTTCCCGCATGGCGAGATAGACGGGGTCGGACAGCACGGCGTCGAGTCGCTCCCTGAAGATTTTCGCGCTCTCCAGCTTCGACGCGTCCTGCTCTTTCGGCGCCACGCGCCGGCCGTGCGCGCCGCTCCGGCCGCGCTTCTCGGGCGGCACGGGCCCCTCGTACTTCTGCCCCGTGCGGTGGTTGGCGTAGCGCATCGAGCGCGTCCAGCCCATTTGAAGGTACTTCCGCGCCATGTCCATCCCGACGAAATCGCCCGCCGCCCGGTAGCCCTCGTACAGCTCGAAAATCTTCGCGGCCGAGGCGCGCGCCACCTCCGGCGTCCTGAAACGCCAGTGGGGCAGCAGCTCGCCCTTGTAAGGCTCGACGAGCAGCACGCCCTGCTCGCCGCGCCCGACCCGGTACAGCTCGGGGTGCTCGCGGAAGTCAGTCAGTTTGAAGTCGAGCCCGTAGTCGAACTTCATGCGGCGTCATTTCAAGTCGAGCTTCTCGTTCTCGCCGAGCTGCGCAGGCTCGCCCTTGACGAGCGAGGAGACGAGGCTGACGGCGTGGGCGATGAACGACTGCGAGCCGTCCCAGTATTCCGCGCGCTCGGCCGTCACCTTGAGCAGCGCGATGTCCGGCGTGTCCACCCCTTCGGGGAACCACGCCTTGAGCTGCGGCTGCCAAAGCTCCTCTATCTTCGCGCGGTCGCGCACGACCTCGGCGCCGCCGGACACGGACGCGTAGAGCTGCGCGTCCACGTCGGCGAAGCTGGCGTTCACCTTCGGGACGCGCCCCACCTCGTCAACCTTGTGCGACGAGCCGTAGGTGAAGAACCAGAGGTCGCCGTCGAACTCGATCTCGCGGTTGTTCGACATCGGCCGGCTGTGCAGCTCGCCGCCGTCGCCCACCGTGGTCAGCATGCAGATGTCCACCGCCTTGACTATCTCGCGCAGCTTGCTCAGCTTGTCTTCCCGCGTCACAGCTTTACTCATCTTCCGTCCCTCCCCCTTGAAATTTTTAAGACCCGGACGCGCCGCCCGCGCAGGCCGCTTCCACCTCGCGCCAGTGCTCCCCCTCGACGGCGACCTTCAGCCAGAAGCTGTAGCGGTGCGGCTCCTCCATTAACCCACGGCGCAGCTCGCCCATGCTCACCCAGCGCCACTCCTCGACCTCCGAAGGGTCGGGCGCGGGCTCCGCGTCGTGCGTGCCGACGAAGACGTGGTCGTACTCGTGCTCGACGAGTGCCCCGTCCAGCTCCGCGCGGTAGACGAACTCGAAAGCCTCTCGCAGCTCGCAGTCGAGGCTCATCTCCTCGCGGAGCCGGCGCCGCGCGGCGGCGGCCGTCGGCTCGCCCGGACGCGGGTGGCCGCAGGCCGTGTTCGACCACAGCCCGCCCGAGTGATACTTCCCGCGCGCGCGCCTTTGCAGGAGCAGGCGCCCCGCGCCGTCGAAGATGAAGACCGAGAAGGCCCTGTGCAGCGCGCCGTCCCTGTGCGCTTGCAGCTTCTCGCCCGCCCCCAACTCGCGGTCGCGCTCGTCAACGAGAATCACCTGCTCGTCCGTCGGCATCAACTCTCCGCCCTTCTGCCCGCCCGGCCCGCGCCCTCTAAAACTTCACACATTGTAGACGACAAAAGCCGTTTACCCCCGCGCCGGCGTCAGCGCCGCCGGACTCCGTCCGGCAGCTCGCGTCGGGCGCGCGCCGCCGTCTCCAGACGCGCCCCCGCTTGCCAGAACCAGACAACCGTAAAAGCCACCCCGCCGCAGAGCAGCAGCGTGGTGAAGATGACAAATGCCCACCACATTGAAATCATCACGAAACCTCCCCAGAAGCCCGACCTTCGATTTCATTACTTCCGCCCCTTCTGAGCGTTTTGAACGTTTACTCTCTTCCTCTCATATTGTCAAATTGAGAATTTGTCACGATATTTAATGTCTTGAATTTCATCTTTGAGCGATTTGGACGTTTTTTGTGTTTACATATCGCTCAGGCTCTGCTAGATTAGCGCCCACGAATATGGGGGCGACGGGCGGGAGAAAAAATCTGACCAGCAGGCAGGCGGCGCGGCTGCTCGGCGCCAGCGAGGCGTCGGTCAAGCGCTGGGCCGACGGCGGGCTCCTGCCGACTTTAAAGACGGTCGGCGGGCACAGGCGATTCAGGCCGGAGGACGTGGCCGCCTTCCGCTGGGCGCGCGGCGGGCGCGGCCCGGGGGGCGGCGAAGGCGACCGTCCGGGGCAGTCTGCCGCGGATTCAGAAGGCCGGGAGGGCGTCGCGTACGACGAGACGCTGGTCGGCTCGATGTTCGAGACGCTGCTCGGCGGGGAGGGCGACGAGGCGGCGTCGGCGCTCGTCGGGCTCCACCGGCGGGGACACACGGTCGCAAGTATCGCGGACACAGTGCTTTCCCCGGCGCTCCGCAGAATCGGCGAACTCTGGCACGCGGGAGAGATTTCGGTCGCCGAGGAGCACGTGGCGACGCGCACGGCGCTCTCGGCGCTACAGATTTTGAGAGGCTCGCTGGAATTGAATGTGCGCGGGCGTGCCGCCGTCTGCACGAGCGTCGAGTACGATTTTCATGAACTTCCCGTCAGTCTCGCCGCGCTGACCCTGGAGGGGCAGGGTTGGGCGGTCGTCAACCTCGGCCCGAGCACGCCCTTCTACGCGCTGGCCGAGGCGGTCGAGCGCTTCCGGCCGCGCCTCGTCTGCGTCGCCTCGACGGCGTTCAACCAACCGGACCGCGCGGCGCGCGAGTACGGCGAGTTCACGGCCGCCGCCGAGCGCGCGGGGGCGTCGGTGGTCCTGGGCGGCGCGGGTTTCGGCGGCGCGAGCGTGCGGCGCAGGTTCCCGGCAGACCTCCACGCCGACTCGTTCACACAACTGGAGCAGCACGCGGCGCTGCTCTGAAACGACTTTCAAAGACGATTTTTCGAAGGGGGTTTTCAAAAATGTCAGAGCAACTGGCCAGAAGATTTATCGAAGCGCTGGGTCGGCTCGAAGCCGGGCGCGAGCTCGAACCCATCACGGAGTTGTTCGCCGGGGAGAGCGAAGTCGGCAACGTCACCTCGCCCGAGAAGTTCCACGGGCGCGAGGGCGCGCGCGAGTTCTGGGGCTCGAAGTACCGCGACACCTTCGGCGAGGTTGAGTCCACCTTCCGAAACGTCTTCGTCACCGACGCGGGCATCACGCTCGAATGGACGACCGAGGGGACGTCCGCCGACGGCTCGCCCGTCAAGTACGACGGCGTGAGCATCCTCGAAACGGACGGCGAGAAGATAACGCGCTTCCGCGCCTACTTCGACGCGGGCGACCTCGGCCGCCAGATTCTTCACAAGACGCAGACCGGCGGCTGAAGGCGGAAGGGCGAACGGAGTTTCATTGTCGTCATGCTTGGACTTCAAGGCGATGCGGGGAGCGCGGGCGCGGCGGGGGCCGCGTGGGGCGCCGAAGAGTGGGCGGAGCGCGAGCGGCGTGCGCGCCTGCGTGCGCTGCGGGCGCGCACGGAGCGGGAGGCGTGGCGCGTGCTCGTCCGCGAGTCGCGCGACGTGATGCGCTCGTACACGACCAGCTTCTTCGTCGTCAGCCGCTTCCTGCCGCGCGCCAAGCGCGAAGAGGTCGAGGCCGTCTACGCCGCCGTCCGCTACCCGGACGAGGTGGTTGACACCTTCCGGCTCGAACGCGCCGGGCGCCTGCGGCTGCTCGAAGAGTGGGGCGCGGGTTACGAGGAGGCGCTCGCCTGCGGCTCCCTGCGCGAGTCGCTGGGGCGCGGCGTGCCCGCGCACCTCGCCGGCTTCGCGCGCGTCGTGCTCGGGCGCGGCATCCCGCCCGAGCACTACCGCTCCTTCCTCGACGCGATGCGCCTCGACGTCAACCCGCGCCGCTACGAGTCGCTCGAAGACCTGATTGACTCCTACGTCTACGGCAGCGCCGTCGTCGTCGGCTACTTTTTGACGCACGTCTACGGCGCGCGCGACGCTTCGAGCTTCGGCCGCGCGCTCTCGGCCGCGCGCGACCTCGGCGTCGCGCTGCAACTGACCAACTTCCTGCGCGACGTGGCGGAAGACCAGCGGCGCGGCCGCGTCTACCTGCCCGCCGACGCGCTGCGCGCCGAGGGCGTCGAAATCCTCGACGCGCGCGACCCGCGGCAGCGGGAGCCGCTGGCGCGTGTGCGGCGGCGGCTGGCGTCCATCGCCGCCGACTTCTACGGGCGGGCGCGCGCCGGCCTCGACGCCTTCTCGCCCGACTGCCGGCTGGCCGTCCGCTCCTGCATCGAGGTCTACGGCCGCCTGAACGAGCGCGTGGCGCTGAGCGCCCGCGGCGTCACACACCGCGAGAGCGTGCCGCTCAGGGAGAAGTTCGAGGCGCTGCCGGCGAGCAAATACTGGCGCATCCCCCTGGCGTACCTGACGAGATGAAGGACGCGGAGAACAGGAAAGTCCTCATTGTGGGCGGCGGCCTCGGCGGCCTGAGCGCCGGGATACACCTGCGCCTCGCGGGCTTCGACGTGACGCTGCTCGAAGCCGGCGACCGCGTGGGCGGCCGCGCCAACCTCATCGAGCGCGGCGGCTTCCGCTTCGACACCGGCCCGTCGCTGCTCAACTACCCCTGGGTCTTCGAGCAACTGTTCGAGGCCGCGGGACGCCGGATGCAGGACTACGTGCGGCTCCTGCCCGTTGACCCCTCGATAACTTTTCGATGGCCCGGCGGCGAGCGCTTCACGCTCTCAAGCGACATGCAAAAGTTCCTCGCCGAGTGCGAGCGGCTTGAGCCGGGCTGCTCGCCCTCCGTCTTCGGGTTCATGCGCGACGCGGGCGCGAAGTTCCGCGTCGCCTTCGACAAGCTCGTGAGCCGCAACGTGGACAACCCCGCGAAGTGGCTCGCCGCGCTCACCCCTTCGGAGCTTCTGGGCACGAGCCTCTGGCGCTCGGTGGACGGCGAGCTGGGGCGCCACTTCAAGAACCGCCGCGTGCGCGAGGCGCTCGGCTCCTACGCCATGTACCTCGGCGGCTCGCCCTACGACCTGCCCGGCATGTTCACCATCCTGCCTTACGGCGAGCTGGCCTACGGCCTCTGGCTCCCCGAAGGCGGCGTCTACGGGTTGGTCGAGGGCGTCGAGAAACTGGCGCGCGAGCTGGGCGTGAAGATTTGGACCCGCTCGCGCGTGGAGCGCATCGTCTGCCGCGAGGGGCGCGCCCGCGGCGTCAGGCTGGCGTGCGGCGCGACGTTGGAGGCTTCCGTCGTCGTCTCGAACGTGGACGTGCCGACGACCGACACGGAACTCGTCGAGGCCGGGAACGGCTCGGCCGGCGCGGCGCGCGCGCGTGCGGCGCGGACGCGCATGACGCCCGGCGTCGTCACCTTCTACTGGGGCGTGCGCGGCCCCGTCGAGGGTCTGGGCCACCACACCATCTTTCTGCCCGACGACCCGCGCGCGGCCTTCGACGACCTCTTCAAGCGGCGCCGCGTGCCGCTCGACCTTCCCTTCTACGTGAGCGTCCCTTCGGCGACCGACCCCGGTCTGGCGCCCCCGGGCTGCTCGGCCGTCTTCGGGCTCGCGCCCACGCCCACGCTCAGCCAGATGCCGGGCGCCGACTGGCACGCCGAGGCGTTGAAGATAAAGGGGCGCGTGACCTGCACGCTCGCGCGCCACGGCGTGCGCATCGGGCCGGGGCAGTTAATCTACGAGGAGGTCTACACGCCCGAGGACTGGCGGCGCCGCTTCGGCCTTTACGACGGCTCGGCCTTCGGCGCGGCGCACACGCTCTTTCAGGTCGGCCCGTTCCGGCGCCGAAACTTCTCCTCGGAGGTGGAAGGGCTTTACTACGTCGGCGCGAGCACGACGCCGGGGACGGGGATGCCGATGGTCGTGCTCTCGGGGCGGCTGGTGGCGGAGAGGATTGCCGAACGTGTTCGTTGAGCGACAGGGCCGGGGCGAGGAAGCCTACCTTGCGCTCCACGGCTGGGGCGGCGACCGGCGGACGTTCGCGCCGCTGGCGCCGTTCGTCCCCGAAGGCGCGAGCCTCTACTGCGCAGACCTCCCGGGCTGCGGCCACTCGCCGCCGCCGCGCGAGTGGTCTCCCGAGGCGGTCGTGGAAGAGGTAATCGAGTCGGCGCGCTCCGTGGCGCCGGGGCGCGTGAGCCTCGTCGGCAACTGCGGCGGCGCGGTCTTCGCGCTGCTGGCGGCGAAGAGGCTGGGCCGCCGGGTCGGGCGCGTGACGATGATTGACCCGTTCGCGTACCTGCCGCGCTACTTCCGTCTGTTCCTCGCGGGCGAGTTCGGGCGGCGGGCCTACCACGCGACTTTCGCCACGCCGCTCGGGCGCTGGCTGACCAAGCAGGCGCTCAGCCCCGTGCGCGAAGGCGGCGGCGACCTGACGGCGAGCTTCGCGGGCGCCGACCACGAAAGCGCGCGCCGCTACCTCGCGCTCTTCGACGAGATAGGCGGCGTCGAAATCTTTCGCGGCGCGGACGTCCCGGTCGAAATTCTGTACGGCGAGAAGACCTTCGGCGCGGTCAGGAGGTCGCTCGCGCTCTGGCGCGAGGTGCTGCCGCAGGCGCTCTTCCGCGAGCTGAAGGGCGCGGGCCATCTGCCGATTGAGGAGGCGACGGCCGGGGTGGCCGAGGCCGTCTTCGGCACTTCGGCGGTCGCTTCGGGCGACGCCGCGGCGCGGGCCGCGGGCGGGGGAAAGTGAGTCAACGTTTGAGCGAACAACTGTCAGGCTTCGTCGCGTCGCGGCGCGAACAGATTGAGGGCGAGCTGCGGCGCCGCCTCCCCGTCAGCTCACTCCCCCGCGCGGGGCTGCTCAACGAGGCGATTGAGTACGCCGTCTTCCCCGGCGGCAAGCGACTGCGCCCGGCGCTGGCGCTGCTCGCCTCAGACCTCGCCGGCGCGGCGCGCGAGCAGGGGTTGGCCGTGGCCTGCGCCGCCGAGTTTCTGCACAGCAGCTCTCTCGTCCTCGACGACCTGCCTTCGATGGACGACGCCGACGTGCGGCGCAGGCGGCCCGCGCTCCACCTCGTCTACGGCGAGGGCGTCGCGGTGCTCGCCGCCGTCGCGCTGCTCAACCACGCGTACGCCTTGCTCGCGGAGGCGGCGCGCGGGGGCGGCGCGCACGCGGGTGTCGCGCTCGTGCGCGAGGCCGCGCGCTGCGTCGGCTCGGACGGCATGGTCGGCGGGCAGGCCGTAGACCTCCTGACGCGCGCCGACGAAACGGACACGGACGCGCTCGCCTGCCGCGAGCTGAAGACGGTCGCCCTCATGCGCCTGCTGATGACGGCCGGCGCGCTCGCGCGCGGGGCGGACGCGGGCGACACGCGGGCGCTCTCCGAGTTCGGCGAGTGTCTGGGCCGCGCCTACCAGCTCTGCGACGACGTGCTCGACGAGACTCAGGGGTGCGAGCTGACGGGCAAGCCTTTGCGGCAGGACGCGCGGCACATGCGCGCGAACGCCGTCAACAGCCTCGGGGCCGCGGCCGCGCACGACCTCGCGCGGCGTCTCGTCGAGCGCGGCGTCGCGCGCCTCTACGAGCGCTTCGGCGCGCGCGAAGAGGTGTTGCTCCTCGCCGACGCGGGCTACTTCGTGCTCGACGCCGCGGCCGCGCCGCAGGAGTTTGAGAACGCCGCCCGATGACGTACGTCGTTTTAGCCTCGGCAGTCCTCCTCGTCGCCGGCGCGCTCCTCTGCCTGGCGCTCTGGAACGCGCTCGCGTGGCCGCGTATCGGCGACGCGGGGGGCGCGGTCGGCACCTCCCCCTGCCCCATCTCGGTGCTGATCCCCGCGCGCGACGAGGAGGACAACATCGCCGCGTGTCTCGACTCGGCGCTCGCGCAAGGGGCGTCGGTCGCGGAGGTGCTCGTCTACGACGACCACTCGCGCGACGGCACGGCGCGGGTGGTCGAGTCGTACGCGCGGCGCGACCCTCGCGTCCGCCTCGTAGCTCCGTCGCCGCTGCCCGCCGGCTGGTGCGGGAAGACGTTCGCGTGCGCGCGTCTCGCCGGTGAGGCGCGCGCCGGCTGGCTGCTCTTTCTCGACGCGGACGCGCGTCTGGAAGGGGGCGCGGCGGCGCTCATCGCCGGCGAGGCCGAGTCGCGCGGCGTCACTCTGCTCTCGTGCTGGCCGCGCCTTGAGACGCGCGGGTTCTGGGAGGGCGCGTTGATGCCGATGCTGAACTTCGTCGTCTTCACGCTCTACCCCGCGCCGCTGGCGCTGCGGCGCATGGACGCTTCGCTCGGGCTCGCGCACGGCTCGTGCGTGCTGGCGCGGCGCGACGATTACGAGCGCGTGGGCGGGCACGCGGCGGTTCGCGCGGAGCTTTTCGAGGACGTGAGGCTCGCGCAGGCGTGGCGCGCGGCAGGGCGGCCGAGCCTGTGTCTCGACGGCCGCGCGGTCGTCGGCGTGCGCATGTATCGTTCGCCCGGCGAAATCTGGCGCGGCTTTCAGAAGAACTTCTTCCCCGCCTTCCGCTCGGCGCGGAGTTTTTGGTCGTTCATGGCGCTCCACCTCCTCGTCTTCCTCCTGCCGTTCGCGCTCGCGCCGCTCGCCGTCGGCGGCCCGGCGGCGTGGCCCTTAGCGGCGGCAGCCGGGTGCGTGCTCCTGACGCGCGCCGCGCTCGCGTGGAGGTTCGGACACCCGTGGTGGTCGGTCGCGGCGCACCCGCTGGCCGAGGCCGCGCTGCTCGCGCTGGGCCTCTCTTCGTGGCTGAGGTGCCGGACGGGGTGCGGCGTCGAATGGAAGGGCAGGAGCTACCTGCGCGCCGCGCCGTCCGCGCCGCCGATTCAGACCGAAGGGGTGAAGGAATGAGCCTCATTGTTTCAGCCGTGTTCTTCGAGAGGAACGTCTACTGTTGAAGCCGCTGAGGGCGAACAAGGGGCGGCGCGCCGTGGTCGTCGGCGGGGGGCTCGGGGGCCTGGCGACCGCCGTGCGGCTGGCGGCCGTCGGCTGGGACGTGGAGGTCTGCGAGAGCGGCCCGCGTCTCGGCGGGAAGATGAACTCGTTCGAGCGCGGCGGCTTCCGCTTCGACACGGGGCCGTCGCTCATCACGATGCCGTGGGTCTTCGAGGAGCTGTTCGCGGCGGCCGGCTCCAGCCTCGCCGAGCACGTCAAGCTCGCGCCCGTCAGCCCGCTCGCCGACTACGTCTTCGACGACGGCACGCGCCTCCGTTACACGTCGCGCCTCCCCGAATGGCTCGCGGAAGTGCGGCGGGTTGAGCCGCGCGACTGCGACGGCTTCATGCGCTTCATGCGCCTCGGCGCGCGCCTCTTCGCGCTCTCGCGCGAGACTTTCCTGCGGCGGCCGCCGCTCGCGCCGCCCGACCTGCGCTCGCTCAAGGCGCTCCGGCACCTGCCGCTCGGGCGCGCGTGGGGCAACTATCATTCGACGGTCGCGGCGCACTTCCGCAGCCCGCACCTGCGCCAGATGTTCGACCGCTACCCGACCTACGTCGGCTCCTCGCCCTACAGCTCGCCCGCGACGCTCGCCGTCATCCCCTACATCGAGTTCGCCCACGGCGGCTGGCACGTCGAAGGCGGGCTCTACCGCGTCGTCGAGAGCATCGCGGCTCTCGCCCGCGGCCTCGGCGTGCGGCTCCACACCGGCGCGCGCGTCGAGGCGATTGAGCGTGGAGGGCGCCGCGTGCGCGGCGTGCGCCTCGCGGACGGGACGCGGCTCGCGGCCGACGTGGTGGTGATGAACGGCGACGCCGCGACGACCGAGGCGCTGCTCGGCGGCGGGCGACGAAACGGACACGGCGGACAGGACGGCGCGGCGGCCCGGCGGTTGAAGGAGCGTTCGCTCTCGGGCTTCGTGCTTCTGCTCGGGCTCAAACGCCGGCTGCCCGACCTCGCGCACCACTCCGTCTACTTCTCCAAAGATTACCGCGCGGAGTTCTCGCAACTCTTCGACGGCCGGCGCTTCCCCGACGACCCGACCGTCTACGTCTGCGCGCCGAGCCGCACCGACCCGGGCCTCGCGCCCGAGGGCGGCGAGACGCTCTTCGTGATGGCGAACGCGCCCGCGACGGACACGGTCTGGGACGGGCGGCAGGTCGAGACGGCGCGGGCGCGCGTCTTCGAGCGACTGTCGAGGGGCGGCTTCCCCGACGTGGCGGCCGACGTGGTCGTCTCGGACGTGTGGACGCCGGGGCGTTTCGCGGACGCGTACCTGTGCCCGGGCGGCTCCATCTACGGCTCGCACTCGCACGGCTGGCGGAGCGCCTTCCTGCGGCCGCCCAACCGGCACCCGTGCGTCGGCGGGCTCTACCACGTCGGCGGGAGCAGCCACCCGGGCGGCGGCACGCCCACCGTCCTGCTCTCGGCGCAAATCACAAGCGAGCTTATCGGGAGGCACGAGGCTTGAGCGCCCGACCCGATGCCGGAGCCCTGCACACGCTGACGCGCACGGACGACGCGGCGCGCGACGCGCGTCGCCCGCCCGCACTCGCGCGCCGACTGCGGCGCGCGGCGCTGTCGGCGGCCGTGCCTCTCTACGGCGTGCTGTGGGTCGGGGGCGTCTTGAGCCAGTGGCTCGGCGGTGCGGGCGCCGAGGAGGGGCGGCTGGCTTCGCTCTTTCTGCTGACGGCGGGCCTGATTGTGATGCTCGGCGCGGCGACGTGGCGGGGGGCGGCGAGGCTCTCAGCCGTGGTTCTGTTGGGGTTCGCGGTCGAGGCGGTCGGCGTGCGCTTCGGCGTCCCGTTCGGCGAGTACGCCTACACCGGCGTGCTGCGCCCGCGGGTGCTGGGCGTGCCTTTCGTCATGGGCTTCGCGTGGATGGTGCTGGTGGCTTTCGCGTCGGACTTCGCCGTGCGTCTGCGGCTGGGGCCGTGGCCCGCGGCCGTCTGCGCCGCGCTCCTGACGACGGCGACCGACCTCGTCATAGACCCGCTCGCCGCCAACCAGCTCGGCTACTGGATTTGGAAGCACGGAGGGGTCTATTACGGCATCCCTTTCACCAACTTCGTCGGCTGGTTCCTCACGGCGCTCCCCGCCTGCCGCCTCCTCGTCGCGCGCGGGCGGGCGAACCGCTGGGCGGCCGTCGTGGGCACTTCAATCGTCCTCTTCTTCGCCGCGGGCGCGCTGGCGAACTCGCTCGTCCCGGTGGCGCTCGTCGGCCTCGCCCTGTGCGCCGCGCGGCTTGTTATCCCGGCGTGGCGCCGCCGGCCGTCCCCCGCACTCGTCAGGCTACCTTGACAGGGGGCCTGGCCGCGTATAAATTCGCCGGGCTCCTGGGCGAAACCCACGAGCCGGCAAGCGGCATCAACTACCTCCCCGGTACGACCCGCGGCGCCTGTCACAGACTTCAGCCACATCCCCGGTCAACAATTCGCACGCGAACTTTTGAAGGGGCCGAGAGGCACCGCCATCGACCAGACTGGCTATAGCTTCCGGCTCGGCAAGCTCGACGAGTACCGGGTCTACTTCATCAACGCGGAGACGGTGAAAACCTTCATCCCCTCCGCCGAACACAGGAGGCGGTTCGGGCAGCGATAGCCGCCCGCGCGCGTCAGGAAATTTGAGGAGTCGTGAGATGCAACAACCGAAGACCGCCGCCGCTCCGCGTGCGACTTTGCGGGGTGTGACGCGGGCCGCCGCCCTGCTACTGTTTGCGGCGTGCTGCTCCGTCACGGCAGCCGCGCAGACCACCACCGAGTTTGTCGAGCTGGGGAGCGTCGCCCACAACGCCGCGCGCTCTGGGAACGGCCCCTCGGAGCGCCCGAGGCTGAGCGGCGACGGGCGCTTCATGGTCTTCCAGAGCAGGGCCGGCGACCTCGTGCCGCAGGACTTTAACAACGGGACGGACGTCTTCGTCTACGACTTCGAGCGGCACGCGACCATCCTCGTCAGCGTCGGCGTGGGCGGGGCCGCCGGCAACAGCGACTCGGAGGACGCCTTCATCACGCCGGACGGCCGCTACGTCGTCTTCCTGAGCAACGCCGGCGACCTCGTCTTCAACGACTTTAACGACCGCGTGGACGTCTTCGTGCGCGACCTGGTGGCGCAGACGACGACGCTCGTCAGCGTCAACGCCAACGGCACGGGCAGCGCCAACGGCGGCTCCTTCGGCGGGCTCATCACGCCCGACGGCCGCTACGTCACCTTCACCAGCGCCGCCCACGACCTCGTGGGCACACCCACCCCCGCGGGGAATGACGTCTACCGGCGCGACCTCCAGACGGGGACGACCGTCCTCGTCAGCGTCAACGCCGCGGGCACGGCCGGCGGCAACAACGGCTCCACGGAGCCGGTCGCCATCTCCGCCGACGGCCGCTACGTCCTCTTCACCAGCCAGTCAACCGACCTCGCTGCCAACGACACCAACGGCATCCTCCAGGACGTTTTCCGCCGGGACCTACTGACCAACACGACCGCGCTCGCCTCCGTCAAAGGCTCCGGCTCGGGCACCGGCAACGCCTCTATCCTGCGGGCCGTGATGAGCGAAGACGGGCGGGTCGCGGCCTTCGAGAGCACGGCCACCGACCTCGTGAGCGCGAACGTCACCATCCCCTCCGTCTACGCGCACGACTTCGCGGCCGGCACCACCAGGCTCGTCAGCGAGCCGCAGGTCTTCGAGGCGGGCGGGGCGGCGGTCCCGCCCGCGCGCATCCCCCGCATCAGCGCCGACGGCCGTTACGTCTTCTACGTGCGGCCGGAGGTAGGCATCAGCGGCCTCAACCGCCAGGGTTTCCGCGACAGGGTCTTCCGCCGCGACCTCTTGACGGGCGAGCTGCTGGAGCTGCCCTTCGTCGCCACGGGCGTCTGCGCGCAGGGCATCGACTGCGTCAGCCTCCTTACCCTCCCGACCGCTTACGTCACGAGCCGCGACGGCCGCTACGTGGCCTACGCGCAGGAGGAGCGCCCGCGCAATAACTCGACGCCCTTCTCCGTCGCCATCGTCGTCCGCGACCTGATGGGCGGCGGGGTAGAGGTCGTCGTCGGCAGGCCCGGCGTCCCCTCCCACACGGACCCGGGCAGCTACATGCTCGCCCGCGACGTCGTGGCGGGCGGCAAGCTGGCCTTCGAGTCCAGCATTAAGCACTCGCCCGCCGACACGAACGTGTTCACGGACGTCTACCGCTTCGCCCCGCCGCCGCTGGCGCGCTTCGCCTTCAACCGCGCGGACTACGCCGTCGCGGAGGACGGCACCGTGCCCCCCTCCCAGTCCATCGAGGTGCGCCGCACGGGCTACCTCACGGGCACGCCCGCCACCGTCAAGCTGACCACGTCGAACGGCACGGCGACCGCCGGCGCCGACTACGTCCCGCGCTCCGAGACACTGGCCTTCGCCCCCGGCGAGACCTCGAAGACGGTGACCGTCCAGATCGTCAACGACCAGGTGCCCGAGTCGTCTGAGACCTTGAGCCTCACACTCAGCGACCCCACGGGCGACTCCATGCTCGGCAACCAGAGCAGCGCGACCCTGACCATCGGCGACGACGACACGCAGACCGTACAGTTCAGCAGCGTCGGCACTTCCGTCGTCGAGAGCGAGGGCAGCGTCCTCGTCACCGTCACGCGCACGGGCGCGACCGCGCTGGCGACGAGCGTGGACTACGCGACCGCCGACGGCACGGCCTCCCAACGCACCGACTACATCGCGGCTTACGGCCGCCTCACCTTCGCCCCCGGCGAGACGACGAAGAGCTTCCGCGTCTTCATCATCAACGACAGCTTCGTCGAGCCGGACGATAAGTTCATCATCACCCTCTCGAACCTGCGCGGGACGAACGCGACGCTCGGCTCGCCGGCGACGTTCGAGGTGAGAATCCTCTCGGACGACATTTCGTCGCAGGCGCCCAACCCGATTGACGAGTCGCAGTCCTTCGTCCGCCAGCATTACCTCGACTTCCTCAACCGCGAGCCCGACCCGGCGGGCTTCCAGTTCTGGACGAACGAAATCGAGTCGTGCGGCCAGAACGCGCAGTGCCGCGAGGTCAAGCGCATCCACGTCTCGGCCGCCTTCTTCCTCTCGATAGAATTTCAGGAGACCGGCTTCCTCGCCTACCTCTCGAACAAGGTGGCGTTCGGCACGCGCCCGACCTACGTGCAGTTTCTGCGCGAGGTGCAGGCGTTGCAGAAGGACTTCGTCTTCGGTCAGGCGGGCGCCCCCGCCGTGCTCGAAGCCAACAAGCGCGCCTACTTCGACGAGTTCGTCGCGCGCCCCGCGTTCGTCGCCAAGTTCGGCGCGATGAGCAACGGCGATTACGTCGACGCGCTGCTGGCGGAGGGCAGGCTCGCGCCGTCGGTCGGCAACATTTTCCTGGCGCAGCTCCGCGGGGCTTCGCCCACGCAGACCGGCCTCTTCATCCTCCGCCGCGACCCCAACGCCACGAGCCCCGTGGTGAACGTCTCGCTCCAACTGAGCGGCCTGTCGAGCCCGGTCACGGCCGTGCACATCCACGGGCCCGTCACGAGCGGCGCGGCGGCGGCGCCCATCCTCCACGTCCTCCCGGCCGGCGAGTTCGCGGACTACCGGCTGACGCTCCTGAACGAGCAGATCAACTTCCTCAACGGGGGCCTGCTCTCCGTGGACGTCCACACGCAGAACAACCCGGGCGGCGAAATCAGCGCCCAGATTCCGCCGGCGCGGTTCCGGCGCGACGTGCTGGTCGGGGCGCTCGACAACCAGATGCTCACGCGCGCGCAGGTGCTCCGCATCGTCGCCGAGTCCGAGGAGCTGCGGCGCGACGAGTTCAACCGCGCCTTCGTGCTGATGCAGTACTTCGGCTACCTGCGCCGCGACCCCGACCAGGACGGCTACGACTTCTGGCTCAACAAGCTGAACTCCTTCAACGGCGATTTCATCCGCGCCGAGATGGTCAAAGCCTTCATCTCGTCGTCCGAGTACCGCCAGCGGTTCGGCCCGCAGTAGCGCCCCCGCGAGGCGCGCAAGACGAGGAGGAGCGGGCCGCCCCGCCCCTCCTTTTTTTCATCTTCCTTCGTCCGGTTCTGGACAGAGTCGGCGCGAATAATCGTGTCAGCTTCTTGAAAGTTTCGGCAAGCGCCTCGCGCAGAGTGGAAGTTGAGTGTTCGCCATCGTGCCGAACGCCCGGAATCAAACAGACCCGTGTGAGAGCTTGCGAGCGGCCGTCGACGTGGTCGCGCCGCACGCCGCCGCACGGGTCGTGTCTGTCTCCCCGACGGCGGCGCGGGCAGACGGGGACAAGCGGGGAGAAGCAGCACATGCAGGTTCTTGAAAGGTCGTCGGGCGCGACGCACGCGCACGCGCCCGACTACGACGCCGCCGAGCGGCGTTTCGCGGCCCTCCTCGGGCTTGAGCATCTGGACGAGCGCGTGGCGGCGCGGCCCGCGCTCGCGGGCGAGTTCGAGTCGGCGCTGCACCACGCGCTACTGTCGGCCTACGGCCCGCAGGAGTCGGCCGGCGCCGAGGCCGCGCGCCTCTTCGCGCAGCGAATCCTCTACCGCGTCAACCGCCTCAAGCTCTTCTGGTACGACGACCTCCGCCGCTACGACAACGAGCGCTCCGCCTACCTGCGCGGCGTGCGCGACCGCGTGGAGTCGGCGTGGCAGGCGTGGGAGCTGGCGCAGCTCTCTGCGGCCGCGCTCCGGCGCGAGCGCGACGTCGCCGCCGCGCTCAGGCGCCGCGCGGCCGAGGACGTCGCGCCGCCGCCTTCGGCGGACGGGCTCTACTTCCGCGAGCGCGCGGGCGAGGCCGGGTACCGCCGTCTGCTCGCCATCGCCTCGCTCGACGGGCTGGTCGAGGCGAGCCAGCTCTCGCGCACGCTGGGCGGCGCGTCGAACGAGGTGCACGCGGTGATGACGCGGCTGCTGGTCGAGGAGTACGGCGGCGGGCGCCTCGGGCGCAAGCACTCATCCTTCTTCATCAGGATGCTCGAAGAGTTCGGGATGAGCACCGAGCCCGAGTTCTACTTCGACTCGGTGCCGTGGGAGGTGCTCGCCGCCGTCAACCACAGCTTCCTGCTCTCGGAGCGTAAGCGCTTCTACCTGCGCTACGTCGGCGGGCTGCTCTACACGGAGGTCTCCGTGCCCGCGGGGTTCGAGAACTACCGCGCCGCCGCCGAGCGGCTCGGCCTCCCGGCCGACGCGCGCGGCTACTGGGAGCTGCACATCAAGGAGGACGAGCGCCACGGGCGCTGGATGCTCGAAGACGTGGCGCTGCCGCTCGCCGCGATGTACGCGGCCGACGCGTGGGAGCTTCTGCTCGGCTACGACCAGCAGAAGTTTATGAGCGACCGCGCGGGCGCGGCCGTCGCGCGGGCGGCGCGCGAGGCGGACGCCGGGGCGTCCGGCCCCGACTCGGCGCGGGGGGCCGCGGCGTGAGCGGGCGGGCCGGCGAAAGTTACCGCTGCACCTACCTGCTGCCCATCCGGCGCGTGCGGGCGGACGGGACCGAGTCCGAAGACTTCGCGCGCTACTTCCGGCGTCTCGCGGCGGCCGGCTGCGAGGTGCTCGTGGTTGACGGCTCGCCGCCCGAGGTCTTCGAGGCCCACGCGCGCGCTTGGGAGGGCGCGTGCCGCCACGTCCCCGTCGACCCTCGTTACAAGTATCTCAACGGCAAGGTGAACGGCGTCCACACGGGCGTCGCGCTGGCGGGCTGCGAGCGCATCGTGCTCGCCGACGACGACATACGCTACCTCGCCGCCGACGTCGAACGCGCGTGCGCGCTGCTCGAACGCCACGAGATGGTTCGGCCGCAGAACTACCTCGCGCCGCTCCCGTGGTGGGCGCGCACGGAGTCGGCGCGGATGCTCATCAACCGGGGCGTGCTGCGCGCGGGCGACTACCCCGGCACCTGCGCCTTCCGCCGCTCGACCTGCCTGCGCGTCGGCCACTATGACGGCGACGTCCTCTTCGACAACGAGGAGATTGTCCGCCACTTCGCGCTGAGCGGCGCGGACGTCCTGTGCGCCACCGACTTCTTCGTCCTCAAGCGCCCGCCGACCCTTGCGAAGTGGATGGAGCAGCGCCCGCGTCAGGCTTACGAAGATTTCGTCATGCGCGCGAAGACGGCACTCTTCGCCTCGCTCGTGCCCGCGGCGCTGGCGCTGGCGCTCGTCTCCGGCGCGGCGGCGCTCCTCACCTTCGTCGCTTTCGTCTCGCTCGCCTCAGTGCTCGTCGCGCTGCGCGGGCTGGTGCGCGACCGCGCCTACAAATTCTTCCCCGTTTACACGGCGCTCTACGCGCCGCTGTGGGTGCTTGAGCGCGCCCTGAGCGTCTACTGGGCCTTCTACTGGCGCGCGCGTTACGGCGGCTACCCGTTCGGCGCGGCGCTGCTCTCGAAGGGGACGGGGCGCGCGTGGGTGGCCGGCGGCCGCGTCGAGAGCCGCGCCGCCGCCGAACGGGCGGGTGCGAATTGAGCGAGTCCGCCGAAGGGCGCGGGGTCGAGGCCGCGGACGAGAAGGGCGCTGTCGGTCATCTCGGAGACGTGCCGGCCGAGGAGTTCCGGGCCGCGCTCCAACGCGCCGCCGGTTGGGTCGCGGACTACCGCGAGCGCATAGGCGAGCTTCCCGTCTCGCCACGCTCGTCGCCCGGAGACGTGGCGGCGCTCCTGCCGTCCTCAATGCCGGAGTCGCCCGCGCCGCTCTCCGAACTCTTCGACGAATTCGAACGCGTCGTCCTCCCGCACGTCGTCAACTGGGGCCACCCTTCCTTCTTCGGCTACTTCGGCTCGACCACGACCGCGCCCGGCGTCCTCGGCGAGATGCTCGCCGCCGCGCTCAACGTGAGCGCGATGACGTGGCGCACCTCGCCCGCGGCGACCGAGCTTGAGACGGTCGTCCTCGGGTGGCTCCGTCGCGCGCTCGGCCTGCCGGGTGACTTCACGGGCGTCGTCTACGACACGGCCTCGGTCGCGCTCCTGCACGCGCTGGCGGCGGCGCGTGAGGGCACGGGGCTGGACGTGCGGCGGCGCGGCCTCGCCGGTCGCGGCGACGTGCCCGTCCTGCGAATCTACTGCTCGGAGCAGGCGCACAGCTCGGTCGAGAAGGCGGCCGTCACCCTCGGCGTCGGCGAGGAGAACGTCGTGCGGGTGGCGACGGACGAGCGCTTCCGCATGGACGCGGGCGCGCTCCGGGCGGCGCTGGAGGAAGACCGGCGCGCGGGCTTTCTGCCGCTGGCCGTCGTCGCCACGGTCGGGACGACTTCGACCGCCGCCGTGGACCCTGTGGAGGAGATTGCCGCACTCTGCCACGCTGAGAAGGTCTGGCTGCACGTGGACGCGGCCTACGGCGGGGCGCTGGCGCTGCTGCCCGAGTACGCGCACCTCGCGCGCAAGCTGGAGCCGGCCGACTCGCTCGTCGTCAACCCGCACAAGTGGCTCTTCGTGCCGCTCGACTTCAGCGCCCTCTACACGCGCCGGCCCGAACTCCTGCGCGAGACCTTCTCGCTCGTGCCCGAATACCTGCGCGGCGACGCCGAGCGCGGCGAGGTCAACTACATGGACTACGGCGTCCAGCTCGGCCGCCGCTTCCGCGCGCTCAAGGCGTGGGCGGTCTTCAAGACGTTCGGCCGCGCGGGGCTTGAGTCGCGCATCCGCGAGCACCTTCGACTGGCGCAACTCTTCGCGCGCGGCATCGCGCAGACACGCGGCTTCGAGCTGGCGGCCGCGCCCGAGATGGCGGTCGTCTGCTTCCGCGCACTCCACGAGGACGATTCTGACGAAGCGGAGGCCGGCGCCCGCTCCGACGAATTGAACCGAGCATTAGTCGAGGCCGTCAACGCCACCGGCCGCGCCTACCTGACGCACACGACGCTGCGCGGGCGCGTCGCGGCGCGCGTCGCCTTCGGCAACGTCCTCACCGAAGAACACCACGTCACGGATTTTCTCTCGCTGCTGGAAGAAGAAGCCGCGCGGCTGAGACGGGCGTAAACGTTAGTTTCCGTCTACTCGCCCTCGGGGCGGTCGAGCTTCATCCGCTCGGCGACCTTGCTGCCGTGCCTGTCCTTCTTGACGGTGATGCGCTGGACGTAGACGCGGGTGGTCGCCTGGTTCTCGTGGTCGAGGGCCTCCTGCGCTTCGAGGAAGCTGCCGGTCTCCTCGGCGACGATGCGCGCGTAGGTGTGGCGGGTCTGGTGCAGGTGGATGTGCGAGAGTCCGGCCTCCCGCGCGTAGTCCTTCAGGTTCTCGACGAAGGCGCGCGCGGTGAGCGGGGCGCCGGGCTTGCCCGCGCGGTCGTGTCGCGTCCAGAGGGGCCGCTCCGACCCGAGCACGTTGTCCCTCCCCGCGGCGCGCAGGTAGGAGTCGAGCGCGTCCCGCGCCGCGGGGTTCGAGACCTCGCGCGCGGTGAACTTCCCGCCCTTGCGCCGGTACTTGATGATGAGCGTCCCCTCTTTCGACTCCAGGTCTTTCCCCCTGAGCCCGATGACCTCGCTCCGGCGCAGCCCCGTCAGGAAGTAGAAGAGCAGCAGCGCGTAGTCGCGCTTCCCGACGACCGAGCCCGAGTCGGCCAGCCGCCTGACGACGGCGAGCAGCGCGTTCATCTCGTCGTCGGAGAGCGCCTTCGTCGCCTCCGACTGGTAGGGGCGCGGGTGGCGCGGCCGGGCCTGCGAGGCGGGGTTGTGTCTGATGAAGCGCGAGAGCTGCGGGTCTTCCATCAGCCAGCGGTAGAAGGCCGAGACGCGCGAGATACGCGCGTAGACGGTCGCGGGCTTGAGCCCGCGCGCCTCCATCGCCTCGCGCCAGCGCGAGACGTCGCCGGGCGTGACGTCGGCCGGGTGCTTGGCGGCGAAGTTGAAGAAGGAGGTGACGGCCGTGACCTTGTCCTTCAGCTTCTCGGCGCGGGCGAGCGTCTCCGAGCTGGTGTTCCGCTCGGCCCAAAGGCCGACCGCGTTCCTCAGCGCCGCGGCGTCGTCCGGCGCGGCCAGAGCCCGCGAGGCTTCCCCCCCGTCGCCGCCGTTCTCTTCTCTCGTCTCTTCGGGTGTCATCGTAAATTTCGGATATTTTACTAAACGCCCCCGTGCTTCACCATCGCGTACGAACCGCGCGCCGCTCAGTAGGCGAAGGACTGGTAGACCTCCTCGCCGTCTTCGTCGAGCCGTTCGACGACGGGGTTGAAGCGGAGCAGGAAGCGCGCCCGCTCCGAAAGCGTGTCGTAGGTCGCGCGCGGGATTTTGATGGAGACCTCGGGGCGGAAGAGCCAGCGGCGGCTGTAGCCGACGACGACCATCGGGCGCGGCTCGCGCGTGCGGTTCGGCGTGCCGCGGTGGAGCCCGCGCACGTCCCTCACCATCACGTCGCCCGCGCGCAGGTAGACCGGCTCCAGACGCGCCTCGCCGCTTTCGAGTCTGCGCAAGCCTTCTTCTTTCGACAGCATGTGCGTCGCGCGCGCGACCTCGAACGGGCCGTTCTCCTCCGTCACGTCCACGAGCGGGAAGTTGACGGCGAGCTGGAAGGGCGGCGTCTCCGCGCCGGTCTCGGGGAAGAGAGGCGGCGCGTCGCGGTGGATTTCCTGATAGTCCGAGCCGAGCAGCGGCGTGTCGGTCGCCAACTGAACCAGCGTGGCGTCCTCGCCCACGAGCCCGCCGACGACGCCGAGCACGTCGTCGTCCTCGTAGACCGCGGGGTCGGCGAACGGCGCGACGAAGGGCAGCGTCACGTAGTAGCGCGCGGGGCCGCGGTTGAAGAGGTGCCCCTCGCGCTCCATGTGCCTCTCCAGCAGCGGCCCGAAAGCCTCGCGCCACGCCCCGACCTTCTCCCGCGAAAAGTGGCCGCGCAGGACGCAGAAGCCGTCCTCGACCACCTCGCGCACGAACGCCTTAATCTCGTCCTCGCTGTAACGCATAACTCTAGGACTGAGGACTGAGGACAAAGGACTGAGTGATGAGAGGCATCTTGCCTCCACTCAGTCCTCAGTCCTCAGTCCTCATCACTTCCTCCTACTCAATCTGTTCTGCACGATGACGACGGCGAGCAGGATGACGCCGCGCAGGACGAGCTGCCACCAGGGGCTTATCCAGCCCTCAAGGTTGAAGATGTTGAAGATGAGCGCGAGCAGGAGCATCCCGACCAGCGTCGAGCCGACGCCGCCCTGCCCTCCCGTCAAAAGCGTCCCGCCCACGACGACCGCCGCGATGGCGTCGAGTTCCCAGCCGCCGGCCGCGACCGGCTGCCCCGTCCCCAGCCTCGACGCGAGCGTCACGCCGGCGAGCCCCGCGAGCGCCCCGCTCAAAGTGTAGACGCCCAGCGTCACGCGCCCGACGTTGAGCCCCATCAGCCGCGCCGCCTCCTCGCTGTCGCCGAGCGCGTAGGTGTGGCGGCCGAAGCGCGTGTAGTTGAGCACGACCCAGCCCGCGCCGTAGGCCGCGAAGAGAATCAGCACCGGGTAAGGCACCTGGAGCGGCCCGAGGCTGACCACGCCACGCCCGAGCGCGCGGAAGTCCTGCGCCCCGGCCGGCACGCTCAGAGACCTCTCGCCCGTGTAGACGAGGGCGAGGCCGCGCGCGGCGATCATCATCGCCAGCGTGACGATGAAGGGCTGGATGCGCGCCTTAGCGATGACGAGGCCGTTGACGAGCCCGAGCGCGGCGGCGAACCCGACGCCCGCCGCGAGCGCGACCCACAGCCCGCTGCCCGCGAGGCCCGCCGCCACGACGCCCGCCACCGCGACGAGCGAGCCGACCGAGAGGTCTATGCCGCCCGTCAGGATGACGAAGGTCATGCCGAGCGCGACGAGCCCGAGCATGCTGTTCTGCCTGAGCACGTTCGTCAGGTTCTCTTCCGTCAGGAACCGTTCGTAGCGCGCGAAGGCGAAGGCGGCGACCAGCAGCAGCGCCACCAGCGCCCCCTGCCTTTGCAGGAACGACGCCACCCGCGCCCGCATCACGCGCCCGCGCACGGAGCCCGCGGTCATTTCGGCCTGACTCATTCCTCACTCCCTTTCCGCGGGAACAACCCTCACCCACTCGAAGCGCGCGGCGCCGCCCGCGGCCGTGAGCGCGACCCGCGCGCCCTCGACGTGGGCGCCGTCCACGGCGCCGCCCAGCTCGACCCACTCGCGGCCGTCGGCGCTGTAGGAGAAGCTGTACCGCTCGCCGCCCTCCGCCTTCATCCTCAGGTGGAGGAGTCCGCCCGCGGGCGCGTCGGCGGCTGCGACCCGCTTCGTTTCGTCGCCCTCGCGCCGCCAGACTATGACCTTCCCCCCGCCGGCCGAGACGCCGACCACGCTGTCGCGCCACCCGTAGGCCGCGAGCCCCGCGCGTGACGCGGGCGCCGCGCCGCTCAAGTGTACGAGCGCCGTCGCCGCGTAGTCGCCCGAAGTCGTGCGCCGCGCCCACACGCCGGCCGCAAACTCCTCCGCGCCCGCCGCGGCCCGCGGGGTGAGCACGAGTTGACCGCCCGAGGCGCGTGCTTCGGGCGGGTTACTCATCGGCCACTGCCACTCGGGGCCGAGGCCGGCGCGCGTGAAGTCGTCGAAGAACTCTGCGGTGGCCGACGCGGGCGCGGCGCCGGCGAGCGGCGCGGGCGCGACGCTGCTCGGGCCTCCGCCGCCGTTGATTGCCGGCCAGCCGTCCGCGCCCCACGTCACCTCGTCGAGCACGGCCTCGCGCCCGACGTTGAAGGCGCCGCGGCTCTTGCGGTAGGCGTGGTAGAGGAGGAAGGTGCGGCCGTCCGGCGTCATGGCGATGCTCCCGTGCCCGGGGCACTGCCAGTCGCGGTTGGCCGCGAGAATCGGGTTCCGCGGATGCTTCTCCCACGGCCCGAGCAGCCTGCGCGCGCGCGCCACGCCCAGCGCGTAATCGCACCCGCGCCCGCAGCAGGCGTTGCCGGAATAGAAGTGATAAAACCACCCGCCGCGCCGGAGGATGAAGGAGCCCTCGGTGACGTGCCGCTCCCACGGCGAGGTGTTGCGCAGAATCTCCCGGCGACGCCCGAGCAGCCGCGTGCCGTCCTCGGAGAGTCTTTGCGCGTAGATGGAGGTCGGCACGTCCGGCTCGGCGTCGTTGCCGTCGGCCTTCCAGACGAGGAAGGGCACGCCGCGCTCGTCGCGGACGAAGAAGGCGTCAATGGAGCCGACGCCCGCGCGCTCGGGTATCTCGCAGACGAGCGGCCCGTGGTCTTTGTAAGGCCCCGCGGGGTTGCGCGCGGAGGCCACGGCCACGCACAGAGTCCCGCGCCGCCCCGGCCCCTCGTCGCGCCGCGCGGTGTAGTAGACGAGGGTGCGCCGGCCGCTGACAACTATCTCCGGCGCCCAGAAGTCGCCGCGCGCCCACGCGGGCTTCGCGGCGAAGACGTGGCCGGCGCCCTCCCACCTGACGAGGTCGCGCGAGCGCAGCAACGCGAAGTGCGGCGCCCACCCGCCCGTCGTCGTCGCCGCCCAGTATTCGCCGCCGACGCGCACGACCGAAGGGTCGGGATAGTCGCCGGCGATGACCGGGTTGCGGTAGGTGCCCGTCTGCGCCGCGGCCGTCGAGGCGCAGAGCGCGACGACGAGGGCCGCCGTCGCCCACGCCGCGCATTTGAAATTCGAAATCTGAAATTTCAAACTCTTACACCGCC
Source organism: Pyrinomonadaceae bacterium (assembly GCA_036387455.1). GTDB lineage: Bacteria > Acidobacteriota > Blastocatellia > Pyrinomonadales > Pyrinomonadaceae > QHXN01. Next base: position 58,652 of record DASVTS010000039.1, on the reverse strand, counting down.
TTCGGGCGCTGGATGTAGACGGCGACGATGATGATGGCGGCCTTGATGACGAGCGACCAGGCGTAGGAGATGCCGTTCATCACGAAGCCGGTCGTGATGACCTGCATGATGAGCGCGCCGACGAGCGTGCCGACGACGGTCGCGCGCCCGCCCGTCAGCGGCGTCCCGCCGACGACCGTCGCCGCGATGGCGTCCAGCTCGATGTTGAGGCCGACCTTCTGCGCGTCGCTGGCGCCGAGCCGCGCCGTCTCGATGAGCCCGGCCAGCCCCGCCAGTAGCCCGCTCAGCGCGTAGACCGTGACCTTCACACGGCGGACGCGGACGCCCGAGAGCCGCGCGGCGGCCTCGTTGCCGCCGACCGCCACGACGTAGCGGCCGAACGGCGTCGCCCTCATCCCGAAGTAGGCGAGCCCGACGACCAGCGCCATCACGGCGACCTGCACGGGCACGCCCGCGACGACGCCCTGGCCGAGGAACTCGAACGCGGGATTGGTGAAAGGGATGAGCTGCCCGCCGTTGCTCAAGACCTGAGCGACGCCGCGCCCCGAGATGAGCAGCGCCAGCGTGACGATGATGGGCTGGATGCGGAAGCCCGCGACGAGCGCGCCGTTGAAGGCGCCCGCCAGCGTCGCGGCGGCGAGCGCGAGGAGCACGGCCGCGGCGGCGCCCCCGTCGAGCGAGGTGGCGGCGACGGCCGAGGCGATGGCCATCACCGAGCCGACCGAGAGGTCTATGCCGCCCGTCGCAATGACGAGCGTCATCCCGACCGCGACGAGCACCGTCGGCGAGACCTGTAGGAGGATGTTGCGGAAGTTGTTAACGTCGAAAAAGTTCGGCGTCACGACGGAGTTGGTGACGAGAAGCAGCACGAGCGCCGCCAGCGCCCCGTAGGTCGGCGCGTAGTCCGCCACGCGCCACGCGCCCGCCCGCGCCGCCTCAGACATCTTCGCTCACCTCCCCCGCGGCGCCGCCTTCGGCCATCGCGCGGATGATGTTCTCCTGCGAGATTTCTTCGCCCCGCAGCTCGGCCACCGAGCGCCCGTCGCGCATGACGAGGACCCGGCCGCTGCCCTCGACCAGCTCCTCCAGCTCGGACGAAATCATCAGGACGCCGAGGCCGGACTCGGCCAGCTCGTTGATGAGAGATTGAATCTCGCCTTTGGCGCCGACGTCTATGCCGCGCGTCGGCTCGTCGAGGATGAGGAACTTCGGGTGCTTGCAGAGCCAGCGCGCCAGCAACACCTTCTGCTGGTTGCCGCCCGAAAGCTCCCTTATCTTCTGCTCGGCGCTCGAAGCCTTGATGCCGAGCCGCTTCATGAAGCTGCCGACCACCTCGTCCTGCTTCGCGCGCGAGACGACGCCGAGCCGCGTCATCTCGGGCAGCGCCGCCAGCGTCAAGTTCTCGCGCACGGAAAGCTCGGGGATGATGCCCTCGGCCTTGCGGTCTTCGGTGAGGAAGGCGAGCCCGGCCCGGATGGCGTCCGCGGGGTCGCCCGCGTCGAGCGTCCGGCCTTCGAGCAGGACGCGCCCTTCGTCCAAGGGGTCGGCGCCGAAGATGGCGCGCGCCGTCTCCGTGCGCCCCGAGCCGAGCAGGCCCGCCATGCCGACTATCTCGCCGCGCCCCGCCTCGACCGTCACGTGGTCGAGCCTGCGCCCGCGCGTCAGGTTCTCGGCGCGCAGCAGCGGCGCCGCCGCGGCCGCAGGCTCGGCCGCGACCGCGCCGCCGCGGTGCTCGCCGAAGGCGGTCGCGCCCGTGCGCTGCAACTCCTCGCGCCGCTTGCCGAGCATGAGGCAGACGAGGTCAATCTTCTCCAACCCTTCGAGCGGGCGCGCGGCGACGAAACGGCCGTCGCGCAGCACCGTCACGCGGTCGCAGACGGTGTACAGCTCGTCGAAGCGGTGGCTGATGTAGACGACGCCGACGCCCTCGTCCTTGAGCCGCCGGATGACGCCGTAGAGGATGGAGACCTCGTGTTCGGTGAGCGAGCTGGTCGGCTCGTCGAGGACGACGACGCGCGCGCCGAACGAGACGCCGCGCGCGATGGCGACCATCTGCCGGAGCGCGATGTTGAGACTCCCGAGCGGCGCCCGCGGGTCGATGTCGAGCCCGAGCCGCCGGAGGATGGCGCCGGCGTCGGCGTTCATCCTCGTCCAGTCGATGAAGCCCAGGCGCCGCGGCTCGCGGCCGAGGAAGATGTTCTCGGCCACGGTGCGGAAGGCGAGCAGGTTCACCTCCTGGTAGACGGCGACGACGCCCGCGGCCTGCGCCTCCTCGGGCGAGCGGAAGTTGACCTCCTGCCCTTCGAGCAGCACGCGCCCGCCGTCGCGGTGGTACGCGCCCGTCATGATTTTGATGAGCGTGGACTTCCCCGCCCCGTTCTCGCCCACGAGCGCGTGCACCTCGCCGCGCTCCAAACGAAAGTCCACCCCGTCGAGCGCCACCACGCCCGAGAAGACCTTCCGTATTCCCTCCATCCGGAGCAGGGGCTCACTCATAATTTCTCAGAATGCCTCGCCGACGAACTGGGCGACGTTCGAGGCGTCGAAGAAGCGGTCGGTGTTGATTATCTTCGGCTCTATCTTCTCGCCGCGCTTGAAGCGCTCCAGCGTGTCGAAGGCGACGGGGCCGAAGCGCGGGTTGCACTCGACCGTCGCGTTCATCTCGCCGCGCTGGATGGCTTCGAGCGCGGACTTCTGGCCGTCCACCGAGACGACGAGCACGTCCTTGCCCGGGTTGAAGTTCGCAGACTTCAACGCCTGGATGGCGCCGAGCGCCATCTCGTCGTTGTGCGTGTAGACGGCCGTGATGTTCTTGCCGTGCGCCTGGATGAGACTCTCCATCACCTTCTGCCCCTGCGCGCGGTTGAAGTTGCCGTCCTGCGCGGCGATGATTTTCATGTCGGGGTGGCCCTTGATGGCGTCGGCGAAGCCCTGGTGGCGGTCGTTGGCGACCGAGGAGCCGGCGGTGCCGAGCAGCTCGACGATGCCCGCCTTACCCCCGGACTGCCTGGCGAGCCACTCGCCCGCGCGCTTCCCCTCCTCGGTGAAGTTCGAGCCGATGAAGGTCACGTAATGCTCGCCGGCCTTCACGCCTTCCAGCTCGCGGTCGATGAGGATGACGGGGATGCCCGCGTCCTTCGCCGCCTGCAAGGGGCCCTCGAAGCCTTTGGCCTCGCGCGGCGCGAGGAAGATGGCGTCCACGCGCTGCGCGATGATGTCTTCGAGGTCGGAGACCTGCTGCGCCGTGGCGCCGCGCGCGTTGGTGTAGACCAATTCGTAACCGCGTTTGGCCGCCTCGTCCCGCATGCTCTTCGTCTCGGCGATGCGCCAGGGGCCGTCCTCCTCGGTCTGCGAGAAGCCGACCCGCATCTTCTTTGCGCCGCCGCCGGCAGAGGTGCCGCCGCCCGTGGCGCCGCCGCCCTCCTTGCGGCAGCCGGCTAGCCCGAGCGCGGCGAGCGCCAGGGCGAGAGAGATTGCGAGCGCGGCCCGCCGTCCTGCGTTGAACGATTTCATCTTTTTGTCTCCGTTGTGTTCGTCGGTCGGGCGCGCGGCCGTCAGCGCCCCCGCCCGTTGAGGACCGAGTTGGGCAGCACCGGCTCGATGCGCAGCGAGTCGAAGCGTCCGGCCGCGCCGCGCGCCCCGCCCGCGACGAGCGCCACGCGCACGCCCCTGTCCCACGGCGGGAGGAAGCTCCCGTCCACCTCGCCGCCGATGTCCTGCCACGCGCGCCCGTCGGCGCTCGCCGAGAAGCGGTAGAGGCGGCCCTCGCGCGCCTGCATGCGCAGGTAAATCTTCGTGAGCGGCTGCCGCCGCGCACCGGACGGGCCGGACACGGCGTCTTTCGTCAGCGCCTTCTTCTCGCGCCGCCAGAGCAGGAGGCCGCCGCCCCTTTCGACCGAGACGCCGAGCGCGTTATCCGCGTCGCCGTAGGCCGAGAGCCCGGCCGTCTCCGCCCCGCGCATCCCGCGCAGGTCTATGACCGCCGTCGCCACGTACTCGCCCGAGGTGGTCGGGCGCGCGATGACCGCCGCCGAAGGGTTGCCGTCCGGCTCCGCCTCGCCCGCGGGCGAGAGCACGAGGCGGCCGCCGCCCGCCGTCTCGACGCGGAAGTCCGGCACGTCCGCCTGCGGCCACTGCCAGAGCGGGTGGAGCGCCGCCCGCGTGAAATCCTCGAAGAAGTCGCGCGGGAGCCCCTGCGCGCGAGCGCCCGCGGGCGCCGCCGCCGACGCGCTCGGCCCGCGCCCGCCGTTAATCGCGGGCCAGCCGTCAGCGCCCCAGGTCACTTCATCCAGTAAAGCCTGCCGGCCGACGTAGACGAAATCCTTCGGGTGGTAGGCGTGGTAGAGCAGCCAGTCGCGCCCGCGCCCGTCGTCCACGACCGTGCCGTGGCCGGGGCAGCGCCACGCGTCGTTGCCGGCGAGGATGGGGTTCGCCGGGTTCTTCTCCCACGGGCCGAGCAGGGCCTTCGCGCGGGCGACGCCCATCGCGTAGTTGCACTCGCGCGCGCAGCAGAAGTTGCCCGAGTAGAACATGTAGAACCAGCCGCCGCGCCGCACGATGGAAGGCCCCTCGACGAGGTCGCCGTACGGGAGCGTGGCGTGCTTCTCCCACGGCTGGTCGTTGCGCATCACCTCGCGCCGCTCGCCGACGAGGCGCGTCCCGTCGGCCGAGAGCCTTTGCGCCCAGATGACGGTCGGCTTGCTGACGCTGTTCGAGTCCTCCTTCCAGAAGAGGAAGCGCCGGCCGCGCTCGTCCGTGACGGGGAACGGGTCGATGGAGCCGACGTCCTGGCAGACCATCGGCCCGCGGTCGGTGTACGGCCCCTGCGGGCGCGGGGCGGTGGCGACGGCGACGCAGAGCGGCCCGCCGCGCTTGCGCGCGACGTAGTAGGCGAAGAAGCGGCCGCGGTCCTGCGCCAACTCGGGCGCCCAGAAGCTCCCGACCGCCCACGCCGGGCGCCTGCGGAAGACGGCGCCGACCGCCTCCCAGTTCACGAGGTCGCGCGAGTGCAGGATGGGGTACTCCGGCCCCCACTCGGAGGTCGTCGCCGAGGCCCAGTAGTCGCGCCCGACACGGATGACCGAGGGGTCCGGGAAGTCGCCCGCCGCGACCGGGTTGGTGTAGGTCGCGCGCCGCTGCGCCGCGGCGTCCGTCGCCGCGGCGAGCGCGAGCGCGAGGAGCACGAAGACGCGGAGCGTCGCGTTACGTTTTGCGTTTCCGCTTTCGGAAGTGTGTTTCGTCATCTCTGTTTTCGTCTTGCTCCGCCTTGTTTGCGCGCGCGCGCGGGCGCGGGTTCGGACGCTTGCGCCCGCTTCGGCGCGGCCGGGGCGGCGGGCCGGGCCTCGGCCGTGGAGGCGCGCGTGATGAGGTACGTCGGGATGTTGACCTGCACCCCGCGCCGCTCGGGGTGCTCGATGTTCGTCATCAGCGCCTCGACGGCGCGGCGCCCCAGCTCGGCGCGCGGCAGGCAGACGGTCGTCAGCGGCGGGTCGGCCAGAGCGGCGAAGGCGATGTCGTCGAAGCCGATGACCGAGACGTCGCGGGGGATGTTGAGCCCGGCGGCCCTCAGCTCGACCATCACGCCGAGCGCCATCAGGTCGTTGGCCGCCAGCACGGCCGTCGGCCGCTCGCGCCCCGCCAGCATCTCGGCCGCGGCGCGGCGCCCGCCGTCGAGCCTGAAGTCGCCGCGGTAGAAGTCCGCGCGCGCGCCCGGCAGGTGGCGGCGCATGGACTTGCGGAAGGCGTCGAGCCGGCGCGTGGCCGAGCGCAGCCGCTCGGGGCCGCTGACGAAGGCGACCTCCCGGTGGCCGAGCGCGACGAGGTGCGTGACGGCCTCCTCGATGCCCGCCTCGTAGTTGACCGTCATGTTCGACATGTGGACGCCGGGCTTGCCGAGGTCGAGGAAGACGACGGTCACGTCGCGCCGCGCCAGCTCGCCCAGAAGCTCCGCCGGCAGCTCGGACGTCATGATGACGACGCCCGCCACCTTGCGCTCGATGAAGCGGCGGACGTAGTGCGAGGTGCGGTCGGGGTCGTAGTCCGTGTTCGAGAGGATGACGTCGAAGCCGCGCTCGAAGGCGGCGGCCTCGATGGACTTGACCAGCTCGGGGAAGAACGGGTTCGAGATGTCGGAGACGACGAGCCCGAGCGTCTGGCTCCTACCGGAGGCGAGCGAGCGCGCGTGCGCGTTCGGGTAGTAGCCGCAGCGCTCGACGGCCTTGAAGACGCGCGCGCGCACCGCCTCGGAGACGAACCTCGTGTTGTTGATGACGTGCGAGACGGTCGCGGTCGAAACCCCGGCCTCGCGCGCCACGTCCTTGATGCTGCTCATATTTTTCGGGTGGCAGGTGACGAGAGAAGACGAGGCCCGCCCGGCTTCTCTCGTCACCCGTCACCCATCACTCACCACTTCTCTCAGAAGCGCACGTTGGCCAGCCGGCGCACCACGTCCTGGCGCCCCGCTTCGACCTGCTGCTGTTCGAGGTCACTCAGGCGTTTGAACTTGGCCAGGGCGCTCTCGGCCTCGGCGTTGCGTTTGAGGCGCCGGTAGACGAGCCCCAGCTGATATTGCGCCTGCGCCAGCTCGGGGTTCGCGGCGACGACCTGTTCGAGGTGGCGCGCGGCCTCCTCCAGCCGGCCGGTGTTGGCGTAGAGCTTGGCCAGCTCCAGCTTCGCCGGGAGGAAGGTGGCGTCCGCGGCGGTCGCGCGCGCGAGGTACTTTTCGGCCAGCGCCTTGTCGGACGTGGCCTGTTTGAGTATCGCGTCGGCCATCAGGTAGAGGGCCGGCGCCAGCCGCTCGTCGGCGGCGATGGCCTTTTCGTAGAACGGGACGGCCTCGGTGAACTGCCCCTGCTCGGCGTAGGTCATCCCGAGGTAGGCGAGCGCCGCGGCGAAGCCCGGCTCAATCTCGACGGCGCGGCGGAAAGCCTGCGCCGCCTCCAAAACCCTGCGGTCGGTGAACTGCGCGACGCCGAGGGCGAACCAGAGGCGGGAGGAGCGCGGGAATTTTTCGAGCGCCTCCTGCAAGCGGATGACGGCGGCCTTCGGCGCGCGCGTGTCGGTCAGAAGCATCGCGTAGCGGAAGCGGTAGAACTCGTTGGAGGGGTCGCGCTCGACGGCGAGGCGCATGGCGGGGATGGCGTTCTCGGGGTGGCCGCTCATGGTGTAGACCTCGGCCAGCGCGACGTAGACGGCCGCCGAATCGACGCCGCGGGCGACCGCGCCTTCGAGCGTGCGGCCCGCGGCCCTGATGTCCCTGCGCGCGAGGTGCGCGCGCCCGAGCAGCACGACGGCCTCCGCGTTTGCGGGCTCGGCCTCGACCGCCGCGGTCAACTCCCGCGCGGCCTCTTCGGCCAGCCCGGCTTCGAGCAGCGCGGCCCCGAGTTCGGCGCGCGAAGGCGCGACGCGGGCGTCGCCCGGTTCGCGCGGGGCGGCGGCGTATGCCCGGAAGTGGCGCGCAGCCGCCTCGCGGTCTCCGAGCTTGAGGGAGATGACGACGAGGGCGCGGGCGATGTCGGCCTCGGGCTCGATGCGGTAGGCGCGCTCGAACAGCTCGGAGGCCGTGCGGAGGTTTTCGGGCGTGCCGCTGGCGAAGCGAATCTGCGCGAGGTTGACGAGCGCGCTCGGCTGCTTCGGGTCTATCCGCAGGGACGCCTCGAACTGTTTGGCCGCCTGCTCGGGCCGCCCGAGTCGCAAAAGAATCGCGCCGTGGTTGTTGCGCGCGGGCGCGGACGTGGGCGCCTCGATGGCGGCGGTGGCGAAGTGGCGCTCGGCCTCCTTGAGGTCGCCGGCGCGGTCGGCGAGCACGCCGAGGTAGGTGTGCGCCAGCTCGCTGGCGGGGTCGGCCTCGACCGCGCGGAGGAAAAGATTCCGCGCGCCCGCCTCGTCGCCCTTCTCCATCGCCGCCGCCCCCTCGGCAATCAAAGCCTTCGCGCGCTCGCTCCCCTTCCCCTGCCGGAGAAGGGAGGACGCGTGCGCCGCGCGGGGCGGGCCGCCGGGCGCGGCGGCAAGGATGACGACGGCCGCCGTTACTTCGAGGGCGCGGCGGATAGACCTCAAACTTCTCGACATGGTTCGGCGTTGGCTCGTGCGGGCGGCGGTAAAAAGGAACAGCGCGGGAAAAGTCGGTTCAACCTTCCCCGCGCCGCCCCATTTTTAGCAGTTCGGGCTAGAAGATCAAACGGGCGCCGAGCTGCACGGTTCTCGGGGCGCCGCCGACCTCGGAGAACCCGAAGCCGCCCGGGTCGCCCGCGTTGGTGTTCGGCCCGTTGTAGCGGTGCCGGTTGAAGACGTTGAAGAACTCGCCGCGTATCTCGAACACCACGGTCTCGGTGATGCGCGTCTTCTTCAGGAGGCTGAAGTTCTCGCTGTAGAACGGGAACGGGCGCACGTCCTCAAGGACGGCCGGCGCGGTGCCGAAGAAGCGCGTCGGGTCGGAATAATACGCGGCGTAGGCCGGGTTGGTCACGTCGTTCGTCGGCGCGGCCTCGAAGTTCGGCGGCGCGGCGAAGGCGGCCGGGTTGACGACGCGGGCGCGCAGGCCCGTCGGGTCGTCGGTGAGGATGACCGGCGTGCCCGTCAGGTTGGGCCGCAGGTTGGCGCCGCGGAAGCCGGTGAAGCCGACGAGGTTGAGCCAGCCCGTGTTGTTGTTGAAGGTCACGACGAGGGGCACGCCCGACTGGTAGCGGTGGATGTTGCCCACCTGCCAGCCGCCGACGAGCTTGTCCACGAACCCGCCGCGGTTGAGGAAGCGCCTCCCCTTCCCGAACGGGAACTCGAGGATGTAGTTGAAGACGAGGACGTGCGGCGTGCTGTTGGGCGACTCGACGCGCGGCCGCTCGTAGGGGCTCTGCGGCGTGTTGATGGGGCTGCCGCCGTAGAGGTCTTCGGCGGCCGTCCCCGTCAGCCGGGAGAAGGTGTAGGAGACGTCGAACTGGATGCCCTGCGCGAAGCGGCGGCCGAACTTGACCTGGAGGGCGTTGTACCAGCTCTGCCCCTGACTTTCGAGGATGTTGTTGATTCTGCCGTACTGCGGGAACGGCCGAAGGGCCTGTGCGACGGAGCCCCTCGCCGGGTCCTCAAGGCCCTGGGCGAAGCCGGGGTAGACCGCGTTGAGGCTGGTCGGGATGTTGAATCCCAGATTCTGGGCGTAGGCGCGCTCCTGCGCCGTCACGTCCGCCAGCCGCTTGTTCAGCAGCGGGAAGCCGAGCTTGAGCGCTTCGAGCGGCAGCGCGTTCGGGCGGCCGACGTCGGAGCGCAGGCGCGTGCCCCTGCTCCCGATGTAGCCGACCGACGCCACGAAGTTGGCCGGCAGCTCGCGCTGCACGTCGAGGCTCCACTGCTGCGTGCGGCCGTTCTTGTAGTCCTTGTTGATGTAGGAGATGTCTTCCCCGCCTATGAACTGGTTGTTGGGGTCGCTCGCGGGGAGCGCCGGGAAGCTGCGGAGGAAGAAGTTCGACGTCTGGTCGAAGTTGCGGTACAGGGCGTCGGTGTTGTAGCCCTCGATGCCCTGCCCGGTGGCGACGTCGCCGGCGAAGCCGAAGAGGATGGGCGAGTAGTAGATGCCGTAACCGCCGCGGACGACCGTCTTGTCGTTCAGGGCGTAGGCGAAGCCGACGCGCGGCCCGATGTTCGTATAGTCGGGCTTGGCGAGGCCCTCGTACTGCGACTTGAGGGCGCCCGACCCGTTGGCCGAGACGAGGGCGCCGCGGCGCCCGATGAGCGGGTTGACGACGTCGGGGTCGAAGCTGCGGTAGCGGCTCCTCGACTCGGTGCGCGGGTAGTTAATCTCGTAGCGGACGCCGACGTTGAGCGTCAGCTTCTGCGTCAGCTTGATGTCGTCCTGCACGAAGCCGGCCGGGTAGAAGTAGCGCCAGCCCGGGTCCATCGTCTTGTTGGCGTTGAAGGACCAGTCGGTCGCGCCGGTGATGAGGCTGGCGATGGGCCAGCCCTGGTTGGGGACCTCCTGCGCGGAGTTGCCCGTCTGCGGCGCGCGGAAGCCGAACCAGCCGGCCGGGGCGCGCAGCTCGCGCGTGTTGAACTGCTGCCAGCGCGCCTCGCCGCCCATCCTCACGGTGTGGCGCCCCCGAATCCACGTCACGAAGTCGGAGACCTGCGCGAGGTTGTCGGAGAAGGGCGAGTTGTTGACCCACGCGCCGCCGAAGCCCTCGTAGCGGCGCACGTCCGTGAAGGCGTAGCCGGGCATCTCGACGACCGGCAGCGCGCCGCCGAGGACGGAGCCGCGCGGAATCCCCAGCGCGAAGGGGTCGGCCGCGCCGATGCCGGGGCTCTGGAGGAAGTTCTCGGAATGGTTGAAGCCGGCGCTGAAGTGGTTCAGCAGCGAAGGGCCGAGCGTCCAGTCGTGCTGGAGCCTGACGATGTGCGCGCTGACCACCTGGTCGGCGGTGCCCCAGGAGGCCAGCGGATTCGGGAAGGCCGGGAACCGCCCCGCCCCGCCGCAGCAGCTCCCGATGGTGCTGTTCTTGCGGTAGGAGTAGCTGAGCGAGAGGCGCTGCGCCTGCGTCAAGACCTGGTCAATCTTGAAGACGGCGTTGTTCATCGTCGTCGGGACGGTGGACGTGGCGGTGTAGTTGCCGACGACGCCCGGCCGCTGCGCGCGCGGGTAGAGCTGGAGGAGGTTGAAGCCGGCCGGGTCGATGATCGAGCGCCCGCCCAGCGTGAACTGGTCGATGCGGTTGCCGGGAATCAGGATGCGCTGACCGGGCGCGGCCGGGATGGGCCTGCCGGCCGAGTCGAAGCCGGACATCGGCGCGTAGAGCTGGACGCCCCCCGGTATCTGCGCGAGCACGGCCGGGTCCGTGAACAGCTCGGAGAAGTCGCCCGTGCGCATCCGCTCCGTCGGCACGGAGATGATGGAGGTCTGAGACTGGTTGAAGCGGTAGCCCTCGTAGTTGAAGAAGAAGAAGGTGCGGTTCTTCAGGCTGACGACGCTCGGCCCGCCCTCGCCGAACCGCGGGAGGTAGACCGGCCCGCCAATGTTGAAGCCGAAGTCGTGCTGGAGGTCGCGGGCCCTGGGCGTCCCCGTCGCGTTGTTGAAGAAGCTGTTCGCGTTGAGCGCGTCGTTGCGGTGCAGCTCGTAAGCCTCGCCGTGAAATTCGTTGCCGCCCGACTTGATGGTGAAGTTGACGATGCCGCCCGAAGAGTTGCCGAACTCGGCCGAGTAGGTGCTCGTCGAGAGGGTGAACTCCTGGAGCGCGTTCGGCCCCGGCGAGGTCTCCGTGAAGAACGTGCCGTTCTGCGCGCGCCGCGCGGAGCCGCCGTCAATCAGTATCTCCGTCCCGAGCGCCTGCCCGCCGCTGATCCTGAAGCGGTTCGCGTTGGTGCCGCTCTCCTGCCCCCCGATGGAGCCCGACGAGCTGACGTTGCTGTCGAGGAAGATGAACGAGAGGGGCGTGCGGCCGGAGGACTCGGCGCTGACCTGGAGCGGCAGTTCCTTGACCTGGCGCTCGGTGACGTTGGTCTGACGGACGGGCGACTCGGCCTGGATGACGGGGGTGTTCTCGGAGGTGACGGTGACGACGTCGGCCACCGCGCCGATTTCGAGCTGCACGTCGAGCGTGCGCGTCACCTGCACGGCGACCTTCACGTCCTCGTAGGAGACGGACTTGAAGCCCTGGGCCTCGACGTTGACCCGGTAGGGGTCGGCCTTCAACTGCGGCAGGGTGTAGCTGCCCTCGCCGGTGGTGACGGCCTCGCGCGTCTCGCCCGTGTTGAGGTTGGTGGCGGTCACCTTCGCGCCCGAAACCACGGCGCCGCTCGGGTCGGTCACGGTGCCCGTGATGGCCCCGCGGTCGCTCTGACCGTAAGCGGTGGCCGAGCACAGGAGTGCGAACGCGAGCGAGGCGAACGCGGTCAGCTTGCCGAATTTCATTAAGACACCTCCAGGCCCCTTGACCTTTGGTCGTGACGGTTGACTGCTGTTGAGGAAAGCCGACTCCGTGACCGCCCGGGAAAGGAGAACAGGAGATATTCTCCTCCGCCCGGCCGGATTGACACCCGACCGCGCCGAGGTGAGCTACCCCTAAGGACTACCTTTCTTTAAGTACGGCTGAGAGTAATTCTGACTGCAAAAACCAGGTCGTTGCAAACCTTAATGGCGTTGACGTAAACGCTTAAACAAGTGATGGGCTTATACCAAGCGCGCCGGAAGATTGTCAACACAAATTTCCTCCGCCCCGGCCGTCGGGTGGGGGGACGTGGCGAAATTTTAGTCGGGTCGGCTTACGGACGCCCCGGCGGACGCCGCGACTGCGGGCTATTTGGGCGGGTCTACCAGCTTGAAGCCGACGACTTCGCGCTTTCGCTCCTCGGCGCGCAACTGCCGGGACAGCTCGAACATCGCCTGCGACCGTGCCCTATCGCCGAGACGGCCGTAGACGATACCGAGCTGGTAGTGGGCCTTCACGTCGCGCGGGTTGATCGCCACCGCTCTTTCAAGGGACTTGCGGGCGGCATCGTAATCTCTTTGGGCGAGGCTGAGGACGCCCAGTTCCGCGTGCGCGGCCGAGTGTGCGGGGTCAGACTTGACGGCGCGGCGGAACCACTCCGCGGCCCGCTCCGGGTAGCCCTCCTCTCGTGCGGCCAGGCCGAGGTAGTACTCGGCGTCGGCGTATGGGGTCAGCTCCTCACTCCGCTGTAGAGCGAGGCGCGCGGCTTCGTAGCGCTTGAGGCTGTAGAGCGCCGCGCCGAGCACGTAATGGCCCCGCGCGTCCCGCGGCCTGAGCCTGACGTAGCGGCTGATGAGTTCCAACGCCCGCTCGCCCTCCTGATTGTGGAGGCGCGCGATGGCCAGCGCGTAGAGGTAGGTCGGCTCCTCAGCCTTCGTCCGGTGCAGACGTTCCAGCACGGGGAGCGCGTCGTAGAGCAGGTTCAGGTTGAGCGCAGTCCAGCCGAAGTCGTAGAGCACCTGCGGCGAGTCGGGGGCGAGCTTTCGTGCGCGAATCAGGTGCGCCAGAGCCTTCTCGTGCTCGCCGCGGGCGCTCGCCAGTCGCGCCAGCGCGCGGAGGACGGGGACACTCTCGTGACTCAGCTCGTCGGCCGCCGCGTAACTCTCCTCCGCGCGGCCGGGCTCGCCCGCGGCCTCGTAGGCCGCCCCCAAATGGTAAAGGATTAACGGCGAGTCGGGCTGTCGCCTTCTCGCCGCCTCCAAAATCTGGACGGCCTCGCCCGCCAGCCCGAAGCCGGTGAGGGTCGCGGCAAGGCGCGACAGCGCCTCCGCCGGCGCCGCGCCCGTCTGTGTGACCCGTTTGACCAGCGCCAGCGCCGCCTCGCGGCGACCCAGGCCGAGCTGACACTTGACGAGCAGAGCTAGGTAGTCGAAGTCTGACGGGTCGCCCGGCACCCTTTCCAGGTGGGAGAGCGCGGGCGCGTACTCACCGCGCCCGGCGAGGAGCGAGGCCACCTGAAAATTGATGTCCGGCCGTTCCGGAGCTAGCTTGAGCGCCTCGCCGAAGGCCCACAGCGCGCGGTCGTCCTGCCGCCCGTCCAGATAGAGCTGCCCGAGGTTGACGTAAGCCCCCACGAGGGCGGGCGAGGATTTGAGCGCGCGCAGGAAAAGCTCTTCCGCCTCTTTCGCCTTCCCCTGCTTCGCGCGCACGACGCCGAGCAGGTTGAGCGCGTTGGCGTCCGCCGGCCGCGCGCGCAGCACCGCGCCTAACTCCCTCTCGGCGCCCCCCAACTCCCCGCCGCGGATAAGCCCCGCGACCCGCTCCAGCCGGTAGTAATCGGCTTGCGTCTGCGCCCGGGCTGCCGCCGCCTGCCCGACCGCCAGCGACAAACAGCAGAGGATAGTGATGACCGGCGCGGCGAGACGCTTGTATGACTTCATCTTGAAATGTATGCGTCCAGGCTCGAACCTTATAAATTGTGAGATGGTTTCACTTTTAGCCAAGTAGTGGAATCAGAATTGGCTCTTTTGATAATATTCGCCATTCTATGGCAAAGGTGTCTGTGCATCATGTTTCACGCAGACGGGCGGCAACCTCAACTTGACACTAGCAATGCCTGAAGATGTGGGCTCTTACTGCACACCCCAAGAACTAAGACGGGTTGACTCATCTTCGCCCGACGACCTCACGCGTGAAACTCGGGACAGCGCGCAGCTTCGTCTGGCAGAATCCGTTGACTCATGCTTCCCTCTGAAACACGCGGTAGGGCACTCCGATGCGGTGGGTCAAAATTCTAACAGAGTAAATCACACACCCCTGTAACGTACATTGCAGGGGTGTAGGGTTTTTTAATGTATGCCCAGATTTACTTTTAGCAAGGCTATACCATTTTGTTGATAGGGTTAGGGCTAAAGAGACTTCTAGGACAGCAAGATTGTTTCGGGTTATAGCGTGAGTTTAAGAGGATTAGTGACACCCCTGTAAAGACGATTACAGGGGTGTCAACTCTTCCCTTCCCCGCCGATGTGGTAACGCCGCTCGGCCCTCGATTCTGGCGGGCGCGGCTCCACGTGAAGCCTGAAAATGGTGCCCTTCTGGGTTGAGGTGTTGAAGACCTCGGGGCGCTCAATGAACCCCAGAAGTTCCAACTGCCCCACCACGTTGTAGCATTGACGCTCTTTGAGGCCGGCGGCCTCCGCCAGTTTGGGCATCGAGGTAAAACACTCGGGTTGCCCGACCTCGTAGGTCATTTCGAAGAGCGCGCGGCAGACGCCCATCTGCCCCGAGCGCAGGATTGGAGACCAGCGCCTCGAAAACTCCGCGTAGGTGATCGAGGAAGACTCGGCATCTTTCTCATCCTTGCCGACAACAGACACCCCTGCAATTCCCGATGCAGGGGTGTCCAGGATTTCACCTTCAGACGGCGCGCCTACCCCTGCAATCTTCTCTACAGGGGTATCTTCCGGCGAAGAAACTCCCGGCTCCAGCGCGGCTTCCTGTGCCTTGGCCTCCCTGAGCAGTTCCCTCAGCGGGCTCTCTTCGACGGGCCGCGGCGAGCGCTCGGGCAGGCGGAACTTGCTCTTGCCCGCCTCGCGCTTCGCCGGTCTTATCTTCGGCTCTGCCATCAGGCGCGCGTCTCCTCGCCGGCCAGCTTAAGCTTGCCCTTAGTCTTGCGCGCCCCGAGTCGTTTCAGAATCTCGTCGGTCAGCTCCGAATAGAGCAGCGCCCCGCGGGAGTTTGGCGCGTAGAGTTGCACGGGCTGGTGGAAGGCGGGCGACTCCTCCAGCTTAACGTTCCGGTGAATGATCGTCTCGAAGACCCTCGTGCCGTAACGCTCCTTCAGGCTGCGGTACGACTCGGCCGAGACGGCGGTCCTGCCGTCAAACATGGTGCAGACCATTCCGAGCAGAACCAGCTCAGGATTAGTGCTCCTGACCTCTTCGAACGTGCTCATCAGGTCGTCCAGGCCGTCCTGAGCCAGCGGCGAGGCCGCGACGGGCACGACCATGTGTGTGGAGGCCAGCAGCGGGGTCGTCAGAATCTGCCCCAGCGTCGGCGGCGTGTCGATGATGACGAAGTCGTAAGTCGAAGCGAGGGGGGCCAGCTTCGAGCGCATTCGGTTGATGGCTATCGCGGGCTCCTTCTCGAACCTGGCGAAACGGAGTTTGGAAGGGACTATGTCGAGGTGATCCATCTCCGTCGTCACAATTGCCGCCTCAAGCGGGAGCTTTTCGCGCTGCTCGGACTCGATGAGCACGTCGGCGATGGAGGTGCCTATCTGGTCGGGCGCCAGGAAGTGCGAGGTGACGTTGGCCTGCGGGTCGCCGTCCACGAGCAGCGTCTCGTATCCGCGCATGGCGAACTCCGCGGCGACCGAGGCCGCCGTGGTGCTTTTGCCGACGCCGCCTTTCTGGTTGGCGATGGAGATCGTGATCATCTTTACGCGGCTTTCCTCCCAGCCTTGCTCAGCTCGATGAGCTTCAGAAGCTTCAGCACGGGGGGCGAAGGCTTCAACTCGTCGCGCTCGTAGCGCGCGATGGTGTTCGGCGTGAGGCCGACCTCCTCCGCCAGCCTGGCCTGCGTATAACCCAAGCTTTTCCGTAACTCCTTAATCTGTTCGCCAGTCATTTATGATTATTCCTTTCACCCGGGCGTCGAATATTACTATACGAGGCGTCTATACGTCACGCATATTTTTCTCAAAGGCGAAGACGAGCGAGGACACCCCTGCAATTCTCATTGCAGCCCCTGTAAGAATCATTGCAGGGGTGTCGCTCGATACCCCTGCAATCTACATTGCAGCCCCTGCAATCTGGTTTGCAGGGGTATGCCTTCCTGACACCCCTGCAATCTGGATTGCAGCCCCTGTAAGAATCATTGCAGCCCCTGCAACCGATATTGCAGGGGAATTTACAGGCCGGCAAAAATGATGTAGGAATTAGCTCGCCGAAAAAATGAGGGGACGCTCGAAAGCGTCCCCCCGACTCTACGCCCGAAGCGCGACTGTTTGGCGACCGAAACGCTTCAGGCTTCTTGAAACTCGCTTGGCAGCGAGGTGGGATTTGTGTACCCCGATTTCGGTTCACAGTTTACACCGACCCTCGAAACTGTCAAGCCTTATCCCGCGAAAGGGAACTGAGATGTCAGCCGTACGGGCGGTCACCGCCGGGAAGTTTCTGCGCAAGACGACGCTCCGCGAGACGGAGGCCAACACCAATTTCAGGATGCTCGACGACGACGTCGCGGAGGCAGTCACCTCCGCCGCGGCCGACGAGGTCACCCCGCTGATGAGCAAGGTCTACACGCGACTTCTCCTGACGCCGGCCGAGTGGCGCGAGGGCGAGCGCGTCTTACGCTTCGCGGGGCAGGAGGGTGAAGGAAAGTGGGTCACGGCCTGGGAGCAGCTCCGCCGCCACCTGCGTGTTTCGAGCGAGACCGCCAACAAGGCCCTCCGCTGGATGCACAGCCAGGGAATCATCGGCTACTACTCGGGCAAGAACGGGGTCGGCATCCGCATCTTTCTTAACCGCGCGGCTAACTCCGTCGCGCAGAGAAGGGAGGCGAGGCCACAAAAATTTTTGCCTTTCGCCCCTGCTTCGGACAGCCCTCCCCGTACTTCGCCCGTCGAAACGCCCTTTAAGGACAGCTTCGCTGTTTCAGAAGTTTTAGACTCAGATATTTATCCGAGCGCGCCGAAAAACGGCGCGGTCAGCCAACCCCTTTCCGGTACGACTCCCGAGCGGACTTTGCATGCTCAAGCCCATGCAGGAGTTCTCGTCGAACGTCTCGTCACTCGATTACGGGGCGAGCTTGAACCCGCACTCCGGCGCATGGCACGAGAGGCGGCCGCGTGTGAGCACGAGCGCACGCGGGAATGGCTTGAGAGCAGGGGACTCCCGAAAGCCGCGCGCGTCGCTCAGCGCGAGACGTACGAAGCCTTGCGCCGGCAAGGGCTCGTCAAAGACGCCGCAAGGAATCTCCAGGCGGACGTGGGACGCCGCAGCCCCGTTCCTTCCGCCCCGCGCGTGCTGCCGGATGACGAAGTCTTCGAACTCGCCGAAGCCTGCCTGGCCTTGCTCGAAGCGAAGGGACAGCCGGTCGAGCTGACTCTCTCCGAGATGAACGTCGCCTCCGGCGGGTTTCTTCTGCCCGAAGATACCTCGCGCGTCCTTGAAAAAGTCGAAGCCCTTTTAAGCGGCAGTCGCAGACGAGAGGGAAGGGAGGTGGTTTAAGTGAGCCGGAGTGCGGCGACGACTCGCCTGATGAGAGTCGCAAAACCTGCGCCCTTTGAAATCCAAACGTCGTGTGAGGTCGGAACAGACTTCGGATGCGACGGCGGGCCGATTTCGGCCCCGCCAACGTGCGCACTCTGCTTCGGCACGGGGATCGAGGTCGTTCAGGGCAAGGGCGCCCGCAGGTGCGTGTGCCGCGAGGACAACCTGCGGCATAAACTCTTCGAAGCGGCGAAAATTCCTAAGAGGCACGAGGCGTGTTCCTTAGCTAACTATCATCCAGCGAAGGAGAACGCCTCCCAATTATGCGCATTTAAACAGGCTTTCAACTTGGTGCGCGATTTCCCTGCGGTCGGGCGCGGACTGCTTTTTGCGGGTCCGGTCGGCGTCGGTAAGACGCATCTTGCCGTCGCAATTCTCCGCGGCCTGATAGAGAAGGGGGCCGACTGCCTCTTTTGCGATTACGGCACGCTTTTAAAGGAAATACAGGGTAGTTACAACCCTACTTCTCCTTCGACGGAAGCTGACGTACTCACGCCCGTCTACCGGGCCGAAATTCTCGTTTTGGACGAACTAGGGGCCTCAAAGCCCACAGACTGGGCGCTCGACATGCTGGGGCACATCATCGGCAGGCGCTACAACGACAAGAGTTTAACAATTTTCACGACCAACTATCTCGACGAGCGACGCAACCCGTCAGACGAGACACTTCAGGAACGAATCGGCGTCCGTCTCAGAAGTCGCCTCCACGAAATGTGCCGAACCGTCGCCATAGAAGGTGAGGATTACAGACGGCGTCTGCATAATCTCCAACGACCTGAGTTATAGCTCGGAAGCCTTTTTCAAAATACTTTGCTAAAACGGTTTTCTACTGATTTGAGCAACCTGCCCAAGAAAGCTACCAAATTTGCGTCCGATAACCCCGCGCGTTTGGAGTTATTATTGTGCTTGGGAGCCTTGTTAGAGCGTCGTTATTGTGCGGGAGGAAAGTTATAATCTTATCGGACGTAATGTTGATTTGGCATTTGAAACCTGAATTCTGCCGTGTGTGGCAGTGTAGTGATGCTTTATGGAGAAGCAGTTTGCAGGACGGAGTGTCTATAGTTTGAGTCGAATCATCGCTTTCTTAAAATCTTTGAAAACTTGGGGACGTGGCTTGTGGGTGCCGTTGGGTGTTCTTGTTGCGGGGGTTCTGGCTCAGAGAATAGCCGCGTTGGCTCCATGGATGGTGGAACGCGTTTATACGGGCCTCGTTTATACGCAATTGCTTTCGGTCTTTTCTTTCATCGGTCGTCGTGTAAGCTTCTCCGTCGGGGAGACGTTAGCCTGCTTTGTGCTTGTAACGGCGCTCGTATTTTTGGGGCGAATCTGTGTGTTGATGATTTCGCGGCCCGGGGAGAGGGCGAGGCTATTGAGGACGGTCGTCGTGAGCGGGTCATGGTCGGCGGCGGTCACCTTGTGGCTCTTCTTAATATGCTTCGGTTTCAACTACCAGCGCCCTATGCTCTTTGAACTCTTAGATTACGAACAGAGGCGGGCCGAGGCGTTTGAATTGGAGGCGTTGGCGGGGGAGATTGTCCGCGGGGTGAACGATAACTATTTGGAGGCGCACGCGGAGGGCGCGGTTACGCCCGTTGACGAGAAGGTCATCGCGCTTTTAGAGCAGTCGTATGACACGACCAGTGACCTCGGGTTGTTGCCGCGTGGCGATTTTACGTCGCCGAAGCCGGCCATCTTTTCCGGGCCTTTGACGCGGTTCGGGATAAGCGGATTCTACTTCCCCTTCACGGGCGAGCCTCATTACAACGCGGAGGTGCCGGACTTCCAGATGCCCTTCTCCGCGGCGCACGAGATGGCGCACCAGCGCGGGGTGGCGCGAGAGTCCGAGGCTAATTTCGTCGCCTACCTCGTCTGTGTGAATTCGGGCGACCCTTTCATACGTTACGCGGGCTATCGCAACGGCCTCGGCGTGATTTCAGAGTTAGCCAGAGTTGAGCCCGAGAAGGCTAAGCGTCTGGCCGGGCAGCTCGGCCCCGGTTATCTGGAGGATTCGCGCCGCGCCGCAATCTTCTGGACAAAGGCGGCGGGCGCCGCCGGGGCGTTCGGTCAACGGATAAATGACCTCTACCTGCGCGCCAACCGCGTCAAATCAGGGGTTGAAGATTACAGAAGATCGACCGCCCTCATCATCGGGCATTACCTGCACAAGTCTTCACGGGACAAAAGTCCGGCCGGGCGCTGAGAAAATCCCCATGCGCCCGGCCGACCACTCCAGTCAAATTGTTTCAGCGCTCCCGCCGCAGAAGGCGATCCAGACTCCACTCCCCGCCGCCGGCGACGGCGAAGAAGAGGAATGTGAAACAGTAGAGTGCGGCCAACTCGCCCTTGTTCTGGAGCGGCCAGAATCCGCCCTTCAAAGCGTGCATCTGGAAGTAGGCCACGGCCATCGTGCCCGAGAGGATGAACGCCACGGGCCGCGTGAACAGCCCGAGCAACAGAAGCAGCCCGCCGAAGAACTCAATCACGCCGCCGATCCACATCTGACCGAAAGCCGGGGGCGAAGGCGCTCCCGGGGGCGCCAGGAAGCCGAAAAGTTTCTGCGCGCCGTGCGCGAGGAACATGAATGCGGCGACAATGCGCAGGATGCTCAGTACCCGCGGCGTCCAGGCCGCGTAGAATGAATTCAGATTCGCCATCCGTCTCTCCTTATGTCGTGTAGACCAGGTTAAATGTCCGACCCAAAGCCGTAGGCGGCCATGCTCAGGCTGCCCACCGTCCAACCCCTGTGCAGCCCCTTCCCGGCGCCCGAGGCTAAATCGTCCGCGCCCGCACCCAGAGCCACGAAAAGCGGCAGAAGGTGCTCGTCGGTCGGGTGAGCGACCTGCGCGTGGGGTGCGAGCCGCCGGTAATCGAATACCTCTTCAAACTCTCCCCCCGTTATCTTCCGGAAGAGCCAGTCGTCAAACTGTCGCGCCCAGTCGGGAGGCGCCCCGCCGAAATTCAGCTTTGCGAGGTTATGCGTCACGCTCCCCGTCGCCAGAACAAGCACGCCCTCTTTCCGCAGGGGCGCGAGGGCGCGGCCCACGCGGAAGTGGTGACGCGGGTCGAGACGCGGCTGAATAGAAAGTTGCGCGACGGGAACGTCCGCCTCCGGGTACATCAGCCGGAGCGGCACCCATGCCCCGTGATCCAAGCCACGGTCGGTCGAGACGGCACAGCCTACGCCGGCGTCTTCGAGTAGCTCCGCCACACGCGCGGCGACCGCGGGTGCGCCCGGCGCAGGATAGTTGATACGGTAAAGCTCCGCCGGGAAACCCCCGAAATCATGAATCGTCTGCGGCCTTTCGGAGGCGCCGACCGTCGGCCCGGCCGTGTTCCAATGCGCGGAGACGCAGACGACCGCCTCCGGCTTTCCAAGCTCGCGGCCCAGACGTCTGAGGAAAGCGGTCGTGTCGTTCTCCTCGACCGCAAGCGTCGGCGCGCCGTGCGAGACGAAGACGGCCGGGAATCGTCTCGTGACCTTCACCGGCACCTCTGCTTTCGTTGTCTCGTACATTTTCACAACCTAAATACGGCTTTTCTCACCACTACAAATAGCCCGCAAGCGTTATGATGATAGTCGTCATAACGACTATTGTCAAACGCTCAACCCTAAAAAATATTGTGACAGGTGGCGCGAGACTTTTAAATCTGCTCTCCGGCTGCCGTCTCGTGCGTCGGCAAAATTCCCATCCACGCCGGGCGGCGCGTCTCGAAGCTGTGGATGAGCGGTTCGTGGCGGAGGGTCAGGCCGATGTCGTCGAGCCCTTCGAGGAGACACTGGCGGCGGAACTCGTCAATTTCGAAGGCGGCGGTAAACCCGTGACTGTCCCGCACCTCCCGCCGCTCCAAATCAACGGACAGCCGGTAGTCGCGCGTCTCCCTCGCGCGATTCATCAGCTCAGTCACTTCAGCCTCCGGGAGGACGACGGGGAGCACGCCGTTTTTCGTGCAGTTATTCTGGAAGATGTCGGCGAAGCTCGAGGCGATGACCGCGCGGAAGCCGTAATCGAGCAGCGCCCACGGCGCGTGCTCGCGCGACGAGCCGCAGCCGAAATTCTTACCCGCGAGCAGGATTGATGCACCGGCGTAGCGCGGTTCGTTGAGGACGAAAGTCGGTTCGGGCGTGCCGTCCGGCGCGTACCGCCAGTCGTAGAAGAGAAACTGCCCGAATCCCGTGCGCTCCACGCGCTTGAGGAACTGCTTCGGGATTATCTGGTCGGTGTCTACGTTGGGCAGGTCCAGCGGGACGGCGACGCCGGTGTGTACGCGAAAGGGAAGCATAATCTGTAGTGGTCAGTAGACAGTAGAAAGTAGAAAAACCTTCGCTATCGAATTTCCGGGGTTTCAGAGCCAGCGTCCGCGGCGCGAAGCGCTACTGTCTACTGTTTAAATTTCCATCCGCGGACGTCGGTGAAGTGGCCGGCGACGGCGGCGGCGGCGGCCATCGCGGGGCTGACGAGGTGCGTGCGCCCGCCCTTACCCTGCCGCCCTTCGAAGTTCCGGTTGCTCGTCGAAGCGCAACGCTCGCCCGGGCGGAGCGTGTCGGGGTTCATCCCGAGGCACATCGAGCAGCCCGCCTCGCGCCACTCGAAACCGGCCTCGCGGAAGACCTCGTCCAGACCTTCGGCCTCGGCCGCGCGCTTGACGGCCTGCGAGCCGGGGACGACCATCGCGTGCACGCGGCCGTTGACCTTGTGGCCGCGGACGACGCCCGCAGCCGCGCGCAGGTCTTCGAGCCGCGCGTTCGTGCACGACCCGATGAAGACGCGATCCACGGGCACGTCCTCCATGCGCGTGCCCGGGGCCAGCCCCATGTATTCGAGCGCGCGCGCCACTGAACGCTGGTCGCTCTCCGTGGCCGCGTCAGAAGGGTCGGGCACCCGCCCCGTCACAGACACGACCTGCCCGGGGCTCGTGCCCCACGTGACGAAGGGCGCGAGCGCCGCGGCGTCGAACTCGACGACCGTGTCAAACTCCGCCCCCTCGTCGCCCGGCAAACTCTGCCAGTATTCGACCGCCTCGCGCCACGCCGCGCCGCGGGGGGCGAAACGCCTGCCTTCGAGGTAAGAGAAAGTGACTTCGTCCGGGGCAATCATGCC
This sequence comes from Pyrinomonadaceae bacterium, assembly GCA_036387455.1. Lineage (GTDB taxonomy): Bacteria > Acidobacteriota > Blastocatellia > Pyrinomonadales > Pyrinomonadaceae > QHXN01. The sequence continues at coordinate 35,873 of DASVTS010000039.1, read as the reverse complement.
CGCGCGGGCGCCCGCCTCGATGCTCATGTTGCAGAGCGTCATGCGCCCTTCCATCGAGAGCGAGCGGACGGCACGCCCCGCGTACTCGATGACGTGGCCGGTTGCGCCGTCCGTCCCGATCTGCCCGATGAGTCCGAGCGCCAGGTCCTTCGCCGTGACGCCCTCCGACAACTCGCCCGAAATCTTGACGAGCATCGTGCGCGGCTTCGACTGCGGCAGGCATTGTGTGGCGAGGACGTGCTCGACCTCGCTGGTGCCGATGCCGAAGGCGAGCGCGCCGAAGGCGCCGTGCGTGCTCGTGTGGCTGTCGCCGCAGACGATGGTCATGCCCGGCCGCGTCAGCCCCAGCTCCGGCCCGATGACGTGGACGATGCCCTGCTCCGGCGCGTCCACGTCGTAGAGGCTGACCCCGAACTCGCGGCAGTTGCGCCTAAGCGTCTCCATCTGCTGCGCGGCGATGGGGTCGGCGACGGGCAGGCTCCGGTCGGTGGTCGGGACGTTGTGGTCTACGGTGGCGACCGTCAGGTCGGGGCGGCGCACGCCGCGGCCGGCGGCGCGCAAGCCGTCGAACGCCTGCGGCGACGTGACCTCGTGGACGAGGTGCAGGTCGATGTAGAGCAGCGACGGCTCACCCGCCGCCTCGCGGACGACGTGCGCGTCCCAGAGCTTTTCGAAAAGTGTGCGTGGCATAAAAAATTAGAGGCCAGGGGTTAGAGGCTAGAGGCTGGTAGGGGCGCAGTCAACCGCCGCGGGGAGAATGGGCGGCGTGCGGCCGGCAGCTACCAGCCTCTAGCCTCTAGCCTCCGGCCTCTCAAACGGCGTGGTAGGCGTGACGCATGTCGGCGACTTCGGCGACCGCATCGGCGACGAGCGTGCCCATCTCTTCGGTCCCGACGATGCAACGGCCGTCGCCGCCCTGTATGTCGGCGGTGCGGTAGCCGCGTTCGAGCACGGTGCGAATCGAAGTCTCTACGTCCTGAGCCTCGCGTTCGAGCCGCGCCGTGTACCTTAAAAGGAGCGCGGCCGAGGCGACGGCGCCGAGCGGGTTGGCGACGCCTTCGCCCGCGATGTCGGGCGCCGAGCCGTGGACTGGCTCGTAGACGTCCACGCGCCCGCCGACGCTGGCCGACGCCAGCATCCCGAGCGAGCCAGCGATGACCGCGGCCTCGTCCGAGAGGACGTCGCCGAAGAGGTTCTCCGTCAGGAGGACGTCGAAGCGGCGCGGGTTCTGAATCAGGTGCATCGCGCACGAGTCCACGTAGGCGTGCTCAAGCGTCACGTCGGGGTAGTCTCGGGCGACCTCCGTGACGACCTCGCGCCAGAGCCTCGAAGTCTCCAGCACGTTCGCCTTGTCCACGGAAGTCACGCGCCGCCCGCGACCCTCGGCCGCGTCGAAAGCGACGCGCGCGACGCGCTCGACCTCCTCGGCCGTGTAGCGCATCGTGTTGAAGGCTTCGCGCCGCCCGCCTTCGGAGGTGATGCCGCGCGGCTCCCCGAAGTAGAGTCCTCCGAGCAGCTCGCGGACGATGAGCACGTCCGCACCCGCGACGACTTCGGCCTTGAGGGGCGAGGAGTCCGCCGTGGCGTCGTAGCAGACGACGGGGCGTAGGTTGGCGAACGCGCCGCACTCCCTCCGCAGCTTGAGCAGTCCCGCCTCCGGCCTCACGCCGCCCGCGAGCCCGTCGAACTCCGGTGCGCCGACCGCGCCGAGCAGTACGGCGTCGCCCGCGAGACAGGCGGCCAGGGCTTCGTCGGGGAGCGGGTTCCCCGTGCGCGCGATGGCCGCGCCGCCGATTAGATTTTCGCCGAAGGAGAACTCGTGCCCGTAGACTTCCGCCACCGTCCGCAGGACGCGAACCGCCTCGCGCGTCACCTCGGGCCCCACGCCGTCCCCCGGCAGCACCGTGATCTTTAATCTCATACCCGTCCAATCTTCACGAAAAGCGACCACCGGCCCGGGAATAATTCACGCCGGGGCAGATGGCCGAACCCTTCGGTAAATAGTTTAGTCGCCGAACGCCCGTGCGTACTCGGGCGCCAACGCCCCGACGCCCGCGTCCGCCACGCGCCCCGGCCCGGCGGGCAGGAGCGAGAGCAAGTCCTGGTCGTAGACGTTCTTCTTGCGGTCGGCGAGCTTCGTGAAGCCGCGGTAGGCGGCCTCAAGCTCCGGCGCTTCGAGCGCGAACCCGAGTTCCTCGAAGCGGCGCGAGAGCGCGTGACGTCCGGAGTGCTTGCCGAGCACGATGCTGTTGGCCGGCACGCCGACCGACTCGGGCGTCATGATTTCGTAGCAGAGCGGGTTCGAGAGCACGCCGTGCTGGTGGATGCCGGCCTCGTGCGCGAAGGCGTTGCGGCCGACGACCGCCTTGTTCGGCTGCACGCCGAAGCCGATGACCTCGGAGAGCAACTGGCTCGTCGGGTAAAGCGCCTCCGTGCGCACGCCGGTCGAGTAGGGCAGGCGGTCGGAGCGCACGCGCAGGGCCATCACGACCTCTTCGAGCGCGGCGTTGCCGGCGCGCTCGCCGATGCCGTTGACCGTGCATTCAATCTGCCGCGCGCCCGCGTCGAGCGCCGCGAGGCTGTTCGCCACCGCCAGCCCGAGGTCGTTGTGACAGTGGACGCTAATCGTCACTTCGCGTCCGCCCACGACGCGCTCGCGCACGGCCGAAACTATCTCGCGGAACTCGGTCGGCGTCGTGTAGCCGACGGTGTCCGGCACGTTGAGCGTGCGCGCGCCCTCCTCGACCGCCGCGGCGAAGACCTCGCACAGGTAGCCCAAGTCGCTGCGCGTCGCGTCCTCGGCCGAGAACTCCACGTCGTCGGTGAGGGAGCGCGCGAGCCGGACGGCGTCGCGGGTCATCCTCAGCACCTCGGCGCGCGACTTCTTCAGCTTGTGCTCAAGGTGTATGTCCGAGGTCGCAACGAAGGTGTGCAGGCGCGGGCGCACGGCGCCGCCGACCGCCTCCCAGGCGCGCAGGATGTCCTGCTCGGTCGTGCGGCAGAGCGCGGCCACGGTCGCCTCTCGGCACTCGGCCGCGACGGCTCGCACCGCCGCGAAGTCGCCGTCCGAGGCGATGGGGAAGCCCGCCTCGATGACGTCCACGCCCAGCGCCTCAAGCGCGCGCGCGAGCCGAATCTTCTCGGCCAGGTTCATCGAGCAGCCCGGCGACTGCTCGCCGTCGCGCAACGTCGTGTCGAAGATTTTTATGTGTTGAAGGTGGGTCATCGGTATCGGCCTCAAAGAGGCGAATACTAAAGAGCGGCGAGATAAAACTCAAAGTCATAATTTTTATGCTTTGATAAATATCGCAAATACCTAACCCGTTTAGGAGGTAAAAACTCACAATTTCGTCGCCGGGAGAACATACTTTTGGCGCTTTGAAGAAATAAATGATGCTTTACCCATAACCCCCATTAATTCGAGAACGAAAATCGCTTATCTCGCATCATAAGTGGTCTCAAATATTTAGCCTGTGAGTTTGTCTTTCAGATAATTGGTCAGACCCTTAAAAAATTATTTTGCGATTGGTCATAAACCAGCTTGACAAAATCTCTGGATTAATAGACAATCCGCAACGCTTTCTCGTTTCGGCTTCTGCGAAATCATGAGCTGCACGCTACGCCAGAGTTTTTGGGTGCGGTTAATTGGTAAAACCATCAAGCGTTAGTGCAAACATCCCGACTATACTCAGGGAGTTCTGCGGAAAGCACCACCTCGCAGCTTATTCGCTTCGAGGTCTACGTCCCGCAGCCGCCCGGTCTGTGTAGACCGGACGGCGGAGACGAAAACCCGACCCGATAGACAGAAATACCGTACGCGAGCCGCGAACCGAAACCTCTGAGCTTCGGTGAACGGCAAAATTGACCCCTTGTGTGAACGCACACCCGAGTTGCCGTTCAACCGCTAGTAATCTGGGAAAAGGAAGAAATAGTTATGAGTAAGTACGCATTTCGCCGAGGCGTGACCGCCGTGCTGCTGCTGCTGCTGACGTTCGTCGCGGTGGGCGCGCAGGAGTCCCGCGGCTCGCTGACAGGCACCGTGACCGACCCGAACGGGGCCGCGCTCCCGGGCGCGACGGTCGAAATCAGGAACGTGGAGACCAACGTCGCCAACACGGCCACCTCCAACGACGAGGGCAACTACAATTTCCCTCTCCTCAACCCCGGGAAGTACACCCTGACCGTCACCCTGGCGGGCTTCGCCAACGTCACCCGCGAGAACATCGAAATCCGCGTGGCCGACAGGCTGACGCTCGACGTGCCGATGTCGGTGACGGGCGTGGGCGAGACGGTGACGACGGTCGCCTCCGCACCCGTCCTCGAAACCGGCTCGGTCAGCACGGGCACGACCATCAGCAACCAGCAGATTTCCGAGCTGCCGCTGGCCGAGGGCACCGCGTACCAGCTCGCCACCCTCGCGCCGGGCGTCGCCTACGTCGGCAACCCGCAGTTCGTCGGGCCGACCTCGAACGGCAACCTGGCGGCGTTCCGCACCAACGGCGCGACGGGCTCGAACCAGATCACGCTCGACGGCTCGCCCAACTACGCCTTCGACGGCGGCGTGGGCTTCTCACCCCCGTCTGACGCCGTGCAGGAGTTCAAGGTTCAGACCAGCCAGTTCGACGCCCAGCAGGGCTACTCGGCCGGCGCGACCGTCAACGTCGCCGTCAAGAGCGGCACCAACGACATCCACGGCTCGGGCTGGTACTTCAACCGCGACCGCAGCCGCACGGCCAACAGCTTCTTCGCCAACCGCGCCGGCCAGGACCGCCCCGAGCGCACCTACCACCGCTTCGGCGGCGTCGTCGGCGGCCCCGTGGTCCTGCCCGGCGTCTACAACGGCCGCGACCGCACCTTCTTCTTCACCACCTACGAGCGGCTGAAGGACAACATCGCGGAGCCGCAGCTCCTGACCGTCCCGACGGCGCGGATGCGCACCGGCGACTTCTCCGAGCTGATCGTCAACCGCAACAACATCGCGGACGCGAACAACGTCGTCATCTTCAACCCGTTCGCCGCGACGGTGAACAACACGACGGGCGTCGTCACGCGCGCCTCCTACGGCTGCCCGGCCACGGGCGCCGTCACCGCGGCCTTCCCCAACTGCAACGTCATCCCGACGGCGCAGCTCAACCCGGTCGCCCTGGCCGCCCTCCAGTACTACCCGCTGCCGAACACGACCGGCTCGGGCATCGGCGGCCTCCAGAACAACTACTTCTCGAACCAGAACCGCGTGCAGAACTACCGCGCGTGGCTCACGCGCCTCGACCACCGCATCAACGACCGCCAGTCCATCTTCGGCAAGTACTACCACAGCTTCAACCCCGAAAACCGGCAGGACGCCTTCGGCGTGGTCAACAACTTCCCCATCACGGCCGGCTTCGAGGACCGCACCAACGACGGCGGCAGCATCGACTACACCAACACGGTGACGAACAACACGGTCTTCACCGTCCGCCTGAGCTTCAACCGCTTCGAGCAGGTGCGCCGCCCGGCGGCGGCCTTCGACCCGGCCTCGCTCGGCTTCGCGGCGGCGACCGTCAACGCGTTCCGCGGCTACCAGTACATCCCGCGCTTCGCCATCCTCAACCTCGACGCGACGCGCAACACCCGCTCGACGCTCGGCTCGCAGCGCTCCGACTGGAACGAGGGGCGCACCCGCCCGTTCATGATGGGCGCCATCCAGCCGACGGTGACGCAGCTCTTCGGCAACCACACGGCGCGCTACGGCTACGACCTGCGCGTCACGCGCGAGAACTTCATCACCAACAACTACCAGGGCGGCTCCTTCACCTTCGACGGACTCTTCACGGCGCCGGCCTCGAACTCGAACACCGCGACGCGCAACGCCTACGGGCGCGACGTGGCGGCGTTCATCCTCGGCCTGCCCTCCTCGGCCGTCATCGACAACCCGCAGTCCTACTCGGTGCAGCAGCTCTACCACGGCTTCTTCGTCCAGGACGACTGGCGCGCGACGCCGAAGCTGACGCTCAACCTCGGCCTCCGCTACGAGCTGGAGATGGGGCTCACCGAGCGCTACAACCGCATCCTGCGCGGCTTCGACTTCACGACGCCGACGGCGGTTGACCCCGCCGTGCGCGCCGCCTACACGACGACCTTCAACGCGCAGTCGGCCGCCAACCGCGTGTTCCTCCCCGACCCGGCCAACTTCCGCGTCGTCGGCGGCTACACCTTCGCCGACGAGAACAACCGCACCATCTGGAACGCCGACAAGAGCAACTGGGAGCCGCGTTTCGGCGCCGCCTACCAGCTCAACGACAAGACGGTGCTGCGCGGCGGCTTCGGCATCTTCATGGCGCCCTTCCAGATCGAGACGCCGCAGCAGGTGGGCTTCGCCACCGGCACGACGAACCCGATCACGGTCAACAACGGCGCGACGTTCCTCTACAACCTGACGAACCCGTTCGCGGGCGGCGCTTCGAGCCTCCTGCCCCCGCAGGGCACGAGCCTCGGGCTCCTCACGGGCACCGGCGCGGCCGTCGGCGCCTCCGACGCCCCGCTCATCCCGGTCGAGCGCAAGAACGCGAAGTTCGCGCGCATGATCGTCGGCTTCCAGCGCGAGCTGCCCGGCCAGTTCGTCCTCGAAGCCAACTTCGTCTCGTCGTGGGGCTACGACCAGTCGGTCAACCGCAACATCAACTTCGTCCCGCGCCAGTTCCTCGGCACCGACGAGGCGAGCGCGAACGTGGCCAACACGAACCTGTCGGCCACCATCGCCAACCCGTTCCTCGGCCGCCTGCCCGTGAGCAGCACGCTCAACACGGCGACGACCATCACGCGCGCGACGGCCCTGACGCCGTTCCCGCAGTTCGGCAACCTCTTCGTCCAGGAGTACAACGGCACGAACCGCTACAACGCGCTCCAGATGCAGGCGAACAAGCGCTTCTCGCGCGACTTCTCCCTGACGATGACCTACACCTACTCGCGCCTGACCGAGCGGATTACGTACCTGAACCCCTCGGACACCGAGCTCGAGGACCGCATCTCCATCGCCGACCGCCCGCACCGCTTCACCCTCGCCGAGACCTGGGTGCTGCCCCTCGGCCGCGGCAGGGCCTTCGGCAAGGACATGCCCCGCGTGCTCGACGCCCTCATCGGCGGCTGGCAGGTCAACGGCACCTACGAGTGGCAGAGCGGCGAGCCCCTCGCGCTCAACAACAACCTCTTCTTCGAGGGGGACGCGAGCGCGCTCCGCGCCCGCATCGGCGAGAGCACGGGCAACGGCCTGAAGTACGGCGTCGACATCCCGGCCATCTACAACGTCAACGGGCCGACCGCGCCCAGGCTGATTACGCTCAACGCCTTCGGCCTGCGCAACGTCCCCTCGACGCTCGACAACCTGCGCAACCAGCCCTACTCGATTGCGAACCTGTCGCTGACGAAGAACTTCAACATCACGGAAGGGAAGCGTCTCCAGGTGCGCGCCGAGGCCATCAACGCCTTCAACAAGGCTTACTTCGGCTCGGGCATCGGCCTGAACCCCGGCTCCACGGCGGCCCCGAACTCGGCCTTCGGCTTCGTCACGTCGCAGCGCAACAACCCGCGCGACATCCAGCTCGGCGCGAAGTTCACCTTCTAACGCCTTTGACAGCCGGGCGGCCTCCTGACGGGGGCCGCCCGCCCCGACACCCCCGCGAGCCGCCCCCAAGCCTTCCAGCCTAAGGGCGGCTCGCGTTTAAGCAGTCTATTCATTCAACTATTTCATCAACGCCATTCGGGAGTATCCGTTTGATTAAGTCGCACGCATCACGGCTCGCCCTCGCCGCCCTTCTCTTCGCGGCACTCGCGGCGGCCGCCCCCGCCCGGACGCAGAGCACTCAGGCGAAGGCGCCCGCCGCCATCAACTGGCGCGACGCCCTCAAGCAGAAGCCCGACTGGTACGCGGGCGAGGAGGCCGCGCGCGTCGCGGACAACCTGCTCCTCTACCAGCGCGACGTCGGCGGCTGGCCCAAGAACATTGACATGGCCGCCCCGCTCGACGAGAAGAAGCGCGCCGAGCTCACGAGCAGGAAGGGCGAGGTCGGTAACGAGGCCGCGGCGACCATCGACAACGGCGCCACCTTCACCCAGCTCGAATACCTCGCGCGCGTCTACACGGCGCAGAAGCAGGAGCGCCACCGCGTGGCTTTCCTGAAGGGGCTCGACTACCTGCTCGCCGCGCAGTACGAGAACGGCGGCTGGCCGCAGTACTACCCGCTCCGCAAGGGCTACTACACGCGCATCACCTACAACGACAACGCCATGGCCGGCGTCCTCGAACTGCTCCGCGACGTTGCGCGCCGCGAGCCCGTTTACGCGTTCGTGGACGAGGCGCGGCGGCTCAAGTCCGAAAGGGCGGTCGGCCGCGGCGTCGAGTGCATCCTGAAGACGCAGGTCAGGGTCGCGGGCAAGCTCACCGCCTGGGGCGCGCAGCACGACGAGGTCACACTCGCGCCCGCGCCCGCGCGCAAGTTCGAGCCCGTCTCCCTCGCGTCCAAGGAGAGCGTCGGCATCACGCGCTTCCTGATGGGCGTCGAGCGCCCCGACGCGCGCGTCGTCGAGGCGGTCGAAGCGGCCGTCGCGTGGTTCCGCGCCGCGCAGGTCTCGGGCGTCCGTTGGACGGAGCGGCGCGACCCGTCGCAGCCGGGCGGCTTCGAGCGCACGGCCGTCGCCGACAAGGACGCGCCCCCCATCTGGGCGCGCTTCTACGAACTCGGCACCAACCGCCCCGTCTTCGAGGGGCGCGACGGCGTCGTCCGCTACGACGTCAACGAGATAGAGGCCGAGCGGCGCAACGGCTACGGCTGGTACACCGAGGAGCCCCTGAGGCTCATCAACAAGGACTACCCGGCCTGGCAGAAGCGCAACCGGATTCACACGAACGAGCAGGCGAAATAAGAGCATGTCCGACAGACGCGATTTCCTGAAGAAGACTCTGGCCGGCACCGCCGGCGCGCTCCTCCTGAGCAGGCTGACGGGCGCGGAGGCGTTCGCGCCCGCCCCGGTTCAAACGGGCGGGACTGCGACCGCCGCCGACCCCTGGGCGCTCGTCCCCGAGATTCTGAAGCGCATCAAGCCGCCGGTCTTCCCCAAACGCGACTTCGCCGTCACCAAATACGGCGCCGCCGCCGACGGCAAGACCGACTGCACCGAAGCTTTCCGCAAGGCCATCGCCGCCTGCAACAAGGCCGGCGGCGGCCGCGTCGTCGTCCCGCCGGGGACGTTCCTGACCGGGCCGATTCACCTCAAGAGCAACGTCAACCTGCACGTCTCCGAGGGCGCGACCGTCAAATTCATTCAGGAGCCGAAGGCGTACTTGCCCTTAGTCTTCACCCGCTGGGAGGGGATGGAGCTGATGAACTACTCCCCGTTCATCTACGCCTTCGAGCAGCAGAACATCGCAGTCACCGGCACGGGGACGCTCGACGGCAACAGCGACGACACGCACTGGTGGCCGTGGAAGGGCCAGGAGCGCCACGGCTGGAAGAAGGGCGAGCCGAGCCAGGCGAAGGCGCGCAAGACGCTCGAAGAGTTGACCGAGCGCGGCGCGCCCGTCTCCGAGCGCGTCTTCGGCGAGGGCCACTACCTGCGCCCGCAGTTCGTCCAGCCCTACCGCTGTCAGAACGTCCTCATCGAAGGCGTCACCGTCGTCAACTCGCCGATGTGGGAGCTGAACCCCGTGCTCTGCACCAACGTCACCGTCCGCAAGGTGAACATCAAGAGCCACGGCCCCAACAACGACGGCTGCGACCCCGAGTCCTGCAAGGACGTGCTGATTGAGGACTGCACCTTCGACACCGGCGACGACTGCATCGCGGTCAAGTCGGGCCGCAACGCCGACGGGCGGCGCCTTAATGTCCCCTCGGAGAACATCGTCATCCGCGGCTGCCGGATGAAGGACGGCCACGGCGGCGTCACCATCGGCAGCGAAATCTCGGGCGGCGTGCGCCACCTCTTCGCCGAGGACTGCACGATGGACAGCCCGAACCTCGACCACGCGCTCCGCTTCAAGAACAACGCCGTGCGCGGCGGGCTGCTGGAGAACATCTTCTTCCGCAACATCACGGTCGGTCAGGTCGCCCACGCGGTGCTGACCGTGGACTTCAACTACGAGGAGGGCGCGAAGGGCAAGTTCACGCCCGTCGTCCGCAACCTCGTCGTGGACGGCCTCAAGAGCGGCAAGAGCCGCCACGCGCTCGACGTGCAGGGCTTCTCGAACGCGCCCGTCTACGGCCTGCGCCTGAAGGACTGCACCTTCGAGAACGTGGCGCAGCCGAGCGTGGTCAAGAACGTCTCGGGGCTCGTCGTCGAGAACGTCCGCGTCAACGGCAAGCTGGTCGACCGCGAGACGCTCGCGGGCGCGGGCCGCGTCAAGATTGTGCTCGTCGGCGACTCGACCGTGGGCGAGTCCGACGGCTGGGGGCCGGGCTTCAAGCGCGCGGTCGCGCCCGAAGTCGAGGTCGTCAACTGGGCGAAGAACGGCCGCAGCTCGAAGTCCTTCGCGGCCGAGGGCTGGTGGCAGAAGGCACTCGAAGAGAAGGGCGACTACATCCTCATTCAGTTCGGCCACAACGACATGCCCGGCAAAGGCCCCGAGCGCGAGACGGACCCCGAGACGACCTACGCCGCCAACATCGCGCGCTACGTGGACGAGGCCCGCGCCGCCGGCGCCAAGCCCGTCCTCGTCACCTCGCTCACGCGCCGCCGCTTCGGCAAAGACGACAAGATAGACTCCGACCTCTTCCCCTACGCCAACGCCGTCAAGCACGTCGCCGCCGAGAAGCGCGTGCCCCTGATAGACCTGCACGCCCTGAGCATCGCCTTCGTAGACAAGATGGGGCGCAAGGATAGCGACGAGCTGGGCAAGATGAAGTCCGACGGCAAGGGCGGGCAGGAGATGGACTACACGCACCTCGGGCCCAGGGGGAGCGACGTCTTCGGCCGCGTCGTCGCCGACGAGCTGCGCAGGCTTGAGCCCGCGCTGGCCGCCTACGTCAAGTGAAGATTACGAGCCGGGAGTTGTGAGAAAGACTATGTCCGACACCAACAATCTTAACCGCAGGGATTTCGTCAGGACGGCCGGCACGGCCGCCGCGGCCACGCTCGCGCTGGGCGGGACGTCGCTCGCCACCGTGCAGCCGCGCGCGCGCCGCCGCTACGCCATGGTCGGCACCGGCCACCGCGGCTCCTCGATGTGGGGCGTTGACCTCGTCAAGAAATACTCGGACGTGCTGGAGTTCGTCGGCCTCTGCGACATCAACCCGAAGCGCGCCGCGGCCGCCAAGGAATTGATGGGCGTCGAGTGCCCGACCTTCACCAGCTTCGACGAGATGTGCGGGCGCGTCAAACCCGAGCTGCTGATGGTGACGACCGTGGACGCCACGCACGCGGAATTCATCACCCGCGCGCTCGACCGGGGCCTGGACGTCATCACCGAGAAGCCGATGGTCACCGAGCCCGACCAGGTCAAGGAAGTCCTCGAAGCCGAGCGACGCAACAAGCGCAAGATCGTCGTCGCCTTCAACTACCGCTACGCGCCGAAGCACCAGAAGATTAAAGAAATCATCCAGGCGGGCGAGATCGGCCCCGTCACCTCCGTGGACTTCAGCTGGTACCTCGACACCAGCCACGGCGCCGACTACTTCCGCCGCTGGCACCGCCTGAAGTCGCGCTCCGGCAGCCTCTGGGTGCACAAGGCGACGCACCACTTCGACCTCGTCAACTGGTGGCTCGCCGCCGACCCCGTCGAGGTCAACGCCTTCGGGCAGCTCAACGTCTACGGCAAGGCGAACCCCTACCGCTTCACCCACTGCCGCCCGTGCCCGCACAAGAAGATTTGCCCCTTCTACTTCGACCTGACGAAGAACGAGCGCCTGATGAAGCTCTACGCGCAGGCCGAGGACGTGGACGGCTACCACCGCGACGGCTGCGTCTTCCGCGAGGACATCGACATCTACGACACGATGAACGCGCTGGTGAAGTATTCGAACGGCGTCCAGATGAGCTACTCGCTCAACGCCTCGATGCCGATTGAGGGCTACCGCATCGCCTTCAACGGCGAGCGCGGGCGCCTCGAAGTGCGCGACTACGAGCGCCAGCCCTGGCCGGTGGCGGAGCAGACGGAGGCTTACCTCATCAAGAACTTCACCGGCAAGCGCGAGAAGATAGAGATGCCGGACGTCAAGGGCGGGCACGGCGGCGGCGACGACCGCCTCCGCGACATCATCTTCCGCAACGCCCCCGCCCCCGAGCACATGCGCCTGCCCGACTCGCGCGCCGGCGCGATGTCCGTCCTGACGGGCGTCGCCGCCCGCACGAGCATCGAGCGCGGCCGCCCGGTTAAAATCTCGGACCTCGTCAAACTGTGAGTCGGAGTCTTTGTGTAGTCCACGGTGTAAATGCCGCCGGCCTTACGCTGCCGGCCCTTTTGTAGAAGGAGAACGTCATGAGCAACGGTTTGAAGCTTGAGAAGTATTCGTTGGGCGTCGGCGACAGGTTCGCGCACCAGGCGAAGGCGCAGCTGCGCGCCTGCCAGAAGGCCGCGGAGGCGGGCGTCGAGGTGACGCCGGTCTGGAACAAGTCCTTCCGCGAGCACGGCATCGTCGGCTCGAAGCCGCCGAGCGTGCTGGCCGCGGCCGAGGCCGCCGTCCGCGACCTGGGCTGGGACAAGTCCTTCCACGTTGACGCCGACCACATCCGCCTCGACACCGTGGACGAATTCATCGAGTCGAGCGACTTCTACACGCTCGACGTCGCCGACTCCATCGGCGAGCCCGCCCCGGGCGAGGACGTGCGGGCCTTCGTCGAGCGCCACCCCGAGCTGGTCGGCCGCCTTGAGATTCCCGGCATCGACGAGCCGTTCGAGACCACGCGCGAGGAGATAGAGCGCATCGCGCGCAAGTTCCTCCGCGCCGTACAGGACGCCGGCCGCATCTACCGCCACGTCGCCGAACGCAAGGGCGACGGCAACTTCATCGCCGAGGTCTCGATGGACGAGACCGACTCGCCGCAGACGCCGCCCGAGCTTCTGGTCATCCTCGCCGCCATCGCCGACGAGAAGATTCCCGCGCAGACAGTCGCGCCGAAGTTCACCGGCCGCTTCAACAAGGGCGTGGACTACGTCGGCGACGTGACGCAGTTCGAGAAGGAGTTCAACGAGGACATCGCCGTCATCGCGCACGCCGTCGGGACTTACGACCTGCCCTCGAACCTCAAGCTCAGCGTCCACTCGGGCAGCGACAAGTTCTCCATCTACGAGCCCATCCGCAAGGCGCTCGCGCGCACCGGCGCCGGCATCCACGTCAAGACGGCGGGCACCACCTGGCTCGAAGAGGTCATCGGGCTGGCCGAGAGCGGCGGCGACGGCCTCGAACTGGCGAAGGAGATTTACGGACAGGCGCTCGACAACATCGACGCCCTCTCCGCCCCCTACGCGACCGTCATCGACATCGACCGCTCGAAGCTCCCCTCGAAGGAGGAGGTCGCGGGCTGGAGTTCCGAGCAGTACGTTGGCGCGCTGCGCCACGACCAGTCGAACCCGCTCTACAACCAGAACCTCCGCCAGCTCCTGCACGTCGGCTTCAAGGTCGCGGCGAAGATGGGCGAACGCTACCTCGATATGCTCAAGGCGAACGAGGAGGTCGTCGGCCGCAACGTCACCGAGAACCTCTACGACCGTCACATCAAGCCGCTCTTCGTCGGCGCCGAGACGGCCGCGGGCGCCAGCGGCGACTGACGTTAAGAACAATTTGAAATTCGAAATTTCAAATTGGCGGGGGCCGAAGATGAACCTTGATGAGTTGACGAAGATGTACGACTTCCGCGGCCGCGCGGTGGTCGTGACGGGCGGGACGGGCGTGCTCGGACAGGCGATGGTGCGGGCGCTCGTCGGCTGCGGCGCGAACGTGGCGCTCATCGCGCGCAACCGCGAGAAGGCCGAGCCGCAGGTGGCCGCCCTCGACGGGCCGGGCCGGGCCGCCGTCTTCGCGGCCGACGTCCTCGACGCCGCGGCCCTGCGCGCGGCGGCCGGTGAGGTCGTGCGCGAGTTCGGCCGCGTCGACGCCCTGCTCAACGGCGCGGGCGGCAACCACCCCGGCGCGACGACGAACCCGCAGCAGAAGTTCTTCGACTTGCCGGAGGACGCCTTCCGCTTCGTCTTCGACCTGAACATGCTGGGCACCATCATCCCGAGTCAGGTCTTCGGCCGGCTGATGGCGGAGCAGGGCGAGGGCGTCATCCTCAACGTCTCCTCGATGAGCGCCGTCCGGCCGCTGACGCGCGTGCTCGGCTACTCGGCGGCGAAGGCGGGCGTCAACAGCTTCACCCAGTGGCTGGCCGTTCATCTGGCTCAGGAGTACAGCCCGCGCATCCGCGTCAACGCCATCGCGCCCGGCTTCTTCCTGACCGAGCAGAACCGCTTCCTCCTGACCGACGGGGAGACCGGGTCGCTCACGGCGCGCGGCCAGAGCATCATCGGGCACACGCCGATGGGCCGCTTCGGCGAGCCGGAAGACTTGCTCGGCACGCTGCTCTGGCTCCTGTCGCCCGCTTCGGCCTTCGTCACCGGCGTCGTCGTCCCCGTCGACGGCGGCTTCTCGGCCTTCGGCGGAGTTTAAGAGTTCAATCAGGGATTTGCCACAGAGACACTGAGACACAGAGTTATACGATTTGAAATATCAGATTTGAGATTTGAATTCATAACCTCCGTGTCTCCGTGTCTCTGTGGCAAATCCTCGGTTCATGAATACGACTTTGAGGAAAGTATTAATCACGGAGAACTGTAAAGATGAGTAACGGTCTGAACATTCGTCAGGGGGGCGCGCTCGACTTCGTCTCTTTGGGCGCGCTCGTCCACCGCATCGACCCGGGCGTCATCCCCTTCCGCAAGGCCACGGGCTGCGACATCCACGTCTCGGGCGGCGAGTTCAACTGCGCCGCCAACCTCGCCGACTGCTTCCGCCTCAACACCGGCGTCGCCACGGCGATGGTCTCTTACCCCATCGGCGACCTTGTCGCCGAGCGCGTCCGCGCGATGGGCGTCAAGCCGTTCTACAAGTGGTTCGAGCACGACGGCGTCCGCGGCCCCAACATCGCCGCCGTCTACAGCGACCGCGGCCACGGCGTCCGCGCCCCCGTCGTCTTCTACAACCGCTCGAACGAGGCCGCCGCGCAGCTCAAGCCCGGCGACTTCAACTGGGACGAAATCTTCGGGGGCGGCGTCCGCTGGTTCCACTCGGGCGGCATCTTCGCGGCCCTCTCGGAGACGACGGCCGAGACAATCGTCGAGGGCATGCGCGCGGCGAAGGCCGCGGGCGCCGTCACCTCGTTCGACCTCAACTTCCGCGAGAAGCTGTGGAAGATTTCGGGCGGCGAGGGTCGCGCGGTCGAGACCGTCGCGCGCATCGTCGAGAACGTGGACGTGCTCGTCGGCAACGAGGAGGACTTGCAGAAGGGCTTGGGGATTCCCGGCCAGGACGTGACGAAGTCCTCGAAGCTCGACCCCACGGCCTTCTTCGGCATGATTGACAAGGTGGTGAAGATGCACCCGCAGGTGAAGGTCGTCGCCACGACGCTGCGCGAGGTGCACACGACCAACCGGCACAGCTGGGGCGCTGTGGCGTGGGTTGACGGCGAGACCTACGTATCGCCGACGGCCGAGCTGGACGTGATTGACCGCGTCGGCGGCGGCGACGGCTTCGCCTCCGGCTTCTTCTACGGCCTGCTGACGGGCGAGTCGCCCGAGGAAGCTCTCAAGCTCGGCTGGGCGCACGGCGCGCTCCTGACGACCTTCCCCGGCGACACCACGATGGCGACCGTCGAGCAGGTGCGCGCCTTCGCCAAAGGCGGCTCCGCCCGCATCCAGCGGTAACGAGGAGATAAACTATGAGCACCAAGTCCGCGCCCTCGACCGTGGGGAAGGGGGCGCCCGACCTCGACCTTTCGCCCGAGGAGATGCGCGCCATCGTCGAGCAGGCGCTGCTGACCGTCGGCCCCGGCGCGCGCGTCCTCGCCATCGTCCCCGACAAGACGCGCGACGACAACACCGACACCCTCTTCCCCTTCGCGGCCGAAATCCTCGCCGCGCGCGGCGCCGAGCAGTTCGACGCGCTCGTCGCGCAGGGCACGCACATGCCCATGACCGAGGAGGAGAAGCGCGCGAAGGTCGGTTTGAGGGAAGGCGCTTCACTCCCCCTGCTGGGCCACATCTTCGACCACCAGTGGAACCGGCCCGAGGAGCTGGTTGACCTGGGCGAGCTGAGCGCCGAGCGCGTCAGCGAGCTGACGGGCGGGCTCATCACCGAGGCCGTCAAGGTCAACCTCAACCGGCTGCTCGCGCCCGGCGTCTACGACACGGTGCTCATCTTCGGCGCGACCGTCCCGCACGAGGTCGCGGGCTTCGCGGGCGGCGCGAAATACTTCTTCCCCGGCGTCGCCGGCCCGAACCTGACGCACGCCACCCACTGGCTCGGCGCGCTCGCCTCCATCGAGAACATCATCGGCCGCGTCGAGACGCCCACGCGCCACATGATCGAGGCCGCCGCCGACCTCGTCCCCGCGCGCGTCATCTCCATCAACACCGTCGTTACGCGCACCGAGGACGAGCGTCTGCGCACGCACGCCCTCTTCTGCGGCGACGTCCGCGAAGCCTTCCGCCGCGCGGCCGAAGTCAGCCGCCAGGTTCACATCAAGTACACGGGTCGCAAGTACAGGCGCGTCGTCGCGCTCCTCGACGCGCACTACGACGAGCTGTGGGTCGGCGGCAAGGCGAGCTACAAGCTCGGCGGCATCATCGAGGAGGGCGGCGAGCTCATCATCTACGCCCCGCACCTGCGCGCCATCTCCGAGACGCACGGACTCCTGATTGAGAAGTACGGCTACGCCCCCATCGACCGCGTCCGCGAGATGGTGGCGCTCTCGACCGAGCTGCGCTCGAACCTCGCCGTCGCCGCGCACCTCGCGCACGTCTCCTACGCCGGGTCGCGCGACGAGGCGGGCAAGGTCGTCCCGCGCTACACCATCACGATGGCCTCCGCGCTCGACGAGGCCACCTGCCGCCGCGTCAACCTCGGCTTCCTCGACCACCGCGAGTTCCGCCGCGAAGACTACGACTCCGACCCCGACACCCTCGTCGTCGAGCGCGCCGGCCGCGACCTCTACTTAGTCGAACCGCACTAAGTGAGAGTCAGTTACGACGAGCTTCATCAAACACTGCGGCGCGCCCTGCTCGGGGTCGGCTTCGAGCAAGGGCGCGCCGAGCTATGTGCGCGCCTGTTCGCCGAGACCGACCGCGACGGCGTTTACACGCACGGGCTCAGCCGCTTCCCGCGATTCCTTGAGATGATAAGCAGCGGCGTCGTCAACGCCCGCGCCCGCGCCGGGTGCGCGGAGAGCCGCGGGGCGCTTGAGCGTTGGGACGGGATGGGCGGGGCGGGGAACCTGAACGCGCACGACTCGATGGCGCGGGCCGTCGAGCTATCAAGGCGACACGGCGTCGGGTGCGTGGCGCTGCGGAACACGAACCACTGGATGCGCGGTGGCAGCTACGGCTGGCAGGCGGCGGAGGCGGGCGCGCTCGGCATCTGCTGGACGAACACGATGCCCAACCTCCCGCCGTGGGGCTCGTCGCGCGCCCTGCTCGGCAACAACCCGCTCGTCCTGGCCGTGCCGCGCCCGGCGGGCCACGTCGTCCTCGACATGGCGATGTCGCAGTTCTCCTACGGCGCTCTGGCGGCCTACCGCGAGCGGGGCGAGCAACTGCCCGTGGACGGCGGCTTCGACGCCGAAGGCCGCCTCACGCGCGACCCGCGCGCCGTCGAGGAGTCGGGGCGTCCGCTCCCCGTCGGCTACTGGAAGGGCTCGGGCCTCGCGCTCCTGCTCGACCTCGCCGCGGCGCTCCTCTCCGGCGGCCTCGCCACGCACCAGATTCCCCCCGACCCGCTGCAAGAGACGCGGCTCTCTCAGGTCTTCCTCGCCTTCGACCTCAACTCGCTCGGCGGCTCGGCGCTCGCCGACGAGGTCGTCGAAAATCTACGTCAGCCGTCGCCCGGCGGCGGCGCGGTCAGATACCCCGGCGAGCGGACGCTGAAGGTCAGGCGGGAGAACCTTGAGCAAGGCATCCCGGTCGTGCCTTCCGTCTGGGAGCAGGTGCAGAAGCTCTGAAGCCTTCAGGGTTTTTGCGGCTTGGCCGCGGGCGCGGGCTTGGGCGCGGGGAGGGGCTTGTCGAAGACTTTGATGAGTATCATCGCAAAGTCCTTGCCCAGGGTGCTGCGCATGTGCGGGGTGCCGCGAGGGACGATGACGAGGTCGCCCTTCCTGACGTCGAAGTTCTGCCCGCCCTCGATGCGCGGGCCGCGCCACTCGCCGGGCTCCGCCTCCTTCGGCTCCACCAGCCGCCCGCCCAGCGTGAGCGTGGCCGTCCCTTCGAGCACGTAGTAGACGTCGTCCGAGGCGTCGTGAATCTCGGCCGAAGGCGCCGCCCGGTCGCTCTCGTGCTGGATGGCGACGCGCAACTCCATGCCCTCGCCGCCTATCAGCTCCTCGACCTTGTTCTCCGGGTGGAGCTTCCGCACCGCGTCGTCAACCGTCTGCGCCCTCGTCACGACGAACGGCCGGACGGGGCTGCTCGGCCCGCGCACCGTCGCCGTGGCGCTGCCCGTCACCTGTGCCGAAGCGACGCCCGCGGCCGCGGCCGCGAAGGCGAAAGCAAACACCGCGTTCCTGATGCTCAATGCCATGATTAAACCAACCCTTTCTTAACCGGCGTAAATCAGCTCCAGAATCTCCGAAACCCTCTGCCCCGTGCGCCCGTCCACCCGCGGCGCGCGGGCGCCGACGACGGCGCGGGCGAAATCTTCAATCAAAGGCTGGTGCAGGTTCGGGTGCGGCGGGTGCGTCTCCGCGCGCTCGCCCGCGCCCGACCTGATTCGCAGGCGCCCCTCGTTGAGCACGTCCACGCGGACGGAGCCTTCGCTGCCGAAGACCTCCAGCGTGTCCTGCGCCTCCCGGGCGGCGTGCGTGACCGAGAGGACGGCCTGCGGCCCGCGCTCGAACTGCAAGAGCGCGCATGCCGTGTCCTCCACCTCGCGCGCGAAGAGGACGTTTGAGGCGAGCCCCTTCACCCTCGCCACGTCGCCGAAGAGGTTCAAAAGCACCTCGACGCGGTGACAGCCGAAGTCGAACATCGGCCCGCCGCCCGCACGGCTCTTATCCACGAGCCAGCGGCGCGGGTGGTCTGCGCCGGGCTCGAAGCGCTCGAAGGCGTTCAACTGCGCGAGGACGGGCGCGCCTATCTCGCCGGAGCGCAGAATCTCTCCGACGCGCTCGACCGCGGGGTAGAACCGCCGGTAGTAGGCGACGCCGAGCCGCACGCCGTTCGCCTCGGCCGCGGCGTTCATCCGCTCGCATTCCGCGACGCTCAACGCCATCGGCTTCTCGCACAGGACGTGTTTGCCGGCCTCGGCCGCGGCGATTGTCTGCTCCGCGTGCAGGTGCACGGGCGTCGCCACGTAGACGGCCTCGACCTCCGCGTCGTCCAACAGCCCGCGCCAGCCGGCGTGCCAACGCCGCGCACCGAACTCCGCGGCGAAGGCTTCGGCCCGCGCGGCGTCGGCGCGGCTGACGGCCACCAGTTCGCAGCCCTCGCCGTCGCGCAGCGCCGGGGCCACCCGCTTGCGCGCGATGTCGCCGCAGCCGACGAGCCCCCAGCCTACCTTGCGTGTGGGCGAAGTCAGCGGCTCCGCTCCAGAAGCCAGCGCGAGAGGTCCTGCGCGGCCTTGTAGTTTTCGTACTCGGCCGGGAGTTTCCGCCCGTCCACGTACTCGTTGTAGAGCCAGGGGTCGCCGACGGCGAAGACCGTCCCGCGCCCGTGTTTGGCGACGGCGATGACGTTGAAGCCGTCGTGACTGAGCACGACCTCGGCCGGCTTCGAGACGTTGAGCGTCGCCACCTCTTTCAGGTAGAGCGTCCGCGCCGTCTTAAAAATAGAGTGGCCGGCGGGCACCGTGATTTTCCCCTCGTGGAAGTTGTTCCCCTGCACGCGGTTCCTGCTGTCCTTGTTGAACTGGACGCCGAACTCACGCGCCAGCGTGTTGAAGTGGTCGAACTCTGCGTTGCCGACGTCGTTGCCCAACAGGACGAGCACGCCGCCCTGCCTGACCCAGTCGGCGACGGCCTTGACGTGCTGCGGCTCGACGAAGCGGGGGCTCTCGGTCTCCTCCTTCGTGTCCGGGTCGACGATGATGTAGACGTCGGCGCCTTTAAGGTTCTGCGCGTTCGGCGCCTCGGCGAGCGCCACGGTCTTCGCGCCGAGGTTGCTGAAGATGTGACCCCAGACGTAGAAGCCCGGGTTCGGCATCTCGTCCCACTTGTAATGCCAGGGCGACATCCGCCCCGCCGCGTCCTTCTTCAATTCGTTGTTGAAGTAGTAGTCGAGCGCGACCGTCTTGCCGCGCCCCGGGCGACCCGCGGCGGCGGCCTCCATCTCGGCCGAAGCCATCAGGAACGCGCCCACGCCCTTCGCGTCGTTGGTCACGACCTTCTCGCTCAGGTAATACTCGTAGCTCCCGTCGCGGTAAGGGTTCCCGCCGAGGCCCGCCACGCTCACCGTGCCCTTGAAGTTGACGCCGCCGCCCGCGGCCTCCTCGACGAACTGCTTACGGATGCCGGCCCAGCCCTTCTGCGCGACCTTCAGGGAAGACTCGGGCAGGAAGCCCAGCCGCACCGCCTTCGCCAGCGAGTAGACGAACATCGCCGAGGCGGACGCCTCAAGGTAGTTGCCCGCCGAGCCGCCTCTGTCGAGCACCTGCCACCAGAGGCCGGACTTCGGCTCCTGAAACTTCTCGACCGCCGCCGCCAGCCGCCCGAGAATCGCAAGCAGCTCGGCGCGGCGCGGGTGCCCTTCGGGAAAATGTTCGAGCGTGTCCACCAGCGCCATCGCGTACCAGCCCATCGCGCGCCCCCAGAAGTGCGGCGAGCGCCCCGTCGTCTTGTCGGCCCACTTCTGCTGCTTCGACTCGTCCCACCCGTGGTAGAGCAGGCCCGTCTTCTCGTCGCGCGAATGGGTCTCCATGAGGATGAACTGCTTGGCGATGTCGTCGAACGCCTCGGCCTCGCCGAACGTTCGGGCGTACTCGGCGTAGAACGGCTCGCCCATGTAGAGGCCGTCGAGCCACATCTGCGAAGGGTAGATTTTCTTGTGCCAGAAGCCGCCCTCGGACGTGCGCGGGTGCGTCTTCAACTGCTCGCGCAGGTTCGCGGCCGCCTTCCGGTACTTCTCCTGCCCCGTGACCTTGTAGAGCAGTAGCAGAACCCGCCCCGGCTGGACGTTGTCAATGTTGTAGTCGGCCGCCTTGTAGGTCTTGATGGTGCCGTCGTCCTCGACGTAGCGGTCCACGACGCGCTTGATGTAGTCGAAGTAGCGCCCGTCGCCCGTGTTGAGCCAGACGGCCTCCATCCCCGTGAGGAGGACGCCCTGCTCGTACGTCCACTTGTCGGGCCTGTCCGGCTCCTTGACCGCGTCCTTCCAGACCGTCATCACCGTCGCCGCCATCCGCTCCGAGAGCGGCGCCACGGCCTGCCCCCTGGCGGCCGGCGCCGTCAGCCCCGCCAGCAACAAGAGTGAGAGAATTGCCTTCGCCTTAAATCTCAAAACTGCACCCCCTACTTGACCAATTATTTAAGAATGTTCTGCGCAATCTCAGTTCTAAATTGCACAAAAGCCAGAATTGGTCAAACCATTGTTGAGTTGCCGTCAAACAAACTGTTCGACAAAAAATGAGAAATCGAGTAGAATACCGACCTAACGAGAGACGGTCATCAAAAGCATCCGTCCTTAGCCGTTGACCCTTCGCACGCGTGGTCAACAAAAAATCCTCTACGGAGAAGTGGTATGACCGATTTGAGCAGCAACATCTTCAAAACCATCGACCCGGACCGGCGCGGGACCACCTCGGAGGAGGTCATCTCGCAGCTCCGCGAGATGATTCACAGGGGCGAGCTGCGCCCCGGCGACCGCCTGCCGCCCGAGCGCGACCTCGCCAAATTGCTCGGCGTCAGCCGCCCGACCCTGCGCGCCGGCATCCGCTCGCTCGCCGCCGTCGGCGTACTCCACTCGCGGCAGGGCGCGGGCACCTTCGTCGTCAAGGCCGACGGCCCGCCGTCGCTCGACAGCAGCCCCCTGAGGCTGATGGCCTCGCTCCACGGCTTCACCTCGGCCGAGATGTTCGAGGCGCGGATGTCGCTGGAGATGTCGGTGGCGGGGCTCGCGGCCGAGCGCGCGACCGGCGACCAGATGGCCTCGATGTCCGAGGAGGTGGCCGGGATGTTCGCCTCGCTCGACGACCCCGAGCAGTTCCTCATCCACGACATGCGCTTCCACCAGACGGTCGCCGCCGCCTCCGGCAACCGCATCCTGACATCGCTGATGAACATGGTGGCGACGATCCTCTTCGACACCCGCATCAAGACGGTCAAGCGCGCGACGGACCTCAAGGAGTCGGCCGAGATGCACCGGCACGTCTACCGCGCCATCCGCGAGCGCGACCCCGAGGCCGCGCGCGCCGCCATGCGCGACCACCTCGTCAGCGCCCAGCGCGGCTGGGAGATCGAGGCGGAGCGCGAGTCGGGCGGGGCAGACCCTTCCGGCTCGAACGGCAACGGCGCGGGCGGCGCACACTGAAACCGTGTGCGCCGCCGCGCGGCCGTCAACTGACTTTCAAAGACCTCAAGCCTCCAGGCGCGCCGGTTCGAGCCTCGGCACGAGCAGGTGAATGATGAGCAGCGAGCCGACGTAGGCCGAAGCCGCGATGATGAAGAGCGGGGCGAACGACGCCGCGTCCGGCTTGTCGCCCAGAATCCAGCCCGTCAGCTTCAGGATGAGCATCGCGCCGACCGCGCCCGCCATCCCGCCCAGACCCACCACCGAGCCCACCGCCTGCTTCGGGAACATGTCGGAGGCCGTCGTGAACAGGTTGGCCGACCAGCCCTGGTGCGCCGCCGCCGCCAGACCCACGAGGCCGACCGCAATCCACATGTTGCTGACGTGCGTCACCATCACGACCGGGATGACGGCCAGCGCGCAGACGAGCAACGCCACCTTGCGCCCGAAGTTGACCGAGCGGCCGCCCTTGATGAGCGCCGACGAGAGCCAGCCGCCCCCGATGCTGCCGACGTCGGCCAGCACGTAGATGACGACGAAGGGCGGGCCGAAATTCTTGATGTCGAGCCCGAAGACCTGGACGAAGAAGAGCGGCAGCAGGTAGAGGTACCAGCGCCAGATGGCGTCGGTGGCGAACTTGGCGATGACGAAGGCCCACGTCTGCCTGTGCGGCAGAAGGTTGAGCCAGGGAATCTTCACGGTCGGCTCGGGCGGGTCGCTCTGGATGTAGGCCAGCTCCTCGCGGCTGATCTTCGGGTGCTCCTCCGGGCGGTGGTAGAGCGCGAACCAGAAGATGAGCCAGACGAGCCCGAGCGCGCCCGTCATGATGAAGGCCCACTGCCAGCCCCAGTTGATGTAGAGCCACGGAACGGCGAGCGGCGCGATGATGGCGCCGACGTTCGAGCCGGCGTTGAAGATGCCGGTGGCGAGCGCGCGCTCCTTCTTCGGGAACCACTCGGCGACCGTCTTGATGGCCGCGGGGAAGTTGCCCGCCTCGCCCAGGCCCAGCGCGAAGCGCGCGACGCTGAAGCCCATGATGCTGCCCATGAAGGCGTGCAGGATGGAGGCCAAACTCCAGAAGGTGAGCGAGGCCGCGTAGCCGATGCGCGTCCCAATCGCGTCGAGCACTCGCCCGGCGCCGAGCAGCCCGATGGCGTAGGCCACCTCGAACCAGAAGACGATGTCCGTGTAGTCCTTCGCCGTCCAGCCGAAAGTCTTCTGCAACTCGGGGCCGAGGATGCCGAAGACGAGGCGGTCCACGTAGTTGACCGTCGTGGCGAAGAAGAGCAGCGCGCAGATGACCCAGCGGTAGCGGCCGACGCCCTTCCCCTCCGAGTGTTCGGCCGCCGCGACGGCGGCGCCGGTCGCGCTCGCCCCCGTGGACTGGTCGCCCTCGTTCTCGGACAGCGAGATCGGCTCCTGCGTGGCGTGGATGGCTTCCGCGACGGAGGCGTGGTCAGACTTCTGATCCCTGGGCGATGACATAAACGATGCTTCTCCTTTGATGAACTCGGAAGCGGGACGGGCGCGCGCGCCGTTCCGCCCTCCCTACTTCAGAGCGCCAGCACGTCGGGGGAAGGGTATTCGCGTCCGCCTACGCGGACTGGGATTTGGGGCCACTCGGGGGTTGTTGTCAGAATTTCTACGCCATCGGCCATCACGAAGCAAGTCTCCTCGGCCTTCGTGCCGGTGATGGATGGGTTCCACGCGAACGCCTGTCCGTCGCGCACGACCTCCGCGCTCGCCGGGTGCGCCACCCAGTCGCGCGTGCGGTAGCCGCAGGCGCCGCCCTGATGGTGCAGGTGTTCCTCGCCGGGGAAGCCCTCGTCGGCGTAGGCGTCGGCGATGGTCTTGAAAATCTCCGAGCCGACGGCGCCCGGCCGCGTCGCCGCGAGCAGCCTCGCGTTGACGCGCGCCAGAGCATGCGTGCGGCGGCGCATCTCGTCGGGCACCTCGCCCGCGCAGACGATTCGCGTCACCGAGGCGATGAGGCCGGCGCGGCGCGCGCAGGTGACCAGCATCAGCGTCCGCTCCCACCTTCGCGCCGAAGGGACGGGGTGGCGGTACTTCGGCAGACGCTCGTCCGAGGCGACCAGCGTCACGACCGAGTGCATCCCGCGCGCGGCCAGCGCGTCGCTCAGGCGCCGCGCGACCTCCGTCTCAGGCTCGCCCGGCTCCTGCGCCCGCGCGAACGCGCCGACGACCTCGCCCGCGTCGCGCCCCAGCGCGCGGAACCTCTCAAGCTCCGGCGGGGTGAGCTGGTAACGGCACCGCGCGACGGCGCCCTCCACGACCTTCACGCCGGGGCCCGACGGCATATCTGAGCCGAGCGCGGAGCCGCCTTCGAGCAGAGAGGAGACGAGGTCTGCCAGGAAAGTTGGCGAAGCCTTCTCTTCCTCCCAGCCGTACTCGACCGGCTCGAAATCCGTCCCGGCCAGCTCCTCTTCGAGGATGCGCGCCATCTCGATGCGGCTGGCGAGCACGTACCGCTTCCCGTCCGCGCGCACCAGCAGCGCGCACGCGCCCGGCTCCCGGCTCAGGTCAACGCCGTTCGAGCCGCCCGCCGTCAGCCAGGCGAAATTGTGCTGCGAGCCCAGAAGCACGCCGCCCAGGCCCTCGCCCGCCAGCGCCGCCGCCAGCCTGCCGGTCTTCTCCGCAATCTCCGCGTTCTTGTCCATATGTAACCTTCAGCGGTCAGCGGCAAGTTTTCGGCCGACCCTTTGACGGGAAAAGCCGGGTAAACTGAAACTGACGCCCTCTTGTCTGACTGAAAGTTGTTTGCCGGCAGCTTAATACAAAATTCACGCCAGTGGCGAAGAATCCGCCGTTCGTAGACATGAAACTGATTTTTAGAAGGTAATACCAATTAACCGGGCTGCGACTATTGTGTAACACCACTAGGCGATTTGTGTCAAGTCCAACTCCCGAAACAGTATGAATTTACAACCTGAACTCTCTATTTCGCCAGAATGACCTTGATTTATCCGTCTGAAATGTGGTAAATATCTTCCGCGATTTTCTCAAGTGGTCTAACCACTCATCTTGAATTAGCCTGCCGGCCGTGCTCAGCCGGCGCTTTAAACGGCCCACCCGCGGCGTAGACGGGCGGACGTTGGGGGGAAATATTTTGTCGGCTCCCAAACAAAGTAGCTTCGAACGCCGCGTCGTCGGCAATAACGTCTGGCTCAGCCGCGAGGGCGCGACCGCGGAGGCGCTGGAAGTTCGCCCGCTCCGCTACGAAGTCATGCCGACCGAGGAGGCCGTCGGGCTCGCGCAGTGGGAAGAGGTCGGGCGGGCGGCGAGGGAGAAAGAGGGCGACCTCGTCATCATCCTGCTCGGCGGGCGCGGCGCGCAGGCGATGTACAGGCACGTCGCCGAGATTGCAAAAACCGACGCGGCCGACGAACTGCTCGGGCGCCTGCACGTCTTCACGCAGGACGCGCTGGCGCCGATGCGGATGGACAACGGCCTCAGCTTCGTGCGCGACTTCGAGCGCCTGCTCGGCGAAGCCTTCTTCCGCAAGGTGAAGAGCTTCACGCCGATGCGGACGGACACCGACGACCTCGAAGGCGGGCTGGCCGAGTACCTGTCGAAGCTTGAGGCGCTGGGCGGGATAGACATCTTCTTCCTCGGGATGGGGCCGGAGGCGGGCGCCACCTCGCACCTCGCCTACATCAAGCCGGGCTCGGGCGCGGCGGCGGGCGACGTCGCGGGCGTCATCCCCATCTCGCCGAGCATCCTCGAACACCACATCGGCAAGTTCAAGGCGGGCGGGAGCAACGTCACGGCCGAGGACGAGGCGGAGTGCCGCGCGGCGACACACATCCTCACGCTCGGCCCTGCGGCCATCCTCGGCTCGCGCCGCATCGTGCAGTCCATCGTGGACGCCTCGACGGCGCCGGCCAAGCCCGCGAGCTACCGGCGCATCCTCGACGAAGAGATTTCCGAAGACCCGCAAGAGCAGGCGCGACAGCTCGACGAGAACCCGGGGCTCTGGCTGCGCGTCCACCCGAACGTCCGCTCGCTGATTCTGCCGGACGTGGTCGCGAACGCCACAAGCTCCCTGTAAAGGGTTCTGCCCGGAATCGAAAGGCCCGACCGCCGCCGCCGGCGGTTCCGACAATCCTGTAAGCTACGAACCAGCGGAGCGGAGTACACATGCCCACGAGGAAAGTTTTAGCCTCAGACAACGGCGGCGCGGTCGGGACTTTGGAGCCGGAGGAGGCGCGTGCGCCCGCAACTTTCGGCGCCGACGCCGCGGCGCCAGCGCGCGCGACCGTCATGCTCTTGAGGCTCCTGCGGGCGGCGCAGCCCATCTCGCGCGCCGAGCTTGCGCGCCGCGTCGGCGTCAACCGCAGCACTGTCACCGACACCTTCAAGCCGCTCATCGCGGCCGGCGTCGTGCGCGAGGAGGCGGTCAGCCACGCCGCGCCCGGGACGGGCCGGAGCCTCGGCCGCCCGGCGGCCGCGCTCACCTTCAGCGACGAGCACGGCTTCTTCGTCGGCATCAACGTCGGCGTCCGCCGCACGACCATCGGCCTCGCCACGCTCGCGGGCGAGTTGCTCGCCGACGAGGAGTTCGAGACGCCTTCCGAGCCGTCCGACGCGCTGGCGAAGTTGAGGGAGGTGACGGGCCGTCTCGTCCGTCGCGCGGGCGGGCGCAGGCTGCGCGTCATCGGCGTGAGCGTCCCCGGTCCGACCGACGCCGCGCGGGAGAAGATAACGTACGCGCCGCACCTCGGCTGGCACGACGTGGCCGTCGCCGACGCGCTGAGGTTCGACGGCGAGGGCAGGCCGTGCGCGGGCGGGAGCGCCGTGCCGGTCGTGGTCGAGAACGACGCGACGGCCGCCGCGCTTTACGAATTGCGCCTGCGGCTCAGGCGCGCCGAGTCGCCGCGGCTCGACGACTTCGTCCTCGTCCGGTCGGGGACGGGGCTCGGCGTCGGGCTCGTCCTCGGCGGCGAGGTCTTCCGCGGCTACGCCTCGGGCGAGGGGCTGGCGGGCGAGTTCGGGCACATGACGATTGTGGCGGGCGGCAAGCTCTGCCGCTGCGGCAACCGCGGCTGCTGGGAGATGTACGCTTCGGCGTCCGCGACCTCCGCGCTCTACGTGGGCGACCGCGTGCAGTTCGGCGGGCAGGCGGCTCCGCGCTTCGTGGAGATCGTCGGGCGGGCCGAAGCCGGCGAGCTGCGGGCGCAGCGGACGCTTGAGCGCGTGGGCGAGTATCTGGGAATCGGCATTGCGAACGTCATCACGGGGCTCGGCGTGACGCGCGTCATCGTCAGCGGCCGCCTCGTCTACGGGTGGAAGTTCATGCGCGAGCCTCTGCACGACGCCGTGGCGCAGAGCATGGCCGGGCGCCTCTCGGGCTGGTCGGTCGAGCCGGGCGAGGCGACGGGCGCCGGGCTCGGCGGCGCGCTCGAAGTCGCGGCCGAGGGCTTCCTGACGGCGGGGCTGGTCTGAAACTTTAGGAGGTTCAAGATGAAGGCAGAACTGAGTCGCAGCGAGATTTCGAAGGAGACCTGTTTCGTCCCGGCGACGCACAGGGGCAAGGGGCGGCGGACGGCGGTCGCGCCGGGGCAGACGCCCATGCGCAACCTCCACTACGGCCGCATCACGCTCGACGCGGGCGACGAGCCCGTGGCGTTCGACACCGAGACGCACGAGACGGCGCTCGTCTGCCTCAGAGGCGAGGCGGAGGTGACCGTCCGCGAGGAGAGCTACAGGCTCGGGCAGTACGACGCGCTCTACGTCCCGCGCAATTCGCCCGTCGAGGTGCGCGGCCACGAAGGCGGCGCGTGCGACCTCGCGGAGTTGTCCGCGCCGGTCGAGGGCGACTACCCTTTGCAGCTCGTCCGCTTCGCCGAGGTGCGCGAGAACCCGAAGCTGCACATCATCGCGGGCGAGCCGCCGAACCAGCGCGACATGAACGTCCTCATCGGGAGCAACGTCCGCGCGGGGCGCATCCTGACCGGCGTCACCTTCTCGCGCCCCGGCAACTGGACTTCGTGGCCGCCGCACGAGCACTCGCGGATGCTCGAAGAGGCGTACCTCTACATCGACATGCCCGAGCCCTCGTTCGGCATCCAGCTCGTCTACACCGACCCCGCGAGCCCGGAGCTGGTGCAGGTCGTGCGCGAGGGCGACGTGGTGCTGATGCCGAGGGGCTATCACCCGAACGTCGCCGCGCCCGGCGGGCAGATTAACTTCATGTGGATGATGGCGGCCGTCCGCGAGGGCGAAGACCGCAAGTACGGCGTCGTCAACGTCCAGCCCGAGTACGCCGCCGGCGGCTCCGGCCTCGAAGCGGTCAAGGACTAGGCGAATTTTTGGTACGCGATTTCTGATTTACGAACGGCCGAAATCCGCATGAAACTGCGTCGGGCTGCGCTCAACATCATCGCCGTGCTCGTCACGCTCCTCGCCTTCGTTCCGGGCGCGCGGGCGCAGGCGGTCTCGAAGGTCTGGGTGGCGGACAACGGCGACGGGACGTACAAGAACCCCGTCATCCACGCGGACTTCTCCGACCCGGACGCCGTGCGCGTCGGCGAGGACTTCTACATGACGGCGTCGAGCTTCAACGCCGCGCCGGGCCTGCCCGTCCTCCACTCCAAAGACCTCGTCAACTGGGCAGTCGTCGGCTACGCCCTTAACCGACAGCCGCCCTTCGACGTCTTCGACAAGCCGCAGCACGGCAACGGCGTCTGGGCGCCCGCCATCCGCTACCACGGCGGGGAGTTCTACATCTACTACCCCGACCCCGACCGCGGCATCTACGTCGTCAAGGCGAAGGACGCTTCGGGGCCGTGGTCGGAGCCGCTTCTCGTCAAGGAGGCGAAGGGGTGGATTGACCCGTGCCCCCTCTGGGACGAGGACGGGCGCGCCTACCTCGTGACGGGCGTGGCCGCCAGCCGCTCGGGCGTCAAGAGCATCCTCGTCGTCAGCCGCATGACGCCGGACGGGACGCGGCTGCTCGACGAGGGCGTGCTGGTCTTCGACGGCCACGACAAGCACCCGACGGTCGAGGGGCCGAAGTTCTACAAGCGGAACGGCTACTACTACATCTTCGCGCCCGCGGGCGGGGTCGAGACCGGCTGGCAGTTGGCCTTACGCTCGCGCAACGTCTACGGCCCTTACGAGGAGAAGATCGTGCTGGCGCAGGGCAAGACGTCCGTCAACGGGCCGCACCAGGGCGCGTGGGTCGAGACGCAGACCGGCGAGCACTGGTTCCTGCACTTTCAGGACAAGGGGCCTTACGGCCGCGTCGTGCACCTCCAGCCGATGCGTTGGGCGAACGACTGGCCGGTGATGGGCTCGGACGCGGACGGCGACGGGACGGGCGAGCCCGTGCTGAGGTTCAGGAAGCCGAACGTCGGGCGCGTGTGGCCGGCCGCGACGCCGCCCGACTCGGACGAGTTCGACGCGCCGGGGCTCGGCCTCCAGTGGCAGTGGCAGGCCAACCCGCAGCCGAACTGGGCCTTCCCCGCCGGGCCGCTCGGCTACCTGCGCGTCATCAACGTGCCGCTCCCCGAGGGGCACAGGAATTTTTGGGACGTGCCCGCGCTGCTCTTGCAGAAGTTCCCCGCGCCCGAGTTCACCGCGACGACCAAGCTGACGTTTACGCCGCGCACGGACGACGAGAAGACGGGGCTGCTGGTGATGGGGCTCGATTACGCGTACCTCTCTGTGAAGAAGCGGCCGGAGGGGCTCTTCGTCTCGCAGGTCGTCTGCAAGGACGCCGACAGGCAGGGCGCGGAGCGCGAGAGCGCGGGCGTGCCCGTGAAGTCGGGCACCTTATATCTGAGGGTGAAAGTCGCCGGCAACGCCGTCTGCAACTTCAGCTTCAGCGAGGACGGCAAGACCTTCCGGCCCGTCGGCGAGCCCTTCACCGCGCGGCAGGGGCGCTGGGTAGGCGCGAAGGTCGGCGTCTTCGCCTCCCGCGTCGGCCGCACGCGCGAGAACGGCTACGCCGACTTCGACTGGTTCCGTTTCGAGTGAGGCGGCCGTCCGGCACGCACTTCGTCAAGACTATGAAAAAGCACAAACTCACGCGCGTCGCCCCTGCGGCCGCCGCCCTCTTCCTTTTCGCCCTGCTCGCCGCCGCCTGCGTCGAACAGCCGCAGGTGGCTAACGAGGCCGGGCCGAAGAAGGGGACGATTCGCATCGGGCTCTCGATGGACACGCTCAAGGAGGAGCGCTGGCAGCGCGACCGCGACCTGTTCCTGGCGCGCGCGCGCGAGTTGGGCGCCGAGGTGCTCATCCAGTCGGCCAACGGCGACGACCGCGTGCAGACGCAGCAGGCCGACAACCTCCTGACGCAGGGCGTGGACGTGCTCGTCGTCATCCCGCACAACGGCGAGATCGCCGCCTCCATCGTCGAGGCGGCGAAGGCCAGGAACGTCCCCGTCATCTCCTACGACCGCCTCATCCGCAGCAGCGAGCCCGCGCTCTACATCTCGTTCGACAACGAGAAGGTCGGCGAGATGCAGGCCCGCTACCTTCTGGAGCGCGCGCCGAAGGGCAACTACCTGCTCGTCGGCGGCGCGCCGACGGACAACAACGCCCTCCTGTTCCGCAAGGGGCAGATGAACGTCCTGCAACCGGCAATCGACCGCGGCGACGTGAAGGTCGTCTCCGACCAGTGGGCGAAGGACTGGCTGGCGAGCGAGGCGCTGCGCATCACGGAGGACGCGCTGACGAAGTCGGGCAATCAGGTGACGGCGGTCGTCGCGTCGAACGACGCCACGGCGGGCGGCGCCGTCTCGGCGCTCGAAGTGCAGAAGCTGGCGGGCAAGGTGCTGGTCTCGGGCCAGGACGCCGACCTCTCGGCGCTGCAACGCATCGTCGCCGGCACGCAGTCCATGACCGTCTACAAGCCGGTGCACCTGCTCGCGCGCCGCGCCGCCGAGGCCGCCGTCTCGCTCGCGCGCGGCGAGAAGGTCCCGACCACGGCCGCCATCAACAACGGGAAGGTGGACGTGCCCTCGATACTGCTCGAGCCCGTGGTGGTCGACAAGACCAACCTCGTGCAGACGGTCGTCAAGGACGGTTATCAAAAGCTCGAAGCCGTCTACGAGAACGTCCCGGCGGACCAGCGGCCGAAGCCCTAGCCGCCCGGCCCTTCACTTCTCGTAGGTGACGGGGACGGTCTGCGTGGTCGGCGGCTCGTCGAGGATGGCGGTCTCAACCTTCACCTCGGCCGGGCGCCCGGAGAAGAGGCGCGCCACGTTCTTGCGCCCGCCGACGGTGATGACGAGGCGGTCGCCGTCCGCCTTCACCCTCACGCCGGCGTCGCGGATGATGACCATGTGCCCGACGCTCGTGCGCTCGAACAGGCTCTCCTGCCCGGCTTCGACGAGGGCGGCGAGGCTGCCGCGCGCCGGCTTCGCGCCGGGGAACTTCCAGAGGTAGAGGCCGAACGAGTACTCCCGCCCTTCGTTCGTCACCTTGACGCTCAGCGCGTACTCGCGCCCCCGCTCCTTCGTCTCGCTCCGGCGCCACTGCCACTCCGGCCGCCGCGGCACGGGGAGCGTGAAGCGCGCCTCGCCGTCTTTGACCGTGGCCGTGTAGCCCTCCGGCGCTGGCGCCGTCTGCGCCCGCGCCCCGCTCGGCGCGGGCACCTGCGCATTCGCCGCGGCCCCGCCGCCGAGCAGGGAAGCGCAAAGGGCGAAAGCCGCCGTAAATCTGTTCTTCATCTCTCTGCCTCCGTAACCATTGACGCGCACGCGCGTCACCTCCCCGCCTTCGCCGCGGACGATTTCAAGAGATACTTAACCAGCCCCAGCTTGCTCTCGCGGATGCCCTCGACGGCGAGGCGGGCCATCAGCTCCGCGCCGGCCGGGTTGAAGTGCGTGTTGTCTTCGACGCCGTTCGGGTAGTTCGGGTTCTCGCCCTGCTTGAGCTGGAGGAAGAGCTTCCGCGACTCTTCGGGGCCGAGGCGCACGAGCGCCTGCTCGCTCTTGCGGTGCATGTCGATGAGCGGCACCTTCAACTCGGCCGCGACCTCGCGGACGATGCCGGGGTAGACGCCGTGCTGGTCAACGAAGGCGCCCTCCTTCGTGAACTTGCGGCGCATGACGGGCGTGAGCAGGACGGGCGTGCCTTTGCGTTCGCGCACCTCTTTGACGAACCTGACGAGGTTGGCGCGGTAGTCTTCGGGCGGCGTGTAACGGTCGGGCTTGTCCTTCGCGCCGTCGTTGTGCCCGAACTGGATGAAGACGTAGTCGCCCTCCTTCAGCGCGTCGAGCAGCCCCTTCCACAGCCCCTGCTCGATGAAGAGGCGCGTGCTCCGCCCGTTCTTCGCGTGGTTGTTGACCCGCACGCGGTCTTCGCGGAAGAAATGCGGCAGCGCCTCGCCCCAGCCGGTTTCGGGTCTCTTCTCCGGCAGCTTCTTCGCCATCGTCGAATCGCCCGCGAGGTGGACGGTGACCGGCTCTTTGGCCGCGGCCGTCCCCGCCAGCGCCGACAGCAGACACAGGACGTAGAAAGTTTTCATGCTCAACCCCTCGTGCGAGTCCGGCCCGTTCTGGGGTCCCAGCCGTCGTTGCCGGCCAGAACTTTTTCGGGCGTGATGTTCCTCGCCTCCGACTTCGTCAGACGCCGCGCCCAAGCGACGCGCGCGTCCGGCTTCGCCCCCGGCCCCCTGCTCGCGTACTCCGCGTAGCGCACGGTCTTCTCGCGCTCGGGGAAGTTCCAGTTGTGCCAGCCCTCGGGGCGGACGGCCTCCGACATCTCCGTCTCAAGAAAAGTCACGGCCGAGTGTGCGCGCCACGGGCGGCCGAGGTAGGTCTTGACGGCGGGCGTCTTGGCCGTCACCTTGCAGCGCGAGAAGACGAAGCCGAAAGGCGCGTTGTCGGGCGTCGAGGCCGCGGTCAGGTACCCGTCGCGCAGGGCGTGAATGTGGCAGCGGTCGAAGAAGGCCGTGGCCGCGCCGAAGATGAAATCGACGTGGCCGGCGATGTAGCAGTTCTCGAAGTAGTGTCGCCCGCGGTTGACGAGAATCGTGTCCTGCCAGCCGAGGAAGCGGCAGTTGCGGAACACGACGCGGTCGCCGTCCACGCGCACGGCGAGCGCCTGCCCGACGGGGCCGGCCGAGTTCTCGAAGGTGACGTTCTCGGCCGTGAAGTCGTCCGCGTCTATCTGCGCGGTCGGCGTGTGGAAAGTCCCGATGGGCCTCCCGTCCGGCCCCTTCAGGTTCGCGTTCAGGTCGTACGTGATGACGGTCTTCGACGCGTCCTCGCCGATTAGATGGAAGAAACGCTTCTCGCGCTGGACGTAGATTATCTCCCTGTAAGTGCCGGGCCTGACGCGGATACGGACGGGGCTCTCGGCCGTGCCGGCGGGGACGGCCATGACCGCCTCCTGCACCGTCCTGTACTTCGCGCTGCCGTCGGCGGCGACGACCAACTCGACCGGCGCCGCCTCCGCCACGCACGCGCCCCCGCCCAGAAGGGCGAGCACGAGGAGCGCACTGCCTGCGTTTAGTCTGCTCATGGCCGGCGGCCCCCGTCCGCGTTACTGCGCCGCCTGCGGCGAGTTGAGGCTGCGCCCGCGTTTGGCCGGCTCGATGGTGACGTTCTCGAAGCTGAACGAGCCGGCGTTGTTCATGACCTCGGTCGCCTCGACGCCGCGGAAGGTGCAGTTGCGGAAGCGTATGTCGTCAATCGTCACGCCGGGGAAGCCGACCACCCACATCACGCGCGGGCTCGAACGGCTCGTCACGTTCTCGATGAGGACGTTGCGCACCACGGGCCTGTGCGGCCCCTTGTCGCCCGTGTCGTAGAGCAGGTCAATCGTGAGCACGGCCTCGGCCACGCGGCCGACCTCGACGTTGCGGAAGAAGACGTTCTCCAGCACCCCGCCGCGGATGGCGTTCGACTTGAAGCGGAGCGCGCGGTCGAGGTTCGGGCTGTCCATCTTGCAGTCCTCGACGAAGACGTTGCGGCAGTCGCCCGAAATCTCGCTGCCGATGACGACGCCGCCGTGCCCGTCCTTCATCGTGCAGTTGCGGACGATGATGTTCTCCGAGGCGACGCCGACCCTCCGCCCGTCGTCGTCGCGCCCCGACTTGATGGCGATGCAGTCGTCGCCCGTGTCGAAGACGCAGTCCTCAATCAGCACGTCCTTCGAGGACTCCGGGTCGCAGCCGTCGTTGTTCGGCCCGTGGCTCTTGATGTTGAGGCCGCGCACGGTGATGTTCTGCGAGAGGACGGGGTGCACCTCCCAGAAGGGCGAGTTGATGATGGTGACGCCCTCGATGAGGATGTTGCGGCTGCGGTAGGGCTGGATGAAGGGCGGGCGCAGGAAGTGGCCCTCGCCGAAGACGCGCTCGCGCACGGGCACGCCGCTGTTGCCCATCTCGCGCAGTTTGCGCACGTCGGCGGAGGCGGGCGCGGGCGTCGAGCCCTGCCGCCGCGCCCACTTCCACCAGTTGTCGTCCGCGGCGCCGCCGTCGAGCGTGCCCTTGCCCGTGACGGCGATGTTCTGCTGCTCGAAGGCGTAGATGAGCGGCGAGTAGTTCATCAGCTCCGTCCCCTCCCAGCGCGTGAAGACGGCGGGCAGGTACTTCGCGGGGTCTGTGCTGAACTTGAGCGTCGCGCCTTCCGAGATGTGCAGGTTGACGTTGCTCCTCAGATGAATCGCGCCCGTCCTGAAGACGCCCGCGGGGACGACGACGCGGCCGCCGCCCGCTTTGTTGCAGGCTTCGATGGCTTTGCGTATGGCGTCTGTGCTGTCGGAATTGCCGCCGGGCGTCGCGCCGAAGTCTGTGATGGGGAAGTCGCGCGCGGGGAACCTGGGCGGCTTGATGCGCGCGAGTATCCCCGGGACGGCCTCCCAGCCGACGGCGCGCGGGGCCGCGGCGGCGGCGCGCCCGCGCTGGCGCTGCGCGGAGGCGTGTGCGACCGATGTCGTTTGAAACGGCTGAGAAAAGGGCGCGAAGAGAAGAAGGGCGGCGGCGAAACTGAGGAGTCTGCGCATATGTGTCCTCAACTTTTTGATTATCGGGGCGGAAAACGGGGGCTGTTCGGGATGCGCCGATGATAGCAGAAAGCGCTCGGCGGGCGCAGGCCGGGGCGGAGGAATCAGCCTCAATTTCGCCCCCCTGCCGTGAGATTTGTTGGTCATACCTTTATTTTCTCGACCCCTGATTGGTTCGTCAAAGACTTTAGCATATCAGACGGAGTCGGTGGGATTTAAATTTCGACATTCGTTCGATAAA
>DASVTS010000038.1:0-31608 GCA_036387455.1 Pyrinomonadaceae bacterium | reverse complement strand
CCACGAGAAAGTCGGGCTGACCTTGCCGTTGTCGACGCGCACGCTCGCCTTGAAACTCAGGGGGCCGGACGGCTTCGGGACGTAAGTGGCGCCCTCGACCCTCACGAAGGGGCAGTAGGCCACGTCCTCGGGCCGGACGGTCGGCGTCGGGCAGGGCGGCTGCGCGCCGGGCGGCACGACCCACAGCTCGGTCGTGGCCTCTTCGCGGAAGCCGCCGTTGACCCAGTTGATTTGGCCCCAGTCCAGGCCGGCCGGCGTCAGGTACGCCCAGAGGGCGCTCCCCAGCGCGCTCGCGGTCGGGCCGTTGTAAATGCCCCCGACGACGCGCGGGCCGTACGTGATGGCGTAGGGGCGCGCGCCCTCCTTCCGCAACTGCTCGTCGTAAAGACGAAGGCGGGCCGTCAGCTCCTTGCGCGCCGCCTCGGCGTCGCCCCAGCGGTGGTTGGGCGCCCCGTCCCTGCCCGTGGTGAACTCGTCGAACTTGCGGGCCGAAGGGCGTGGCGACTGGCCTTGCGCCGCGTGCGGCGCGGCGCACGCGAGCACGAGCAGGAGGCGGGCGGCGAAGATTCGAGACGCGCTCGACTTCATAAGGTTTGACACGGGACGCGCGGGCGCCCCGCGGCTCAGGTCTCGTCCGGCGCGGCCTTGCGGTTGATGAGGCTGGCGACGAAGCCGGCGCCGAAGCCGTTGTCGATGTTGACGACCGTGACGTTCGAGGAGCAGGAGTTGAGCATCCCGAGCAGGGCCGCCAGCCCGCCGAAGCTCGCGCCGTAGCCGACGCTGGTCGGGACGGCGATGACGGGCACGCTCACCAGCCCCCCGACGACCGAGGGGAGCGCGCCCTCCATCCCGGCGGCGACGACGAGGACGCGCGCCGCGCGCAGCCGCTCGCGCTCCGACATGATGCGGTGGATGCCCGCGACGCCCGCGTCCCAGACGCGCTCGACGCGGTTGCCCATCGCCTCGGCGGTGAGCGCGGCCTCCTCGGCGACGGGGATGTCCGAGGTGCCGGCGGTGACGACCATGACGGTGCCCGCCCCGCGCTCGGTGCGGTCGCGCATGACGCGAATCATGCGCGCCGCGGGGTGCCACTCGGCCTCCGTGCAGACGTTGCGCACCTCGCCGTAGGTGCCCTCGTCCGTGCGCGTCACCAGCAGGTTGGGCGCGCGGCGCGCGAGCGCCTCGACGATCTCGACGACCTGCGCGCGCGTCTTCCCCGCCCCGAAGACGACCTCGGGGAAGCCCTGGCGCGCGGCGCGCGCGTGGTCCACGCGCGAGTGCCCCAAATCTTCGAAGTGCAGGTTCGAGACGCGCCGCGCCGCCTCCGCCTCGTCCAGCTCGCCGGCCTTGAAGGCGCGCAGCAGCCTCTCCAGTTCCTTTAGGTCCATTTCGGCCGCATTCTAACACTGCGCGGGCGGGCGCCCGAAACCTGCCCGCTTGCGCGCGCGGGTGCGCGCCCCGTAAGATTCCGTGTCGACGTTAAAGCCTCCGATGGAACTGACAGTAGCCGTCACGGGAGCCTCCGGCTCAATCTACGCGCAGCGCACGCTGGCCCACATGGCGGCGAGCGGGGCGGTCGAGCGCGTCAACCTCATCATGTCGGCGTCGGCGCTCACGGTGGCGCGGGTCGAGACGGGCGCGAAGATAGAGCCGGGCGACGCGCGTGCCGTCAACGCGTGGGCCGGCGTCGAGCCGGACTCGCGCCTGATACAGTTCCACCGGCTCGACAACATGGCGGCGAAGCCCTCCTCGGGCTCGCACCCGCAGGTGGGGATGGTCGTCGTGCCCTGCTCGATGGGGACGCTCGGGGCCATCGCCTCGGGCGCGGTGACGAACCTCATCCACCGCGCGGCCGACGTGACGCTGAAGGAGGGGCGCCGCCTCGTCCTCGTCGTGCGCGAGACGCCCTACAACTCCATCCACCTCGAAAACATGCTCCGGCTCTCGCACGCGGGCGCGCGCATCTTCCCCGCCAGCCCCGGCTTCTACCACCGCCCGCAGACCGTCGAGCAGCTCGTCGACCACCTCGTCTTCCGCCTCCTCGACCAGTTCGGCATCCCGCACCCGACGGGGACGCGGTGGAAAGGAGAAGAGCCGTGAACGGTGAACCGTAAACCGTGACGAGTAAGGGCGATTTATCTTGTCACGGTTTACGGTTCACGGTTCACGCCCGTTATGGACTGGCACAAAGGCGAGTACACGATCAGCACCGACCGCGGGAGGCTCGACCTCTCCGTCATCCACCGCTTCATCTCCGAGGAGAGCTACTGGGGGAAGGGGCGGCCTCCGGAGGTCGTGAGCAGGGCGGTCGAGAACTCCTTCCCCTTCGGCATCTACCGCGGCGGGGAGCAGGTGGGGTTCGCGCGCGTCGTGACCGACTACGCCACGTTCGCGTGGCTGGCCGACGTCTTCGTCGTGGCGGGGCACCGCGGGCGCGGCCTGTCGAAGTGGCTGATGGAGGTCATCCTCTCGCACCCGGAGTTGCAGGGGTTCCGCCGCTGGGTGCTGGCGACGAAGGACGCGCACGAGCTTTACCGCAAGTTCGGCTTCATCGAGCTGCACCGGCCCGAGCGCTGGATGGAGCGCCCCGACCCCTCGATGAGAGAGTCGCCCGACTACTGGGGGCCGCGCTGAGCCGGGGCGTTTGGCGGAAAGCCACGCGCGCCGGCGCGGGTTGGCATTTTGCTATTGCTTTCGTCGAAAAGCTCGGGATTTCCGCGCGCTTCCGCCCGCGCCACGGCCCGCATCCCGGCCCCGGCCCGGCCCGGCGTTTGCCTACCTTTCAGGACGAGATGACCACCGCCGCCGCCAACGTCCGCACGACGCTCGAAATGATAAAGATCGAGCACACGCTCTTCGCGCTGCCCTTCGCCTTCCTCGGGGCGTTGCTGGCGGCGCGCGGCTTTACGCCCACGGGGCTGCCGACCCTCTGGCAGGCGCTCTGGATTACGGCGGCGATGGTCGGCGCGCGCTCGGCGGCGATGGCCTTCAACCGCATCGCCGACCGCGACTTCGACGCCGCGAACCCGCGGACGGCCGCGCGCGCCATCCCCGCGGGCCGGCTCTCGGTCTCCTTCGTCTGGGGCTTCACGCTCCTCGCGGCCGCGCTCTTCTTCGTCGCCTCGCTGATGCTCAACCGCCTGACGCTGCTCCTCTCGCCCGTCGCGCTCGGCTCGGTGCTGCTCTACTCCTACGCCAAGCGGTTCACCTCGCTCTCGCACGTCGTCCTGGGCTGGTGCCTCTGCATCGCGCCGACGGGCGCGTGGGTCGCCGTGCGCGGCGGGTTCGGCTCGGCCGTGCCGCTCCTGCTCTCGCTCGTGGTGCTGCTCTGGACGGCGGGGTTCGATGTGCTCTACGCGTGCCAGGACTACGACTTCGACCGCCGGGCGGGGCTGCGCTCGATCCCGGCGCGCGTGGGCGTGGCGCGGGCGCTGTGGGTCTCGCGCCTCCTGCACGCGGGGGCGTTCGCCGCGCTCGTTGGGTTATACTTTCTGACGCACCTGGGCGCGCTCGCGCTCGCCGGCGTCGCGGCGACGGGCGCGCTCCTGGTCTACCAGCACAGGCTCGTCCGCGCCGACGACCTGAGCCGCCTGAACGCGGCGTTCTTCACCACGAACGCCTTCGTCAGCGTGATTCTACTCGCCACCTTCGGCGGCGCGGCGCTGCTGAAGTTTTGAAGACGGGGCGCGCTACTCGACGCGAAAGGCTTGCGGCCATGACTGCGACACTCACACCGCCGACCGAAGAGAGGGACGAGGCGCTCGTGCTCCACCTCGGGTGGAAGATGAGCGGGGACGAGTTCTACGACTTCTGCATGCGTCACGAAGACCTCAACCTCGAACTCAGCAGCGAAGGAGACCTCATCATCGTGCCACCGACCGGAGGGAAAACTGGTAGACGCAACTCCAAGCTGGCCGTCAGGTTTGGCCTCTGGGCAGAAAAGGACGGGACGGGAGAGACTTTCGATTCGTCATCAATGTTCTCCCTGCCGAACGGCGCGAAGAGGTCGCCCGACCTTTCGTGGGTTAAGAAAGAGCGCTGGGAGGCGCTGAGTGAGGGGGAGCGGGAGAGGTTCTCGCCCGTCTGCCCGGACTTCGTCGTGGAGCTGCGTTCGCCGTCCGATTCCCTGAAGAGGCTGCAAAAGAAGATGGAGGAGTACGTCGAAAACGGCGCGCAACTCGGGTGGCTGTTAGACCCTTCGACCCGCAGGGTCTACGTCTACCGGGCCGGCGCGGAGGCGGAAGTGCTGGAAGACCCGGAGGCGGTCTCGGGCGAGCCGCTGCTGCGCGGCTTCGCGCTCGACGTGCGGGCGCTGTGGGATTGAGTTTTTAGTTTCCGACATTCGACTTTGGACCTTGAACTTTCGACTATGGAATTTTCACACGACCCCAGACTCAACGAACTGGCCGGGAAGGTCGAGGCGGGCGGGCGGCTCAGCTTCGAGGACGGGCTGGCGCTCTTCGCCACGGAGGACGTGCCGGCGCTCGGGCGGCTCGCCGACTCCGTCCGGCGGCGCCTGCACGGGCGCGTGACGTACTACAACGTCAACCGCCACTTCAACCCGACCAACGTCTGCTACGCCGACTGCAAGTTCTGCGGCTTCTTCCGCACGCCGCGCCAGCCCGACGCCTACACGCACAACATCGAGGACTCCCTGCGCATCGCGGGCGAGGCCGTTAAAGAGGGCGCGACCGAGCTGCACATCGTCGGCGGCTTGAACACCAAGCTGCCGTTCTCGTACTTCACCGACCTCCTCTCCTCGCTCAAGGCGCACTACCCCCGCCTCCACCTGAAGGCGTGGACGATGGTCGAGCTCGACCACTTCGCGCGCTTCTACAAGATGTCGGACGAGGAGGTCATCGCCCGCCTCAGGGAGGCCGGGATGGACTCGTGCCCGGGCGGCGGCGCCGAAATCTTCCGCGAGCCGACGCGCTCGATGATCTGCGCGCACAAGACCGACGCGCAGCGCTGGCTCGACCTCTCGGGCAAGGTGCACGCCGCGGGCCTGAAGACCAACGCGACGATGCTCTACGGCCACATCGAATCTCTGGAGGACAGGGTGGATCACCTCGTCCGCCTGCGCGAGCAGCAGGACAAGTCGGGCGGCTTCCAGTGCTTCATCCCCCTAGCCTTCTACCCGCCGGGCTCGCAGCTCGCGCACCTGCCCGGCCCCTCGGGCGTTGACTCCCTGAAGACGATGGCCGTCTCGCGCCTGATGCTCGACAACTTCCCGCACGTCAAGTCCTACTGGGTGATGCTGGGGAAGCGCCTCGCGCAGGTCGCGCTCCACTACGGCGCCAACGACCTCGACGGCACCATCACCGAGGGCGGCGAACTCTCCGAGAGCTACTCGGTCGAGTCCGGCGGCGAGGTCAGGATGTCGAAGGAGGAGATCGTCGCGCTCATCGAGGACGCCGGCCTCCAGGCCGTCGAGCGCGACACGCTCTACCGCCCCGTCGAGCGCGAGCCGGCGCACGCCTGACGGACTTTTCTTCCGCCCGCGCGGGGTCTCGGCCCCGCGTGAAACCAGCACCCGACGACCCTCGGAAGGAGGAAACCGGGCATGACGAACGAAGAGATTCAAAGGGTGATGGAGTTCATCATCAGGCAGCAGGAGAGTTTTTCGGAGAAGCTGGAGCAGATGCGGGAGCTTCACGAGGAACGCATCAGCGGCGTCGAGAGGGCGGTCGTGCACCTCTATAACGCCACCACCGACCTCGCCAGGGCGCACACGAACCTGACCGTGAAGATGACCGAACTGGCGGAGGCGCAGGCGCACACGGACCAGCGCCTCAACGCCATCATCGACATCATCGCGCAGGGGCGCGACGGGAAATCTCAGGGTTGAGAATCGGGCGGCGGGCGCGGCCTGCGGGCCGGCCGAGGGCTTACGACTCCGCATGAAGACGACAGGCTTAAAGCAGACACTCTTGGTCGCGCTCGCCCTCTGCGCCTGCGCTCACGCCTTCGGCCCCGGCGCGGGCGCGCAGGCGCGAAAGGCCCGGGCCGAACGGCCCGCGCCGCGCTTCGAGGACTACCCCGCGCGCGAGGTCTACAGGGGGCCGGTCGCGCCCGTCCGGCTCGACAGCCCGCGGGCGCGCATGTTCCGCACGCGGCTGAGCGAAGACTCGCGCTCGGGGCCGAACTTCGCCGGCCGCTACACGGTCGTCGTCTGGGGCTGCGGCACCGGCTGCGCGCAGATGGGCGTGGTGGATTCGAAGACCGGCCGCGTCTTCTTCCCGCCCCTCGAGTACACGGACATCCCCGACATGGAGGACGAGGCCGCGCGCTCGCAGTGGTTCCGCCTCGACAGCCGGCTGCTGCGCGTCACGCGGAACTACTACGACGGCGCGGGCGGCTACGCGGCCTACTACTACCTCTTCGACGGCAAACGCTTCCGCCTGCTCCGCAAGGCCGAGGAGCGCCTCCCGCCGCCGCCCGAGGGGGCGGACGAGAACTAAACCTTTAACACCATGACGACAGCAACAGAGACACCCCGACTCCGTCGCGCTTGCCTCAGTCCGTCCGAATAGGCTTTACTCAGTCTTACGCCGGCGTGGGCCCTTCGAGGTGAGGCTGCTGATGCAGTTTGAGTGGGACAAGAAAAAGGCAGCGGCAAATTTCAGGAAGCATTCAATCGCGCTTGACTAAGCGAGCACGGTGTTCGATGACCCACTGGCGCGTATTTTCGATGACGAAGACCACTCCGCCGAAGAGGCGCGCGAGATCATCGTGGGGCATTCCATACTCGGCCGCTTGCTTCTCGTCTGTTTCACGGAGCGCGAGGCGGGCGTAATTCGCGTTTTCAGCGCCCGGCAGACCACACGAAATGAGCGGCAGGATTATGAAGAAAACACAGGCAGCTAAGAGGGGGCCGGCGGCGGATGAGATGCGCCGGGAATACAGGCTCGACTACGGCAAGGCGAAACCGAACCGCTTCGCCGGGGGCGAGGGACGTGCGGTCGTCGTCCTCGACCCGGACATCGCCGAGGTCTTTACCACGCCCGAGTCGGTCAACGACGTGCTGCGGGCCTTAATAACGGCGATGCCGCGAACCCGGGGGCGAAAACATTCCAACAAGTAGGCCGGGAACGGACCGGGAATCATGACGACAGCAATAGGCACGCTTTACATTTAGCGACGTAGAGATTTTGAAATAATGGGCACCGCGGGCGAGCGCGTAACAGGCAGGGTATTGAATGAGAGGTATGCGGTGGGCGCGACGCACGCCCTGTACCGAGAGGACGGCCGGTGGTATCACCGGCTACGCACTTTCCCCGGTGCGCTCTTTGACTCCTCCGGCTACATCCTGTTCGTGACCGAGGCGGAGTACCTTGGGTGCAGTCAGCTTCAGATAGCGCAGGACGTTCACGCCCCGAACGGAATCTCCGCCATACCCGGCTACGTCAGATTCCGAGATTTGGAACTGCCGCGGCTGCCCACCCGAGATAGACTGCTGGAGATGTCCCCCCCGCCTGTCTCACCGACACGCGAACGCAGGCCGGGCGCGAGACGGCGAACCACCCGCAAGGCCGACTTCGCCGCGCTGGATGAGAAGAACCGAGAACTAGGTAAGGCCGGCGAAAAGCTAGTTCTTGAGTATGAAAAAAACCTCTTATCCGCGGCGGGGCGTCACGACCTACTAGCGGAAGTGCGCCACGTCGCCGAAGAGGAGGGTGACGGTGCCGGGTATGACGTCAGGTCGGTCACCCACGAGGGACTGGTTAAATACATTGAAGTCAAGACGACCCGCGGCCCCGCGGCGACACCCTTCATGATTACGACCAACGAGGTCAGGTTCTCGGAGGAGAACCACGAACATTATTACCTTTACCGCATTCACGGGTACGACGCGGAGACCAACTCCGGCGGCCTCTATGTCCTCCGAGGTAACATCAGGGACTTATTCACGTTAGAGCCCAGCCAGTTCAAGGCCGTGCGGTAAGAACTGAGCGTGACGACTAAATCAAAGACAATGACGACAGCAACAGAGACACGCACCATCACCGTCGCGCACTCGCCCGATTCGGACGACGCGTTCATGTTCTACGGGCTGGCGACGAACAAGATCGACACCGGGGACATCAGGTTCGAGCACACGCTCGAAGACATCCAGACGCTCAACGAGAAGGCGACGCGCGGCGTCTACGACGTGACGGCCGTCAGCTTCCACGCCTACGCCTACGTCTCGGACAAGTACGTCCTGCTCCCGCACGGCGCCAGCATCGGCGAGGGCTACGGCCCCATCGTCGTCGCGCGCGAGCCGTACGGCGTCGGGGACATCCCGCGCCTGAAGGTCGCCGTGCCCGGCACGATGACGAGCGCCTTCCTCGCCCTGCGCATCCTGAGCCCTGAGTTCGAGTACGTGGTCGTCCCCTTCGACCGCATCATCGAGGCGGTGCAGGAGGGACGCGCCGACGCCGGCCTGCTCATCCACGAGGGGCAGCTCTTCTACCAGCGGCTCGGGCTCCAGAAGGTCGTCGACCTCGGCGAGTGGTGGAAGGGGCGCCACGACCTGCCGCTGCCGATGGGCGGCAACGTCATCCGCCGCGACCTCGGGCCGGAGACCGTCGCGCGCGTCTCGGACTACCTGCGCCAGTCCATCCAGTTCTCGCTCGACAACCGGCGCGACGCGCTGGCCTACGCCATGCAGTTCGCGCGCGACATGGACGCGGAGCTGGCCGACCG
The DNA here is from genome assembly GCA_036387455.1 of Pyrinomonadaceae bacterium. Taxonomy (GTDB): domain Bacteria; phylum Acidobacteriota; class Blastocatellia; order Pyrinomonadales; family Pyrinomonadaceae; genus QHXN01. The sequence continues at coordinate 22,920 of DASVTS010000038.1, read as the reverse complement.
CTTCGTCGGGATGTGGGTCAACCAGCTCACGCTCGACTACACCGAGCGCGGCCGCCGCGCCGTCCAGCTCCTCCTCGACGAGGGCTTCGAGCGCGGCGTCATCCCGCGCCGCGTCGAGGCCGAGTTCGTCGGCTAGGCGGGCGCCCGACTTTGCCCCCCGGCCCTGCAACTTCGGGCCGCGGTGGTGCATCGAAAGGGTTGCTCGGCGGGCCCCTCTCCTCGACCCGGCGCCCCGCGCGTTAACCCTTCGACTTTAAGTAGAGTGCTTATGAAGAGAGTCCTTTTCCCCTTACTGGCCGCCCTCGCGCTGTGCGCGTCCCCGGGCGCGGCGCGGGCGCAGGCCCCCGCCGCGCCCGCGCCGTCGGTCGTCAACCGCTCGGGCGCGCCGGCCGACGTCGAGCGAATCATCCGCGCCTTCACGCAGAAGGAGACCGAGTTCCGCAAGGCGCTCAACGAGTACGGCTTCCGCCGCGATGCCGTCATCCAGACCATCGCCTTCGGCGGGCAGATTTCGGGCGAGTACCACCGCGTCTCGCGCTTCGTCTTCGACGACAGCGGCAACCGCTTCGAGAAGATTCTGAAGTTCCCCGTCCCGACGATGTCCGAGATTTCCATCACGGCCGAGGACCTGGAAGACCTCGGCGGCGTCCAGTCCTTCGCGCTGGAGTCCTCGAAGATTCACGAGTACGACTTCTCCTACGCGGGCAAGGAGAAGATTGACGAGCTGGACACCTACGTCTTCGACGTGACGCCCAAAATCCTCTCGGACGCGCGCCGCCTCGCCGCGCTCAAGAAGTCGAAGGTGCCCGAGCGCTACTTCCAGGGGCGCATCTGGGTGGACGACCAGGACCTCCAGATCGTCAAGGCGCGCGGCAAGGGCGTGCCCGAGACCGACAAGCAGAAGTTCCCGACCTTCGAGACCTACCGCGAGCAGATTGACGGCAAGTACTGGTTCCCGACCTACACCTACGCCGACGACGAGCTGAACTTCAAGACGGGGCAGACCGTCCACCTCCGCATGCGCATCAAGTTCACGGACTTCGAGCGCCTGCGCGGGCGCGCCACCGTCATCGAGCAGGGCAACGAGACCGAGGAAGACAAGCAGCCGGCCAAGCCCACGCCGACGCCCACGCCCCCCGCGCAGAAGCCGAAGCCGTGAGGCCCGGACGCCACATAAAAACCGAGACGGCGACGTGAGTCAGGTCACTCACGCCGCCGTCTTAGTTTTCCCGCCGCGCCCGCCCGGCCGTCTCAAACTCTCGGGCTCCGCCCGACGCCCAGTTCCTCGGCGATGGCGGCGTGCGTCCGCGCGGTGAGGCGCTTGACGTCGGCGTCGGCCAGCCCCTCGGTCTCGATGGGGGGCAGGACGACCATCTCCATCGTGCCGGGGCGCGCGACGCCCGTCCCCTTCCCCATCAGCTCGTCGGTGTATTTCATGGCGACGGGGACGACCGGCACCCCGGCCTCGACCGCCATGTAGAAGCCGCCCTTCTTGAACGGGAGCAGCTCGCCGGGCCGGGCGCGCGTCCCCTCGGCGAAGACGCCGAACGAGACGCCTTCGCGCAGGCGGTCGGTCGCCGCCTTCGTCGTCCGCAGCGCGCTCTCGCGGTTCGTCCGGTCTATCGCCATGATGTTGACGAAGCCCATCCCGTAGCCCATGATCGGCACCTTCAGCAGCTCCTTCTTGGCGAGGATGCCGATGCGCCTCCTCAGGTGGTAGAAGAGCGCCGCCGTGTCGAGGAACGAGCGGTGGTTGGCGATGAAGACGTATGCCCGGTGCGGGTCCAGATTCTCCAGCCCGCGCACGCGCACCTTCACGCCGCTCAGCCGCAGCCAGTTGCGCGCGCCGAAGAGCGCCGCGGGGTAGAGCCAGTAGGGCCGCCCGGCGACGCGCGCCGCCGTGATCGTCGGCGGGCCGATGACGAGCAGCAGCATCGCCGCCACGAAGAGCGACCACCAGTACCAGAGCCTCCCCGCGAGCTTCGACAGCGCGCCTGTGCTAGACTCGGCCTTCGCCAAAACACCGCTTCGCTCTTGGCCTTCAATCTCCGTCGGAAGACTTTCAGGATGCTGCATCAAGCGTTCCTTCGCCGCCCTTCTGTTCTGCTCGCCGCCGCCTTCGTCTTCTGCTGCCTGTCGTCCGCCGCGCCCGCGCGCGCGCAGCGCCGGCGCCCGGCGCGCCCGCCGCACCCGCCCGCCAGCGTCGGGCCGCCCGCGGCGCCGGCCGCCGCCGGGCGCGTCCCCTCGCCGCGCGACGTCCTCGGCTTCGCGCCCGGCGACGACCGCAAGGTCGCCGACTGGGAGCAGATCACCGACTACTTCGGCAGGCTCAACGCGCGCGGCGGGCGCGTCCGCGTCCAGACCGTCGGCACGTCCACCCAAGGGCGCCCCATCCTCGCCGCCTTCATCAGCTCGCCCGAGAATATACGCGAACTCGACAGGTATCGTGAAATCCAGCGCCGGCTCGCCGACCCGCGGCTCGTGCGCGACGAGGCCGAGCGCGACCGCCTCGTCCGCGAGGGCAAGACGGTCGTCGTCGTCTCCTGCTCCATCCACTCGACGGAAATCGTCGCCTCGCAGATGTCCTTGCAGCTCGCCTACGAGCTGGCCTCGGCGCAGGACGCCGCGACGCGCGAGATTCTCGACAACACCATCCTCATCCTCGTCCCCTCGCCCAACCCCGACGGCATCCAGATCGTGGCCGACTGGTACCGGCGCTCGCTCGGCAAGCCCTGGGAGGGGTCGGAGCCGCCCGAGCTGTACCACGCCTACGCCGGCCACGACGACAACCGCGACTGGTTCATGCTCAACCTGCGCGAGACGCGCGCCGTCACGCGCCTGCTCTGGAAGGAGTGGTTCCCGCAGATCGTCTACGACGTGCACCAGCAGGGCACGACGGGGTCGCGCTTCTTCGTCCCGCCCTTCTACGACCCGCCGAACCCGCACATCGCGCCACTCCTCTTGCGCGAGGTCGGCCTCGTCGGCCACAAGATAGCCGCCGACCTTGAGGCGGCGGGCTTCAAGGGCGTCGTCACCAACGCGATGTACGACACGTGGTGGCACGGCGGCTTCCGCACCGCGCCCTACTATCACAACTCGGTCGGCATCCTGACCGAGGCGGCGAGCGCGCGCCTGATGACGCCGGTCAGGGTCACGCGCGAGCAGCTCCAGCGCGCCTCGACGCGCGGCCTGCCGTCGGCCCTGCCCGAAGGCCCGACGACCAACTTCCCCGACCCGTGGCCCGGCGGCGATTGGCGGCCGCGCGACATCATGGGGCTCGAACTCACCGCCACGCGCGCCGTGCTCTCGCTGGCGGCGAAGTACCGCGAGCGCTACCTGCGCAACTTCTACGAGCTCGGCGTGCGCGCGCTCGACTGGCCGCGCGCCGCCGGCGGGGACCGCGGCGAGGACGTGCTGGCCTACGTCATCCCCGCCGGGCAGGGGAAAGATGAGGCGGTCGCCAAGCTCGTCACGCTGCTCGTCGAGCAGGGCGTCGAGGTGCAGCGGATGGACGCGGAGCTTCACCTGACGCTCGCGGAGGCGCGCGGCACCGTCTACAACGACGCGCGGGACGCCCCGCCCGAGTGGCCCCTCGGCAGCTACCTCGTCTTCCTGCGCCAGCCCTACCGCGCGAACGTGCAGGCGCTCTTCGAGCGGCAAATCTACCCCGACCGGCTCGCGGGCGGCACGCCCGAGCGCCCCTACGACGTGGCCGGCTGGACGCTCCCGATGCAGATGGGCGTCGAGGCGTACCCCGTCCGCGCGATACGCGAGCCCGAGTCGCAGCGCCGCCTGACGCCGGTCTCCGTCGAGTCGCAGGTGCGGCGCGACCTCGGCCTGCGGGCCGCCCCGTCGGTCAGGGTCGGCGGCACGAGCGGCCGCGCCGACGTGAGGGTGGCGCTGCCCGACTCGCCGATTCAGAACCCCGTCCGCCGCCCCGTCAGGCTCGCGCTCTACCGCGGCTGGACGGGCTCGATGGACGAGGGCTGGACGCGCTGGGTCTTCGACACCTTCAACGTGCCCTACACGTCACTGCGCGACGCGGACGTGCGCGGCGGGAACCTGCGCGCGAAGTACGACGTCATCGTCCTGCCTTCGATGCGCCCGCGCGAGATAGTCGAGGGCCGGGCGAAAGAGACCGCGCCGGCCGAGTTCACCGGCGGCATCACCGAGGCGGGCGTGGCGAACCTGCGGCGCTTCGTGGAGGATGGCGGCACGCTCGTCGCTTGGGACGACTCGACGGAGCTTGCCATCAAGCAGCTCAACCTCCCCGTGCGCAACGTGCTCGAAGGCTTGCGGCCCTCGGAGTTCTACTGCCCCGGCTCCGTGCTCCGGGTCGAGGTCGAGACCTCGCACCCGCTGGCGCGCGGGTTCGGCCGCCAGCTCGACGCCTACTTCGTCAACAGCGCCGCCTTCGAGGTGACCGACCCGGCGCGCGCCCGCGTCGTGGCGCGCTACGCCGCGCGCAGGGAGGAGGTCTTGCGCTCCGGCTGGCTGCTCGGGGCCGAGAAGCTGGCCGGCCGCGCCGCGCTCGTCGAGGCCACGCTCGGCCGCGGACGCGTCGTCCTCTTCGGCTTCCGCCCCCAGCACCGCGGCCAGACCTGGGGCACCTTCCCCCTCATCTTCAACGCCGTCGAGAGCGGTAGACAGTAGACGGTAGAAAAACCTTCTTATGGCGAATCGCCCGCGTGTCAGCGTCAGCGCCCGGAAAGCGGCGCCTACTGTCTACTCAAAAAAAACTGGCATCCGCACGGCCGCGGGGCACGTCTAAGGAGGCGCTGGGCCGCATCCGCCGGAGAAAAAGCCGTGAAAAATCTCGTCCGCCTGTCGCTGACCCTCGCGCTGCTGGCCTCGTCCTTCGTGGGGCCGGCGGCCGCCCAGTTGCGCCCGCGCCGCGTGGGACAATCCGCGCCGGCGACGCCGGCACCCGCCCCGGCCGCGCAGAGGCGCGCGCCGACGCTGGAGCGCCCGGCGCCCTCGCGCGCCGGGCAGACGCAGCAGCCCGGGGCGGCGCAGGGCACGGCGGGCGAGGTCTCCGAGGAGGTGGGCGAGGACGAGGTGGTGCGCGTCAACGCGGCGCTCGTCACCGTGCCCGTCTCGGTGCTCGACCGCGACGGCCGCTTCATCGGCGGCCTGCGCAAGGAGGACTTCCGCGTCTTCGAGGACGGCGCCGAGCAGCAGGTCGCCTACTTCGCGCCCGTCGAGCAGCCCTTCACCGTCGCCCTCGTCATCGACACCTCGGGCTCCACCCGCTTCAGGCTCGAAGACATACAGGACGCGGCCATCGCCTTCCTCGACCAGCTCCGGCCGGAAGACCGCGTCACCGTCGTCTCGTTCGACGACGACGTGCGCGTCCTCTCCGAGGTGACCAACGACCGCCGCGCGCTGCGCGACGCCGTCCGCCGCACGCGGCCGGGCAACGGCACGCGCCTCTACGACGCCGTGGACCTCGTCATCAAGCGCCAGCTCAGCCGCGTCCAGGGGCGCAAGGCCGTCGTCCTCTTCACCGACGGCGTGGACACTTCGAGCAAGCACGCCAGCTACCAGAGCACGCTCGCCGAGGCCGAGGAGCTGGACGCGATGGTCTACCCCATCCAGTACGACACCTACGACGCCGCGGCGGGCGGCGGCGGGGGCGGCTGGCCGGGGCCGGCCCGCTACCCGAGCCGCAGGAGGAACCCGGGCTGGGGCGACGTCCTCGGCGTCATCCTCGGCGGGGGCGTCACCATCGGCACCGGCGGCGGCGGTAGAGGCGGCGGCGGCGGCGTGGGCTCCACGCGCGCCGACTACGAGCGCGGCGGCGAGTACCTGCGCCTGCTCGCCGCGGAGACCGGCGGGCGCCACCACGACGCCGCCGACCTGCGCTTCCTGGAGCAGGCATTCACCAACATCGCGGAGGAGCTGCGCCGCCAGTACAGCCTCGGCTACTACCCCTCGCGCCAGTCGCGCGCCGAGGAGCGGCGCCAGATCAAGGTGCGCGTGCGCCGCCCCAACCTCGTCGTCCGCGCGCGCGACAGCTACGTCTACCGCCCCGACGGCGCCGCCCCCGCCAGCACCACGGCGCAGCAGCCCAACACCCGCACGCGCCCCGAACTGCGCCCGCGCCAGTTCGCCGGAGTGCGGGACGACGAGCGCTGAGCTCTTAGAGGTCGGACGCCGCGCGAGAAACGGAAGGGCCGGAGGTTGAATCCTTAACCTCCGGCCCTTCCGTTTCTCGGCGACGGGCGCGCCGCCTCCGGCCCGGCGTTCGGCGTTCGGTCTTCCGCGTTTCAGACGACCGTGCCGTCGCGGACGATGCCGTTCTTGGGGACGATGATGATGCCGTCGCGGATGAACCAGCTCCCGTCGGGGGCGGCCTCGTCGGTGAGGCGGCGCTCGTTGAGCAGGCGGACGCCGGCGCCGATGCGCGCGTTCTTGTCCACGATGGCGTTGCGGATGACGGAGCCCTCGCCGATGCCGATGCGCGGGATGCCCTTGCTCAGGTCCGACTCCATCTCCTCGATGGACTGGTAGTAGTCGGCGCCCATCACGTAGGTGGATTCGATTTGGGCGCCGAAGTCGATGCGCGTGCGCACGCCGATGAGCGAGCGGTTGATGACGGCGCGCGTGAGGATGCACCCCTCGGAGACGATGGAGCTGTTGATGTGGCAGTTGTTGACCTTCGACGGCGGCAGGTAGCGCGCGCGCGTGAAGACGGGCGCGTCCGTGTCGAAGAGGTTGAACTTCGGCACGACCGACGTCAGGTCGAGGTTGGCCTGGTGGAAGGCGGCGATGGTCCCGATGTCCTCCCAGTAGTCGTCGAACAGGTAGCCCTGGACGTTGCCGGTCTCGATGGCCGCCGGGATGACCTGCTTGCCGAAGTCGTTCCAGGTCGGGTCGCGCGCCAGCAGCTCGACCAGCCAGTCGTAGTTGAAGACGTAGATGCCCATCGAGGCGAGGAAGGGGCGCCGCGCCGCCTCCTCGGCCGAGAGCCCGAAGGGCGTCGTGTCCACCCGCATCTCTTCGAGCGCCGCGCCCTTCGGCTTCTCGCGGAACTCGACGATGCGCCCGTCCGGCTCCATCTTCATCAGCCCGAAGTCCTCGGCCTGCTCGCGCACGAACGGGATGACCGAGATGGTCACGTCGGCCTCGGTCTCGAAGTGGCGCGCGATGAACTTGCGGTAGTCCATCTGGTAGAGGTGGTCGCCCGAGAGTATCAAAAGCGTGTCGACGCCCCAGCTCGAAATGTGCGGGAGCACCTGCCGGACGGCGTCGGCCGTGCCCTGGAACCACTGCGGGTTCTGCGGCGTCTGCTCGGCGGCGAGTATCTCGACGAAGCCGTTGGAGAACTGCGAGAAGCGGTAGGTCGTCGCGATGTGCTTGTTCAGGCTCGCGGAGTTGTACTGCGTCAGCACGAAGATCTTGAGGATGTCCGAGTTGATGCAGTTCGAGATGGGGATGTCCACCAGGCGGTACTTGCCGCCGAGCGGCACCGCCGGCTTCGAGCGCTGGGTCGTCAGCGGCGCCAGGCGCGTGCCCGCACCTCCGCCCAGAATCACAGCCAGGATGTTCGGCCTCTTCGGAGCCATGGCTCACACCTTCCCTGATGTTTTGGAAAACTGAATGGTGCGAGCATAGACGCAAAGCGCCGCGCGTTTCAAGCCCGCGCGGCGCGTTAGAAGTTCTCTTACTGTTACGAAAGAATGACGCCGGGCGGCGCCGCGCCGGTCAGTAGGCGGCGGCGGCGGCCGTGGTCTTGACGCCCGCGGCCTCCTGCGCGATCTTGACGCCGACCGAGGCGCCGATGCGCGTGGCGCCGGCTTCGAGCATGGCGCGCGCGTCCGAGATGCCCTTGACGCCGCCCGCGGCCTTGACGCCGAGGTCGGGGCCGACCGTGCGCCGCATCAGCGCCACGTCGGCCACGGTCGCGCCCGACTTGGCGAAGCCGGTCGAGGTCTTGACGAAGTCGGCGCCCGCCCGCTTGGCGGCGAGGCAGGCGCGCACCTTCTCCCCGTCGTCGAGGAGCGCCGTCTCGATGATGGTCTTGACGAGGACGCCGTGCTCGTGCGCCGCCTCGACGACGGCGCGGACGTCGTACTCGACGGCGCAGTCGTCGCCGCTCTTCAGGGCGCCGATGTTGATGACCATGTCGATCTCGCGCGCGCCGTCGTAGATGGCGCGCCGCGTCTCGTAGGCTTTAACGTCGGGCAGGGTCGCGCCGAGCGGGAAGCCGACGACGGTGCAGACGGGGACGCCCGACCCGCGCAGCACGCAGGCCGAGGTCTTGACCCAGGACGGGTTGACGCACACGCTGGCGAAGCGGTACTGCGCCGCCTCCTCGCACAGGCGCGTGATGTCGGCCTCGCTCGCCTCCGCCTTCAGGAGCGTGTGGTCCACGAGGCCGGCCCAGTCGCGCGCCGTCGCCGCGTCGCCGAGGATGACGCCGATGCGCGACGCGCCCGCGTCCACGACCCGCTGCATCCGCTCGGGGCACCGGTTGAAGCACGCGCTCCCGCACCCGCACGCCCCGTCCGCCTGCCCCTCCCCGCCGTTCAGCCGCGCCACGATCACGTCCGTGATCTGCTCGACCAGCCGCTCGAAATCCCCGTTCTGCGAATAAGCCATGAGCCCTATCCCTTCCGCGACCCGTCCGAGTCGGCGGGCGTCTCCCCCACCGGAATTTTCCCCGCCGGGATTCCGGTGCCGAAGCTAAGCAAGCATCAAGCGTTGTCCCTTTGGTTCCGGCACGGGATCGCCAAACTCCTCCGCCGTGGCAATCCACAGTTGGATTGCTTCGTTGGCGTTTTCGAGGGCGGCGGCCTGCGTGTCGCCGTGAGCCACGCACCCCGGCAGTTCGGGCACCTCGGAGACGTAGGCGCCGTCCTCATTGCTCCAGTAGATGATGGTTTCGTACTTGTGCATCAGCCTTCGCCTCACAGGGCACTTCGGCAAGTTGAATCTTAGCACCTGTACTGCCGTTCGACGGCGTCTATCTTGGCGACGCGGCGCTTGTGGCGGTCTTCGGTGAGGTCGGCCGCGAGCCAGGCGCGGACGATGTCGCGCATCTCGTCGGGGGTGATGGTGCCGCTCCCGAGGGTGAGGACGTTGGCGCCGTTGTGCTCGCGGGAGTTGACGGCGACCTTGACCGAGTAGCAGGCGGCGGCGCGCACGCCCGGCACCTTGTTGGCCGTCATCGCGGAGCCGACGCCCGCGCCGTCGATGACGATGCCGAGGTCGGCCTCGCCCTCCGCGACGGCGCGCGCGACGGCGTGGGCGAAGTCCGGGTAGTCGACGGCCTCGGTCGAGTCCGTGCCGAAGTCGCGCGCGCGGTGGCCGAGTTCGGCGAGCAGGCCCTTGAGCTCCTCCTTCAGGGGGAAGCCGCCGTGGTCGGCGCCGACGGCGACGATTTTTTCGGCGCGCGCGCCGCGGCGGGGGACGCGGCGCACGAGCTCGATGCGCCGCTCGCGGACGATGTCGGCGGCGAGCGGCGTCAGCCTCGCCGCTTCGGCCACGCGCAGGCGCGCGCCTTCGGGCAGCCCGCGCACGTCGTCTTCGGTGATGACCGTCTTGGAAGACTCGTCGCGCGCGTACTCCGGCTCGGGCTCGGCGCGCGTCTCCGGCGCCGCGACGTTGACGACCCGCGCCAGCGGATGCTCGTCCGCGCCGCCTCCGCGCGGGGGCCCGGCCGCGGCGGGCGGGCGGGCGTCGGCGCCCTCGTCGGCGGCGCCCTCCTCTTCGGCCGGGGCCGCGTTCTTCAGCACCTCGCGCACGAGCGCGCGCACACGGTCGCGCGCCGTCTCTCTCTCTTCTGCCATACGGAAACTCTCGGCGGGCGGCGCCCGGCCGCGGGCGCCCCCCTTCAGGCCCGGCGTGTAGAGCCCCCATAGTTTGCCGCGCGCCCCGGCAACACGCAAGGGGCGGGAAATTATCGCCGCCGCGGGCGCGCTCGCGCGCGGCCCGGAGGGGCAGACTTGCTTCTCCCCCGCGCCGCGGATAGAATCCCGCCCTTTTGAGAAGGAGAAAAATCTTTTTGCGTTCCCCGCTCCGCGGACACGTGTCCTTCAAGAACGCCAACGTCCTGATGCCCGCGGTCGTCTTCGCGGTCGGCCTGGCGCTGATTCTCTTCGGCGAGCGGCAGACGGTCAACGACGGGCTGGGGTGGGACGGCACGCTCTACGCCAACTGGGTGAGGGACACCTACAACGTCCTCTTCGTGCAGGGGCTTGAGGCGTACTTCACGCGGCGCGTCCTCCCGAGCCTCGTCGTCCGCGGCGGGATGGAGCTGCTCTCCGCCCCCTTCACGAACCGCAACATCGTCCTCGCCTACGAGGTCTACAACCTGGTTCTGCTGACCGCCTCGGCCCACGTCTGGGGGCGCGTCGCCGACGAGCTGAAGCTCGAAGACAGGGCCAAGTGGTTCGGCTTCCTCTTCCTCTTCGTCAACTTCACGAACCTGAAGTGGAACTTCTACGCGCCCGTCTGGACCGACCCGCCCGCCTTCACGCTCGGGCTGCTGGCCTTCTACTTCTACCTGAAGGACAGGCCGGGGTGGCTGGCGCTGGTCGTCTTCCTCTCCGGCTTCACGTGGCCCACGGGGCCCCTGATGTTCTCCCTGCTGCTCGTCTTCCCGCGGCGGGAGGGCGAGCCGGCGCCGGTGCCTTACAGGCTGAACCTCGTGGCGGCGGGCGCGGCGGCGCTCGTCACGGCCGCGGCCGTGCTCCGGCTCACCGACGCGCGGCTGCCCGAGCGGGTGCAGTGGTTCTACAGGCTGCTCTGGGTGGACACGGACTTCGCGCGCCTGAGCGCGGCGGCGCTCGTCGCCTACGTCTTCTTCGCCTACAGGGGCGTGCTCGCCGACGGCAGGCTCTTCGACCCGCGGCACGCGCTGCGCTCCGTCCGCTGGCGCAGGGTGCCGCTCGTGGCCGCCATCCTCGCCGCGCAGAAGCTGATTCAGCTCGCCATCTGGAACGGGCAGGACATCCACGTCGGCAGCACCAAGATGTTCGTCATGCAGACGCTCCTGAGCGGCATGACGGAGCCGCTGATTCCCGTCGTGGCGCACCCGCTCTGGTACGGGCCGTGGTTCCTGCTGCTGCTGCTCTTCTGGAAGCCCTTCTGCCGCGCGTGCGCGGGCTACGGCCTCGGGATGAGCGCGCTGCTGCTGGTGACCGTCTTCGTCTCCATCTGCTCGCAGTCGCGCTGGACGGCCAACGTCTTCCCCGTCTTCGTCGCCGTCCTCGTCCGGGCCTTGTGGCCGGTGCTGAAGGGGCAGAGCCTCCTGCTGTGGGCGGCGCTCTGCCTCGTCTACTCGAAGGTCTGGCTCGTGATGAACACGGCGCCCTTCGTGGACGACGGGACGATGGAGGGCCTTTTGAGCTTCCCGCTCCAGCGCCAGTTCATGACCTTCGGCACCTACATGGCGCGCGAGACGTACTTCGCGCAGGGCGCCGCCGTCCTCCTGACGGGGGCGCTGCTCTACTTCGTCGTCCGGAGGGGGCGCGCGGCCGGGGTCGCGCGGGAGGCGCCCGCGCCCGCCCGGCTCGCCCCCGAAAACGCCGGCAACTTTTAAGTCAAGACTGGAGGCCAAGCCTTGTCATCTTCGTCGTCATCCCCGTTCGCGCCCGCGTCGGAGTTCAGCAACCCCAACCTCGAACCGCTCTTCAGCGCCGAGCAGATACAGACGCGCATCGGCGAGATGGGCGCCGACATCGCGCGCGACTACCGCGGGCGGACGCCGCTGCTCATCGGCGTGCTCAAGGGCGCCTACATCTTCCTGAGCGACCTCGTGCGCGCCACCGACCTCCGCCTCGGCGTCGAGTTCATGGCCATCTCCAGCTACGGCGCCGCCATGCGCTCGTCGGGCGAGGTCAGGATAGTCAAAGACCTCGACGTGCCCGTCGAGGGGCGCGACATCCTCATCGTCGAGGACATCGTGGACACGGGGCTCACGCTCTCGTTCCTCATCGGCGCCCTCCACCAGCGCGGCGCGAGCAGCGTCCGCCTCGCCGCGCTCCTCGACAAGTGGGAGCGGCGCGAGCGCGAGGTCAAGATAGACTACTGCGGCTTCCGCATCCCGGACGCCTTCGTCGTCGGCTACGGCCTCGACTTCGCCGAGCGCTACCGCAACCTGCCCTACATCGCCGTCATCAAGGACCCGGACCTCAAGGACTGAGCCGACACCACGACCACACGGAGGGAAGACAAGATGAGGAGATTCGTCTCAACTCTGGCCGCGCTCGCGCTCGCGGCCGCACAGGCCGCCGCGCACGGCGGCGGCGGCGCCGCCCGAGGGCACGGCCACCGCGACCCGCAGAACGATTTTTCCAAGGTCGAGATTAAGACGACGAAGGTCGCCGGCTCGGTCTACATGCTCGAAGGCGCGGGCGGCAACATCGGCGTCAGCGCCGGGCCCGACGGCGTGCTCATCGTGGACGACCAGTTCGCGCCGCTCGCCGACAAGATACGCGCCGCGCTCAAGCCGCTCAGCCCGGGCCAGCTCCGCTTCGTCCTCAACACGCACTTCCACTTCGACCACACGCACGCCAACCCCGTCTTCGGCCGCGAGGCGCTCATCGTCGCGCACGCCAACGTGCGCCGCCGCCTGTCAATCGAGACGCGCGTGCTCGGCGAGACCTACAAGCCGCTCCCGAAGGAGGGGCTGCCCGTCGTCACCTACGAGACGGCCGTCTCCGTCCACTTCAACGGCGAGGAGGTGCGCGCCGTCCACTTCCCCGCGGGGCACACGGACGGCGACAGCGTCATCTACTTCACCGGCTCGAACGTCATCCACATGGGCGACGACTTCTTCGCCGGCCGCTTCCCCTTCCTCGACGTGGACAACGGCGGGAGCGTCGAGGGGCTCGCGCGCAACGTCGCCGAAATCATCTCGAAGGCGCCCGCGGGCGTGAAGATAATCCCGGGGCACGGCCCGCTCTCGACGCTCGAAGACCTGCGCGCCTACCACTCGATGCTCGTCGAGACGACCGACATCGTCCGCGCCCGCCTGCGCGCGGGGCGCACGCTCGAACAGGCCAAGGCCGAGGGCCTGCCCGACAGGTGGAAGGAATGGGGCACGGGCTTCGTCAAAACCGACCAGTGGGTCGAAATCGTCTACCGCAGCCTCCAGAAGAACGCGGGCAGGACGGCCGCCTTCCGCGCCGAGCCGGCGCCGCGCGACGCCGCGCTCCGCCTCTCCCTCGCGGGCGAGCGCTGGCTCGACTTCCGCCTCAGGGGTTAAGAACACGCGCGTTAAAACTCGAAGGGGCGGGGATGTGATTCCCCGCCCCTTCGCTTTGAGCGACCGCGCGCGCCGGCCTCAGCGGGCGATTTGCGACAGGAAGCTCTCGCCCGCTTTTAGTTTGAGGCCGAAGTTTTCGGCGACGGTCTGGCCGATGTCGGCGAGCGAGGCGCGGTCGCCGAGGGAGACGCCGCGGCGGGCGCGCGGGCCGTAGACGAGGAGCGGGGCGTACTCGCGCGTGTGATCCGTGCCGCGGTAGGTCGGGTCGTTGCCGTGGTCGGCGGTGATGACGAGGAGGTCCGTGTCGCGCATGGCCGACTCTATCTCGGGCAGGCGCGAGTCGAAGTGTTCGAGCGCCCGCGCGTAGCCCTCCACGTCGCGGCGGTGGCCGTAGAGCATGTCGAAGTCCACGAGGTTCGAGAAGATGAGGCCGCGCGTCTCGTCGCCGAGCGCGCGGATGGTCTCGTCAATCGACTGGTCGTTGTTCTTCCCCGGGAGCTCCCGCGTGACGCCCGCCGCGTCGTAGATGGAGGAGATTTTGCCGACGGCCACGACGTCGAGCCCCGCGCCCGAGAGCACGGGCAGGAGCATGTCGCGCGGCGGCGCGACGGCGTAGTCGTGGCGGTTCTCGGTGCGCTTGAAGGCGCCGGGCTCGCCTAAGAACGGGCGCGCGATGACTCGGCCCACCTCGTGCTCGCCGCGCAGCAGGTCGCGCGCCGCCTCGCAAATCTCGTAGAGGCGCTCGACGGGGATGACCTCCTCGTGCGCGGCGATCTGGAAGACCGAGTCGGCCGAGGTGTAGACGATGGGCTTGGCCGTGCGGACGTGCTCCTCGCCCAGCTCCTTGATGATCTCCGTGCCCGAGGCCGGGTAGTTCCCCAGGATGCCGGGCACCCCGGCGCGCGCGACGAAGCGCTCGATGACGTCCTCGGGGAAGCCGCCGGGGTAGGTGGGGAAAGCCTTCTCAAGGATGATGCCGGCCATCTCCCAGTGGCCGGTCGTCGTATCCTTCCCGTTCGACCGCAGCGCGCAGCGGCCGTAGGAGCCGCGCGGGCTCGCGGCCGGCGCGACGCCGCTCAGGGGCCTCACGTTCCCCAGGCCCCAGCCGCCGAGGTTCGGCAGACGCACCTCGCGCGACTCGCAGATGTGCCCGAGCGTGTCCGCCCCGGCGTCGCCCCACGCGGCGGCGTCCGGCATCTCGCCCATCCCCAGGCTGTCGAGCACGATCAGCGTGATGCGCTCGAACGCGCGCCCTTCATTCGTCATCCTTTGTCATCCCTCTCCCGAAAGTTGTCGGAGCGTGAACGGCGCCGCTAGCTCCGCGGCGCCTGGTAGCCTTCGCGGGCGCGCACCTGTGCGTCCCTGACGGTGCGCACCTGGACGCTGATCTTGCGGTACTTGCCGTCGCGGGCGGTATTGGTCGAGTAGTAGCCGAGGCTGTACTGCGTGCCGATGTCTTCGGCGACCTGGCGGAAGGCGCGGCGGGCGTCGCGCAGGTCGGCGGCGGGGAAGGTCTTGCCACCGGACTCGCGCGCGAGGCGCGCCATCTCGTCGCGCGCCATGCGGTAGAGCGTGCGGCTGGCGTGCATGCGCTCGAACTGGCCCATGCGGCAGAAGTTCGAGAAGTCCTCGGCCGCGGCCCCGGGCGCGATGACGCGGCGGTAGCGCTGGAGCTGCGTGCGCGAGAGCCGCAGCGCGCCGTCGTCCTCGCAGTCCTGCATCAGCCGCTCCTCGACGTAGTCCTCCGTGTTGACCTGCACGAAGTAGGCGAGGAGCCCGGCGCGCTTCAACTGCTCGCGCGCCTCCTCGAAGTCGGACTCGCTGGCGGAGTCCACGCCGTCGGTGAGCGCGACGAGCGCGCGCCGCCCGCGGGTCTGCTCGGTCGGCCTGTCGCGGAAGACGTCGCGGGCGACCTTCTCCAGGCTGTCGTAGAAGGGCGTGCCGTTCGACGCGCCGACGCTCTCGACGGCGTCGCGCAGGAGGTCGCGGTCGTCCGTGAGCGGCGACTTCAGCTCGACGGTGGCGAGCGAGTCGTTCCCCTCCTTCTTCGGGTTGAAGGCGAGGACGGCGACGCGGTCGCCGGGCCGGAGCGCCTCGATGAATTCGAGCGCCGCGCGGCGGATGAGCCCGACGTCCTCGCGCGTCGAGCCCGAGGTGTCTAAGAGGAGCGCGACCTCGAAGGGCGCCTCGGTCGTCGAGAAGTTGGCAATCTTCTGCGGCCGGCCGTCCTCGAAGACCTGGAAGTCGGAGGCGGTCAGGCCCGTCAGGGGCCGCCCCGCGCGGTCGGTGACGACGGCCGGGACGGAGACGAGCTGCGTCTCGATGCGGACGACGTCGTCCTCGTCCACCTCCTCGGCCGCGGGCGCCGCGCTCTTCTGCGGGGCCTTCGCGCCCGCGGGCGGCGCGGGGGCGGGCGTCGGCGCCGGCGAGACGCGGCGCGGGCGCTGGTAGGTCTCCTCCCGCACCTGCGCCCGGCCGGGCGGGGCGTCGGCCGAAATCAGGAGGAGCAGCGCGGCGGCCGCTCCGGGGACGAACGTCTTTAAGCTTGCCGGGAACTTCAGCACGGTCTTAAACTCTCGCGGGCGGAACCTTCGCCGTAAAATATAGCCGCAAACACGCGCGGACGGAAAGGACGGAAGATGCCGGTCATCGGAAGGCTCGACGGACAGGTCGAAGAGGTCATCATCAAACCCATCTCCGAGCGCCGCCGCGAAGAGGGGCCGCCCCCGCCCCCGCAAGGCCGCGAAGCGCCCGAGCCACCCGCCCCCCTTCAAACGCCCCACCCCGGTGAGAGTTCCCCCGAGCCCCGGGAGTTGCCAGTCTGGCTCTTGTGAAAGGATGAAGGATGAAGGTTCGAGCGGTATTCACTTCATCCTTCATCCTTACTTCCAGATTCCCGCCGCGCGCCACTGGTCGCCGACTTTGGTCTCGTCGGCGATGCGTTTGACCTCTTCGCGGGTGAGGCGGCGGCCGAAGCGGCGGGGGCGGTCGGCGATCTGGTAGGCCGTCGCCGCGAGCGTCGCCACCGCCGAGGCGTAGTCGCGCGCGTCTATCTTGTCGGGCGTGTCGGCGGCGGTGTGGTGGACGGGGAAGTAGGGCGCCTCGTCCTGCAAGAGGATGAGGTTGGGCACGCCCTCGGCCATGAAGGGCGCGTTGTCGGTGGCGGCGAACGCCGCGTGCTCGACCGTGAACTCCCCGAACCGCGCGAGCGGCCGCGACAGCTCGCCTATCTCCGCGTCGAGGTCGGTGCGCCCCATCGAGAACCAGCCCATGGGGCGCCCCGCGCCGATGTCCATCACGAGCGCCGCCACCGTCGCGTCCATCTCGGCGCGGTGGCGCTCGACGTAAGCGATGGAGCCGACCATCCCCTCCTCCTCGCCCGTCCACAGCACGAAGCGGATGGTGCGCCGCGGCTTCAGGCCCAGCGCCCTAAACGCGCGCGCGGCCTCCAGCACCGCCCCGCAGCCCGCGGCGTTGTCGAGCGCGCCCGGCCCGAGGTCGTTCGAGTCGAGGTGCGCGCCGACGACGACCAGCTCGCGCGCGAGGTCTGAGCCCGGCAGCTCGCCGACGACGTTCGTCGCCTCGAAGGCCGGCCCCACTTTGTTGCGCACGTCGAGCCGCACGCGCGGCGCCGGCCCCTGCCCGAGGAGGCGGCGCAGGAGCCCCACGTCCTCGCGCGCCAGGGAGAGCGTGGGCAGCGCCGCGAGGCGCCCCGCGGCGTTGAAGTCCACCGGCGAGGTGTAGAGCAGCGTGTGCGGCTTGTCGGCCGCGATGAGGACGGCGAGCGCGCCCGCCTGCTTCAGCTCGCCCACGAGCCCCGGCGCGCGGTAGAAGTTGTAGATGACGGCCGGCAGGTCCGCGCCCTCCGGCACGACGAGCGCGACACGGCCCTTCACACGCGCCGCCACGCGCGCCACGTCCTCGGGGCGGCCCGCGCCTACGTCCAACAGCTCGCCCTCTACGGCGCCCCCGGTGCCGGGCGCCCAGGTGTAGGAGGCGACGCCCAGCGGGCGCCCGCCCGCGCCCGAGACGAGCGAGGCGGAAGCCGTCCCCCGCTCCCAAGACGCGGCCATACGGAACGGCTCCCGCCTGACGTTCGAGAGCCCGAGCCGCCTCATCTCGGCCTCGGCCCACTCCTCCGCGCGGCGCGAGCCGTCGGAGCCCGTCAGCCGGCTGCCGATTTCGTCCGCCAACGCGGAGACGTAATCCGCGTGCCGCCCCGCGGCGAAGACCTCGCCGACGATGCGCCCGACCGCGGCGTCGGCGGCCGGGCCTTGCGCGACGCCCGCGGGCGGGAGGGACGCGGACAGCAACAGGGCCGCGAGCGAGACGAGGGTTGAGCGCCGAAGGGTCATGTGCGGGTCCTCCTTAAAGTTCGTGCGGGGCGGCGGCCCCGCCCACGGGCGAAGGGAGATAACACATAAGCAGGTACGGCGCAAACCCCGGCCGAGGATTTCTCGCGGGCGGGGTGCGCGGGGCGCTTGACAGACGGGCTCTCTTTGCTTAAATTTGGTCTCGGTTAAGGCGGTTCTTTTACAGGCACGTATGTCAACGGTAGACGGCCACCCTTACAAGGTGGAGGTTGGGGGTTCGAATCCCTCCGTGCCTACCACATGCGCGCCGACCTTGAAAATTTAAGGGTTCTCGCGGAGTCGTAGTTCAGTTGGTTAGAACGCCGGCCTGTCACGTCGGAGGTCGCGGGTTCGAGTCCCGTCGGCTCCGCCACTTTCTTGTGGCACACGAGGCACTTGCAGCCGTCCGAAAGGGCGGCTGTTCGTGTTTTCGGAGCCCGCACCTCAATTTGCGCCCTGCCTTTCGGCGAGTTACCCCGCGATAAGTCCCACGGTCTGCCGCTCGAACGAAGGCTTGACACCGGGTCGAACCGGCCCTAGAGTTCCGCCGGTTCTCAAGCGCGTCGTTACGGCTGCGCGCCCGTCTTCCGGCCTAACAGCCCACGCAGGCTGAGCCCGCGCTGGCTCTCAGGAGGCCGCCATGCTGCAAGCGGTCGGCACCCTTAGCGCTCGGCCTCGCACGAGCACAGACTGACCTCCCGACCCCGTATAAATTGGTATTGCAGCAGGCCGCCCTCAATACGGCCGTCGCGGGCTGGCTCTCGTCCCGCCGGAGATTCGTCGGCCCGGCCGCACCGGGCAAGAGGCCGCATGCCGTCAACGACGCTTCACATAACTTCATGCTTACGCTGAAAGGAGTGCGGTATGAAGCGATTGACGTCTCTCGCTGTCTTGGGCGTGGCGGCCGTTTATCTCCTCGCCCGGCAGGCGGCGCCGCACGTCGCACGGGCGGAGTCCGCGGCGCCGTGCAACGACGAGCGCGACACCCTCATTGTCGAATACACGACCTACCGCGTGAACCTCCGCCCCGTCTGCGTAGACTTCACACGGGACGCGCACAGCGAACACTTCACTTTCGCCGAGCTGAACGGCGGCGATTTCCCGTGGGCCATACTCCGGGGCGACCTGCTGCGGGGGTTGGAGAACATCCGCGCGAGGAACGGCGACGCGCCCCTCAGGATCAACAGCGGCTACCGGAACCCCAGACACAACGCCGGGATTACCGGCGCGGCCAGGCAGAGCCAGCACATGTACGGCACGGCCGCCGACATAGCCAGCACGGAGACGACCTGGCAGGTTCTCCACGACCACGCGAAGGGGTCTAACGCGTGTGTCGAGCCGCTCGACGTGAGCGGCGTGGGGCACGTGCACGTTGACTGGCGCGGCCCGTGCCCTTCCAGGTGGTAATATTTGCCGTGAGGGGAGGATGTCTGATGGCGAAATTGGTATTCGGGCTTGCCCTACTCGCCGCCTCTTTGGGCGCGGCCTGTTCGCCGGCCGCGCGCAAAGAGGTGAACACACGGTTCCAACCTCAAAGCACCGAGTTCGGCGCGCTGATAGCAAAACTGCAATCCGAAGACTGGCACGAGCGGTCGGACGCCGTCGTGAGTCTCAAAGACAACCCGGCGGCCCTGCGGTCTGACGAGGTGAGGCGCGCCCTCGTCGGAGTGCTGGACAGGGAGAATAAGATCATCAAAACGTCGCTTGAGGAGAACGGGGGGGTGGCGAACAGGCCGGGTTTCGGCGAAGACTACACCGAGTATTATTACGGGCCCCTCTCCGAAACCATTGATTTAATTGCCGACCCCGCGGACTCGGCCACGCTGGAAGTGCTCGCGCGAAGCTCTTACAACCCCGACTCGGCTTTCGCTAAAAAGCTGGCCGGCTACGGGGATGCGGTAGTCCCGACCATGCAGCAGATGGCCGTCAGCCCCCGGCCCGAAGAAAGGCGAAACGCCCTGGCCGTACTCGGTCTGGTGCTGGAACATGAGCTACGGGAGCCGGGCGGCCTGCGGGCCGAAAACCGCGAGCAGATCAGGCGGACGCTGGAGCAGGCCACCGCCGACTATAATTTCGTCGTCAAGCTACAGGCCGTCCGCTCGCTCGGGGCGGTGGGCGACGCCGAGTCGCTACAGGTACTGGGCCAGGTCATGAGGACTGAGCCGCAGAGGGTGACGGCGGAGACCGGCAACCAGATTACGAACCCAATCCGGACGGAGGCCCGGAGAGCAATTCGGGAAATCAACTCCGCCGGGGGCCGTCAATTCCCTTGAAAGTGCGCGGCGGTTGACTATCTTCATGAACACTTCCAGGGTTTCACCTGTCGAGGCGGCGCGCGGGGTCTGGCGGGAGAGGTATGCGGGGGCGCGGGTGGTGTTTTTGGGCGGGTCGGTGATGCGGGGGGAGGCGACGCCGGCGTCGGACCTGGACCTGGTGGTGGTGTACGAGCGTCTGCCGAACGCGTACCGGGAGGCCTTCGTCCACGCGGGGTGGCCGGTGGAGTCGTTCGTGCACGACCCGGAGACGCTGGAGGAGTTCTTCGAGGCGGACAGGGTGCGTGGCCTGCCGGCGCTGATGAGCATGGTGGGCGAGGGCGTGGAGGTGCCGGCGGCGAGCGAGTTCTCCGCCGCGCTCAAGCGGCGCGCCCGCGAGTTGATGGAGGCCGGGCCGCCCGCGTGGGACGTGGAGGAGTTGACGCTCTGGCGCTACCGCCTGACGGACTGGCTCGACGACATGAAGTTCCCGCGCTCGCCCGAGGAGCTTCTGGCGACGGGCGTTTGGCTCTACCAGGACGCGGCCGAGTTCTACTTCCGCGCGCGCGGGCTCTGGTCGGCGCACAGCAAGACCGTCCCGCGCCGCCTGCGGCAGACGGACGCCGCCTTCGCCGAGAAGTTCCTCCGCGCGTTCGACGCGCTCTTCACGGAGAAGCGCCCGGAGCCCGCCGCCGCGCTCGTCGCGGAGATGCTCGAACCCTTCGGCGGCACCCTCTTCGAGGGCTTCCACAAGGACGCGCCGAAAAAAGTTAAGGAATGACGTCTCGCATGATTCCTGTCGCGGAGGCCGTCGGCATCGTGCTCGGGCAGGCGGGGACGCCGGGCGCGGAGCGCGTGGCGCTCGACGCGGCGGCGGGGCGCGTGCTGGCGGAGGACGTCTTCGCGGACACGGACTTGCCGCCGTTCGACCGCGCGCAGATGGACGGGTACGCCGTGCGCTCCGCGGACTTGCGCGAGACGCCGGCGCGCCTGCGCGTCGTCGGCGAGGCGGCGGCCGGGAGCGGCTGGCGCGGGCGCGTAGGGCCGGGCGAGGCCGTGAGGATTATGACCGGCGCGCCGCTGCCCGCGGGCGCCGACTCCGTGCAGCAGGTCGAGCTGACGCGCGAGCTCGAAGACGGCGCGCTCGTCGAGGTCGAACGCGCGACCGCGCCGGGGCAGTTTTACGTCCCGCGCGCGAGCGAAATCACGAAGGGCGAGCGCGTGCTCGAAGCCGGCGAGGAGATTAACGCGGCGCGCTCCGCCGTGCTCGCGTCCTTCGGTTACGCCGAGGTTCCCGTCGGCAGGCGCCCGCGGGTGGCCGTGCTGGCGACGGGGACGGAGCTGGTGCCCGTGGGCGAGCGGCCGGGGCAGGACCAGATACGAGACTCGAACAGCTACTCGCTCGCGGCCTACGCGCGGCTGGCGGGCGCCGAGGTCGAGCGACTCCCCTTCGCGGGCGACGACCCCGAGCTGCTGCGGCGGGAGGTCGGGGCGGCGGCCGCGCGTTCCGACGTGCTGGTGCTCTCGGGCGGCGTCTCGATGGGGCGCTACGACTTCACGAAGGCGGCGCTGCACGCGCTCGGCGCCGAGGTCTTCTTCGAGCGCGTCGCCCTGCGCCCGGGCAAGCCGACCGTCTTCGCGCGCCTGCCCGGCGGGGCGCTCGTCTTCGGGCTGCCCGGCAACCCCGTCTCGGTCAGCGTCACCTTCCACCTCTTCGCGCGCACGGCGCTGCGCCGCATGCAGGGCGCGCGCGACGCCGCGCCCGCGGAGGAGCGGGCCGTCCTCTCGCGCCCGTTGAAGGGCGCGGCCGGGCGCGCGAGCTACCTGCCCGCGGCGCTCAAGACCGACGCCGACGGGCGCCTGCTCGCGGAGCCTTTGAAGTGGGGCGGCTCGTCCGACTTCGTCGCCTTCGCGCGCGCCACGGCGCTCGTCGTCGTCCCGGCCGGGGAGGAGTTCGACGCGGGCGCCGTCGTCGGCGTCGTCCGGCTCCCCGGCTGACGTGTGGTTAAATAGGCGGCCATGAGTGACCTTTCACACGTAGACGAAGAGGGGCGCGTGGCGATGGTGGACACGAGCGCGAAGGCGCAGACGGCGCGCCGCGCCGTGGCGTCCGCGCGCGTGCTGATGTCGCCGGAGACCGTCCGGGCCGTGCGCGAGCACCGCACGCCGAAGGGCGACCCGCTGGAGGCCGCGCGCATCGCCGGCATCATGGCCGCCAAGCGCACGGCCGACCTCATCCCGCTCTGCCACCCGCTCCCGCTCACCCACGCCGACGTCCGGGCGGAGCTGCGCGACGACGGCGTACACCTCCTGGCCGAGGCCGCGACGACGGCGCAGACCGGCGTCGAGATGGAGGCTTTGACGGCCGCCGCGGTCGCCGCCCTCACCGTCTACGACATGTGCAAGGCGGTCGAGAAAGGGATGACCATCACCGACGTCCGCCTCGAAGAGAAGACCGGCGGCAAGTCGGGGCCGTGGAGAAGGCAGTAGGCAGAGGGCGGTAGGCAGTTGAAAGCCCTTATTTCAACAAGGCCGGTTTAACCCGAAAGCTCCGCTGTTGAGGACTTCGGGTTAATTCTTCAACTTCCTTAACGCGGAGCGACTGCCTACTGCCATCTGCCATCTGCCTACTGCTTTCCCGGCCTTTCTTTCCGCGAACGCGCCGGGTTAGAATGGCGTATCAGTTGGGGTGAGAGTGAGACACGCCCGCACCGGAGACTTACCGATGAACTTTAAAATCGCACACGACGCGCGCCCGCAGGTCACGACGCTGCTGATGGCGACGGCGCTCAGCGTCCTCCTCTGGTACCTCCCTTACGCGGAGTTCCTGACCTACCCGTTCCGCATCTTCGTCACCTTCATCCACGAGGGCGGGCACGCGCTGGCCGCGCTGCTGACGGGGAACTCGGTGCGCAGTTTGTCGGTCTCGGCCGACGGGAGCGGGCTGGTCTACTCGGCCGGCGGCGGCACCTTCTCGCGCCTGCTCGTCTCCAGCGCCGGCTACCTGGGCGCGATGTCGTTCGGGGCTCTGCTGCTCTGGCTCGTGCGCGTGCGCGTCAAGGGGCGCGCGGTGCTCGCGGCGTCGGGCGGGCTCGTCCTG